>NZ_JAWNEB010000003.1:0-387099 GCF_034107265.1 Enterobacter sp. 168J2 | reverse complement strand
TTCTATAACAGTAGCTTTTTTTGTATTATCACCAGAACGATAATAAATATCCCCATTATAACTAGAATAATTTGTTAGAAGTGGAACTGTAATAACTATTACACCATATCCATAAAAATCATTATAGTCTATTAAACTCACAACTTGTGACTTTAGAGGTTCGCTTAAAGTCGATTTTTTTAATTCATCACAGAAACGCCTGTAATACTCCTCCATTGATATGCCAAGCCTTGCAGCCTCTCTTTTTACGCCAACAACACTTCGCTCACCAACAACGTGTGCATCGATATCATCAAGCTCTTTTACTCTACTTGTATCACTTGACTTATCTGTCACACCAATCAATAACTTACCAATCACGCCATTTTTATTACCCTTTCCAATATTAGCAATGGCACATATTGTTGAGAATATTTTATCATGAATACTATTATCAAGATCTCGATTCCCACCTAGCATTAACAAACCCTGTTTCAGTTCATAGTTTGCAAGTTCGATTTCAGATCTTCGCAAAATATCTTCTATATCAATAGTATTATGAGAGTTATATATATGACTACTATCAGTATTATCGATAAAATTATCTTTAATTAATCCAATAATAGAATTAATATTCTTCCTCCTTTCATCCCCGCCAGTAGCAGACCTTTTCGTATCCAAACGAGTGACTACGTTATTAAGATTATCCCTAACACCTTTATAGTTATTTATCTTTTTATTTTCTTTAATAAGTAGTTCGTGAAATGCAATAAATAGCACAGCAAATATAGCTGGGAAGGCATTTGTAGTACGTTTTGTAAAAATTAAATCCCTGAGCTTAACTTCTCCATCACTATTACAAACCTTTGTTATTTCTTGAATGCAAAACTTAAACTCCTCTGCGAATTTATCTTCACCATAAACATTAATAGCAGACCCGATACGACCATATTCATTTTCTTCATTATTATAAATTTGATCAAGTGCATCTTTGGAACGGTCAATTAATTTACCACCAACAATACATGCTGCTATATCTGCAATGCACTGCTCATCCATACTGTCACGAAGGTCTGTTGAACGTAAGATTCCATGCTTTACCCAAAAAACATCTTCTGATTGAACTTGATAACCATGTTTTGTTAGCGGTAAATCTATACTAATAGATGGCATTTTCTCTAAAAGCAATATATCGTCAGACACATCACCTCTAAGAGAACACGCTATATCCCTAACCATGTTTGAAAATTTATTTTGTATACCCGCCTGGCGTCTTTCTTGATCGCTAAGCCTATGACCATATGTATTAATTCTATCAAAAACATCGTTAATTTCGTTCTCAGTTGCATTGCGCATAATAGACATAGCTAGCGAATAATCCAATAACTGAGTAACTTCGCGCTGACTTAACATATTATCAGTTTTTACTGCTGTAAATTTACCTTCGTCAGCCCGGTTTTTCGCGGTCGGAAAAGCTTCAAGATTAAAGCGTTTCCCATCGAGTGATTCATATCCTGTCTCGATGAAAGACATTATTGCATGCAACCTTTGTAGACCATCTATTATTTCATATGTGCCAAGGTCATTTTCCCTTTCGGCAAGAAGAACTGCTGGGATTGGGTATTTCTTTTGTATGGACTCAATTAATTTTTGTTTTTCTAATGCAGTCCAAACTAATTTTCTTTGATAACGTCTATTAACAAAAATCTTACCTTCCGTAAACCAAGAATAAATGGTTTGTATAGAAGTCGTTTGAGGTAATAGTTCAGCCATAAAACAAATCCTTCTTCTCAGTGTAAAATTCAATAAAATCAATACATAAAAGTTAAGTTACCATCAAAAACGCTCGTAGCAACAAAATTATATCAATTCTGAGAAAATTCACTCGTGATTAGTATCAGCGCGCGCTCGTAGCCCCGCCACGCCTGCCCGCTTTATGTAGCGGTTTTCATGCGCCTGCATGACATAAGCAAAAGCCCGCCATTCCTGGCGGGCCTCAGCTAAAACGATCCTCAAACGATCATGCGGATTCATGCGGCATAGACATGCACCACAGCGAATTTAATCAAACAGGAAATAATTCGCGTCAAATTCATCACTGCGCTGCTCTACCATGGTGACTTCCATCAAAAACCCCAGGCCGTCATATAGCGAAACGGGAAATTCCAGCTCAAGCCAGAAGCAGTCCTCATAGGTGCGACCTAACCAAAAACCTCCGCCGCACTCCTTTGGACGTTGAAAGAAGACCCAGCCGCCAGGGGTAAACCGTTCCAACACCTGGCCCCGATAGATAATCTGGTGATTACTGTCTTTTTTACCCATGGCTAACGCCTCGCTACTCTCGTTGTTCAACCTTGCTTACGTCAGAATCAAGTTCTTACGTCAGCAACGTTCCTTAGTGCAGCCAGCTGTCGTCTTCCCAAACCTGCTGCATAATTTCCATTACCCGCTTTTTGTCTTCATCAAGCTTTAAGCCACTCAGCTCAACGCCGTTTGCCGACCCTTTACGGATGCGGATAGCTGTCTTTGGATAGATAGGCTGCAGGTTGCGGTAAAGCTCGGACTCCAGAGCGTCTAGGGTTGCTTGGCTAATCTTCTGCTCTTTATCGATCATTATCTCAATTCGCATAGGGACCCCTAACTGGAAATATCCATTGATCGGCTGTATTCATGGCTACGAATTTTCGCCATCAGCTCATCGGTCAACTCAGAAGCCCACTGAAGAGCCAGCTGCTTTTCGGCATCATCACACTCACTAGCCGCTACAAGCTTGATAAAAAAATCAATGCGCTGGAGCTTCAACGACTCCAAAAGGTAATCCTGCATTTTCCCTCCTATCACCACTACTGGATACACATAACTGTATGTATATCCACTGTTTATACATACAGTATACGAGGGGTTTCTATTTGTAAAACCCTTTTTTTAGTTTCAATCAGACAGGTCTGATGGGGGGGGGCAAGAAACACAAACAGTTAAAAAACAAGTTTCCATGCGGCTTGGCCAAGTTGCCACAACCATTTAAAAATTTCCTTGAGCACTGATGAAGCACTTGCTGCAGCGGCTAAAGCTGAGAAGAACGTTGCCCATAACATCCGTTTTTGAATTGAGGTTGTCTCTTGATACTTCGTAGCATCATCTATGTAACGCTTACGAGTCATAAGCGCCCGCCCCTCTGGCATAAAACGAAATTCATCGACTTTCTTTAGTTCACCACTTTCAGCGAATGCATTAAGCCAAAGGCTCATTTCACGTTTCATTCTTTCTTTATCGCCATGAGAAAACCATAACCGGCTATGCACTCTCTCCATGACAGCAATGATATTTACCCCCAGCGGATCACCATTCTGAAGATGCAACTCAATCACTGCATTCAGAACATCCATACTGTCCCTTACAGACTGTTTCTGCTTTCTGTATTGGTATTTTTCACGCGCATTCGCCTTATTATCGCGATCTGCTTTCCACTGAAACTTCCATACTTCCCAGAAATTAAGCTGCCGTAAATTTTTAAATTCAGCCTGATGTGCATGATAAAAATAGATACCTGAAAATGATTCCGCCGTGAGTTCATCTGGATCGAGTTCTACCTTGCCATCAAACTCTCCATTAACATCCATCCGATAGCGGGCATGGACCTTCTGTCCGTCATAGCTTTCAAAAACGCACTCATTACCTGTCGCTGGGTCAACAATATAAACCGCGTACATATCATAGTTAATTGCTGTGTCGTAATTCAGGCTAATCCGCGCGGGGGATTGCTTTTCGTTAAAACGGTTAAGGTAATTCCTTACATTCATGAGTTTATTCCAATAGATCAAATCACCAGGGCCATTTTAGCGGATTAGCTAAGGTTAAGCAGGGATATGTAACACATACTTCAATACCACTGCCGCCATTTATCATCTTCCTGCAGGCGCTGGTTGCGGTAGAAAATACGCAGCCCGGCCCCGGACGGAATGCTGCCGCCACGCAAAAGCAGATCCACCTCTGTTTCACTCGCTTCAAACCCTCTGGACCTCAACTCAGCGTCGAGCTGCTGACGCTGCTGATCGTTAATTTCCTGTTTGTCCCCTTTCCGCCGCTTCGGTTTTACCAGCCTCAGCCTGGCTGTCAGCTCCCGACGTTCCTTCGCACTCAGATCGTGAAGGTCCAATTGTTCCTCTGTCTCTCCGGTTTCAGGTAATCCCCCCCCTGATTGGTTCAAAATTTCAACAGGGGGACAGTTATTGCCACGAGTCCAAGGGGCGCTAGCGCCCTGGTCGGCTGTCGCCTCCTGAAGGTCAACGGCTTTCCGAACCATTTTCCACTTCACTGCATGAGTGCAGATCCGGCCCTCAATGATCGGGGACCAGATGCCATAAATACGAACACCATGATCGCCGTAGGCGCTCGGCTCCTCGTTGAGCTCGTAGGCAGTCCTGACAAGGTGATGTTTACGGGGAACCAGGACGCCGCCCTGCTTCATGATGTAGGTGGCAAAACAGCCAGCATCAGCTGCGGCCAGCACAGCATCCAGACGCGGGTTTTCCAGTACCGGCGCGCCTGCCTTCTTGTCACCCTGCACCCTGGCAGCCTGTCCGGCCAAAAGGCGCAGCTCGCGGTACGCCTGGCGGCCAGGGATACCAAAGAAGCGGAATTGCTGGACACGGTGCAGCGAAGCCCAGGCGTTTACGTTCTCAGCGTTATCGCGCAATGATCTGCCCGTTTCTTTACTGATTTCCTGGGCCAGCCCGCGCCCGTCGATGTTTTTACTGATGTATTTGGCGATATAGCTGGTCGGCGTGCCCTTGCGCGGGTTGATAAGCTCAGACTTGAAGCGCGGCCCGGTATTGGTGCCCAGCTCCTCCCGATCCTCACGAATGGCGAATTTACGCAGCAGCGCGGTGATGGATTTGCGGTCTTTTTTGCGCATGAAGCACAGCAGGTGCCAGTGCACGGTGCCGTCATGGTGTGGTTCAGCAACGCGGACGCCATACCAGCGCAGCCCGGCTTTGTGCATCGCCTTACGGAAGGCGGCGAACATATTCACCAGGTAATCACTGCTCTGCCGGACCGTGGCACTGGTCCATTTCGGGTTTGGCCTGCCATTGTTAAGCGTGGCGTGAAAGCGTGACGGGCAGGTGATGGTATAGAACACGGCGCATTCGCCACGCATTTCCGCGATCAGCTCCAGCCCCTTAACGCAGGCCATCATTTCGTTGCGCCGGTGCGCCGGATTGCTGCTGCTGGCGTTTACCACTTCTTCCATATCCAGCGTGTCACCTTCGGCGTTAACCAGCTCATGCGAGCGGAAAAACTCCAGAGATTTGCGGCGCTGTTCGCGTTTGTGGATCACGGCCTCATAGCTGACATACGGGGAGGCCTTTTTGTTAACCAGGCAGACGGCGCGCAGCTGTTCTTCCCGCCATTCACAGCGCATCTGCCACAGCTTGCGATACCACCAGTCCGCGCAAAGCATACGGGCAAGCGAGCCCGGGATAAGCTCGTATGGGACCGGCTTACGACGATGCTTTTTGCGGCGCAGCTGCTCGAAAGCAGGCGGGATAACATCAAGGCGCATGGCCTCAGCGGCCACCCTTTCCCATGATCGGCGTATCTCTTCCGGCGTAACGTCTTCATCCGTAAACAGCTCTCCGCAGGCAGCCCCCAGACACATGCTCATGTGTGCCGCCACCAGGGTAGATAACCGCTTGACCTGCTCCTGGTTCATTTCTGGCAGGACCAGCAGGCCCTCCAGCCCGTCGTGGCTCGCCATAAAACGGAATGACGCAGAAACCTGGCTGGTACGCACGCGCTCAAGGCGTTCAAGGCACGGCCTGATTGTTTCACGCAGATAGCGGGAATATGCCTTCGGCTTGCCCAGGCCCTCGAAATATTTAATCCGTTCAAGCAGCGGCTTACTGATATGCGCCGGTTGGGCGCTCACGTCAGCAACGATGACCAGATCGGGATTAAATTGCTGCTGTTCGCGGGCCATTTTGGCGCGGCTTATCAGCTGGTCCTGCTCCATTTCCCGCTGAACAGGATCACGGGATTCATTGTAGAAATAGCGTTCCCAGACCTCATTACTCAGGGCCTCGCGGCGCAGCTGCTCCTGCTCGTTATCCGCAGCATAGAGAGTGATCAGGTTTGAAAGCGCAGAAACCGGCGCAACTTCCACCGGGTCCATGTAGGGGTTTAGTGCTTTTTTCGGGCCGTTCCATGGGAAAGCCCCAGCGGCCACGGTCGGGCCGCCTTTGTCTTTTATTAATTCAGACATCAGTGACTGGCTCCGAAGCTCACACCGCGCCTCGGGTGTAATGCTTCCCTTTCAGCTCAACGATTTCCTGACATGTTACGCAGCACTGCACGCCCGGAAGGGCACGGCGGCGCGCTGGAGGGATCGGTGCATCGCACTCGATGCAAAGCACACGGGAAATGCCCGGCGCCCTGTTGCGCGCGGTATGAATGTGGCGCTGCAGCTGTTCTTCAACGCGCTGCTGTACGAGGTCCATAGAGTCAGCCATTAGTGCAGCTCCTGTGATTCGTTTTCGTAGCGGGTTGCTTCGCGGCGCAGCAGTTCAGCCGCTTCAATACCGTTTAACCCTTTGTTGGTTATATGGGTTGCCAGCGCCTCAAGACGGATTGAAACTGCGAGTGCGCGTCCTTTGCGCTCCTCACGTTTGGCAATATCAATCACCGCCATAAGCTGGTCGGTTTCTGGTACAAACATTTTTGGTAATTCGTTCTGCATTGTTCTTTCTCCTGAATTTGGGCAAAAGAATGCCCGGCGGGTTTACGCCATTAATTTCTGTTGTGGGTTAATTCGGCATGGTTAGCCGTTTGGGAAATAAGCTCACCACTGCACGAAAATGATTCATTGCTTTAACCAGTTCCCGCTTTTCGTCAGTAGTCAGATCACTAATATTGACGCCGTGACGTTCTGCCGGAATTTTTGCCATAAAGAATATGGCTGCCAGTGCGCGTTCATTTTGCTTATGGTTTATATCGCGGCGGTCGCGCATATCTTTAATAAACCTTTCAAGCTCTGGCTCGATATTCAGACCAAACACATTTGCCCTTAATTCCGCTATTCGGTTCAGCCCTTCCATACGTTGACCCGGGCTTAATGGAACAGTCGCCGCAGCGCCTTCAATAGCCATGGTTTCCCCCGTTTGGTAGTGGTCAGCCCTGCCAGCAGTTCATCTTGAGAGCGGGACGGGTGCCAGCGCTTGCCATCTTTCCCAATAATCCAGCCATGGCCGCAGTGCATACCCTGGCTTTGTTTAACTAAAAGCGATGCGAATGACGGTTCTTTAGTCAGCATAATCACCTCAGATGATGCCGAACGAAGCGCCAAGGCCCGTTACGGTGTCCACCGCACTTGCCATCGCGGGGTTGGCCTGCAGGCGGGCCTGCATGGAAACGGCAGCCAGTGCCATCAGGCGAGTCACTGAGTTAATGCTGCTGATCACATCTCGGCGTCCGGCAGTGGTTTTCACATCGCCAGTAACAGCACCGGCAGCAACGCGCCCTATCTCAGCGGTGGCGCTCATGACGTAGTGCGGCAGCTTCTCTTTTGCCACTTCGTTCATCGGTACGCATGGCAGGCAGTGAATCTGTGCCAGGAAGCCGTCAACCAGGGTGGAGTCCTCAGTGAGATCGGTAAGCAGCCAGATTTCAGGCGGTGTGAGCTGATGCGGCTGGTCCGGGTTCAGCTTGTTGCGCAGCGTCTGGACATTCATTCCCGCGCGTTCTGCCAGCTTCGCCATGTTGTGACGCAGTGCGAAAGCCCGGCAGGCCTCTTCAAAGTGTGGATGTTTGGAAATCTTATAATCAAACATGTGAGCCTCTTAGAAAGTTCTCATAATTGAACTTACTGACCAACAACAACGCGGAAGTTGGAATGACCAAGGGACTCACGAACCTGATCGGTTTTGTACATCAGGTACCGCAGGCTTACACGACCCTTATTTTTTTCTTTCTTAACCATGTATTTAGCAAGCTGACCATGGTGAATTTTTTGATAAACAGAGCCGCGGGAAATGCCTTCCCATTCGGCGAATTCCGCAGGCGTAGCCATCTCTTTTGGTACACGAATTGAAATATCTGTGCTCATAGTGCAGTATCTCTCAGTTAAGGTTTGGTTTATGTCGTTTTATCTTGTTTTATGTGATTCAATATTTGAACAAACGAGATACTACGATCCAATATTTGATACGTCAATAGGATTAAAAAATGATACAGGTGAAGGCTGGCGAGAATACAGGAGGTAGAGAGGCTATCCATAGGTTGATGGCTGCCTATGATTTCAAGTCCAGACAGCAGCTATGCGATCACCTAGGCGCATCTAAAAGCACCATGGCAAACAGATACTTAAGAGACAGCTTCCCTGCAGAATGGGTGATTCAATGCGCCCTTGAAACAGGAGTTTCTTTACTCTGGCTAACTACAGGACAAGGCGAACCAGGAACAAAAATTGATGATAAAAAAAGTATCAATTTCGTGAACTCCAGCAAGGTAAAACCTCTTTCTGAGCTTGTATCGCCAGAGATCGACAAAGCTAGCCTTATAGGAGGTTCGTTGGTTGAAGCCGGGAAGGCCATCATTGATAGCAGCCTACTTCCCCCTGACTCAAGCGAGCTGCTTCTTGTAAATACTAATGGCGATTCATATTTAGTTGACCGTAACCAGACACCACCAGTGAATGGGATGTGGTTGGTCGATATCGACGGGATAAAAAGCATTGTTAAGCTAACTCGTCTTCCGGGAAACAGATTAGTTGTGCATCAAGATGATTCTTCGTTTGAGTGCAGCCTGGATGATATCGAGGTTGTTGGCCGCGCATTGAAAATCATCAAGAGCCTTTGATATGACCATCAGAAAACAGCCGAACGGAAAATGGTTGTGCGAGTGTTACCCTAACGGGCGTGACGGCAAGCGTGTCCGCAAGCAATTTGCGACAAAGGGCGAGGCTGTAGCATTTGAAAACTTCACCATGGATGAAGTGAACAAAAAGCCGTGGCTGGGAGAAAAGGAAGATCGGCGGCGTTTGTCTGAACTGATTGAGCAATGGCACTCCCTTTACGGCCAGACGCTCGCAGACCCTAAGCGCCTAATGGCTAAACTGAATATTATCTGCAATGGGCTGGGCGATCCCGTCGCTTCCGAACTGACAGCCGGTGACTTTACAAAATATCGTGAAGCACGTTTAAAAGGTGAAGTGCGGAATGAAGATGGCGCGCTTATGTCACCAGTTAAGCCCCGAACGGTAAACCTTGAGCAACGCAACCTGTCATCAGTCTTTGGTACGCTGAAAAAACTAGGCCACTGGTCAGCCCCCAACCCGCTCGCCGGGCTGCCAACTTTTAAAATAGCAGAAGGTGAACTGGCGTTTCTGGCCCTAGAAGAAATCAAACGTCTGCTTGATGCGTGCGCTGACTCTCAAAGTTCCAGCCTGCTGATGATTGCAAAAATCTGCCTGGCAACCGGGGCACGCTGGAGTGAAGCTGAAAACCTGCAGGGACACCAGTTAACTAAATACCGGATTACCTATACCAAGACAAAAGGTAAAAGAAACCGAACTGTCCCCATATCTCAGGAACTGTATAACGAACTTCCCCAAAACAGAGGGAAGTTATTTACTCCATGCAGGAAAGCTTTTGAACGTGCTGTAAAGCGAGCCGGTATTCATTTGCCAGAGGGCCAATGCACCCACGTCCTGCGTCACACATTCGCCAGCCACTTTATGATGAATGGCGGAAATATCCTTGTCCTACGCGATATCTTGGGCCATGCCGATATAAAAATGACCATGATTTACGCGCATTTCGCACCAGAGCATTTGGAGGATGCAGTTACAAAAAACCCATTATCCAACCTGAAATTATGACTAAATAGAAAAAGGAAATATAATGCTTTCAGAACATGATTTAAATATAGAGATACAAAATGGAAGGGTATTCGATCCAGCTTCTGTAGCAAAAAATGCCTACAAAGTTCAATCCTCAAGCATTGATCTTTCGGTCAAAAAAATCCATATACCTGACTGTAAAAACAATAATAAAACCAGAAAAAGTCACCTTCTTCAACCGGGTGAAACTGTAATTCTTGAGTTAAACGAAAATTTTAAACTTGCCAATGACTTAGGTGGTATTGTTTTCCCCAGAAATACCCTTTCTAAGAACGGGATTGTGATGACGAATCCTGGGCATATTGACCCTGGTTATAAAGGTATAATATCAGTTTATTTAGTCAATATGTCTAAAGAACCTTTCCAAATAAGTGAAAATTCTGCAGTAGCAAAAATGCTTCTCTTCAAAACAACTACATTGACTGCGGGGTATCAAGGTAAAATAGTTACAAAATTAGATGATGAGCAGTTGGATAGAATGGGTAAGGACTTTGCAGGATTAGAGTCGAGAATCCCTTCAGAAATTACAAAAATACTTAGAAAGTGGACATTCGGCTTGCTCACAATTGTTGCAGTCATGATTTCAGTGATAAGTATCGCCATCCCTCTTCTTTTTCAAACAATTTCTAATAGCTTCGATAAAACAAAAGACTTACAAGTGATCATTTCGCAACAGGAAAAAGAAATTAATAACCTAAAAACTTTAACATCAAGGTTTAACGATCAAATTTCACGATTACCGGGAGCAAATGATACAATTCATAAAGACCAAAATCAGCAAGGGAATAATAAATGATAAAAATATCTGAATTATCAATTAATTGCCTATCCCATCCATCATTCGAAGATGGGGTGTTTGATGATTTTTTAGCTAAACAAGGTATGCAATGGGTACGCAGAGGACAAGGGAGTAACTCTGAGCATCTTGTTGAAGCGGCCGGTAGACTTTGCTACATGTCGTTTGGAGAGAGTAAACAATCTCCTAGGGACACAAACCAATATATATTTAATTTGATATCCCAAGGGCATGAAAGTGTATTAGAACATCTTAATTGGACATTTTTAATATCAGGTGTTTCGAGAGCATTTACTCATCAGTTAGTTAGGCACAGAGTAGGATTTTCATATAGTCAATTATCACAGCAATATCATGATGAGTCTGAGGCAGAATTCGTTGTTCCGATTGAAGTAAAAAATGATGCAGCTTTATTTCAGTCATGGTGTGAACATATTGAAAGTAGTCTAGAATTTTATAAAAGATCGCTAAAGGCCATAGAAGAAAGCGAACTGTATGATAGTCGAAAAGAGAAAATGCGTGCTCTTAGAAGTGCATCACGCTCAATTTTACCGAATGCAACAGAGACTAAAATAATCGTTACCGCTAATGCTCGGGCACTACGTCATTTCTTTGAAATGCGAGGTGCAATAGAAGGAGATTACGAAATGAGAACTGTATCTGAAAAATTATATAACATTGTTAATAATGACGCTCCAGCACTATTCCAAGATTTTGAAAAAATCGCTGGCGAAACCGATCAAGTAAAAATAATGAAGAAACATAAACTCTGATACTACTATCACGACAGTGACGAGAAAAGATCTCCAACAGAATGGCGGCAAGATGGCGACAGAAAACTAAAAACGCATAAAATGAGATTATACCAAGTAAAAACAACCTGCTGATTTTATTAACAAATCATTGTTTTTTCTATAGTAAAAATGGTATGTAGAAATTTCGGACGCGGGTTCAACTCCCGCCAGCTCCACCAAAATTCTCCATCGGTGATTACCAGAGTCATCCGATGAAGTCCTAAGAGCCCGCACGGCGCAAGCCCTGCGGGCTTTTTTGTGCCTTCGATTTGTCCTGCGAAGTCTGAAGAGAACTAATTAAATCCGAACCTTTTAGGCCCATTGATAGGCCCAACGAAAAGCTCTATTGTTTTCGTTGGGCCTAAACGCATGGAGACTCCCCATGGCAAGAAAAACCAAGCCGTTAACCGATACGGAAATCAAAGCCGCCAAACCTAAAGATGCCGATTACCAGCTGTATGATGGTGACGGGCTTACTCTGTTAATCAAGTCCAGTGGTAGTAAGCTCTGGCAGTTCCGTTATTATCGACCTCTGACAAAGCAGCGAACCAAGCAGAGCTTCGGTGCCTACCCTGCCGTCTCACTTTCTGATGCACGTAAACTCAGAGCCGAATCTCGAGTTTTATTGGCAAAAGATATTGATCCTCAGGAACATCAGAAAGAACAGGTGAGGAATTCTCAAGAGGCCAAAACCAACACCTTCTTGGTAGTTGCCGAGCGTTGGTGGAATGTAAAGAAAGCCAGCATAACAGAGGACTATGCCGACGATATCTGGCGCTCGCTTGAGAGAGATGTTTTCCCGGCAATCGGTGATATCAGTGTCACTGAGATTAAGGCTCATACTCTGGTTAAAGCAGTACAGCCGGTTCAGGCCAGAGGTGCATTAGAGACTGTTCGCCGCCTTTGTCAGCGTATTAACGAAGTCATGATTTATGCGCAGAACACAGGCCTGATTGATGCTGTTCCTAGTGTAAACATCGGAAAAGCTTTTGAGAAACCGCAAAAGAAAAACATGCCAAGCATCCGGCCGGATCAACTTCCGCAGCTAATGCAGACCATGCGTACGGCAAGTATCAGCATGTCCACAAGATGCCTGTTCATGTGGCAACTTCTCACCATCACCCGCCCTGCCGAAGCTGCTGAGGCTCGATGGGATGAGATCGATTTCAATGCTAGCGAATGGAAAATTCCTGCAGCTCGAATGAAGATGAACCGGGACCATACGGTTCCACTTTCCGATGAGGCTCTTTCTATTCTGGAAATGATGAAGTCACTCAGTGGTGGCCGAGAGTTTATCTTTCCCAGTCGCATCAAACCAACCCAGCCAATGAACAGCCAAACAGTTAATGCCGCACTTAAGCGTGCTGGATTAGGAGGCGTACTCGTATCACACGGTTTACGCTCTATCGCTAGTACGGCACTCAATGAGGAAGGATTCCCGCCTGATGTCATTGAAGCAGCACTGGCTCATGTAGACAAAAATGAAGTACGTCGCGCTTACAACCGCAGCGACTATCTTGAGCAACGACGCCCGATGATGCAGTGGTGGGCTGACTTTGTGAAAGTTGCAGATAATGGAAGTATGATTGAAGGTGGGACAAGGGGAATGCGGTTGGTTGGGTGACTTATGTGAACCAAGATAGCCCAAGCATTTGGGCTCCTCTAGATAAAAATCCATATTTCCGTCTAATATGTGACAAGTGAGCATGGCCCTAAAGGGCAGTTGTGATTGAAAAATGAACTCAGCATAGTGATATGATACCTTTTCTATTTCATTTTTTGTTCAATGGCATATGTGATTTTGTATCAACCAACGATAGAAAAAATATTCAGCACATAAACGATGAGATGACACGACAACTTGAACCTCATGAAGCGCGCATTTCCCCGACAGATTCGGTGTACTTTAGAAGCTAGTATCGCCATCTATACAGTGACCTTTATTTATCTTTGGAGCATAAGGACGTGAAGTATTCCATTTTAATTCGCCCCTTTTTGTCAATTTGCAAAGGCATCTGGACCCGAATACAACGTCCGTTAGCAGAGCGGAAGGCTCTGATGCACCCAGAACAAGAAAAACATTCACTCTACAGTGTCATGGAAGTAACACTGGTACATCTTGGCGTAGAACCTTCAGCATTACAGCCGAACTGGAAGCGTTGGGTTTTACTACTGGAGAGTAAGATTGTAGCCACGGAAACATTTGCAATGCCTCACGTTAAGGAGTGGCTTAATGTCGCTGAGGTTCAGGAACACCTCAAAAACCTTGCAGTACAAAAATTAACTGGAAACATAAATCCCTTTGAGAGTGAGCAGGTATTAATTGAAAGCTACGTAGCTAAAACAGGGGAAACTGAAAACAGAGCAAAAGATATTATATATCAAGCTGTCACGGCCATTACGGAAGGCACGCTCAGCGGACTTAAAGATCCGGAGTTGGGCAACTTGATGAGAATGCAATCTCAAACAATGCATGAACGTTTCGAAGAATTAAAACAACGGCTTTTTCCAGAACAAATGTTCTCGGTTCAGCAACTTTGCTCTGTTAATGAACAATGGTTGAAGGAGACACTGTCAAATAAAATCCGCTCAAAAACAAGACTTGGGCAAGTGCTATGTCCGGGTGCCTCAGGGTTCGTACTTACACGCACTGCGCTCATGAAGCAATTTTCCGACGAACTATCAACCTTACCTGAGGGCGGAGTAATCGTCGTAACGGGAGCAGAGGGTAATGGTAAGTCATGGCTGGTAGCACAATACTGGCTGTCCGTTTCTGTAAAGCCACTTACAGCGTTTATTAGGGCCGAAGACATAGAGGAACCTTGTAATGATATCTCTGCTGTCGTCGTTAACGCCCTGTGTCATAGTTGTCAGGGAGATCTATCACTTCACACCAAATTCTGGCAGGAACAATTCAGGACTTGGTCCGATAGCACAAAACGCCCCGCATGTGGATTTATTGTCATACTTGACGGTATAAACCAACGTCCAGCGATCCGCTGGGCACATTTCATCGACAGGCTGAGTGAATTTCTTCAGGGTCTGGGTGGCAAGCTGATCGTGACGTCCAGAAAGCATTATTTTACTCAAAATGTTGAATCCAGACTGGCAACACCCATTATAAAAAGGCCAGTCCCGGAATGGTCGGCAGAAGAACGAGACTCAATACTCGCTTTACGCCATATCAGCATTGCAGGAAGAAAACTTAGTGAGAGCGTAGCAACCAGCCTGCTTAATCCACGCATGCTTGGAATTGCATTAGAACTATTTAGTGCAGAACAATTGCATGATTTAGCAGAGCTAAGTGTATCGTTGATGTTGTTTGAGCACATTAAAGTCAGCCAACGAGAAAGCTATGAACTCTCTGCAGAGCTATTCAGTAATAAGCTGCGCTCGTTCGGACAGGAAGTGCTTGAGCGGATCGAAATCAAAGACAATGAAGATATTGATATTTTCAATGCTGAACTTAACAGTGTTTTTGAGGGAGGGTTGCAGGCGGTTATTGACGGGCGTTTTTTTACCCCCTTGCCTGAAGACACAACGCGCTATCGTATTCATCCTGAAGGACTTAGCCTAGCTCTTGGGATGGCTATCCTTGATATTGTCAATAAAGCAGCCAGAAATCATAAAGATCTTGATGAGGTAATGGCCTCCGTCGTCGAGCCCATCATCGCGCTTGATAAGACGTCGGATACTCTCTTTGCAGCCCTCACCATTGCCAGCCTGGAAAGGCAGTATCCTGTTGCAAGCGGCGTTGCCATACTAGTTAGTTTTGCCGGACTGCAAAATCCCGACGCGCTACTTACCCCTGCATTTATGGCTCTAGCGCGACGTCGGCCTGAAATATTCATCAATGCCTGTGAACATCATGCACTACGTGATATCAATCTCCCACAGCATTATTGGATTGAAGATGCGCTCCTGCACGCCTCCCGACACACCTCATCTGCGGAAAAAATTCTGACAGCAGCTAATAACTGGCTTGTATGGAGTCCAACTCTAATCCCTCGATGGTCAGTGGGGGTCGTTCAGCGTGATGCTGACATACAGGCTGAAAGTGAAAAACGACAAAAAGAAAGTGAGCATAAAATTGTCCTATTGTCAGCTGAAGAAAAAGAAATATTCAGAACATTAGTCTTAAAAGACACAGATAGTTTATCGGCACTGCATTCACTAGCAATGAAGCTTTTTGCAGGAAAGGCTTTAATGCCGCATATTAATGCGTTAGTTAAATGGAATTTTGCTTCTAATATAAATCAGGATTATGGCGCTCCCTGGCAGACATTCCGCGACTTGATCGCGTTTAACTCAATTGACTGGCAAAACGTCCGTTCCCACTTGCGGGAACAATGGACGTTTTTTGTACATAACAAAAGTTCATGTACAGGTAAATGGACAGCTATTAATCTTTTGATGGCGACAGGTAATTCTGACGATGCGCAACTCGCCGAGATGCTTGCACATCAGTTACGTGACAATAGTTCGGACATCAAAGGTTGGCATATCAATGAATCATGGTGTGAAGCTGACCCCTGTAACCCGGCTAATCCAGAATCCAGCAATGTCAGCCAAACGGCAGATAAACACAGCAAATTGGATGTAAGCAAGCTCTTCAATTCCTTCGGCATCGGTTATCAAGAAACATTCTTTACGGGGGCAACCACCTCTCTTGCCCGTTACCAACCTCAGATAGCTATCGATAATCACCTCAAACTTGTTGAAGATATTCTGTGCCGAAGCGGCCTCCCACTACGACAGGGTATTTTTGCCCTCTTACCGCATAGGGCATTAATAACTCCTGATATCGCAAGAAAACTCGTTAGACGAGTGACCAGCAGCACCAGAGACGACCGGTCAGCATGGTCATCTCTAGACGAGGAATCGGAACTGATGCAGCAGTTCCAATTGATTCTGGCTTTTCATCAATTGAGTGCTAATGAACAAATCTCCGTTTTAAGGACACTCCGCTATGGAGATAAACTTATTATGTCGCTCAGTGACAGCTTAAAAACACTGGACTGGCAGGATACTGAAAAGAACGTACTTGCGGCGTTAGCTAATGGCGATACGGATGAGCAGCTAACATCGTTACTGTTTCATCCTAAGACTGGCCCGTTACCTGCGAGCCTAGTAAATGCCCTTCCGCAACTGCTCAGTAGTACATCGCAAAGCGTCCGACATCTTACGCTGAAGATGCTGATAAACGTGAATGACCCGATTGCGTTACGTTGCGGTGCCGAGATCGTGATGTCTGAATCAATCACATCATCACATCAGTACGAGCAGTGGCACTTCTCAGCCTTGCTGCTCAAGGCAATTAATCAAAACATCATCAGTTGGGAAGAAGGGAAAACGCACTTAACCTATTTCCATATTGCTCAATTGGCAGGCATTTATAACGGAGAAATTGCTAGAGATGCTGCGCAGTATTTTGACGTACTCTTGAATAATGCCTTTCAGCAGACAGTTGATGTGGGGACCCTGCAGCTTAAACTGTTTCTGAGGTCGACAGATGATAGGGCTTATACATTTCACCATCTTAGTGAGGTTGCCGTTCCTAAGCGAGAGGATGGTGAGGACATGAGATCACTAATGGCACTTCAGGAGATGGATAACTTCGAAAAGCAACAGCAACGTATTCAACATAATTATCATGACATCAAAGACATACTTACCAAATTAAATCTATCTGATCTGACTAACCATTATTATCCTGACGACATTGCAGCTCTGGTGAGGGCTGAACCTGAGCGTTCACTTGCATGGGCAAACCTATTCCTTGAAAACAAAAATGTGGATGTTCTCCACCAGGTCAGACATATAGGACTAACACTTGCACAGGCCATCTCGGCTCAGCATCCAGAAGTGTCAGTTCGTCTTTTTGAACGCCTTGAGCACGTTGTTCCTTTCTGTCGCGTTGTGTTTACCGAGGCCGAACTTGATCTTTGTGCTGTTGCGGTCTGGTCTTCGTTCGACAGCCCTGAGATTGAGGCATTGCGCTGGCGTCGATTAGCTCTAGCGGAAAATAACAATCGGCTTGCCCATGAAGTTTGGGCAGCCCTGTTCTGTCAGCAGAGTGAAAAATTACTGCAATACACTCGGAAGTGTTGTAAATCATCCTGGCCTGTGCTCAAAGCCAGGGGCATCATGATGGCGGGGTATTTAGGTCAGAATGAACTTTCGGACAACACGCTTAAGGCAAATACGTGTTCGGGTCTTCTCCAAAAATCCTTCAAAAGCGCCAGTGACTCCTATCAGCGTCATTTATGGACGCTTCACTGGTTCAAATTGATGCAGCAGGCGTCCACCGCAGAATCTTTCTGGTGTAATTCAGTTATATTTTTGCAAGTCGTCGACGAAAGATTTTTGACAATCGGGCATGAACATACTGATAGCAGTGATATTTTTCTGCAATACTGGCCTATTGTTTTGTCGAAGCTGAATTCCCGTTTCCAGAAGCCTAGCAATAAACGAATGGAGAATTTGTTTGGAGGAAAAGCACCGTGGCCAGGTTTTCTTACATGCCCAAATTTAAGCCGTCGGCATGATGAGGAGGACACCGTACACGGGCTTTAACATCCATGACAAAAGGTCTGTTTTAATGGCGAATTTTATGTTTTTTTAGGGTGCCGTGCACACTCAGTTCGGGATAAATTCTAGGGGTGTAGTATGCCTTTATACTGAGTATGCCATGATATAGCTATGCTCGGAGTTACCCTTTCAAAGGGGCGAAATAATCGAGTTCGATAAAGCCCCTTTTATACAAACATTGAGCTAGGTTCATTTATTGGCTGGGCCCAGCATAGCGAAAAAACTAAGACAACACTTACTTGCTCTTAAGAGCGATGAACGAACTAATAATTGCCCATAGTTTTTGAACCATGACATAAATTTTCACTAAGGTGAGGCGTGGCAATCTTTGACATAGAAAAAGACGAATTACTTCGACTCTCTGATACTCAGCTAAATAGCGCGCCTAATACCGCTATACTTTTGCCAGCCCATGTTTAGGCTTAATTCTCAGTTGCGTTTAATACTCAAATTGAAATTTTGATGTCAGCAGCAACTTCCTACTAGAAATCGGAAATGTCGTTTGTCCTCAATCCGAGCCACTTTTCGAGATATCTAAGCAGAGTTCTCAGAGCCTCTTCATGCTCAGGGAACTGGGCGGGATTAATCGCATCACACTTAGCCTTCGCCACATCAATGCCAATAAAGTCGTCAATTGTCTCTTTATTGAAACTGTTGTGCTGAGTGGAGACGCGATCACCGTAAGTATGGGTCGTACCTCGGCTCATCAGGCGTGTGACCATAGTTGCAAAGCCTTGGTTGGTTTGAATGGCTTTCCTCACCCACTCTCGAGGTTCGTCCATTGAATCTGTATAGTTTTTCCAGCGATAGAGCAGTGATATGAGATCCGGTTCAGCAATCAGCGCATCGCCGTCTGCTGCGCGGCTCCTTATTAACCGCAACCATTCAGCTTTCATTGCCCCAACGGTGTTGAGATCTAACGCTGGCTCGAAGGCTCTACTCTCGCCCTCATCCCGATCGTTGGGATCGCTAAGATGGATCAGGATTGAAGCAACGGATAGTGCTTCAGTTTTACGGAGTGCTTCAAGAGCCAAACTGCCTCGAACATCTTCAGGAATCCCCTTCAGGTACCAATTTGTCGCTCGCCACGCTGCCATATATGACGAATTGAAAGTGCCAATGTTCGTGCCTGCTAATTTTTCAGCGATTCTGAACATTCCAGGGAGTAGAACAGCTGCGTTCTCGGACGGTAATCGATCGACGGATTCGTCGAGCCTCGCAACGAGCGAATTCAGCAGCCCGTCAGCTTCGACGGCTGCGATTGCAGCAAGGAGCTCGTCCTCTGTCGCTGTTGCATCGAGAAAATCAACGAAACGGCGCTCAGACATTTCTCCAACCGACGTTTGAAGTTCAAAGTAACGTGGGAAGTAGCGCGAAGTACATACTCTTTTCTCCATCAACCACCGGCGATGGAAACCGTCTGCATGGTTCGTCCCCCCATATGCCCATTCAAGGGGAGGAAATAAGTCTTTAAGCGCATCACGAATGATATTACGGCGCTCTTCTGAGACGATCTCAAGAAGTTCCTTAGCTGCTGTTTGGTCCACCTCCCGACGGCCATCACGGAAGAAGCGCCCTTCCTGGAGAACCAATCCTCTCTCACGGAACAGTGCATCGTGGAGGTCTGGTTCGAAGACCCGGAGTGTTTCCAGAAGCAAGAAATCTACAATGTTCACCTCGAATACGTTGCCGACCACATGCAGTGGCATGTGTACAGCAATAGACGAGATGAGACGACGTGCATCACGCATGTTGCGAAGCAGGGGCTGGATGCAGCCAATGCAAGCGTTACCCCAGCGTCTCTGAGAGAACCCGTTGGCCTCAGTCGCGTATGGGCCCGCTATTTCAGAGAGTTCTTCCTCGAACATACGATGCACGAAAGATGTCGGTACGGCTGGTAAATCAAAGTTAGCCTGCACGATCTTTTCAAGGAAGGCTCGACCGTCGTTGTCGGCAACCGGATCTAGCGCTCGCTCTACGATACTGGGCTGGAACAGGAGCACAAAAACAATATTCGGTAGATTAGCATTCGCCTTTACCTGCCGAAGCAGCATCCTAATCTGCTCAGGCTCGAGCCGGTCAATGTCGTCGACGAAGACAACCAGCGGCCGGTCAAGTTCGCGAAGACGAACCTCAAGTGCTCTGCGTACCTTGTCGAGAGACTCGCCGCTATGGTCACGCCCGAGATACGATAGTACGCGTCCGAGAAGAGGTACTCCGACCGAGAGAAAGGCAAGAACAGCCGCAACCTTTGCAACTGTCGGAAGGTCATATCCAATAGCCGACGCGATCGCTATAACCGAAGCATTTGTTAGCACCGTCGAGATTAGAAGGCCTGAACTCCCAGCCTCTTTAAGAGGCTTACTGACCCCGGTAAGGATCGCTCCGTAGCGTCGCAGTGCTTCGGCACGATCGAGTGCAGCCTTCGAATGCTCGCCTCCCAATCGATCTGCTATCTGGCCAAATAGCGCGCGGGCGATTGCATCGCCGTCTCCCCATTGCCATGGGTTAAAGTCGAGCCAGTCCGCTCCACTGCTCTTGGCATCGAGCCGTTCGGTGATAAGGTTTTTCAGTGATGATTTGCCGAAGCCCCATCCCCCACGAATAGCGAACACTCGGCCTTCGCGCAAACTAAGCTCCGAAAGAACATCGGCTATACGAGCCGCGAATCCGGACCTTCTAAGGCGATCTTCGGATGCTGTCCGAATCGGCGCTTCAGCCCCAATCCCTCCGTCCGGCTGTTCGTTCCTTACCATATCAGCATTAGGCTTCGCGCGACGGCGAGCACGCCATGCCGCCAGACGGAACAACAGCTTACTCATCGCACACCATCTCCCAAAATGCATGTATCAATCGACCTATTGTTAGAAGCTTCACTGGTTCACAGACAGAGCAAGTTAAAGCCCGTGCGAGCCTTGTCTGCACAAGTTCAACTTATTACGTTAGCAAACTGAAGGGGACCTGCTGCAAACGCAAACCAGTATAGCGGTTCTGTCTACTCAACATGAAGCCGCAGATAAAAGGTGTACTGATTAGGCAATAGAATTTCACTGACAGTAAAATTCTATTGCCAAATACCGAAAGGAATGCTTTACTTATCACAGGTCAGGCGTTCCGCCTGAGCTGTGTTCTTTAAAATGATTGTTCTCATCGTAACAGCGAAGGTCTAGCGTAATTGCCTGCTTATCAGGCCGCTCCTTCATCCGGTGTTGGAGATTTTGACGGGCAGACTAGCGTCATCGGTCAGTCTGAAGCACGTTCGTCATGATGGTGATTTGTAGCCAGTCGCGATACGCGACTACTAGGCAACTGCACTATCGGAATTAACGGGGCTTCATCGTCGCGAAGACTGGTGTTGGGCTTGCGCATCGGGTTGGCTCCTTTCGGCCATCGCCTTGTTACGGGGCTTCGGCGTTTTGCCGATTCAAAGGAGAGCAACATGAATCACGATACTTTAAAGAACACCATCGCAACGCTTGAAAAGCTGCGCGATGCTCACTGCAGCCAACTCGATGCTGGCGCTCTGGCAGAGCTGGAAGATGTATTGCGTCAGTTACGCATACATCTTGACAGCCCGGTAAGAAGCGGGTTCCGGTTTGACGATATCGTCTTCCGGGCACTGCGTATTATTGACGTTGTAGTTCGTTTGATCACAAACATTGATGATTGGATGAAATAATGCAACAGAGCCAAGACGCAGCAGGCCCAATATTTATTTGCGGAGTTAATTATGAATATCGGACAGGCTATCAAGTTATGCCGAACCAGAAGGGGAATATCACAGACGGATTTAGCTCTGAAGGCAGAATGTTCTGTTTCTTATCTTTCCATGCTCGAAAACAATAAGCGAGATCCGACGCTTTCAACCCTTAACAGCATTGCTTCTGCTCTCAACATTCCTGTCAGCATTATTTTCTTTATTGCAGCAGAGGCCGGTGATCTTAACGGTATTGATAAAGGACTCCAGGGAGAACTTGCGCGTACTGCGTTGGAGCTGCTTAATGATTCACACTCCGTCTGACTCCCCCTTCTATAGCAAACGACGCATCAGCAGTATGACAGCGCTATCAAAAGCGCTGAACATCTCTCATATCGAACTACTTAATCTAGCCAATCGTGCGGACCATATGTACCGTCTCGCCAGCACGATCACTAAGCCTGACGGAAGTACGCGCCAGACTTGGGATGCATATGCACCTCTAAAAAAAGTACAACGCAATATCAGGCGCAATATTCTTGATTACGTTGTTTATCCAGCATATTTGACAGGTAGTCTGAAAGGTTGTGATTATAAAACCAATGCAACTTTACACGCTGGTTCTACGATTGTTATTAATGAAGATATCACGCGTTTTTTCCCGTCAACTTCAGACACAATAGTGCATAACATATGGCAACATTTCTTTGGCTTCGATAATGAAGTAGCTGAATGTTTAACCAAGCTGACGACCCGACAAGGGGAGCTACCTCAGGGTGCCATCACTAGTTCATTTCTGGCTAACTTGGCGTTTTGGAAACATGAACCGGCACTGCAAGCCAGTTTACGAGCAAGAGGAATAATTTATTCCCGATACGTTGATGATATCGCCGTCTCGTCAGTAAACTTTCTTGATAAACCAACTAAAACGAATGTGATAGCCTCGATTTATGGCATGCTTTCCAGGCACGGTTACCAGCCTAAACGAGCTAAACATGAAATCAGAACATCTGGGCAACGGATGGAGGTTACCAAGCTTTCGGTGAATTCAAAACCTGGTCTCTCTTCCGCCAAGCAAAGTCAGATACGATCGGCAGTCCATCATTTGGAGCAAGCCATTCTTAGGGGCGAAATTCTCGAGTTCGATAAGGGCCCTTATGCACAAACATTGGGACTAGTTCATTTATTGGCCAGATTCCATCCTGGCAAAGCAAAAAAACTTAAACAGCGCTTGCTTGCTCTTAAGAGTTCGGGGCGCATGAATATGTATACATAGTGTAAGAACCAGGGCAAAAAATTTTTACTAAGGTGAATGCGTGGCAATCTTTGACATTGAAAAGGATGAATTACTTCGGCTCTCCGATACTCAGCTAGAAGAGCTGATAGCTCGGCTAGCAGAAGCTGAAGTGGCAATACATGGTCATAGCCCTGCATGTGTAAATTGGTCTGGCTCAATTACAGCCCCTGACGGAGGAATTGATATCCATGTTCAGGTTCCAGTTGATCAACTGAAACCAGGCTTTCTTATAAGGCCTAATACGGTCTTTCAGGCAAAGAAACATAAAATGCCAAAGGCTACAATTGAGAAGGAAATGGGCACCGGCAACGCGCTTTCACCCATAATCTCTGAACAAGCCAGAAAGCAAGGTAGCTACATCATTGTCAGCCTGGGTGATGATTGCTCGCCGTCAGGAAAGGCGGATCGTCTCAAAGCGATGAGGGATGCAGTAAAAGATGATCCTAACAAAAGCAATCTTCATCTCGATTTCTACGACCGTTCCAAACTCATTCAATGGCTACGCCAACATTCATCAGTCATGCTGTGGGTAAAAGGGAAGCTTGGGCAAGGGTATTCCGGTTGGCAACCCTATGGAGCCTGGAGCAATCCACCCCAAGGTGTTACAGACACTTTAATCTCAGCCCCAGGTGTAACCATTACTTTACCGTCGGGAAAGGGGCAAAAACTTAAAATTGATGAAGCAATTAGCCCAATGCGAGCCCTTATTCGTTCGACGAATAAGGCAGTTCGTATTACAGGATTGTCTGGTGTCGGGAAAACTCGGATCGTTCAGGCGCTCTTTGATGAAACTGTTGGAACAGATGCGCTTGACCGGACAGTAGCTATTTATGTTGATACTGGCTCTGAGCCAGTACCGTCGGCTACAGCAATGCTTGATAAGCTTATCGCTGAGGACCGACGAGCAATTATGATCCTTGATAATTGTCCATCAGAACTCCATGCTTCGCTTGCCAGCAAGGTATCAGCCACAGGAAAAGAAGTAAGCCTCATCACAATCGAGTACGACATTAGGGATGACAAACCACAGACAACCGAGGTCATCCATATTGAGACAGATGGTCCAGAGGTGGCAGAGCAACTTCTTATCCGTCGCTTTCCTTCTATTGGTCAGAATAATGCCCGTCGTATTGCTGAGTTTGCAGATGGGAATGCAAGAGTTGCTTTGGCTATAGCTGAGAGAGGGGAGGAAGGCGAGAGTTTGGCTCTACTTTCTGATGCGCAGTTATTTAATCGCTTGTTTGAACAGCGTAATCATCCTGATGGTAATTTACGGGAGCAAGCTGAAATATTGTCACTGGTATATTCATTCTCGGTATCTAGTACAGATGCTGCTACCGACGAACTGGAAATATTAGGGGCGCTCTTTGGGTATTCCAGAACCCAGTTATTTAAAGCCGTTACGAAGCTGATGGAACGTCATATCGTTCAGAAAAGATCTCACTGGAGAGCTATCTTACCTCATGCCATTGCTAACAGATTGGCAGCATCCGCACTCGACAGTATTCCCGTCGATCAACTTAGGGCGACTTTTGAAGCTCCGGGTTGTGAGCGTTTATTAATGTCTTTTTCGCATCGCTTGGGGTTGTTGCATGACCATCTTGTTGCGAAAGAAATTGTAGAAGCCTGGCTTCAGCCTGAAGGAATGCTAGGAAGAATAGCCGAGTTAAATGATATTTCGTTACGAATACTTGGGTATATCGGACCGGTTGCACCTGAAGCATTGCTCAACAGAATTGAGGCCGTACTCTCATCATCTGATTTCAAAGGTATGGAACCGGGCTACAATCCGCAGCGACGTAGTATTCTGCGTCTTTTACAAATGATGGCATACGAACCGAACGCCTTTGAACGATGCGCCAGGCTTCTTATTCAAATGGCAGAGGACGAAGCCGATAATAATGACCTGGACTCTGCTCGAAACATGGTCCCAAGGTTTTTCCAGGCGTATCTGTCTGGTACTCATGCATCACTAAGCCAGCGTATTGCTTTAATGAACGAATGCATTGCATCAAACATTATTACGCGTAGATCTTTGGCCTTCAAGATGCTGTCAACCGCCCTGGATGGCCCACCGTGGTCAGGGTTTGGGGTTGGTGAGTTTGGAGCTCGACCAAGAGACTATGGATACGAACCCAACTATGATGAACTTGTCGAATGGCGCAGCGCCTTTATTGACGTAATTATCCATTTAGCGGCATCCGGAGCTCCTGAGCTTGAAAGGCCTGCAAGATCAATCCTGGCTGACAAATTCAGGGGAATTTGGTTTCAAGAAGCAATGCGAGACAAACTCGTCGATGCTGCCCGTACATTAAATGCTTTAAGTCCTTGGGGGGAAGGTTGGAAAGCCGTTCGTTCAACGGTCTATTATGACTATACCAAGCGTAGCGATGGAGATGATGTTGAGCAGTTGCCGGATAGTCTTGCTGCCTTAGAGAAGGAGCTGGAGCCCATTGCGTTAATTCCAACAATAAAGACATACGTGTTGAGTATAAATGATGATTATTGGGCACTGGATGCGGATTTTGATCATAAGGACTCCGATAAATATACCGCAGCCGGAAAACGACTTGAAGCTAAAGCACTTCAATTGGGACAGGACTTTGCCTTATCAAATCATGTTCTTGAGGAGTTAGGAGCAGATCTGTTCTCCATCGGTGGAATGCCTTATCGCGCTGTCTTTGGTCGAGGACTTGCTCGAGGGGCACATGATCTAAGTATTGGCTGGCAGCGACTTGTTGAACAAATTGAAAAACAGCCAGATGCTAACAAAGACTTTGGAGTTATTGGGGGATTCATCGAAGAAGTTGACTCTGTCGATCCATCATTAGCACAGAAGTTTCTCGACCAATGTGCGCAGCATCCTGAACTTCGACAGGTATTGGTTGGCTTGCATCCTTGGGGGAAATTTACAGTAAATGATTTGGATCGCTGCATGAAGCATTTGGAAGATCCAGACATTCGCCCTTTCATGTATGAGTCGATTTTATGGCGAGAACAATACGCCAATTTGCCGAGAATTCGTCTTCTCGAGCTTGCTGAGCAACTCCTGAGTAAAGCAAGCGGAGATAATGTAATTTTGCATGCGCTCTCCATGAGACTGCATGGTAAAGACAAATCGACAGATATGCTTGGCGCAGACTTTCGGTTGATTGGTCTTGCTGCTGCAATCCAGCGGGTTAAAAACAGCGACAGAGGCCAAAGAGGGACAATTGATTTTTACATGGAACGAGTTATCGATGCCGCATTGCGTTTCGATGGTAATGAGGCCAAAAAAATTGAGTGGTTGGACGCAATTTTCAATGTCATTGATGAACACTATGGATATTTTTTGGGATTCGAGAAGACTATAGCAACAACTGTTGCGTTAATGCCTGAATCATTTCTCAATTGCATTTTTGAATGCACCGAGGAACAGCAGCAGAGAAGACAGTTCTTTATTCGACGTGGCGGTTTACGCCGTTCTCCTCTTGCTGATGTAAGTACTAGCGTCTTGATTGAATGGTGCCGTGCCAGAAATGATCCCAACGTTTGGGCTGCCATTGCGGCTGGTGTAACTCTCTGGTCAAAGGATGATGAACAGAATGTACTAACCCTACACGAAGCTGCTATAGAACTGTTAGAGGCCTCTCCTGAGCCATTAACTGTGCTGGAGTCTTTTGCTGAGCGGATCACTCCATCATCCTGGACTGGTAGCTTGGCCAACTTAATGCAAGCTAGAGCAAGCGCCATCGGTGCGCTAAGTAAACATGAACGTCCAGATCTCGCCGAGGCTGTCAAAATAGTTTGTGAAAAAATGAGTCTGTGGGTCGTTCGCCAAAAAGAGCGTGAACAACGGGAAGATAGTGAACGGGAACAACGATTTGAATAAGGGCTGGTTGAAGGCTAATTCAAAAATAATAGTAAGCTATCTCATATATAAATGAAATCAACAATGGAATTATTCAATGACCTTCCTTCACAATATAAATAAAAATAAATATGAAATTATTGCGGTACTACTCATGGTTAGCATCGGACTGATCAATTTAGGATGGTTGAGTTTGAAGAGAATTCCAGAAACGCCGCCAGGATATTATGAAAATATCGTTATTGAACATACCCGATTACTCACAAAGCTGCGAAGTGAATATCAAAATCAGCGAACTGAAATGAGGGATGAATTGATGTCCAAAAAGCATACTTTCTTAGAAGCTGCGCAAATAGCACTAAAGTTGAACATTGCAGAATCTAGATATTTGGATTTTTGGTTAGCAGAAAAACCAATTATCATTGGTATGTTAAAGCCATTTGAATAGAAAAAATATCTTAGTTGGTATTTAAATCTTCCCCCAGAAACTCAAAAGTTAGTTAAGAACATAGCAGATAATTTGCACTCGATTTATCCAAAACTTGCTGAATGTAATCAAAATGCAATTAATGATTACATGGCATTGGTTTCGGGACTTACCGCACCATCTGAGGATAAATTATCTGATGCGCTGGTTGCACAAACCCGGGTAATAATGCGTAATATCTCTCAAAATAAAAATTCTTTATCAGAAGAATGCGATAGTGCGATGGTGTCATACTTCTCTTCGGTACAGTTGCTATCCAGAACATATAGTACGCTTGCGGATACTTATCAAGTTTATTCAGAAAGAAATGAAATAATTCGTAAAATACTTAGCACGGTATTTTCGTTTTTTTTGTTCGTAGTTTGTTATAAGTGCCGGGAAAATTTAATAAAAAAGGCAGCACAGTCATTGGGAGGATGAATTTTCTGCAAAGACCACTTTGGTGACTCCAATTAGGTAAGAGATAGTAAGGGATTTAATCTCAAACTCTTGATATCCAGGCATTCAACAAAGCACTACTGTTGGACAAACTTTCCATAAAGTGCAGCGCCAATGCTTGCTTTGCGCGTTAAGCAAACATTAACGCACTCTTCTGACCAACTAACACCATACCTCTGAGATGAGATAATGAGTTAGACTCCACGGAGACAGATCCTAAGAACATTCTGGCGCAGTAATATCAGAAAGATCATACTAGTATCCTGAACATTCTTACTGCTCTAGATTATCTCCATTTCATGTCTCACTACATAAGAAACATGAAGTTTAGATGTTTCATGGCCTCTTTATTTTTTTCAAAACCGCTTCAGAAAATGCAAACTCCAAAATGCTATCCTTCTTTATCCAGCCTTTTATTGTTCTCTCCAGGTTATTGCAATCCAAATTAGAAGCCTTATTTTGCGGCTCATTCTCAAGGAACAATACTAATTCTCGCCGAATGCCTTCAATCGCTTTTGGCACTGACGCCCATTTATCCAAAGGCATTTTTGAATGTAAAAGTCGTATTATTTCAACTAAAAATACGCCGGTATATTCTGAATCTCGTTCAAGTAATGCCTGATACCAGATATCACATAAATTCTTATCGGTTATTTTCATCGCTAAAAAGTCCTGCAAACGTCTGACGAGTTCGAATCGCATGCATTACATCACTCAGCGTTGACTGCATGGCTGAATGAACAAAATTGCCCATTGAAATGCGGTTTACCCCGGCCCGTTTCAGCCTGTCGAACGACGGAAGTTCGGGCATACACATGACGTTCAGCGGCAGACCCGTTGCCTCTGCAATAAGGCTGATGTCTTTCTCTGACGTCAGACAGGGAACAAAAAGGCCATCAGCACCAGCAGCTTTATAGCGCTGACCCCGTAATATCGTCTCCTGCAATGCGTCTTCATGCCCGAGCAGATAAGTATCAGTCCGAATGTTCAGGAACAGACTACAATTTTCGCTTCTCAGCGCATTGCATATTGTTTTCAGATTACGGGAAAAATCAGAGACATCGTCAAGCTGGCGCCCCCCATTAATGACTCTGCTGTCTTCAAGGTTAACGCCCGATACGCCTGTCTGAGCAAGGCTTCTGAGATGGGCGACTATCTCTTCGGCTGAATCACCATATCCTGCTTCCATGTCAACGCTCAATGGCAGGCTGCTGACAGCCCGGATACGGGTGACCACATAAAATAATTCATTAAACGGCATTCCCTGCCCGTCTTCATATCCCAGCATGGACGCTATTGCTGCGCTGGACGTTCCCAGTGCCTGATAGCCTGCTTCTTGCGCTGCGACAGCGCTGGCGGCGTCCCAAACGTTGGCGATCAGCAGGGGCTCATGCTGATTGTGGAGTTCTGCAAAATTCATATTCATTTCCTCTCGACAGATTGAAAATGAATCTAAGCATTCAGTAAGAACGTCACAACCGAAATTCAGACGACCATTTTTTAGCAAGCGTAGTCTGGATTCGCAGACCGGTCAGATCTGTTGTAAACCAGACGCGCCAACCTGCATTTTGAGCTTATTAATGAACCAGCGTCCGGCCGGACCCGGAGGATGTTCTTCTAAATGCACGGCCTGCATGGCAAAACCCGGTCCGACGTCAGGCTGCATCTGCAAATTCAACGCGACCAGCTTACCCGTCGCAAGGTCCTCCTCAACCACTGGCAGCGGCATATAACCCCAACCAAGCCCTGCGCGCAGGAAGGCGTGCTTAGCGCCCATATCGGCCAAATGCCAGGTTTTTGACGACATCACGCCAAAGCTCCGGCCCACGGTAAGCGACGAACGATCGGCCAGCACCAGCTGAACGTGTTCCGCTAAAAGCGAGCGGAGGATCGGCCCTGGCAGGTTAGCCAGCGGATGTTCAGGTGAGACAACGGCCACGGCCGGCACGCTGAGAAGAAATTCTGAGGTGCATCCAGCCGGAATATGCGGCAGCGAGCCGATAATCGCCACCCGACAGTGGCCGTCCAGCAGAGGCTGGAGCACCGCCCCTAACGCTTCCACATACAAACGCAGCGGCGTGTCGGGAAAGACTTGATGAAACGCCTGCACCGCAGCGGTGAGCTGCGCAACGGGAAACATCACATCGACGGAGACCGCCAGTTCAGGCTCCAGGCCTTCGGCTAAGGTGCGCGCCTTAGCCTTGAAGGCGTCCATTCCGGCAGCGGCAAGGCGCGCCGCTTCCAGCATCGCGACGCCCGCCTCCGTCAGTTTCGGATAGCGTCCGGAGCGATCGAATAATGGGAATCCGACCTGCGCCTCAAGATTGGCCAGCGTCGCGCTGACAACCGACTGCGCGCGCCGCAGTTTACGCCCCGCGGCCGAAAAACTTCCCTCATCAACGGCGGCAATAAATGTGCGCAGTTGATCAACAGACATACCGTCCAGCATGTATCGCTCCGGAAGATGGAATCCATCTAATTATATAGGCTATTCAGATAGGTCGAAGATTACTATTCTCTACGCATGTTCACTACTCTTCCTGAAGGAAATTAAGCATGAAAACAACAACTGTAGGTATTATCGGCGCTGGTGCACTCGGGCAAGCCTTTGCGAAACAGCTGGTAAATGCGGGCATGAACGTTATTCTGAGCAACAGCCGCGGGCCGGAAAGCCTGTCTGACGTGGTTGAAGAGTTGGGCCGCGGGGCTCGCGCCGGCACCGCACAGCAGGCCGCTGAAGCCGACATCGTTTTTGTCAGCACTAACTGGGACAAAACCGAAGCCGCGTTAAGCGGAATTACATGGAATGGACGCATCCTGATTGATGCCACGAACCCGGTACTTTTGCCAGGCTATAAGCTGGCAGAACTGGGCGGAAAAAACTCAAGCCAGTTCGTAACCCAGTGGGCGCCGGGGGCTCGCGTCGTCAAAGCCTTCAATACCCTTCTTGCAGGAGTGCTGGCTCAGGATCCGGCGCAAGCGGGTGGCCGTCGTGTCGTCTTTATCTCCGGAGACGATGCAGATGCGAAGGCGGAAGTGAAAGCGTTAGCCGGGCTGCTGGGCTTCGCAAGCATTGATTTAGGCAGTCTTGAGATCGGCGGGACGCTCCAACAATTCCCCGGAGGGCCTCTTCCGGCGGTAAATCTGGTGCAACTGGCATAACAAAAGGCAACGATAACGATGACTCAGCGAACTTCCGCAGAGACGTTTGAAGAATACCTTCCCGGCAAGCTGCTCCGGGAGCATCGGGCACAATCTTCCCGGGATGTATTCGTTCAAATTCTGGCCCGCAGACAAGTCCAGGAAAACGTCATTATTCCGGCGGTTCCGGAGCCCTTTATCGTCTGGATCCTCTCTGGTCAAGCCGTTGTTGAGGAGCGCTCCCCCGGCGAGGCGTGGTTAGCAAACCGCGTTACCGCAGGCGATTTCTTTCTCACGACGGCGCCCTCTCCCACTGAAATGCGGTGGCAAGCCGAGCCAGATATACCGTTCATCGTCATGCATGTGTATATCGGCGTGGCCATGATGCAGGAGTGTGAACTGCGGGAAGTCTCCGGCGCGCGCGACGAAACGCTATCCGCCCTGCTGGAACAGATACGCCAGGAGCTGTATCTGCAAACGCCCCCAAGCGGCCCCTTTATCCAGGGAATTGCCCAGGCGCTGGCGGTCCACCTGGTTCGCACCTACGGCACGCACACGAAACGACACCGTGGTGGGCTGCAGGCATTTAAACTGCACCGGGTCTTCACAGCAATGCGAGAAGGGTTGGCCCAGCCGTTTGACCTGGCACGGCTGGCTAAGCTGACCGATCTCAGCGAATACCATTTTAGCCGCGCCTTCAAACAGACGACCGGGCTTTCGCCTTCCCACTATTTTATCCGGCTACGCATGGAGGAAGCGCGCCGCATGCTGTCGGAAACCAATGATTCCATTATCAATATTGCCCTGAACGTGGGATACACCAGCCCCAGCCACTTTGCTGCCGTCTTCCTCAGGCATAACGGCGTGACGCCCTCGCACTATCGCAGCGATATCGTTCGCAGCAAAAGTCCGACAGTTTGAGCAAAAGCCCGCGCGAAGCCACCGCCTGAAACATCCATTATTGACCCGTACTTCAGACGTTCTTTCTGAAGCGTTGAAATTAACTCTCACGAGGATCAGTTATGGAACTTAAAGATAAAGTCGCTCTCATCACCGGTGCTTCAAGCGGGATTGGTGCCGCCACGGCAAAAAAATTAGCGAAACAGGGCGTCAGGGTCGGTCTCGCCGCCCGCCGCCTGGATCGCCTGCAGGCGCTGGTCTCTGAAATTGAGGCTGACGGCGGTGAAGCCATGGCGCTGGTTATGGACGTCACTGACCCGGCCTCGGTTAATGAAGGGGTCGCGACACTGCACAAACGCTATGGCCACATTGATATCGCCTTCAATAACGCCGGGCTGATGCCGATCTCGGATATTGCCAGCCTCAAAGTCGATGAATGGCACCAAATGGTAGACGTGAACGTAAAAGGCCTGTTTAACACCGTAGCGGCCGTGCTGCCGATTATGCAGTCGCAGCGGTCTGGTCACATCATCAATACCTCGTCGATCGCCGGGCGCAAAACGTACCCCGGGCTTGGGGTGTACTGTGCAACGAAGCACGCCGTTGCCGCCTTCTCGGATATTTTGCGTATGGAGCTGGCGCCGCAGTTCAACATTCGCGTCACCTCACTCCAGCCGGGAGCCGTAGAAAGTGAATTATTCGAGCATATCAGTGACGACAATTATCGCGCGCAGATGGAACAGCTGAAGGAGAAGATGACGTTCCTGAAAGCCGACGATATCGCCGACTCGATTGTTTACGTGCTGCAGGCACCGGAACATGTGGACGTGGCAGAGCTGTTTATTATGCCGACCGAGCAGCCCTGGTAAGAAAGTAAAGCGGGTCAGGCAATGCCTGACCCGCTAATTTTCATCCGCGACGTTAGTTCGCAGATGCCGTCGGTCTGATCGTGATTTCTGTTGTATCGACACTCTCAGGCGCCTCGATGATGTGGCGCACGGCGCGGGCAATATCAGCAGGTTTGAGGGCAATAGCACGATACGCGTCCATCGCCGCCATGGTTTCCGGGTGCGTAATGGTCGAGGCCAGTTCGCTTTCCACTACCCCAGGGTTAACGCAGGTCACGCGGATGTTCGAACTTTCCTGACGTAAACCATCCGAAATCGCCCGTACGGCGAATTTAGTCGCACAGTAGACGGCAGCCGTGGGCACAACGGACAAGGCACCAATCGAGCCGATATTAATGATTTGTCCCGAGCCCTGGGCTTCCATAATCGGCAGAACGGCGCCTATTCCCCACAGCACGCCCTTGATATTGACGTCAATGGTGCGCTCCCACTCATCCTGCTTGCCTGCCGAAAGCGGAGAAAGGGGCATGATGCCCGCGTTGTTAATCAGCACGTCAATGCGGCCCCATTTTTCACGCGCTGCCTGCACGAAGTCAGCCATCGACTGGCGGCTGGTAACGTCTAAGACTGCGGCCTCTGCTTCCCCCCCTGCACTGCGGATTTCAGCAGCCAGGGCGTTGATGCGATCCAGCCTGCGAGCGCCCAGGAAAACCTTCGCGCCTGCCTTGCCCAGCTCCCTGGCAATACCTTCTCCGATACCGCTTGATGCACCGGTAATTAAAATAACTTTGTTCATGTTTTGCTCCTTCAGTTGAGTTCAACGTGATAATAGATACTCATCATTGTTTCTTGTATCCTGCCTTTACTGGACTCACTGGTTAGCAATGTTAAACAATGAAAATCGATCTCAATCTATTACCCGTTTTTCTGGCGGTCGCCGAGGAGCGCAGCTTCAGCGCTGCCGCCGTGCGGCTGGGCATAACCCGCTCCGCTGTCAGTCAGGGGATTAGGCGCCTTGAAGATGGTTTTCAAACCCTGCTGGTGATGCGCACCACGCGCTCGGTAAGCCTCACTGAAGCAGGTGAACGGCTGCGTAAATCGTTGCAGGGCCCCATCGCCAATATTGAAGCGGCCTTTGAAGACGTGGCGTCGGACATCACACCGCGCGGCCAGCTCAGAATCGCGGTCACCTCAATCGCGGAAGCGTTTCTCTCTGGCCCGCTGCTCGCGTCGTTTGCGGCTGCGCATCCTGCGGTATCGCTTGATATCTTCGTGTCGGATGAGGAGTTCGATATCGTGGCGGCGGGCTATGACGCCGGGGTAAGGCTGGGTGAAGTTATCGAAAAAGACATGATCGCCGTTCCCCTTACGGGCCAGCAGCGTGAGAGGGTGGTGGCTTCGCCGTCCTATCTGGCGGCTCACGGCGTACCTGAGCACCCCCGCGAACTGGTTACTCACCGGTGTATCGGCTGGCGCCCTGCCCCGGACGTTGCCCCCTATCGTTGGGAATTTGTGGAGGCGGGCGTTCCCTTCGATGTGGCGATTGAACCGCAGATCACCACAAACGATCTGCGCCTCATGCTCAGCCTGGCACTGGCCGGCGGCGGCATAACCCTGGCCACGGAGGATACATTCACACCGTATATTGAATCGGGGCAGCTTGTTGCCCTGCTTGATACGTTTCTTCCCTCTTTTCCCGGCTTTTATCTCTATTTCCCCCAGCGTCACAATATGGCACCCAAGCTAAGAGCCCTGATCGAGCACGTCCGCCAGTGGCGACAGCCAGCGGCAGCGCAAACTGTTCAACGCTAACAGGGCGCAGACCCTTTCATGCAGATTTTCCTTACCCTGCCGCCGCCCTTTGATAAACATCAACGACACCGCCCTCCTCCCATGGAAAAGTAAAACGGACACACTTCACTCAGGGGATATGTCGTGCCGGGGATGGCTTAACGATGTATCCCGTACGCTGGACAAGACATCACACAAGGATGGAGCCTTAAAAAATGTACAGACCCATGGTCGTTATTTTCTTTATTCTGCTGACCCTTGCGGCCCTCGTTGAGATGGGGTTTTTATCCTTCGGGTGATCCTCAAGCCAGGGGGCGCTCGCCAGCAGACTTTGATCTCATTACAGTTTTTTCCTAAAGCCACCCCGCTTCGTCTGTGCCATGCTGAATCACGCTCATAACCGATAACGTTAAATGAGGATATTATGAAAAAAACAATTATCGCATTATCTGCCGTTCTGCTGGCTTCCCCAGTATTTGCTGCGACCACACATGCAACTGACGATACCGTCGCTGCGGCGAACGCAAACGCCAACGAAGCGAAGCAAAAACTGCACGAAGAGCAGAACAAAGGCGAAGAGCTGAAGCTGAAACAGCAGCATGCTGCGGAAGGCAAGAGCGAAAGCTTTGGCAGCAAAGTCAGCGAAGATTCCCAGAAAGCCTGGCATAAAACCAAAGAAGGCACCGAGAAAGGGTGGGATGCCACTAAAGAAGGCGCTGAGAAAGGCTGGAACAAAACCAAAGAAGGTGCCAGCGAGCTGGAAAAGAAAGTCACTGAATAACCGACACACTCACCTCAGGGCCGCGCTAGCGGCCCTTTTTATTGCTTCGAACAGAGGGTATTAATGCAAACGTCCGGTTGCCCATCCCCGTGGTCATATTTTTTCGACCTCAGTATCAGGTTAATGAATGAACCGCATTGAAAATAAAGCAGGTTATTATATTTCCGTTCGCAGTAGCAGAATTCCAACGCCCTATAAGAATATATTTTAAATTACCATTAATATAATATATCCTACATCAAAAATGTTACCCTAACTTAAACGACGTTTAAGTAGGTTTAAATAATAACATTTTTAATTACGTCAACAAACGTCACTACCAATTATTGAATTACATCTAAAGCATAAATAAAAAACGTAAATTTAAAACAAAAAAACCCAATAAAACAACAGCATAATAAAAGAAATACATAACCCCCATCAATAAATTAATGCCCTCTTTACGACTTACCCCTTTATTTACGAAAGCTTAATTTGCACATTCACCGTTTTCTGGCTATATCATTTTTATATCCTCAAAACCAAATCCTCTATTAATTACAGGGTTTTATAAGGCACAAAATACGCATAGCAAACATTCTTTTTGATAAGTAATTACATTCGCTCTGATGTTGCCACTCTGAATCCTGGCGGGCATCGTTCGCTCTAAAAAAGACGGTGAGTGCTGTTTAATAAACAGTAACTCCGCCGGGGGCGCCCTTTACCTTCTCCAGAGATGGCTCGTCTTGCTCGTCGTTCACGATAACTCTGCTGGAGTAATACCTAAATGAGCCAAATCTCTGTTATATCAAAACTCACTGGCGTGGAAACGACTACGGAAGGCACACAGGTTACGCTGAGCCATTCCTCTATCGTTGAGCTTCATGTAGAGCGAGCCGATGTCTCCCACTTCGCGCGAAGCGGTAACGATCTGGTGGTGACGCTGCACTCAGGGGAAGTGATCACCCTTAAAAATTTTTACGTCACCGATGCGCAGGGCGTGAGCCAGCTGGTGCTCCAGGAGAGTGACGGTGCGTTATGGTGGATTGAAGATCCAACCGGGGCCGCCACGTACGAGTCCATCGCGTCTACGGACGCGTTGCTGGCCGCATCCGGGAGTGATGCCGGTGGTGCCGCCATCTGGCCATGGGCGCTGGGCGGCATTGTCGCGGCTGGCGCCATCGCTGCGGTAGCGAGCTCCAGTGGCGGCGGCGGTGGGGATGACGACGACGATGGAGATAACAGCAGCCCTCCTCCCGGCACGCCGGTCGATCCGTCCAACCCGGATACAACACCGCCGAATGCACCATCCAGCCTTCAGTTCTCGTCGGACGGTAAAAGCGTCACCGGTACCGCCGAGCCCGGCAGTACCATCACGCTGAAAGACGCGAACGGCAACGTCATTGGCACCGGGAAAACCGGCAGTGACGGCAACTTTACCGTGTCTCTCGGCACTCCGCTGACCAACGGCGAACAGGTGACCGCCACCGCGACGGATGCGGCCGGGAATACCAGCCAGGGCACAACGATTACGGCGCCGGATCTCACCGCACCCGATGCTCCGACGATCGGCAGCGTGACGGACGATGTCGCCCCACTAACGGGGTCGGTCACTAACGGCGGCAGCACCAACGATCCACGCCCGCAGCTCAGCGGCACCGCGGAGGCGGGGTCCACCGTGACCATCTATGACGGCGGAGTCGCGATCGGTACGGCGCTCGTCGCCAGCAACGGCACCTGGACATTCACGCCGTCAGCTGACCTGACTGAAAGCACCCACCAGATTACCGTGCGGGCAACCGACGCCGCCGGTAACCTCGGACCGGCCTCCCCGGTATTTACCCTCACCGTGGATCTGACCCCGCCGACCACGCCAACCGCGATTGTGCTGACCGACGACACGGGTGCGATCAGAGGGACCATAACCGCAGGCACGCCTACCGACGCTTCAAAGCCAATCCTGGCGGGAACGGGCGAGCCAGGTGGCACAATCACTATCTACGATAACGGTGTGGTGGTTGGCACCACGACGGTGCTGCCGAACGGCACCTGGAGCGTCACGCCGAACGGCCCGCTCCCGGACGGGACGCACTCGATAACCGTCGTTGAAACCGATGCCGCCGGAAACCAGAGTGCGGCCTCAGAGCCGTTCATCTTCACCGTGGACACCACGCCGCCGCTGGCCCCCGGCGACCTCGTCGTTTCGAACGATGGCGGCACCATCACCGGCACCGCCGAGCCTGGCAGCACGGTAACCATCCGTGAAGGCGACGCTATCCTGGGCACCCCGGTGGCCGACAGCGAGGGCAACTTTAGCCTGACGCTGACCCCGCCTAAGCTCAACGGCGAAGTCCTGACCGCAGTCGCCACCGACGCGGCGGGCAACACGGGGCCAGCAACCTCCGCGGCGGCGCCGGATGTCACCCCGCCGCAGGCTCCGGTTATCGTGTCGGTGATTGACGACGTGCTGAACACAACCGGTCCCGTGGACCAGAATGGGCTGACCAACGACCGGGCGCCAACCCTGAACGGCACGGGCGAACCCGGTTCGACCATCACGATTTTCAACGGCAGCGATATTATCGGCACGGTGGCCGTCCCCTCATCCGGCCTGTGGAGCTTTACGCCGCCCTCACCGCTGGCCGATGGTACGTACGTGCTGACGGCGACGGCAACGGATGCCGCCGGTAACCCGAGCGGACAATCGAACGCGTGGACCATTATCGTCGACGGGACTGCGCCGGAAGCCCCGGTCATTACGCAGGTCGTTGACGATGTTCCCGGACGTACCGGCTCGCTCGACCTCAATGAGACCACCAATGATTCAACCCCGACGCTCAGCGGCACCGCCGCCGCAAATGCCACGGTGACCATCCGCGTGGACGGCGTTGATATTGGTACGACCGTCGCCGATGGCCTCGGCGCGTGGAGCTTTACTCCGGACACCCCCATCGCCGAGGGCCCGCATACTCTGACCGCCGTCGCGACCGACGCGGCGGGCAACGTTAGCGGCGTCTCCAACAGCTGGGGCATCATCATTGACAGCGTTGCCCCGGATGCGCCGGTTATTACCCAGGTAGTGGATGATGTGCCAGAGCGCCTCGGCGCGCTCAATCCTGGCGACAGCACCAACGACACCACGCCGACGATCAACGGCACCGCTGAGCCGGGCTCAACCGTCACCATCCGCCAGGACGGCGTCGATCTCATCACGGTTCCGGTCGACAGCAACGGCACGTGGACCTTTACCCCCGCCACGCCGCTTGGCAACGGGACCTATACCTTTACCGCCGTCACCACCGACGGAGCGGGTAATACCAGCCAGGCATCAGGCAGCTTTACCCTGACCGTCGATACCACGCCGCCAGCGGCGGCCACTATCGCCACCGTGACCGATGACGTCGGCGGCGTTAACGGGCCGCTCACCAGCGGCGACACCACCGACGACACCCAGCCGCTGCTGCAGGGCACCGCGCCGGCAGATGCGGTGATCACCGTCTATGACGGCACCACCCTGCTCGGCACCGCGACCCTCGACGGCAGCGGCGGCTGGAGCTTTACCCCCGTTATTCCGCTCACCGACGGCCAGCATACGCTGACGGTGCATGCCACGGATGCCGCGGGCAATACCACCATCTCAACGCCGTTTGAACTGACGGTGGATACCGTTCCGCCAGCCACGCCGGATATCCCGGCAATCACCGTCAATCCTGACGGCACAGAAACGGCGCTGAATCCGGGAGAAACCACCCGCGACACCACGCCGACCCTGAGCGGCACCGGCAATCCGGGCGACACCGTGACGATCTACAACGGCGGCGTCAAGCTTGATGATGTGCTCGTGGACGGCACCGGCAACTGGACCTGGACGCCCGCCACCCCGCTGCCTAACGGCACCTATGACATTACCCTGACCGTCACCAACATGGACGGCACGGGCAACGAAAGCGCCCCGTCCCAGCCGGTCACCATCACCATTGATACCGATGCGCCAGTCGCACCAGCAGCACCGGTGATTACCGACAGCGTCAGCCAGATAACCGGCCCCGTTCCCGACGGCGGAACCACCAACGATCCGCGCCCGGTCCTCAGCGGCACCGGTACGGCGAATGACGTTATTACCATTACTGACACCGTCAACGGCACTCCTACCGTCGTGGGCACCGTGACGGTAGACAGCAACGGCAACTGGAGCTGGCGTCCTGAAAGTGATATTGGGGAAGGCAGCCACGTCTATACCGCCACCGCCACCGATGAAGCGGGCAACGTCTCTGACCCGTCACCAGCGATTACGATTACCGTGGATACCGTAGCGCCGGATGTCCCGGCGATTGTCGCCGTTGGCGGCGCGCCGGACGATGGCTATATCACTGATGCAACACCAACCGTCGGAGGAACCGGCGCGACTGGCGATACGGTGATCGTCTACAACAACGGCGTCGAGCTGGGGCGCGTGGTTGTGGTTAACGGAGAATGGACCCTTACTCTCCCAACACAAACGGACGGCCCGCTGAACATTACCGTGGCGGGTGTTGACGCAGCGGGTAACGTCAGCGCGCTGAGCCCGGTCTTTACCGTCACGCTCGATACCGTTGCGCCTGAGAGCCCCGCTATTAGCGCCGTCGATAACAGCCTGCTGTCCAACAACGTGCTGTATACGAACGACGGCACGCCGACCCTCACCGGCACCGGTGAACCGGGCACCACCGTTATCGTCTCCGTAGACGGCACGCCATCTGCCGTGCCGGTAACCGTGCAGCCGGATGGCACCTGGAGCTGGACTGCCGACGCGACGCTGGCGGAGGGTCCGCATAGCTTCACCGTCTCTTCCAGCGATCCGGCGGGTAATTCCTCCGGGGATTCAGCGCCGCTGAGCGTGACGGTCGATACCGTCGCACCGGCCGATCCGGGCAACATGAGCCTGCCTGAAACAGGAACACCGCTGACAGGTACCGGCGAAGAGGGAAGTACCATTACCGTGAAAGACAGCGGTGGCGCGGTCATTGGTACCGGCGTTGTCGGCAGCGACGGCAGCTTCTCCATTGCGCTGAGCCCGGCGCAGCTGGATCCAACCACGCTGACCGTGACCGCCACGGACGCCGCAGGCAATCCAAGCGCCGATGTGCCTTTTATCGTCACCGACTCGCCGCTTGAGCTGCCGCAGGTACCCGTCATCACGGCAATCGTCGATGACGTGGACCCGGTCATTGGCGATGTGAAAGGCAAAACCACCAACGACACCACGCCAACGCTTACCGGTACGGCCGAAGCGGGCAGCGTGATTACTATCTATCAGGACGGTAGCGCGACGCCATTGACAACGGTGACCGCCGACGGCAGCGGCAGCTGGAGCTATACGCCAGCCGCGCTTGGCGAAGGGCTGCACACCTTCGAGGTGACCGCGACCCTCAACGGTGCCACCAGCGGCCGCTCTCCGGCGGCCAGCGTCACCGTCGACCTTACCGCCCCGGGCACGCCAACCATTGGCTCGGTCATTGACGACGTGGGTCCTGTCACCGGGCCGCTGACCAGCGGCCAGACCACCAACGACAGCCAGCCGACCCTCTCCGGCACCGGCGCGGTGGGGGATACCATCTCCATCTACAACAACGGCGTGCTGCTGGACAGCGTGGTGGTCGGCAATACCGGCACCTGGAGCTACACCACGCCCGTCCTGCCAGAAGGCAATAACGTTCTGACCATCCGCGAGACCGATCCGGCGGGGAATCAGAGCGGTCCTTCGGCGGACTTCACCCTCGTGGTGGATTCCGTTTCCACCACGCCGGTCATCACCAGCGTAACGGATAATGTGGGCAATGCTGCGACCCCGGTAGCCAGCGGCAGCGAAACGAACGACGCCACGCCAACCCTTTCGGGGACGGCGGACGCGAACAGCGTGGTGACCATTTTCGATGGCGCTACCCAGATTGGCGTGGTTACGGCTGATGGCACCGGCGCGTGGAGCTTTACGCCAGAGACCGCTCTTGTCGAAGGGCCACACGCGTTCACGGTTCAGGCAACCGGTCCGCAGGGTAACCTGAGCCTGGTCTCAGCCCCGTGGAGCGTGGTGGTTGACCTGACGGCGCCGACGGTTCCAACGCTGGATACGGTGAGTGATAACGTCCCTGGCGGCGTCACGGGCAACCTCACCAGCGGGCAGGCGACCAACGACACCACCCCAACGATTAGCGGCACCGGACAGGCAGGCAGCACCATCTACATCATGAATAACGGTACGCAGTTGGGTACGGCGATCGTCGACGGAACCGGTAACTGGTCCTTCACCCCGACCACGCCGCTGGACGACGGCAGCTACTCCCTGCGCGCGTACGCAACGGATGCCGCGGGCAACGCCTCGGCTAACTCGTCGGTCTTCGCCTTCACCGTCGATACCGCAGGACCCGGCGTGCCGGTGGTGACCAGCGTGATTGACGATGTCGCACCGACCACGGGAACGCTCGCGTCGGGTAACAGCACCAACGACGCGCGTCCGACCTTCAACGGCACGGGCGACGTGGGCTCTACGGTGCACGTGATTGTTGATGGCAACGAAATTGGCACCGCCGTGGTCAATGCCCAGGGCATCTGGACCTTCACGCCGGGTACCGATCTGCCCGACGGACCGCACGCCATCACCTTCAACGCCACCGACGCGGCGGGCAACGCGGGCACCGCAACGGCACCGTTTAACCTGACGGTGGATACGGGCGTGCCGTCTGCGCCGGTCATTTCAGCCGCGGCAGATAACGTGGGCAGTATCCAGACCCCGCTCACTTCCGGGCAGAGCACCGACGACACCACGCCAACGCTGAGCGGCACCGCGACGGCCAACGCCACGGTCACTATCTATGAAAACGGTCAGCCGGTCGGCACCGCGCTGGCGGACGGTACTGGCGCATGGAGCTTTACCCCGTCCACGCCGCTGGCCGCGGGCAGCCACACCTGGACCGCCACGGTGACCGATGAGGCAGGGAACATCAGCCCCGCCTCGCCGGGCTTTACGCTGGTTGTCGATAGCACGGCACCCACCGCGCCGGTTATCAGCCAGGCGATTGACGATGTAGGAACCCTTACCGGGCCGCTCACGTCCGGGCAGACGACCGACGACACCGCACCGCGGCTGGTCGGCACCAGCGAACCGTTTGCCACCGTGAATATCTATGAGGGAACCACGCTGGTGGGGACAGGCACCGCTGACGGCAGCGGCAGCTGGAATATCTTACTCAATACCGCGCTGACAGAGGGGGCGCACAGCTTCACCGCGCAGGCCACGGATGCCGCAGGCAACATCAGCGCGTCGTCCGCAAGCTTCAGCCTGACGATTGACACCGCGCCGCCAGCGCTGCCGGTGCTCACCAGCATCCTGGATGACGTCGGCAATGCGGCAACGCCAGTCGCCGACGGTGGAACAACCAACGACGCGCAGCCAACCCTCAGCGGTACGGCAGAAGCCGGTTCGACGGTGAAAATCTTCGATAACGGCGTGCAGATCGGCAGCGTGACGGCCACCGGTGGGGCATGGAGCTTTACGCCTTCTCCGGCGCTGGGCAACGGCCCGCATACGTTGACCTTTACCGCCACCGATACCGCAGGCAATGCCAGCGCGCCAACCGCCGGGTTCACGATTAACGTCGATACCCTTGCCCCGGCAGCGCCAGTCATCAGCTCGGTAATTGATGATGTGGGCAGCGTCATCGGCCCGGTAACCGGCGTCACCCCGACCAACGACACGCGTCCAGCGCTGAGCGGAACCGCCGAAGCGAATGCGACGGTACGGATCTACGATGGCATCACGCTGGTGGGCACCGTCACCGCCGATGCCAACGGCAACTGGACGCTGCCGGAAACCACCACGCTGACGCAGGGCACCCACAACTTCACCGCCACGGCCACCGATGCCGCAGGCAATACCAGCCCGGCATCGGCCGTGACGACGATTATCGTCGATCTTACCGCCCCGACGGCCCCGACCGGGACCTTTAACGCCGACGGTAGCGTATTAAGCGGCAATGCTGAAGCGGGCAGCACCGTCACTATCCGCCTCGCGGACGGCTCGACGGTGACCACCACAGCGGGCAGCAACGGCACGTACAGCTACACCTTCGTTAACAAGCAGACCGAAGGCCAGACGCTGCAAATCACCGCCACCGACGCGGCGGGCAACGTCTCTCTGCCCGGCTCGGCGCTCGCGCCGGTGGTGCCGCTCTCCGCCAGCAATAACGTCGAAGAGCTGGAACTCGGCACCACGGCCACCGTCACCAACAGCCAGTACAGCGACTACGGCTTCCTGCTGGTCGGCGCCGTGGGCAACGTCCTGACGCTGCTCGGCAATGACACCGCTCAGGTGAACTTCACCGTGGGCAGCGGCGGCAGCGCGGATATCGTCGTGAACGCCAACGCCACGGGGGCCGTGCTCTCTCTGCTCAACACCCTTGAGCTGGTGGTACAGCGCTTTGACACCGTGAACAACACCTGGACTACCGTAGTCGATACCGGGCAACCGCAGTTTGCCGACCTGCTGACCCTGGGAGCGACAGGCGTTTCGCTGAACCTGACCGGGCTGGCGGACGGCAACTACCGCGTGCTGAGCTATAACACCAACCTGCTGGCGACCGGCTCCTACACCAGCCTCGACGTGGCGGTGAAAGAGACCGGACCGGGCACCGTCACGGGCGACACCAGCCTTGACGGTAACGTGATCACCGACGTTGACCCAACCGCGGGCAGCGACAATGCTCCGGCCGGGGCAACGGTCACGGCCGTCACTAACGCGCAGGGTGTCACCACCAGCGTCACCGCCGACGGCACGGTGATCCAGGGTCAATACGGTACGCTGACCATTAACCGCGACGGCAGTTACACCTACGATCTGACCAACACCAGCGCAGCGGTGATTGGCCGGACGGAGAGCTTCAGCTACACCATCACTCATAACGGCGTCAGCGCGTCGGCAAACCTGGTGCTGGCGCTGGGCACCGGTACCGCCACCAGCGGTATTGTCGCGGTTGACGACACGAACTCGCTGACCTTCGATACCACCGTCAACGCGATTAACAACGGTACGTCCTCCCAGGGCGGCTTTACCCTGGTGGGAATCAATCTCGGCAACACGCTGGGGCTGAACCTGCTGGACGATATGACCAACCCCATCATCTATAACGTGGAGGAAGGCACCACCCGCACCATGACCATCCAGGCTTCCGTTGGCGGCGTGGCCCTGGCATCGGTGTTCGACCTGTACATCTACAAGTTCAACAACGCGACGCAGACCTTCGAGCAGATGCGCGTTGAACCAGGCTGGCTGCGCGCGCCGCTGCTGGGCGGCACCTCGCCTCAGCTGACGCTGCAGCTGCCGGCCGGTGAGTACCTGTTCCTGCTGAATACGGCTGCGGGGATCACCGCCCTGACGGCCTACACGCTGGACGTGCTGCAGGATCATGTCTACAGCGTGGCGAGCGTCAGCGCGAGCACCTCCGGGGATGTTCTGACGGATGATATTGCGCCAGTCGGCACGCTGGTGACGGAAGTTAACGGCGTAGCGGTGAACAGCAGCGGTCTGACGAACATTACCGGCGAGTACGGTACGCTGAGCATCAACGCGGCCGGGGAGTACACCTACACCCTGAACAGCGGCGTCGGCGTTGACCACATCAGCACGCCGGATACCTTCGTCTACACCATTACCGCGCCGGACGGCACGAAAGACACGGCTTCGCTCAACATCACCCCAACCGCGAAGCCGATGGATGCGGTGAATGATGTCAGCACCGCGATGGACGTGACGTCGGTACACCGCACCGCCGCGTACTCGGATACTACCGTCGGGTCGGCGAGCTGGAACGCCGCGCTGCTCACTTCTACGCAGGGCTCCGGCACCGGTACCTTCGTGGTGGATGCCAATACCGCGCTGCACAACGTGGTGCTGACGTTTAACGTCGCCTCGCTGCTTTCACTCGGCGGGTTAACGGTGGACTGGACGCTGACCAACGGCGCCACCACCGTGAGAACCGGCTCGTTCAACGGCGGGCTGCTGCTGGGCGGCACGGCGACGATCAACCTGACGGGTCTCGATCTGGAGGCGGGGACCTACACCCTGAACTATACCGGCAGAATGGGGCCGCTGGCTGCAGGAAATATCACCATTACCCCAAGCGTCACCGGCACCAGCTACTCGCTGTCGCAGTTCGACGCCACGGGCACCCATACCGTTGACGGCAACATTTTCGACGGCACCGGTTCCGCAGGGACACTGGATCAGCTGCACTCGGTCGATACCCGCGTGAGCATTACCGGCTACGACGGCGTCACCACCACGCTGGATCCGTACACCGGCAGCACGCAGGTGAACATTACGGGCCACTACGGCACGCTGGCGATTGCCGCAGACGGCAGCTACACCTACACGCTTAACCCGGGGATATCGCTCTCTACCATTACCAGCAAGGAGGTCTTTAACTACACCCTGACCGATGCCAACGGCACCACGGACACCGCGTCGCTGACCATCAACATGGCGCCGAAATTTATCAGTTCGGAGCATAACGATGTGGTTAGCGGTACGGCCTACGGCGACACGCTGATTTATCAGGTGCTGAACAGCACGGCGGGCAACGCGACGGGGGGCAACATCACCACCGCCGGCGGCGACCACTGGACGAACTTCTCCCTGGCGCAGGGAGACAAGATCGACATTGGCGATCTGCTGGTGGGCTGGGACGGAAATACCGCCTCGCTGGGGAATTATATCAATGTCACGCAAAGCGGTAGCAACACTGTGATCTCCATCGACCGTGACGGTGCAGGGAGCACCTACACTAATACTGCACTCGTTACGCTTGATAACGTGCAGACCACCTACGACGAGCTTGTGAACCAGCAACACATCATTACCTGATAGCACCTGTAGTACCTAACCCGGGCGCGCACAGCGCCCGGGCATAAATAATAAAGCTGTACTTTTTTATTAGGGACAAGACATGGGAATAAAGATGCCTTACTGGTGGCTCTCGTGCTGCCTGATATCTGTACCCGCCATCGCGGCAAACCCGGCGGCAACCATCAATACCGGACAGCTCCGCGAAACGCAGGAACTCCCCTCACTGAATGGCCGCGTCGCCCCGCTGACAGGCAAAGCCGCTCCCGGTTCATTACAGCTTGGCGAGGCCGTCAACCGCGCCGTCACCTGGCACCCGGCGATCGCGGAAGCCGTGGGCAAACTCTACGAACAGAACGAAGAGGTCGACGTCGCCAAATCGAAATACTATCCGCAAATTAACGCCGGCATGGACAACGGGTATTCCCACGATGGCGATCAGAACGGCTTCACGCCGTCGCTGGTGCTCTCTCTTTCACAGATGCTCTACGACTTCGGCAAAGTGGCAAGCCAGGTGCGGGCCGAAAACGCCGGGGTCGCCCAGCAGCAGGCCAACGTGCTGGTCAGCATCGACACCATCGCCCACGATACCGCCATCGCTATGGTGCAGGTGCAAACCCTTCAGCAGATGGTCGACACCGCCAAAGAGCAGCTCGACGCCCTCTCCTCAATTGGCAAGCTGACCCGCCTGCGTAACGACGAAGGGGCCACCTCGCTCTCTGACGTGGTGCAAACCGACGCGCGCATTGAAGGCGCGCGCGCCCAGCTGATGCAGTATCAGGCCAGCCTCGACAGCGCCCGCGCCACGCTGATGAGCTTTCTCGGCTGGAACAGCCTGAACGAAATCAGCAATGATTTTCCGCAGAAGCTGGCCCGCAGCTGCGATATCGCCGAGCCGGACGATCGTCTGGTGCCTGCGGTCCTCGCCGCCTGGGCACAGGCGAACGTCGCGCAGGCCAACCTCGACTACGCCGACGCGCAGATGACGCCAACCGTCTCGCTGGAGCCGGAGGTCCGTCACTACCTGAACGATAGCTACGCGGGTAACGAAACGCGGGATCGCACCCAGTATTCCGCCTGGGTGAAAGTTCAGATGCCGCTCTACCAGGGCGGCGGGCTCACCGCCCGACGCAACGCCGCCGGGCACGCGGTGGAAGCGGCGCAGTCGACCATTCAGCGCACGCGCCTCGATGTCCGCCAGAAGCTGCTGGAGGCCCGCAGCCAGGTGATGAGCCTGCAAAGCACGCTGCAAATTCAGGGCCGCCAGGAGGCGCTCAGCGCCCGCACCCGCGAGCTCTATCAGCAACAATATCTCGATCTCGGCTCGCGCCCGCTGCTTGACGTGCTTAACGCCGAGCAGGAGGTCTATCAGGCACGCTTTACCCAGCAGCAGACCCTCGGTCAGCTGCACCAGCTGCAGCTCAACTGCCTCTATAACACCGGGCAATTGCGTCATGCGTTCGATCTTGATAACCGCACCATCCAGACCGTGGAGATCCAGCCATGAAGCAACGCGACATCCCGCAGGGGGAAACGATGACGGATGAGGCGCTGGAGCAGTGGGCTCAGGCGTTTGGCTTTGTCGCCACGCGCTACCGCGTTGCCTGTTCGCCAGGCTCGCTCGTCGCGGGCGCGCCGTGGCTGAAAGGCAAACCGATGGTCCCCGCCCTGACTCAGCTTGCCCGTGAAGCCGGGCTGACGTTCCAGCTGCTGACGGCCGATCAGCAGTCGATCAACAGCTGGCGTCTGCCGGTGGTGGTGGCGCTGAACGATGGAAAAATCGGCGTGATTGAAAATTTCGACGGAGAGGACACGCTTGAGGTCAGCTTTTTCGACGACAAGACGTACACCAACCGCCTGTCGATGAGCGCGATGTTGCCCGCCATCCGCCACGTTATCGCCCTACGTCCGCTGGCGGCGCTCAAGGACAGCCGCGTGGACGCCTACATCTCAAAGTACCGCCCGGACTGGCTCTACCGGCTGGTGATGCGCGACCTGCGCCCCTACAGCTGGGTGATGCTGGCGGCGCTGTTTATCAACGTGCTCTCCCTCTCCGGCATCGTCTTTTCCATGCAGGTGTATGACCGGGTGATCCCCGCCCAGTCCTACCCGACGCTCTACGTGCTGACCATCGGGGTGCTGATCGCCACCCTGTTTGGCTTTGTGCTGCGCGTCGCGCGCGGGCACATTATGGATCTGCTGGGCAAACGTTCGGATCTGCGCGTCTCGGATCGCGTGTTTGGGCACGCGTTGCGGCTGCGCCACAGCGCCATTCCGCGCTCCACCGGCAGCTTTATCTCCCAGCTGCGCGAGCTGGAGCAGATCCGCGAGATGGTCACCTCCTCCACCATCTCGACGATTGTCGATCTGCCCTTCTTCTTCCTGTTTGTGGTGGTGCTGGCGATCATCGCACCGCAGCTGGCGTGGATCGCCCCGGTGGCGGCGGCGATCATGGTCCTGCCCGGCCTGCTGCTGCAAAAGAAGCTGGCGGAGCTGGCGAAGCAGTCGGCCCATGAATCGACCCTGCGCAACGCGGTGCTGGTGGAGAGCGTGCAGGGGCTGGAAGACATCAAGCTGATGCAGGCGGAGAACCGCTTTTTGCAGCAGTGGAACAGCTATATCCAGATCACCGCGGAATCCGGCCTGCGCACCCGCGAGCTGACGCAGAACCTGATCAGCTGGGGGATGACCGTCCAGAGCCTGGTCTACGCCGCCGTGATCGTGGTCGGCGCGCCGATGGTGATTGACGGCACGCTGACCACCGGTTCGGTAGTGGCCGCCTCAATGCTGGCCTCGCGGATGATCGCGCCGATGGCGACGCTGTGCGGCGTGCTGGCCCGCTGGCAGCAGGTAAAGGCCGCCAAAGAGGGGCTGGACAGCATTATGCAGCTGCCGACCGAGAACCAGCGCGAAGAGACGCCGATCCGCCAGGACGTGCTGCGCGGACACTATCTTTTCGAGCAGGCGCAGTTCCGCTACCACCCGGAAGATCCGCGCATGGCGCTGCGCATTAACCGTCTGGAGATCAGGCCGGGCGAGAAAGTGGCGATCCTCGGGCGCAACGGCGCGGGCAAATCCACCCTGCTGCAGGCGATGGCGGGCGGAATGGATCTGGCGGGCGGCGAGCTGCGGCTCGACAACCTCAGCCTGCCGCATCTCGACGTGGCGGACGTGCGGCGCAACGTCGGCTTTATGACCCAGAACGCGCGGCTGTTTTACGGCACCCTGCGCGAGAACATCACCCTCGGCATGCCGCGCGCCACCGATGAAGAGATCTTCGAGGTGCTGGAGATGTGCGGTGCGGCCAGCTTTGTGCAGAAGCTGCCGAAGGGGCTGGACTACCCGATTATGGAGAACGGCGTGGGATTGTCCGGCGGGCAGCGGCAGTCAATCCTGCTGGCGCGGATGCTGCTGCGCGATCCGAATATCGTGCTGATGGACGAGCCGACCGCCTCCCTTGATGAGCACACCGAGCGGGAATTTATCCAGCGCCTGGGGGCGTGGCTCGGCAACCGGACGCTGGTTGTCGCCACCCACCGCGTGCCGGTGCTGGAGCTGGTGGAGCGCGTGGTCGTGCTGAAAGATGGGATGCTGGTCATGGACGCGCCAAAGGCGCAGGCGCTGAACAACAGCCGCATGCAGCAACAGCAGCAGGCAGCAACCGGACGGGAGTGGAAAAATGAAAATCAGTCAGCGTGACGTGGCCGCGATGGACGATCTGGACAATGCGCTCGACTCTGAAAGCGGCTATACCGGCGCGCGGCGGATCGTGATCTTCTCGCTGCTGATGTTTGTGGCGCTGGGCGTCTGGGCGTGGTTTGGGATGCTGGATGAAGTCTCAACGGGAACCGGAAAAGTGATCCCCAGCTCGCGCGAGCAGGTGTTGCAGTCGCTGGACGGGGGGATCCTCACCGAGCTGAACGTTCACGAGGGCGATCAGGTGCAGGCCGGACAGGTGCTGGCGCGGCTGGATCCGACGCGTTCCGAATCGAACGTCGGCGAAAGCGCGGCGCGCTACCGTGCGTCGCTGGCCTCCAGCGCGCGTCTGTACGCCGAGGTCAACGATCTGCCGCTGAAGTTCCCGCCTTCGCTGGAGAAATGGACCGAACTGACCGCCGCCGAAACGCGGCTCTACAATTCCCGCCGCGCGCAGCTTGAGGACACGCAGCGTGAACTGCGTGCAGCGCTGGATCTCGCAAACAAAGAGCTGGCGATCACCCAGCGGCTAGTAAAAACCGGCGCCGCCAGCCACGTGGAAGTGCTGCGCCTGCAGCGGCAGAAAAGCGACCTGGAGCTGAAGCTCACCGACGTGCGTTCCCAGTATTACGTTCAGGCGCGCGAGGCGTTATCCAAGGCCAACGCCGAGGTAGATATGGTCTCAGCGATCCTGAAAGGCCGCGAGGATTCCGTCACCCGACTGACGGTAAAATCCCCGGTGCGCGGGATCGTGAAAAACATCAAGGTCACCACCATCGGCGGCGTGATCCCGCCCAACGGCGAGCTGATGGAGATTGTGCCGGTTGACGATCATTTGCTGATTGAAACCCGCCTCTCCCCGCGCGATATCGCCTTTATCCACCCGAACCAGGAGGCGCTGGTGAAGATCACCGCCTACGATTACGCCATCTACGGCGGGCTGCACGGGGTGGTGGAGACCATTTCGCCGGACACCATTCAGGACGAAGCCAAGCCGGAGGTGTTCTATTACCGGGTGTTTATCCGCACCAGCCAGGATTACCTGGTGAATAAGGCGGGCAGGCACTTCTCGATCGTGCCGGGGATGATTGCCACGGTGGACATCAAGACCGGTGAGAAAACGGTGCTGGATTATCTGATCAAGCCGTTTAACCGGGCGAAGGAGGCGCTGAGGGAGCGATAGTCAATCGCCGGACGGTTGCTGCGATCTTTCCCCTCACCCTAACCCTCTCCCCAAAGGGGCGAGGGGATGATTCGCTGCTCGCATTAATTTGTGGGGATTCCTCAGCCCTGTGCCCCCACACCACAATACTTCTTTTCTGGAATCCGCCTCGAAGAAACCGCTTTTAATGAGGCCTTACGCTTTCCTTCAGCCTGCATCCGGGTAACATAGCTGCCAATCAAAAACGCACTTGCGCACTGTGCAAGAGTGCATTACTATCCACATAGCTTCATGGACTGGAGCTCACTCGCCATACAAATGAGGCATTACCTATGACTCTTCAACAGGCTCTACGCAAACCCACCACGCCGGGCGATGTGTTGCAGTATGAATATCTTGAGCCGCTCAATCTGAAAATTAGCGATCTCGCGGAGATGCTTAACGTGCACCGTAACACCATCAGTGCTCTCGTTAATAATAACCGTAAACTGACGGCCGATATGGCAATCAGACTGGCCAAGGCGTTTGATACCACCATTGAATTCTGGTTGAACCTGCAGCTAAACGTCGACATCTGGGAAACACATACCAATTCCCGGACTCAGGAAGAATTGAGCCGTATAAAGACGGTCGCGGAAATTATGGCAAAAAGGAAATCGGGACAGCCGGATGTGGCCTGAGTGGTCGTTTTCCCCGGTACGATATTGACCGCACCGGGTTTTACTCGTATTTACAGGGAGATCTTCAGGCGTCGAACCGCTTCTTTTAGCTGCTCATCCGTTGGCGTGACAAACGACATGCGCAGCGTTGTCTGGTCCGGTTCGTTGCAGTAGAAGAACTCGCCCGGTACAAACACCACGCCGTTGCTTAAGGTTTTTTCCAGCCATTTCGTCGTATTCATGCCGTTGTTCATTTTTGCCCACAGGAACATGCCGCCCTTCGGCTTGTGGAACGACATCACATCGCCCAGCTCGGCTTCCAGTTCCGTTGCAAACGTCTGGTATTTCTGACGATAGGCCTCGCGGATCGTTTTAATCTGGTTCGCCAGACGCCCGGTTTTCAGATACTCGTAGGTCATCAGCTGGGACAGCGTGCTGGTGTGCAGATCGGTGGTTTGCTTGAGGTTCACCACCGCGCGCTTCAGCCATTCCGGCACCAGCACCCAGCCTACGCGGGTGCCCGGCGCGAGGATTTTGGAGAAGGTAGAGGTGTACACCACGTTACCTTCATTGCCGATATCTTTCGCATGGGCAATCAGCGGGCGGAACACGTCGTCGGTGTAGTTAATTTCGCTGTACGGATCGTCTTCGATAATCACGAAATCATAGCGCTTTGATAATTCCACCAGCTGTTTACGGCGCGCTTCGGAAAGCGTTACGCCGCCGGGGTTACCAAAGGTTGGAACGATATAAACCGCCTTGATGGTTTTCTTCGCCACCAGCGCCTCAAGCTCATCGACCTTCATGCCGTCGCCGTCGGTGCCGACGGATTCAAAATTCGCCTGCGCCAGGCCAAAGACCTGCAGCGCGGCAAGATAGGTTGGACGTTCAACGACAACCGTATCGCCAGGATTGATTAGCGCGCGCGCCAGCACGTCCAGAGATTGTTGAGAGCCGGAAGTAATGACCACGTCATCGGCTTTACAGGCGATGCCGCGCCCCTCGCAAATGCGTTTAATTTCCTCGCGCAGCCCCGGTACGCCTTCCGTCAGGCCATACTGGAACGCCTCGCCAAAATGCTGTGACAACACGGCATCGGCGGCAATTTTAAGCCCTTCGCGATCGAACAGGTCCGGATTGGGAATACCGCCGCCCAGCGAAATCACGCCCGCCATTTTGCTATGTTTTAATAATTCACGGATGGCAGATGATTGCAGGCCCTGCGCGCTGCTGGCGAGTTTGTTTGCAGACATTCTTTGATTACCTTCTTTTTTTATATTGTGCCCAATCTTAGCAGAATATGAGCAATAAATTCCGTTAGCTTAGGGAGGGGACGTAAATCCTGTCGCCACAGTAAATGCACCGGCCTCGGCGCGGGCGTGAACGGCTCCAGCACCCGAATCAGCCTGCCGCTTGCCAGCTCTTCCGCCACCAGCACCTCCGGCTGCAGCAGCAGCCCTGCCCCGGCTCGCGCCGCCATGCGTAAGCCGTAGCCGTCGTTGCATCTTAAGATAGCATCCCGCTTCCAGCGCACCTCCCCTTCCGCACCCGGCAGCCGCCACTCGTTGCGCGCGGTCCACACCGTGTGCGACAGGCACAGATGATCCACCAGATCGGCGGGCGTCTGCGGCGTGCCGTGTCGCGCCAGATAATCCGGCGCGGCGCAGATCGTCATGTTGTAGGGACACAGATATTTCGCCACCAGATCGTCATTGCGGATATCGCCAATGCGAATGGCCAGATCGACCCCCTCTTCCACCAGATCGACCATTCGATTGGTGAGATCCAGTTCGATACGCACCTCCGGGTAGCGCTGCAAAAATGAGGCCGTCAGAGGGGCGATCGCGCAGCCGCCAAACGACGTAGGGGCCGTGACGCGCAGGGTGCCGGCGGGCGCCGCGCGCAGCCGTTCAACCGCGCTTTCGGCAATCGAGACCTGCTCCAGCACCCGTCTGGCCTCTTCGAAATAAACGCGTCCGGCGTCGGTCAGGCTCTGGCGACGGGTATTGCGCTCCAGCAGCCGCGTACCGAGCTGCGATTCCAGCAGCGAAATATATTTCCCGACCATGACCGCCGACATCTCCAGCCGTGCCGCCGCGCCGGTAAAGCTGCCGCTCTCCACCACCGCGATAAACGTCTCCATGCCGCGAAGCTTATCCATATTCCAAACCCCTGGTTAGCAATCATCTAACTTTAGCCCAGTTTATCTGATTTTTTATTTATTAAAGAATGAGGGCTCACAACATAAGGAGTCTGCTATGAAAATCGTCATTATTGGTGCCAGCGGTACGGTCGGTCGTGCCGTAACCGAAGAGTTAAGCCGTCGTCACGAGGTCATCCGTGTCGGTCGCACGCAGGGCGACTACCAGGTGGATATCACCTCGCAGGCGAGCGTACAGGCGCTGTTTGAGAAAATCGGCCATGTGGATGCGATTGTCTCCGCCAGCGGTGGCCTCTACTTTGGCCCGCTCGCGACCATGAAGGACAGCGACTTCAACCAGGGCCTGCAGGACAAGCTGCTGGGGCAGGTGCGCCTGGCGCTGACCGGCCAGCATTATCTGAACGAAGGCGGCTCAATTACGCTGATAAGCGGGATTGTGGCGCACGAGCCCATCGCGCAGGGCGTCAATGCCACCACGGTCAATGCGGCGCTGGAAGGGTTTGTCCGCTCCGCAGCCTGCGAACTGCCGCGCGGGATCCGCATTAACCTGATTAGCCCGACGGTGCTGACCGAATCCGCCGAAGCGTATGACGGGTTCTTCCCCGGCTTTGAAAGCGTTCCCGCCGCGACCGTGGCGCAGGCCTACCGTCGCAGCGTGGAAGGGGTGCAGAGCGGGCGGGTGTATAAGGTAGGTTACTGAGCCTTACGCGCGGAGATCAGCACCAGCATCGGGCGCTCCGCCTCTTCGGCCAGTGCAGGCCAGGCGTCAATCTGCGCCTGCGTTGGCCCCCACTCATTGACTTCACTTATCGTTAACCCGGCCCCGATCAGCGCGTTAAGCGTGGTGCCCAGCGTGCGGTGGTATTTAATCACCCCGTCCGCCAGCCAGTTGCTGACGCGCTGGCTTTCGTCCTGATAACGGTTCACGCCCCAGAACCGCTCGCCGCTGTCGTCGGTCAGCCAGCCCTGACGGGAGGCGCAGGTGTAAATCGGGTGTTCCATCGAGAAGACCAGGCTACCGCCCGGTTTTAGCGCGCGCTGAACGTTGGCGAATAGCGTGTCCAGTTCCGGCAGGTAGTGCAGCGCCAGCGAGCTGTATACCAGATCGAGGCTATTCTCGTTGAGCGTAAGAGACTCCAGATCGCTACGCTGATAGTGAATCCGATTGTCATCAGTCAGTTCAGCCGCGCGGGCGAGCATCTTTTCTGAGATATCGACACCCGTGACGTCAGACGCGCCCAGCTCGCGCGCCGCGCGGCAGAACCAGCCGTAGCCGCAGCCGAGATCGATAACCGATTTGCCGGTTAAATCCGGCAGCATACTTTTCAGCGCGGGCCACTCCGGCGCGCCGTCCAGGCCCTGCACCGAGCGCGGAAGCTGTGCGTAGCCTTCGAAAAACGCCGGGTTGTCGTAGATGTTTTGTGCCATGACGGACTCCTTTATCGCAACAGAGGCGAGGGTAAAATACCCCTCGCCCGTTGGCAACGTATCCGTCTGATAAATCAGAGCCTGCGCCGGATCTTCTCTACCATGGCGGCGGTCGAAATCCCGTAGCGGTCGTGCAGGGTTGGCAGCGCGCCCGCATCAAGGAACGCGTCCGGCAGCGCGACGGTATCGAAATCCACGTTAACGCGGTTGCGCATCAACAGCGACGCGACGGCTTCGCACAGCCCGCCCACGCTGCTGTGGTTTTCCGCCACAATGACCAGCCGTCCCGGCTTCGCGGCCTGGGCCAGGATCGTCTCTTCGTCCAGCGGCTTAATGGTGGGCGAGTGCAGCACCGCCACGCTGACGTTATCCTTACGCAGCTGCTTCGCCGCCTCCAGCGCGCGCATGGTCATCAGCCCTGAGGCGACGATCAGTACATCGCTCCCCTCTTCCAGCAGCACGGCTTTGCCAATCTTAAACTGGTAGTTGTACTGGTCCAGCACCACCGGCACCTTGCCGCGCAGCAGGCGCATATAGACAGGGCCGTCGTGCGCTGCCATCGCCGGCACCGCCTGTTCCGTGTCGATTGCGTCACAGGGATCGATAATCGTCATGCCCGGAATACCGCGCATAATCGCAATATCTTCCGTCGCCTGGTGGCTCGGCCCGTAACCGGTGGTTAGCCCCGGCAGCGCCGCGCAGATCTTCACGTTCAGGTGCTCTTCAGCAATCACCTGATGGATAAAATCGTAGGCGCGGCGGGTGGCGAAGACGGCGTAGGTGGTGGCGAAAGGAATAAAACCCTCTTTCGCCATGCCGCCCGCCGCCCCCATTAAAAGCTGTTCAGCCATGCCCATCTGGAAGAAGCGTTCCGGGTAGGCCTGGGCAAAAATGTGTAGATCGGTGTACTTCGACAGATCCGCCGTCATGCCGACGACCTCCGGTCGCTGTTCCGCCAGCTTCACCAGCGCGTGGCCGAACGGCGCGGCGCGCGTCTCCTGGCCCTCTTCCGCAATAGAGGCAATCATCGCCGACGTGGTTAAACGCGGCTTTTTCTCCGTGGTCTGGCTCATTACAGCACTCCTTCAGGTTTGTTGGCATCCAGCACGGCGAGTGCCTTTTGCCACTCGTCAGCATCCACGCGAATAAAATGGTTCTTGTCACGCTTTTCGAGGAACGGCACGCCCTTGCCCATCAGCGTGTCGCACAAAATGACGCGCGGCTGGTTTTCCGGGTAGCGTTTGGCGTTATCAAAGGCCGTCACCAGCGCATGAACATCGTTGCCGTTTACGCGCTGCACGTACCAGCCGAAGGAGGTCCATTTATCCTCCAGCGGCTCAAAGCCGAGGATCGCGTGCGAGTTGCCATCCGCCTGCTGGCGGTTAATGTCCACCAGCACGATCAGGTTCGACAGGCCGTGATGTGCCGCCGACATCGCCGCTTCCCAGGTTGACCCTTCATCCAGCTCGCCGTCCGACATGGAGTTAACAACCCACGCCGCGCTCTGCTTATGCTTCAGCCCCAGCGCCATGCCAACGCCAATGCTTAAGCCCTGCCCCAGCGAACCGCCGGAGATCTCCATGCCCGGCGTGTAGGTGGCCATACCGGACATCGGCAGGCGGCTGTCGTCCGCGCCGTAGGTCTCCAGCTCCTCTTCAGGAACGATCCCTGCTTCAATCAGGGCCGCGTAGCAGGCAATGGCGTAATGGCCGTGGGAGAGCAGAAAACGGTCACGCCCTTCCCACTCCGGCTCCCCCGGCTTAAGGTTCATCCCGTGGGTAAACGCGGTGGCCAGCACGTCGGCATAGCCCAGCGCCTGCCCGATGTAGCCCTGCCCCTGCACTTCGCCCATGCGCAGCGCGTAGCGGCGAATGCGCCAGGCCGCGGCGGCAACCTGTTGAACTGTGGTATCCGTCATCGTCGTATCTCCTTAATGGATCAGCATCCCGCCGTTCACGTCGAGCGTGATACCGGTGGAGTAAGAAGAGAGGTCGCTGCCGAGGAACAGCGCGGCGCGGGCAATATCCTGCGCGTCGCCGAGGCGGTTAAGCGGAATGCCCGCCAGAATGGACGTTTTCATCTCATCGCTCAGCTTGCCTGCGGTGATGTCCGTCTGGATAAGCCCCGGCGTGATGCAGTTTACGCGCACGTTGTCTGGCCCGAGCTCGCGCGCCATGGCTTTTGCCAGCCCCAGCACACCCGCTTTTGCAGCGCTGTAGTGTGGGCCACCGAAGATGCCGCCGCCGCGCTGGGCGGAGACCGATGAAATGCAGACGATGCTGCCCGACTTTTGCGCGCGCATAGTGGGAATAACCGCCTGGGACATTAGCAGCGTGCCGCGCAGGCTGACGTCCAGCACCGCATCGTAATTTTCGCGTTTGATATCCATCAGCTTGATCGGCTGAGTAATGCCGGCGTTATTCACCAGAATATCGATGCGCCCGTATTTCCCCAGCACCTGCTCAATGGCGGCATTAACCTGTAATTCATTGCTGACGTTCGCCGCAAGGCCCAGATGTTCGTCGCCCAGGCTCGCGGCGGCAGCCCGGCTGGCTTCGGCATCTAAATCAATAATGACCACTTTCGCGCCCTGTTCGGCATATAATTTCGCCGTGGCGAAACCCAAACCGCGTACGGAAGCCGCGCCGGTAATAACGGCGACTCTATTTTTCAGTAGCATATATTTACTCCATTCGGACAAGAGGGATTTAATGTTTTATTTCGGCTCTTCCAGCAGCGTAATCATAATTAAGCCAATGGCTGCGCAAATACCGAAATAAATAAACACGGAATTAAAACTGCCTGTTTTATCCAGCAGATAACCTGCCAGCATCGGGGAAACAAATCCGCCGAGATTACCGCCGCTATTGATGATGGACGCGGCAATGGGATAGGTTTTACTGTCAGCAACAGCCATGCCATAAGCCGTAAAAGCGGGCCAGCCAATATTCAGACAAAGGCCGACAAAAAATAGCCCGACGCAAACCGCCACGGTGCTTTGCGGAATATTCAGCATAATGACCATCATTAAAACGGTGCTGATGGCGGTAAACATCATGGTCGGTTTACGTCGGCGGCCGAGCAGCTTGTCGGAGACGTAGCCGCCAAAAATCGCACCGATAAACCCGCCGATGCACGGCATGCTGGCGACCAGCCCCATGCTCATAAACGTAAAGCCTTTCTCTTTCACCAGATAGAGCGGGATCCACGTCAACAGTCCGTACAGCACGCTGACCATCATAAAATAGGCCAGGCAGTCGCCGAGAATATTCTTCGAGGTAAACAGCCCTTTCACCGTGCTTACCGGGGCTAACTCCCGCACGCGGATCAGCCGATCGAGGCGTGCAAAGCCCGGTGAAATCACGATGTTTTCCCGTCTGGCGTCCGGCGTCTCCTGACCGGCGGTAATGGTCTCCAGCTCCGCTTTAGAGACGAATGCGCTCTCGGACGGCTTCGTGCGTACCAGCAGATACCACAGGACGGCAATGACCAGCCCTGGGATCGCAAAGGAGAAGAAGACCCAGCGCCAGCCCCAGGTCATGGCGATCCACACGGCCAGCGGCGGCACGAGGATGGGCGCGAACATGGTGGCGGCGATGTAGACGCCCGTGGCCGTGGCCTTCTCCTTTGGCGGAAACCAGTTGTTGATGGTGGAGGCCAGCCCGACCGGGCACGGCCCCTCTGTTAACCCCAGCCCCAGGCGGATACACTTCAGGCCCAGAACCGAGGTTGCGGTGCCCATCAGCCAGGTAAAGGCAGAGAAGCCGAATATCGACAGCGCCACCATGCCGCGAATTCCCTTTTTGGCAATAAAAAAGCCCGCAGGAATTTGGCTCAGGGCGTATCCCAAAAAAAACATGCTGGCGATGGCACCGGCTTCGAAATTATTGATATGAAATTCGTCAATGATAAACGGCAGTACCGCACCAATATTTGTTCGGTCAGCATAGTTAATGGCATAAACAATAAAAATTAATGCCAGCACAACGAAACGGTAATTGGTTTTTTTAGTCTTTATGTAGGGGACAGCTTGTTCTATACGAGACATAACTTACCTCATTATTCGAACACCGTGAGTCGTTTTATTATTGCGTTCAACGTCAATATATCGGCTCACCCATGAAACGCCATTCAATAAAGCTCATTTATTGCTGAGATAAATTTGATTCGCGATACAGCTCAAAAAAAATAACATCGGGATAAAATTGCCCGCTCGCAGTCTCAATGTTATGTTTTTTATCAATTATCGTGTAAGGAGTAGGCCATGCCCGCGCAGGATCGCCAGACGTTATCGCTGCCCTCGCTCAGAAATTTGCAGGCGTTTATCGCCGTTGCCAACGCCCTGAGCATCCATCAGGCGGCGGAACAGCTCAACGTCACGCCGTCGGCGGTAAGCCACCAGATCGCGTCGCTGGAATCGTGGCTGGGCAAGAAATTATTCATCCGCAGCGGCAAAGGGGTTCAACTCACCCCGACGGGAGAAAAATATCTGCGGGAGGTCTCGGCGGCGATGAGCGCCATCGGGCGCGCCACCGATCAGATCGTGAAAGAAAAAGACAATGCCGTGCTTCGCGTGCACTCTTCCCCCACCTTCGGGCTGTCATGGCTGTTGCGCCGTCTGGGCAGATTCCGCGCCGAATATCCTGACATCACCATCAACCTCACCTGCTCCTATGAGAACCTGCAGTTCGCCAGAGATAATATCGACATTGATATCCGTCACGGTATTCCGGACTGGGACGCCTACCGGGTGATGACCATTAAAAACGACACGCTGGTGGTATTGGCCTCGCCGGGCTATGCAGAAGAGCATCCCATCAGCACGCCTGCCGATCTGCTGCAACAGTCGCTTATCTCGTCCACCAGCACTCTGGTGAACTGGGAAAAATGGTTCGCCTGGCACAATATCGACAGGCCCTGGCTCAATTTCAGCCTCAGCTTCGACCGTTCCTACATGAGCTTTGAAGCGGCGCGCATGGGGCTGGGGTTTATTCTGGAGAGCAAAATGATGGCTACCGATCACCTGAAGGATGGCTCGCTGGTGCAGGTGCTGCCGGATGAGATGGGGATCGCCATTAACGCGCATCATCTGGTGATGCCGCACATGAACGAACGCGCGTGGAAGATCCAGCAGTTCGTAGAGTGGATAGACCGGGAGTTGCAATTGTCGGGGTATCACCTGTAGCGATACCCCAACGTGGCGTCAGGCGACCGTGCCCCAGACGAGGTTGCCCTTGTGGAACGTCGCGGTACGCGGTGAAATGCGCGCCACCGCCTCGGCGGAGCAGGAGGCATCCACCAGCACAAAGCTGGCGTCATCCTGCGCTTTCGGCCATACGCGTTCACCTTTATCGTTCAGCGGCAGCACGTCGCCGGTGGCGATGCCGAGCGCGCGGGAGAGCGCCTGCTCGTTCGGGCGAATGTAGAGCTGGGCGTAGAGGTTGGCTTTTTCCAGCATGTCCCCTAAACCGTACGGCGACCAGTGGTCGATCACGCTGTCGGTACCCGTCATCACGAACACGCCCTTCTCCCGCAGCTGCTTCAGCGGCATGTGCAGGGTGCCAATCGGCACGGTGGAGGCGATGGTCACCTGCTGCGCCGCCATGCGGGTGGCAATCTCATCCACCTGCTGCTCGTTGAGCGTCGCCAGCGCGAAGGCGTGGCTGATGGTCAGCTTCCCCTTCAGTTCCGGCGTTTTCTCCACGGTTTCGACCATGTAGTTCACCGCAGCCACGCCCGCCGGGCTGGTTTCGTGCAGGTGAATGTCCACCCCTTTGTCGTAATCCAGCGCAATCTGGAACATGGTATCGAGGGATTTCTCCATCGCGCCGTCAACGCTGGTTGGGTCCAGCCCGCCCACGTAGTGCGCCCCGGCCTGCATCGCCTCGCGCATCAGCTTTTCAGCGCTGGAGAGCAGCAGGCCGTGCTGCGGGAAGGCGACGATTTCGCAGTCAAAGCCTGCGGCCCGGCGCGCCAGAACCGCCTGCAGATTTTCCAGGTTTTTCAGGCCGGAGACCGGCTCAATATTGCAGTGGCTGCGGGCGATGGTAGAGCCTTTCGACTGGATCAGGTCGATAAGCGCCTCCGCGCGCTCCTGGGTGTAGGGCTGTAGCTCCGGCAGCAGCTTCTGTTCAAGGCGGATCATGTCCTGAATGGTGGTGCCTGCCGGGCGGTTCAGCGAGCGCCACGGACCGCCGTAGAAGGTTTTATCCAGGTGAATGTGCATGTCGCGCATCGCCGGAAGCATCAGCTTTTTACCCGCGTCGTAGTGCGGCAGGGTCGCGTCGGCGTGGCTGCCGTTGTCGCGCAGGGCAACGATCTTCCCGTCTTTGATCTCCAGCGTTTTCAGCTCGGTGCGGGTGCTCGTCGCCACGCTGCCGTCGAAGTTGAATCCGGCCTCCAGCAGCACGTTGTCGAGGTAGTAGTGTTTCGCGGTGATGTTCATCGGTTTGCCCGTCTCGCAGGTTGGCTTTGCTGAGTCGGCAGCATACGCGACGGAGCCGGTGGCGCCAAACAGCGCGCAGGCGGTGACCATTTTGCCGCTCTGGCTGATAAACTCGCGGCGGCTTTTATTCTCATTCATCTTATCTTCCTTCATTAACAATATGGGTACCCGTTTCACCGCGCAGCGCCGCGGGCAGGCAGTCAGGCGAGGTGATGATCACGCGTCTGCCGCCGTGGCGTAAAAACTCCAGCGACGCGACGATTTTGGGCAGCATGCTGCCCGCCGGGAAGTGGCCTTCGTCCATGTAGCGCGTCATCTGCGCCACGCTGATAGTGTCCAGCGCCTGCTGGTTCGGCTTGCCGAAGTTAACGCACACCTTCTCCACGCCGGTTGTGATCGCCAGCACGTCGGCGCGGATCTCGCGCGCCAGCAGCGCGGTGGAGAGATCTTTATCAATCACCGCATCGACGCTCTGGTAGTCGCCCTGTTCGCTGCGTACGACCGGAATACCGCCCCCGCCCGCGCCGATCACCACAAAACCTTTCTGCGTGAGGGTCTTGATGGCATCCGCCTCGACAATCCGCAGCGGCTGCGGCGAGGCCACCACGCGGCGATAGCCGCGGCCTGAGTCCTCGACAAAATGCCAGTCCGGGTGCGCCTGCTGCAGTTCGTCGCGCTGCGCCTCGCTAAAGAACGCGCCGATCGGTTTCGTCGGTTGCGTAAAGGCGGGATCGTTTTTATCCACCTCCACCTGGGTAACGACCGTGACCGCTTTCTGCTCGCCGCGCGCCGCCAGGCGGTTGTTAAGCGCCTGCTGGATGAGGTAGCCGATACCGCCCTGGGTGTCCGCCACGCAGTTGGCCAGCGGGGTCAGCGGCAGCCCCTCCCGCTCGTGGGCGATTTCGGCACGACGCAGATCCAGCCCCACCTGGGGGCCGTTACCGTGGGTGAGCACGATGTCATAGTCCGAGGCCAGCATTTCCAGCACCGACTCTGCCACCGCTTTCACCGCCTGCGCCTGATGTTCAACCGACTGGCTGGCGTTGTCTTTGATAATGCTGTTGCCGCCGATGGCGACGACCATAAGCTCTTTCATACGTTTTCCTTCGCAACGGTAACTTCAGCGCTCGCAACTTCCCGGCTGTCGAGGAAATGCTTCACCACAAACATGCCGCCCATCATCAGGTAGGCCGTGACGAACATCAGCGAACTGCCCTCGGCGAAGCCCACCACCGGGGCGTGGATCACCCCAAACAGCGCCAGCAGCGCCCCACCCGCCGCCGCAACGGCCCCGCGCAGCGGCTTGTTGATGATGGCGAAGATGGCGATACAGCCCCAGAGCATGCTGGCGAGCGGCGCGCCGTTACCGAGGTGCACCAGGCCTTCGTAGTAAATCCCTTTGCTGTGCAGCACGTCGGTGCCGATTTTCGCCGCGCTGGTGCCCGCCGCTCCCATCACGCTGTTCATCATGGTCAGCGCCCAGTTGGCGATCCACGGGAACAGGCAGATGAAGATCACCGGCACCTCCACTTTGGGCGTCTCCCTCACCACCTGGTTGGCGGTGACGACGCCGATAAACACCAGAATCGGCACGATGGCGGTCATCGGAATGATGGCGAGCATAAACGCCCCCAGCCCGAACAGCGGCACGATGAACATGGTCACCCCGGAGGCCAGCGTGTAGCCGATGCTGGCGCCCATCGCTTTCCAGCCCGGGTGGCCGACGTAGACCGTGACCGGGAACGGGTTGCCCATCAGGCAGCCGAGCATCGACGCCAGGCCGTTCGCCAGCATTACCTTGCGGGTCGGGTACTCATCCCCCGCCGCGTGGGCGCTTTCGATGTTCTCCAGGTCAAAGATGTAGTTAGCCAGCCCCAGCGGCACGGCGGATGCCAGATACGGCAGCGCGTGCGGCAGCCCCTGCATAAAGCTGTCCACGTGCACCTGCGGCGGGTTAAAGCCGAAGGAGGACATAGACGCTTTGATGGCTTCCGGGCTTTGCAGGCCGGAGATCCACGCTAATGCCGTACCGGCAATCAGCAACAGCAGACCTGTCGGGATTTTGGCGAAAATCGGCTTTTTACCGAACCAGTTGATAAAGATCAGCAGCAGGACGATGAACGACACGGTAGGCGCTTCGAACGCCTGCAGCATCGGGTTCATCGCCAGCAGCAGCAGGCCAAGCCCGGACAGGCACGACAGCAGCACGGTACGCGGGATCATCTTGCGGATGGTCTCCCCCAGGAACGAACCGCCCGCGAGGATCATCGCCTCCACGAAGCACCACACCAGGCCGATCTGGATCGCGAAATCCGCATCACCGGTCTGCTGATAAACCGGCATCAGCACCAGAAAGGTCACGGTAAAAATTGAGGGTGCGCTCGGGCCGGACGGCAGCGCGGTGACGTCCGTTCGTCCGGTGGCGCGCGCCATCTGCAGGCCAAACCACGCATAGCAAATACTCGCCACCAGCACCGCCAGCCCGAAGGCCGGCGCGATGCGTCCATAAACAATCTCCTTCGGGATGCCGACGACAAAAATGAGCAGCCCCATCATGGTCAGCAAATTCGTTAAGTTGTTGGTCATCAACCCGAAATATGCCGCCCAGTCACCTCTTTTCCACTCCAGTTTCATGTTTTTCATGGATGCATGCCTTATAAAAAGTAGCGATCGCGGAAGGTCAACAGCGCCTTTTCAAAACAGCTAAACGGCGGGTGAACGATGCCCGCCCCAATCATGCCGATGCCCGCGTCCTTATGGGCAATGGCGGTATTAATGACCGGCAGAATGCCGCTGCCCGCAACCTTCGTGATGTCGATGGCGGTTGGAATGCCCATAAACGAGAGCAGCGGAATGGTGACGTTCGGGTTTTCGCCGAGGGTGATCTCGCGCATCTGGCGGGAGAAGTCGATCGCTTCCTCCACCGTGCCGCCCACCAGCGCAACGATGGCCGGGGCCGTCGCCATCGCAAAGCCGCCGATGCCGTAGGTTTCGGTGATGGCGCTGTCGCCGATGTCCAGCCCGGAATCTTCCGGCCTGTAGCCCGCGAACATCGGGCCAATCACCTGCTGCGCCGGGCCGGTGAACCATTGCCCCGGCAGGCCGGAGACGCGCAGGCCGAACTCGTAGCCGTTGCGCGCCATAGTGGTGACGACGGTGCTGTACTCAATGCCGTGGGCGGCGTCCAGCGCGGCTTTACACATCGCCATCCACGTTGGGCCGGAGAAGTAGTCGCTGCTGGCGACAAACTCAAACACCTCGCGCTGCTGCTCCACAGGATAGCCCGCCTGGATCAGCCCCGGCGTCAGGGCCTGGATCAGCAGCGTGGTGCCCGCGTTGTTGCGGTTGTGGCACTCGTCGCCCATGTGCAGCGCCTGGGCCAGCATCAGGCGCAGGTCGATTTCGCCGATAATCTTCATCGCGTCGCGCAGCATCGGGCCGAGCACGTCGCGCATCCAGTTCAGACGGTCGATCACGCTCTGGTCGTTGGCGCCCATGCGCAGGATCTTCGCCATCTGCTCGCTGAGGTTGGTGAACGCGCGGTTGCCGTAGGTTTTGTTCTCAACGATGTGCATAAACATCGAGGCAGAGGTAACGCCCGCCATCGAGCCCACGCAGTCGTGCTCGTGGCACGGCGAGAAGGTGATATCGCCTGAAGCCGCCAGCCTTGCGGCATCCTCCAGATCCGTCGCCAGCCCTTCAAACACCAGCGCCCCGGTGACCGCGCCCTTCATCGCCCCGCACATGTTCTCCCAGGAAACCGGCGGACCGGCGTGCAGAATGGTGGTGCGGGTCATGCCCGGCACCACGTTAATCGCCTGGTCATAGCCCACCAGAACCGGATGGGACTGAATAATGCGCTCAAGGGCGATGTTGTTCGCGGCGGCGATCTTCTCCGCCAGCGGTTTTTCCGCCAGCTGGTCGAGCGCCTCCACCACCTGCATATTGCCCTGCCCCGGCGGCGTCCAGTCGAGCCGGGTGACGGGAACGTGCTGTTTTTTGAGATCGTCGCTGAACATCGCAATGCCGACGTTAATCACGTTCAGCGGCTGGTTGAATAAGGTCGTCATTATGCTTTCTCCCCTTTGCAGACAAATTCGCGTGCCAGTAATCCGGTATTGGTGCTGCTGCTGGCCCAGATGACGCCTGCGTCCGTCAACAGCTGGCACTGCTGCGCCAGCGACTGCGGATCCTGGTCGGTGCCGAGCACGTAGCCGAGGATCTCCAGCGGACGGTTATCGGCCTTCGCGATCGCCTGCGCCTCTTTGATAGCGTCGAGCATCACGCCGACCGGATCCTCGTGCGCGCCGAAGCCGAGCACGAAGTCCATCACGATGACGCCCACCTCCGGATCGCGCGCCTCCTGTAGCAGGCGGCTGATGCGGTTGGTCGGGTCGATCATCGGGTGCGGCTTGCCGTTGGTGAAGTCGTCGTCGCCGAAGTCGAGGAAGGTGTGGGCCTGGCTAACGCTGATGTCTTTGAGACGCTTAGCCGGATCCGGCTGGATGTTGCTGTAGACGTCGTCGAATTTCGCAAGCGCCGCGAACATCGCCTCATCGCACAGGGTGCCGCCGCAGAACAGGCCGCGAATGTACTTCTGCTGCGGCGTCAGGCGGGCGCGCACCTCTTCAATCAGCGGCCAGTTGAGCGGGTGTAAATCCAGCGACTCTTTTTTAACGCCGGTGAGCAGCACCGCCTTCAGCGCCGCCTCTTTGGTGCCGCGGGCAAACTGCAGGCCGTCTTCATCGGCGGGCGGTTCGCTGCGGCCGAGGAAACAGACAACCACCGGCTTGCGGCAGGCGCGCGCGCGGGCCAGCACCTTCTCCGCCACGGCAGGGGCCGGCGGCTTGGAGATCAGCGCGATGACCTGGGTGCCCTCGTCCGCTTCGAGCATGTCGATAGCGTCGAGCATCATCAGGCCGCCGATTTTCTCGCTGAGATCGCGCCCGCCGGTGCCGATCAGCTGCGACACGCCGCCGCCGAATTCATGGATGCGCACGCTCAGCTCCTGGCTGCCGGTGCCGGAGGCGCCGACGATCCCAATCGGCCCGCGGCGCACCGCGTTGGCGAAGCACAATCCCGCGCCGTTGATAATGGCGGTGCCGCAGTCCGGCCCCATCATCAGCAGCCCTTTCTGGTGCGCCAGCTGCTTCAGCGACAGCTCGTCGTCGAGGGACACGTTATCGGAAAAGAGCATGACGTTAAGATCGTTTTCCAGCGCCTGGCGCGCTTCGCGTGCGGCAAAGGTGCCGTTAACGGAAATCACCGCAAGGTTGCTGTCCGGGCGATGGGTTTTGGCGCTGGCAATCGTCGCGTAGCGTGCTTCGTGGGTGCCGCCGCTCTCTTTACGCGTGAATAACGCCTCAATAGCGGCCAGGGTTTCATCATTCGCCGCGTCGCCTTTAATCACGATCATCAGGTCGCCGTTTTTGGCATCGGCTAATTCCGGCGTTAATAGCCCGAGGTTTTTTAATACGCCTTTGTTCATTTCCGTCGCCATGGCGACAAAGGCCTGCTCGACGCCCGGCAATTTATTGGCTTTGGTGGAAACGGACATCAACGACACCGAATCAAAGTACGTGTTCTTTTTTATGACGATTTTGGTTGGCATTGTTTTCTCCTGAATGCGGATAAAAGGGGGCCGCCGTCGCGCAGAATGCACGTCGGTAAAAATACTTTTTTGAATTAACGGCCAGCCGGACGTGGCTGGCCGAATGCGTTATGCGCCCGCCGCCAGCAGCAGGTCGGCTATTGCATCGAAGCCTTTTTCCCGCGCCAGTTCGAGCGGGGTTTTACCGTATTTATCGGTCATGTGCGGGTTCGCGCCGTGGTCCAGCAGCAGCTTCACAATTTCCTGCTGCTTCGCGCCGCCGTCATTCAGCACGATGGCTTCCAGCAGCGGCGTCCAGCCGACAAAGTTGGTGTGGTTGACGTTAATATCGGTTTTTTCCAGCAGCTCGCGGACGATTTCAACGTGGCCTTTTTCACTGGCAGGGGTAATGCCCACGCCGCCAAAGCGCGTCAGACGGTCAAGATCCGGATTCGCCGGAAGAACGATGCGCAGCAGGGTTAAATCATTTGTCAGGCAGCTAATCAGGAAAGGGTTAAAACAGGTCTGGTCCTGTTTATCAATATCCGCGCCGGCGGCAATTAAAAATTCCACGCAGGCGTAATGCTTTTTCAGGCTGGCAATAATAATGGCGGTTCTTTTCTGGCGGTTGGTGGCGTTAATATCCACGCCGTTATCCAGGCAGGCTTTTAGCGCGTCGATGTTGCCCTCTTCTGCCGCCAGCAGAAATTCCGTAACGAGTGCGTTTGCAGACATATTCAGTCTCCCAATGTTTCACTTCTGATGACCTGAGAATAGCAACAGCCTGGTCACAAAAGAATCCGCTTAAAAATGATTCATCGACACGCAATTCATTGTTGAGTTAAATTCAACAGTCAGGCTAAAACGTGCGTCTGTGCAACCTTTTTCTTATGGTTTACCGCTTTTTAGCGCCTCAGGCAGCATTATCCTTATGGTTTAAAAAGCCTTGCATGACGCGGCTTCGCGTAAATAGTCAGAACTGTGACCTACTTCAAATGTGATGTAACGGCGCTGTTAAAATATGTTCAAAACTGATGACTGAGGATGCCGTGATATGAATTCCATCTTTACCGAAGAGAATCTGCTGGCCTTCACCACCGCGGCGCGCTTCGGCAGCTTCAGCAAAGCCGCCGCCGAGCTGGGCGTGACGACCTCCGCCATCAGCTACACCATCAAGCGCATGGAGACCGGGCTGGACGTGGTGCTGTTTGTGCGTAACACGCGCAGCATCGAGCTGACGGAGTCCGGCTTTTACTTTTACCGTAAGGCCACCGACCTGCTGAACGATTTTCACGCCATCAAGCGCGGGATTGATACCATTTCACAGGGCATCGAGGCGCGGGTGCGCATCTGCATTAATCAGCTCCTCTATACGCCGCGCCATACCGCAAGGCTGCTGCAGGTGCTGAAAAAGCAGTTTCCCACCTGCCAGATCACGGTGACGACCGAGGTGTATAACGGCGTCTGGGACTCGATCATCAACAATCAGGCCAACATCGCGATTGGCGCGCCGGACACCCTGCTGGACGGCGGCGGGATTGATTACACCGAGATCGGCGCCATCCGCTGGGTCTTTGCCATCGCGCCGGAACACCCCCTCGCCTTTGTTCCCGAACCGATAGCGGAGAGCCAGCTGCGCCTGTATCCCAACATCATGGTGGAAGACACCGCGCATACCATCAACAAGAAGGTCGGCTGGCTGCTGCACGGACAGGAGGCGATTCTGGTGCCGGATTTCAACACCAAATGCCAGTGTCAGATTCTGGGGGAAGGGATTGGCTTTTTGCCGGAATACATGGTGAGGGAGGCAGTGGAAGACGGTCTGCTCATCACGCGGCGCATCAACAACCCGCGTCAGGACTCGCGCATGCTGCTCGCCACGCAGCATGCGGCGACCGGCCAGGTGACGCGCTGGATCAAACAGCAGTTTGGTCCAGCGGGCGTACTGACCGGCATCTACAGTGATTTACTGTGGCGTACCTAGTTTTTCGTCTGCACCCAAAACGCGTGGATAAGGCCCGGGAAGTAGCCCAGAATGGTCAGAAGGATGTTCAGAATAAACGCCCAGCCCAATCCCTTGCCAAGCAGAACGCCCAGCGGCGGGAGAATAATCGTAAATACAACGCGCCAAAAACCCATAATCACTCCGTGCAAGCTAACCAATTGAAAATTAAAAGAGACATTTCTCTAAGCATAGTCAGTTTACGGGTTACTGCCATTCGCCTCTCGCGCTTTTACCTGCCTTTACCCTCTTTACACTGGCTTAAGCCCTTCCTTAAATGTTCTACTACTCAGAAATTGACCGTAAGGAAACACCATGTCTCTTTCTCTTATTTCGCCGCAGCAGGCGAACGCGCTTATTAAAGAAGGCGCAAAACTGATTGATATTCGCGATCCCGACGAGTATGCCCGCGAGCATATTCCGGCAGCGCACTCCATACCGCTGGATTCTTTACCCGGCGGGCTCAACGCTGCCCCTGGTGAAACGGTGATTTTTCACTGTCAGTCCGGGGCACGGACATCAAACAATGCTGCGCGACTTGCGCAGGCAGCGTTGCCCGCTCAGGCCTTCGTGGTTGAGGGTGGCCTTCAGGGCTGGAAGCAGGCCGGCTTGCTGACCGTTGAAGATAAAACCCAGCCGCTCCCGCTGATGCGGCAGGTACAAATTGCCGCCGGGCTGCTGATCCTCTGCGGCGTGGTGCTGGGTTATAGCGTCTCCAGCGGCTTTTTCCTGCTGAGCGGTTTCGTCGGTGCCGGGCTGCTGTTCGCCGGTGTGACAGGTTTTTGCGGTATGGCACGGTTGCTGAAAGTGATGCCGTGGAACCGTCGTACCTCATAAGCAGTAATCAATGAATTACGCTGTACCCGGCATCAGACGTCGGCTAAGGTGAAGATCGCTAAAACGATGAGGAGGTTATATGTTTTCTGTCGGTGATTATGTGCAACCGCTTAAAGGCGGCCCAAAGCTGAAAGTGCTCGAAGTGAACGGTGAAAGCGTGGTGGCGGTACAGGCCAGCAATGAACAGGGTGAGAAATATACGCTGAAAGCGGCCGATTTGGCGCCGTATACCGAAGAAGGTGATTTCGGCGTCTGCTGAACAGACAACCGGGCGGCGTGTTCCGCCCGGTCCACGTATTAGATCAGAAAATCATCCAGTGATTTACCCTCTGCCAGCGCGCTGGCAATAGGCTTCGGCGTGCGGCCCTGGCCGGTCCACGTTTTCTCTTCACCGTTCTGGTCAATAAAGCGATATTTCGCTTCACGCGGTTTACGCTTTTTAGTCGGTTTACCCGCCTGCGCCAGTTCTGAACCCAGCAGGTCAGTCGGAGAAATACCGTCGGCTTTCATCAGTTCCAGCAGGGCATTAATTTTTTCCTGCTGTTCAGCGCGCTGCTGCTCTAATTCCGCCAGCTCATTGCGTTTTTCTTCAGTAACGACCCTGACCTTTTCCAGCATTTCCTCAAGAACGTCCAGGGATAATTCACGCGCCATCGCGCGCAGGGTTCGGATATTATTAAGATTCTGTAACGTCAAAGACATATTATTGAAAACCTTTTCTTTGGGGTAAATAGATAAATCGCCAACAGAATAATTCATTTCAGATGAAATATCTACCCAAGGGGCCTTTCGGGCATAAATGTAAATATATTTAAATATCGCCGTTAATAATAGCGCAGAGCATTTGCGGGAAACATGTTGATCCAATCACCGTATCAATATAAATGGTCAACTTTAATCCAAATCACAGCATACTGCGCCCCCATCAGGGGAGCGGATTTTTGCGTCAGCAGTGAAAATGTTAACTTAATGATTTATAAAGATAACATCTTGAATGAGACAGATTATAACGAACCGAACAAAAAACAATCAACTTTAGAGAATTTTGTGGACAAAAGGCGATTAAATAAAAATTAATCACTAGTTGTTAGTTCAAAGATAGAGATATACGCTATACACCTCAAACAAACCAACCTAAAGCACTAACCGCTGAAGGAAAACCGATTCCACTGCGTTCTTCTCAAGGAGTTCAGACATGTTCTCGCCGCAATCTCGCCTGCGCCACGCGGTGGCGGATACTTTCGCGATGGTTGTCTACTGTTCCGTTGTGAACATGCTGATTGAAATATTCCTCTCCGGAATGACCTTCGAGCAGTCACTTTCTTCTCGTCTGGTGGCGATCCCGGTCAATATTATTATCGCATGGCCTTACGGGCTATACCGCGATGCCGTCATGCGTTTCGCGCGCCGTATCAGCCCGGCGGGCTGGATGAAAAACCTTGCCGACGTGCTGGCGTACGTCACGTTCCAGTCTCCGGTCTACGTGGCTATTCTCCTGACAGTGGGCGCGGACTGGCACCAGATCGCCGCAGCGGTCAGTTCGAATATCGTGGTATCAATGCTAATGGGTGCGGTATACGGCTATTTCCTCGACTACTGCCGCCGCCTGTTTAAGGTCAGCCAGTACGGCCAGGTAAAAGCGTAATGTGAAGCGACTGGCGAAAGCCAGTCGCAGATTTACTGTACGTCGCCAAACAGTCCCTTCAGAAACCGCTCCAGCGCCATACGCGAACTGAAACCGTGCGGAATACCATAATGCTCATGCCGTTCACCGCCTAAATAGAGCGGAAATTGCTGATAGTGATCGCAGGTTTTAATATCCGAGGCAGGCTCAGCAAATGACAGACTTCTGTCTTTCAGCGTCGGGTGAATAATGAGAGCGGTACGTCCCATCCTGGCTTCACGATTAACATAAACATAATTCTCGCCGCGGCGATATCCATACGCTTTTGGCGTCACCTCATCCATGGTGAATCCCTCTTTTTCAAGAACGCGTGCCACCTCGTCAGGTCGTAAATACATATCTTTTCCTCGTTATCTTTTCCTGCCCGGCAACCTTACAGTAATCAGCATTAGCAGGGCTTTCAGAATAGTCCATAAACTGGCGGATAACGCGTGACGCGCTTCAGATATTAAATTTCTGAACTAAACTAAACGGGAACACAAAATTACGGAGGATCGTATGTTTAACAGACCGAACCGAAACGATATTAACGACGACGCGCAGGATATTCGTAATGATGTCAGCCAATTAGCGGACACGCTTGAGGAAGTGCTGAAATCCTGGGGATCGGATGCGAAGGATGAAGCAGATGCTGCGAAACGTAAGGCTCAGTCTCTGCTCCGTGAAACCCGCGCCCGTATGAACGGACGTTCACGCGCTACGCAGGCTGCCTGCGACATGGCAAGCTGTGCTACGACCTTCGTACGTGAAAAACCGCTTTGTACGCTGGGCACCGTCGCGGCGGTCGGCATTTTTGTCGGAGCCCTGCTCAGCCTGCGTAAGTAAGCCCGCGTTCTCAACCCCGGTAGCCTCAGGCACCGGGGCTTTTTTATGCCCATAAGCCTGAAAAACCCGTACAGCCAGCCCTGCCCCGCTGTGCTCATCATCAGGGCAACATCAATCTGAATTTCCCATATCTTGTATGGTTGAATCTTTTCTTAACTACATCTAGTATTCCCTTTAGAAAGACACATACTCTATGACGCGTTAACTCGCGCCGTTTTCTCATTCTAAATGGAAATACGAATCATGAGCATTATTATTTACACTCGTAACGATTGCGTTCAGTGCCACGCCACCAAACGGGCGATGGAGAGCCGCGGCGTGGCGTTTGAGATGGTGAATATCGACCTGGTGCCCGAGGCCGCGGATACCCTGCGCGAACAGGGATTTCGTCAGCTTCCGGTGGTGGTTGCCGGTGATACCAGCTGGTCTGGCTTTCGCCCGGACATGATTAACCGCCTGAGCGCTCAGGCCACGCGTGCATGAGTGGGCTGGTCTTCTTCTCCAGCAGCTCAGAAAACACGCTCCGCTTTATTGAGCGCCTCGGGCTGCCTGCGGTGCGTATTCCGCTCAACGAGCGGGAGCGCATTCAGGTGGACGAACCTTACATTCTGGTGGTGCCCAGCTATGGTGGGGGCGGTACGGCAGGAGCGGTACCTCGCCAGGTGATCCGTTTCCTGAACGATCCTCATAACCGGGAACTGATTCGGGGCGTGATCGCGGCGGGCAATCGTAATTTTGGCGATGCCTTTGGCCGCGCCGGGGATGTCATCTCTCAAAAATGCGGCGTGCCGTATCTCTATCGCTTTGAGCTGATGGGGACACAGCAGGACGTAGAAAACGTGCGTAAAGGAGTGAACGAATTTTGGCAACGACAACCGCAGAACGGGTAATTCAGGCTACGCCGGACTACCACGCATTAAACGCGATGCTTAACCTCTATGACCGGGAGGGGCATATTCAGTTTGGCAAAGATCGCGAGGCGGTAGAGGCCTTTTTCGCCGCCCACGTCCGTCCGAACAGCGTCGCTTTTGGCAGCCAGCAGGAACGTCTCGACTATCTGGTTAATGAAGGTTATTACGAGGAGCGCGTGCTGACCCGCTACGACCGCGCCTTCGTGGTGAAGCTGTTTGAACGCGCCCATGCCAGCGGTTTTCGTTTCCAGACTTTTCTCGGCGCGTGGAAGTTCTACACCAGCTACACCCTGAAAACCTTCGACGGCAAACGCTACCTGGAAAGCTTTGAAGATCGCACCGTGATGGTGGCGCTGACGCTGGCCCAGGGCGATGAAGCGCTGGCTGAACGGCTGACGGAGGAGATCCTCTCCGGCCGCTTCCAGCCCGCCACGCCGACGTTTCTCAACTGCGGTAAAGCCCAGCGCGGCGAGCTGGTCTCCTGCTTCCTGCTGCGCATCGAAGACAATATGGAGTCGATTGGTCGCGCGGTGAATTCGGCGCTGCAGCTTTCCAAACGCGGCGGCGGCGTGGCGTTTCTGCTCTCGAACCTGCGTGAAGCGGGCGCGCCAATCAAGCGCATCGAAAACCAGTCCTCCGGCGTGATCCCGGTGATGAAGATGCTGGAAGATGCGTTCTCCTATGCCAACCAGCTTGGCGCACGCCAGGGCGCGGGAGCGGTTTACCTGCACGCGCATCACCCGGACATTCTGCGTTTTCTCGATACCAAGCGCGAAAACGCAGACGAAAAAATCCGCATCAAAACCCTGTCGCTCGGCGTGACGATCCCGGACATCACCTTTAAACTGGCCAAAGAGAATGCCGACATGGCGCTTTTCTCGCCGTATGACGTGGAGCGAATTTACGGCAAAGCCTTTGGCGACGTGGCCATCAGCGAGCTGTACGACGAGCTGGTAGCCGACAATCGCATTCGCAAGAAGTACATCAACGCCCGCGATTTCTTCCAGACGCTGGCCGAAATTCAGTTTGAATCCGGCTATCCGTACATCATGTACGAAGACACGGTAAACCGCGCCAACCCGATTGCCGGGCGCATCAACATGAGCAACCTGTGCTCGGAAATTTTGCAGGTCAACAGCGCGTCCAGCTACGACGAGAACCTGGACTATGCGGAGATCGGCAAAGATATCTCCTGCAACCTCGGCTCGCTCAATATTGCCCACACCATGGATTCGCCAGATTTTGGCCGCACGGTGGAGACCGCCATTCGCGGGCTGACGGCGGTCTCCGACATGAGCCACATCCGCAGCGTGCCCTCCATCGAGGCGGGCAACGCCGCGTCGCACGCCATCGGCCTGGGGCAGATGAACCTGCACGGGTATCTGGCGCGCGAGGGCATCGCCTACGGCAGTCCGGAGGGGCTGGACTTCACCAACCTCTATTTCTACACCGTCACCTGGCATGCGCTGCACACCTCAATGATGCTGGCGCGCGAGCGCAGCCAGCGGTTCGCAGGCTTTGAGCAGTCGCGCTACGCCAGCGGGGCGTATTTCAGCCAGTATCTGGAAGGCGAGTGGCAGCCAAAAACCAAAAAAGTGCGCGAACTGTTCGCCCGCGCGGGGATTACCCTGCCGACGCGCGAGATGTGGCAGCAGCTGCGCGACGACGTGATGCGCTACGGCATCTATAACCAAAACCTGCAGGCCGTGCCGCCAACCGGTTCGATTTCCTACATCAACCACGCCACGTCAAGCATTCATCCGATCGTGTCGAAGATTGAAATTCGTAAAGAAGGCAAAACCGGACGCGTCTACTACCCTGCCCCGTTTATGACCAACGAGAACCTGGCGCTGTACCAGGACGCGTACGAAATCGGCCCGGAGAAAATCATTGATACCTACGCCGAGGCGACAAAGCACGTGGATCAGGGGCTGTCGCTGACGCTCTTCTTCCCGGACACCGCCACCACGCGGGACATCAATAAAGCGCAGATCTACGCCTGGAAGAAAGGCATCAAAACGCTGTACTACATTCGCCTGCGCCAGCTTGCGCTGGAAGGCACCGAAATCGAAGGCTGCGTGTCCTGCGCGCTGTAAGGAGAAAGGATGAAACTGTCACGCGTGAGTGCCGTTAACTGGAACAAAATCCAGGACGATAAAGACCTGGAGGTGTGGAACCGCCTGACCAGCAACTTCTGGCTGCCGGAAAAGGTGCCGCTCTCCAATGATATTCCGGCCTGGCAGACGCTGAGCCACGCCGAGCAGCAGCTGACGATCCGCGTCTTTACCGGTCTGACGCTGCTGGACACCATTCAGAATACCGTCGGTGCCCCCGCACTGATGAGCGATGCGCTGACGCCGCACGAAGAGGCGGTGATGTCGAACATCAGCTTTATGGAGGCGGTGCACGCCCGCTCCTACAGCTCGATTTTCTCGACGCTGTGCCAGACCAAAGACGTTGATGCAGCCTACGCCTGGAGCGAAGAGAGCGAGTCATTGCAGCGCAAGGCGGAGCTGGTGCTGGAATATTACCGCGCCGACGAGCCGCTGAAGAAGAAGATCGCCAGCGTGTTTCTGGAATCCTTCCTCTTCTATTCCGGCTTCTGGCTGCCGATGTACTGGTCGAGCCGGGGCAAGCTCACCAATACCGCCGATTTGATTCGCCTCATCATCCGTGACGAGGCGGTGCACGGGTATTACATCGGCTATAAGTACCAGAAAGGGCTGGAGAAAGTCAGTCCGGAAAAACGCGAGGAACTCAAAGGTTTCGCCCTCGATTTGCTGATGGATCTGTACGACAACGAGCTGAGCTATACCGAAGAACTGTACGCCGGAACGGGCTGGGAAGAGGACGTAAAAGCGTTCCTCTGCTACAACGCGAACAAAGCGCTGATGAACCTGGGCTACGACGCGCTATTCCCGCCGGAGATGGCGGAGGTAAACCCGGCTATTCTGGCGGCGCTGTCGCCGAATGCCGATGAAAACCACGATTTCTTCTCCGGGTCCGGATCGTCGTACGTGATGGGTAAAGCGGTGGAGACAGAAGATGAGGACTGGGATTTTTAATGTATGAATTAACGTTCATTAATTAAATATAAATCACATTATTTCGACACCACTATTTCCCCAGGCACTACACTGTAATTTCCCCGTCATATTCGCCTGAATCACACCGATTCAGGCGAATTTCCCGACGCAGCAGCAAAAAATTGAGAAAAATTCAAACCGCCCTCAGCCCTTTATTCATGGGAAATTCAGCCGTTTCGCTTATCGCAAAATTACGGCGTCAGGCCAACTCAGGGTTGTCTCAGATTCTGAGTATGTTAGGGTTATGCCCGTTAACAATTTACCATGGTAATCATATCGACATAAACAAATAACAGGACACTCTCTATTGCATGGCAATTAAATTAGAAGTGAAAAATCTTTATAAAATATTTGGCGAGCACCCGCAGCGCGCATTCAAATATATTGAGAAAGGCCTTTCGAAAGAGCAAATTCTGGAAAAAACCGGGCTATCGCTTGGCGTTAAAGACGCCAGTCTGGCCATTGAAGAAGGCGAGATTTTTGTCATCATGGGGTTATCCGGTTCGGGTAAATCCACTATGGTTCGCCTTCTCAATCGCCTGATTGAACCCACCCGCGGACAGGTGCTGATTGACGGCGTGGATATCGCCAGAATATCAGACGCAGAGCTTCGCGAGGTGCGCAGAAAGAAGATCGCAATGGTGTTTCAGTCATTCGCGCTGATGCCGCACATGACGGTGCTGGATAATACCGCCTTCGGCATGGAATTAGCCGGTACGCCCGCTCAGGAACGTCAGGAAAAAGCCCTGGATGCCCTGCGTCAGGTGGGGCTCGAAAATTATGCTCACGCGTATCCGGATGAACTTTCCGGCGGGATGCGTCAGCGCGTCGGATTAGCCCGCGCGTTAGCCATTAATCCAGACATATTATTAATGGATGAAGCCTTCTCCGCCCTCGATCCGTTAATTCGCACCGAGATGCAGGATGAGCTGGTAAAATTACAGGCTAAACATCAGCGAACTATTGTCTTTATTTCCCACGATTTAGATGAAGCCATGCGTATTGGCGACCGCATTGCCATTATGCAAAACGGAGAGGTGGTTCAGGTCGGCACGCCGGATGAAATTCTCAATAATCCGGCGAATGATTACGTGCGTACCTTCTTCCGCGGCGTGGATATTAGCCAGGTGTTTAGCGCCAAAGATATTGCCCGCCGAACGCCGAACGGCATTATCCGTAAAACGCCAGGCTTCGGCCCGCGCTCCGCGCTTAAGCTGCTGCAGGACGAAGACCGTGAATATGGTTATCTGGTTGAACGCGGCAATAAGTTTGTCGGCGTTGTCTCCATCGACTCCCTGAAAACCGCGCTTAGCGAAAGCCAGGGCATCGATGCGGCGTTAATTGACGCTCCGCTTGCCGTGGACGCCGAAACGCCGCTCAGCGAGTTGCTCTCTCACGTGGGCCAGGCGCCGTGCGCCGTGCCGGTCGTGGGTGAGGAACAACAGTACGTTGGCATCATCTCCAAACGGATGCTGCTGCAGGCTTTAGATCGCGAGGGGGCAAACAATGGCTGACCAAACTAACCCGTGGGGCACCGCTGAGGCAGCGGACGGCGCTGCGCAATCCGCCGACGCGTGGGGCTCCACGCCTGCACCTGCCGACGGCGGCGGCGCGGACTGGCTGAACAGCGCGCCCGCGCCTGCGCCAGAACACTTCAACATCATGGATCCGTTTCATAAAACGCTGATCCCGCTGGACAGCTGGGTCACGGAGGGGATCGACTGGGTGGTCACCCACTTCCGCCCGGTCTTCCAGGGGATCCGCGTCCCGGTGGATTACATCCTGAACGGCTTCCAGCAGCTGATGCTCGGCATGCCGGCGCCGGTGGCCATTATCCTGTTCTCTCTGATCGCATGGCAGTTCGGCAGCGCGGGGATGGGCATCGCCACGCTGATCTCCCTGATCGCCATCGGCGCGATTGGCGCGTGGTCGCAGGCGATGATCACCCTGGCATTGGTGCTGACCGCCCTGCTCTTCTGCATCGTCATCGGGCTACCGATGGGGATCTGGCTGGCGCGCAGCCCGCGGGCGGCGAAGATTATTCGTCCCCTGCTGGATGCGATGCAGACCACGCCGGCGTTCGTCTATCTGGTGCCTATCGTGATGCTGTTCGGCATCGGTAACGTGCCGGGCGTGGTGGTGACCATTATCTTCGCCCTGCCGCCGATTATCCGTCTGACCATCCTGGGGATTAACCAGGTGCCGGCGGATCTGATTGAGGCCTCGCGCTCGTTCGGCGCCAGCCCGCGCCAGATGCTGTTTAAGGTTCAGCTTCCGCTGGCGATGCCGACCATCATGGCGGGCGTTAACCAGACGCTGATGCTGGCCCTGTCGATGGTGGTGATTGCCTCGATGATCGCCGTTGGCGGTCTCGGCCAGATGGTGCTGCGCGGCATTGGCCGTCTCGACATGGGGCTGGCCACCGTTGGCGGCGTCGGGATTGTGATCCTCGCCATTATTCTTGACCGCCTGACCCAGGCCGTCGGTCGTGATTCACGCAGTCGCGGCAACCGTCGCTGGTACACCACCGGCCCTGTCGGGTTACTGACCCGCCCATTTACAAAATAAGGAACAACGATGCGACAGAGCGTACTTTTTGCTACCGCGTTTGCCACCCTTGTCTCCACCAGCGCGTTTGCCGCTGACCTGCCGGGCAAAGGCATTACCGTGCAGCCGGTGCAGAGCACCATTTCGGAAGAGAGCTTCCAGACCCTGATCGTCAGCCGCGCGCTGGAGAAGCTGGGCTATACGGTCAACACGCCGAGTGAAGTGGATTACAACGTGGGTTACACCTCGATTGCCTCCGGCGACGCCACCTTTACCGCCGTGAACTGGCAGCCGCTGCATGACGACATGTATGCCGCCGCCGGTGGGGATAAGAAATTCTATCGCGAAGGCACCTTCGTGACGGGTGCGGCTCAGGGTTATCTGATCGACAAGAAAACCGCGGATAAGTATCACATCACCAATATTGAGCAGCTGAAAGATCCGAAGATCGCCCGACTGTTCGACACCAACGGTGACGGCAAGGCCGACATGATGGGCTGCTCGCCGGGCTGGGGCTGTGAAGCGGTGATTAACCACCAGAACAAAGCGTTCGATCTGGCGAAAACCGTCGACGTGAGCCACGGCAACTACTCGGCGATGATGGCCGACACCATTGCCCGCTTTAAAGAGGGCAAGCCGGTGATCTACTACACCTGGACGCCGTACTGGGTGAGCGACGTGCTGAAGCCGGGTAAAGACGTGGTGTGGCTGCAGGTGCCGTTCTCCTCCCTGCCGGGCGAGCAGAAAGATATCGACACCAGGCTGCCGAACGGCATGAACTATGGCTTCCCGGTGAACACCATGCATATCGTGGCCAACAAAGACTGGGCCGAGAAAAACCCGGCGGCGGCGAAGCTGTTCTCGGTGATGAAGCTGCCGCTGGCGGACATCAACGCCCAGAATGCGATGATGCACGCGGGCAAATCCTCTGAGGCGGATGTGAAAGGCCACGTGGACGGCTGGATCAAAGCCCACCAGCAGCAGTTCGACGGCTGGGTGAAAGAGGCGCTTGAGGCGCAGAAGTAAAAACAACCCCCTCACTCTAACCCTCTCCCCAAAGGGGAGAGGGAACTTTATACACCCTCTCCCCTTTGGGGAGAGGGCTGGGGTGAGGGGCATAAACCGCACAATCCAGCACGTAACAATCCCCCAACATTCACAATCATTGGTTATTATGGTTTCCGGAAAAATAATCACTTAACTAACGATTCCTGAAACCAATGACGAAAACAACTCAAGGGCTTAGCCCCGCACTTATCCTTTTAATGTCCGTGGCAACGGGTCTGGCGGTCGCCAGCAACTATTACGCGCAGCCTCTGCTCGACACTATCGCCCGCGCGTTCAATCTCTCTGCCAGCTCCGCTGGCTTCATCGTGACGGCAGCACAGCTTGGCTACGCCGCCGGGCTGCTGTTCCTGGTGCCGCTCGGCGATATGTTTGAGCGCCGGATGCTGATCGTTTCGATGACGCTTCTGGCGGCAGGCGGCATGCTGATCACCGCCAGCAGCCAGTCGCTGACGATGATGATCGTCGGTACCGCGCTAACGGGGCTTTTCTCCGTCGTCGCGCAAATCCTGGTCCCCCTCGCCGCGACCCTAGCCTCGCCGGAAAAACGCGGCAAGGTGGTCGGCACAATTATGAGCGGCCTGCTGCTCGGGATCCTGCTGGCGCGTACCGTCGCGGGGCTGCTGGCAAGCCTCGGCGGCTGGCGCACCGTTTACTGGGTGGCGAGCGTATTGATGGTGGTGATGGCGCTGGCGCTGTGGCGCGGCCTGCCGAAGGTGAAGCAGGAGAACCACCTGAATTACCCGCAGCTTCTGGCCTCCGTATTTAGCCTGTTCACGCAGGATAAACTGCTGCGCACCCGCGCCCTGCTGGGATGTTTAACCTTCGCTAACTTCAGCATTCTCTGGACGTCGATGGCGTTTCTGCTGGCCGCGCCGCCGTTCAATTATTCCGAAGGGGTGATTGGTCTGTTCGGCCTGGCCGGTGCTGCAGGCGCACTGGGCGCTCGCCCGGCAGGCGGGCTGGCTGATAAAGGCAAATCGCACATGACCACGACAGCCGGACTGATTTTGCTCCTGCTCTCCTGGGCGGCCATCTGGTATGGGCACGTCTCGGTGCTGGCGCTGATCGTCGGTATTCTGGTGCTCGACCTCACCGTACAGGGCGTTCACATCACCAACCAGACCGTGATTTACCGCGTGAAGCCCGAGGCGCGTAACCGCCTCACGGCCGGATACATGACCAGCTACTTCATTGGGGGTGCGGCGGGTTCGTTAATTTCAGCGTCGGCGTGGCAGCATGCCGGCTGGTCAGGCGTGTGCGGGATAGGGGCAATCGTCGCCGCGCTTAACCTGGTTGTATGGTGGCGCGGCTACCATCGTCAGGAAGCAATTCATTAAGTTTTACATTGCTTTGGGCCTCTTAGGGTGTAAAGGGGCCCGGCAGTCTGTTAATGTAAACGTAATCATTTATCCCAGAAATTTTAATGTGGGTGACATATCTACAATTGGCATGAATAGTTCAGACCCCCGTCCCCACATCCTCTCTTCAGCGGGTTTATACCCTACGCTTTCTGTGCTCACCGGGTCACGGACTTACCCGGCGCTTTCTGATGGTGGCATTCGTTTGGCGGATATAACCGCACAAATAATTCATTTACATTATTTGTCACCATCGTTACTATATCGGCTGTAATTAATGAGGTTATGCCCAAAATGGATAGTTCGTTTACGCCCATTGAACAAATGCTTAAATTCCGCGCCAGTCGTCATGAGGACTTCCCGTATCAGGAAATCCTGCTGACCCGTCTGTGCATGCACATGCAGGGTAAGCTGCTGGAAAATCGTAATAAAATGCTGAAAGCTCAAGGGATTAACGAGACGTTGTTTATGGCGTTGATTACGCTGGAGTCTCAGGAAAATCACAGCATTCAGCCTTCTGAGCTGAGCTGCGCGCTGGGATCGTCCCGTACCAATGCGACCCGTATTGCCGATGAGCTGGAAAAGCGCGGCTGGATTGAGCGCCGTGAAAGCGATAACGATCGCCGCTGCCTGCATCTGCAATTGACCGATAAAGGTCACCAGTTCCTGCGCGAGGTGCTGCCACCTCAGCACAATTGCCTGCACAAACTCTGGTCTGCCCTCAGCACCGCCGAGCGCGACCAGCTTGAGCACATCACTCGCAAGCTGCTCACCCGTCTGGACCAGATGGATGAAGAAGGCGCCGTTCTTGAGGCGCTGCGCTAACGCGACGACACGCTCAACAATCCAGATTTATAAAAGAAAACCGACAGGCCAGCACGTCACACTGCTGGCCTTTCTGACAACAGGTCGGCTCAGCCGATGTGAAAATAAGAAGATCGTGGAGAACAACAATGAGCGCAAATGCGGAGAGCACTACCCCGCAGCAACCGGCCAATAAGAAAGGCAAACGTAAAAGTGCCCTTCTTCTGTTGACCTTGCTCTTTATTATTATTGCCGTGGCATATGGGATCTATTGGTTTTTAGTATTGCGTCATGCAGAAGAGACTGACGACGCATACGTGGCAGGGAACCAGGTACAGATTATGGCGCAGGTGTCGGGCAGCGTGACGAAAGTCTGGGCTGACAATACCGACTTTGTGCAAAAAGGCGATGTGTTGGTGACCCTCGATCCGACCGACGCCCAGCAGGCCTTTGAGAAAGCCCAAACCGCGCTGGCCTCCAGCGTCCGTCAGACCCGCCAGCTGATGATCAACAGTAAACAGCTGCAGGCCAACATCGACGTGCAGAAAACCGCACTCGCGCAGGCGCAGAGCGACCTGAACCGCCGTGTACCGCTCGGCACCGCTAACCTGATTGGCCGTGAAGAGCTGCAGCACGCGCGCGACGCGGTTGCCAGCGCACAGGCACAGCTGGACGTGGCGATTCAACAGTACAACGCCAACCAGGCGATGGTGCTCGGCACCAGCCTCGAAAACCAGCCCGCCGTACAGCAGGCGGCGACCGAAGTACGCAACGCATGGCTTGCCCTGCAGCGTACCAAAATCGTCAGCCCGATGACCGGCTACGTCTCCCGCCGTTCCGTCCAGCCAGGGGCGCAGATTAGCCCAACCACGCCGCTGATGGCGGTCGTGCCGGCAGACAACCTGTGGGTAGACGCCAACTTTAAAGAGACGCAGCTTGCCCATATGCGTATCGGCCAAACCGCGACGGTCGTCAGCGACATCTACGGCGATGACGTGAAGTACACGGGGAAAGTGGTGGGTCTGGATATGGGGACCGGCAGCGCCTTCTCCCTGCTGCCTGCGCAAAACGCCACCGGTAACTGGATCAAAGTGGTTCAGCGTCTGCCCGTGCGTATCGAGCTGGATGCCAAACAGCTGGCGGATCACCCGCTGCGTATCGGCCTCTCAACGCTTGTGACGGTGGATACCGCCAACCGCGACGGTCAGATCCTCGCAAGCCAGGTGCGAAGCACGCCGGCTTATGAAAGTAACGCCCGTGAAATTAGCCTCGATCCGGTCAACAAGCTGATCGATGACATCGTGAAGGCAAACGCCGGTTAATCCGAAGGTGAGCGTTATGCAACAGCAAAAGCCGCAAAAACCGCTGGAAGGCGCGCAGCTGGTCATTATGACCATTGCGCTATCGCTGGCGACATTCATGCAGGTGCTGGACTCCACCATCGCAAACGTGGCGATCCCAACCATTGCCGGTAACCTTGGCTCGTCGCTGAGCCAGGGGACCTGGGTCATTACCTCGTTCGGGGTGGCAAACGCCATCTCCATCCCTATCACCGGCTGGCTGGCGAAGCGCGTCGGTGAGGTGAAGCTGTTCCTCTGGTCCACGGTGGCGTTTGTTCTTGCCTCCTGGGCGTGCGGCATGTCCAGCAGCCTGACGATGCTGATTTTCTTCCGCGTCATTCAGGGGATTGTCGCCGGGCCGCTGATCCCCCTCTCGCAGAGTTTGCTGCTGAGCAACTACCCCCCAGCAAAACGTTCGGTCGCGCTGGCGCTGTGGTCAATGACCGTTATCGTCGCTCCTATCTGCGGACCGATCCTGGGCGGGTACATCAGCGATAATTATCACTGGGGCTGGATCTTCTTCATCAACGTACCGATTGGCGCCGTCGTGGTATTGATGACGCTGCAATCGCTGCGGGGACGAGAGACGCGAACCGAACAGCGCCGTATCGACAGCATCGGGCTGGCGCTGCTGATCCTTGGCATCGGCAGCCTGCAGATTATGCTCGACCGCGGTAAAGAGCTCGACTGGTTCAACTCGCAGGAAATCATCATCCTGACCATTGTCGCGGTGGTGTCGATAAGCTTCCTGATTGTCTGGGAGCTGACGGACGACAATCCGATTGTCGATCTCTCGCTCTTCAAATCGCGAAACTTTACCATCGGCTGCCTGTGTATCAGCCTCGCCTATATGCTCTACTTCGGCGCGATTGTTCTGCTGCCGCAGCTGTTGCAGGAGGTGTATGGCTATACCGCGACCTGGGCGGGTCTGGCCTCGGCGCCCGTTGGGGTGATCCCGGTCCTGCTGTCGCCAATTATTGGCCGCTTCGCCCACAAGCTCGACATGCGTCGGCTGGTGACGTTCAGCTTCATTATGTACGCCGTGTGCTTCTACTGGCGCGCGTATACCTTTGAGCCGGGAATGGACTTTGGCGCCTCGGCGTGGCCGCAGTTCATTCAGGGCTTTGCGGTGGCGTGCTTCTTTATGCCGCTGACCACCATTACGCTCTCTGGGCTGCCGCCTGAGCGTCTGGCGGCGGCGTCGAGCCTGTCGAACTTCACCCGTACGCTGGCGGGCTCCATCGGGACGTCGATCACCACCACCCTGTGGACCAACCGTGAATCGATGCACCACGCCCAGCTGACCGAAGCGGTGAACCCGTACAATCCGAATGCCCAGCAGATGTACAGTCAGCTTCAGGGCATGGGGATGACGGAGCAGCAGGCATCCGGCTGGATTGCCCAGCAGATCACCAACCAGGGGCTGATTATCTCGGCAAACGAGATTTTCTGGATATCGGCGGGGATCTTCATCGTCCTGCTGGGGCTGGTGTGGTTTGCCAGACCGCCGTTTGGCGCCGGCGGCGGCGGCGGTGGCGCGCACTAATTCGCGTTGTCCAGAACGCGACAGCGATTGTCAGTTTCGATAAAGCAGCGCTCCTGAAATCAATTCACGATAGTGAAAAGACAACAGGAGCGCATCATGCTGAACACACCCGCCGACAAATACCAGCCTTATCCCACCGTTTCATTGCCCGACCGCCGCTGGCCGGAGCAGACCATCACCCGCGCGCCGCGCTGGCTCTCGACCGACTTACGCGACGGCAACCAGGCGCTTGCCGAGCCGATGGACAGCGCGCGCAAGCTGCAGTTTTGGGATCTGCTGCTGGGCTGCGGATTTAAAGAGATTGAGGTCGCCTTCCCGTCCGCCTCGCAAACCGACTTCAACTTTGTCCGCCAGCTTATCGAAGAGAGCCGCATCCCGGATGACGTCACGATTCAGGTGTTAACTCAGGCGCGGGAAGACCTCATTCATCGCACTTTCGAATCCCTGCGCGGCGCGAAGCAGGCCGCCGTCCATCTCTATAACGCCACCGCCCCGCTGTTCCGCCGCCTGGTGTTCGGCATGGAGAAAGCGCAGATCGTTGAGCTGGCCACCCGCGCCACGCGGCTTATCCGCCAGCTGTGTGAAGAGAATCCTGAAACCCGCTGGCAGTACGAGTACTCCCCGGAAACCTTCTGCTTTACCGAGCCGGAGTTTGCGCTGGAGATTTGTGAAGCCGTAGCGGAGATCTGGCAGCCGTGCGACGCGCGGCCCATGGTGATCAACTTACCCGCTACCGTCGAGGTCAGCACGCCCAACGTCTACGCCGACCAGATCGAGTATTTCTGCCGCCACTTCAGCCGCCGCCGCGACGTGTGCATCAGCGTGCATCCGCATAACGACCGCGGCACCGGCGTCGCCAGCGCCGAGCTGGCCGTGATGGCGGGCGCGGACCGCGTGGAGGGCTGCCTGTTTGGCAACGGCGAACGCACGGGCAACGTCTGTCTGGTGACGCTGGCGATGAATCTCTACAGCCAGGGCATTAGCCCGAACCTGGACTTTAGCGACATGAACCGGGTGGTCGAAGTGGTGGAAGCCTGCAACCAGCTGCCGGTGCACCCGCGCCATCCGTGGGCGGGTCGGCTGGCGTATACCGCCTTCTCCGGCTCGCACCAGGATGCCATCAAGAAAGGCTTTGATGCCCGCAGGCCTGGCGATCGCTGGGAGATGCCCTATCTGCCCGTCGATCCGCAGGATATCGGCTGCACCTACGAAGCGGTGATCCGCGTAAACAGCCAGTCGGGGAAAAGCGGCAGCGCGTGGCTTATCGAGCAAAATCATGGGCTGAAACTGCCCCGTGCCCTGCAGCAGGATTTCAGCCAGCACGTGCAGCAGGAAACGGATCGTCACGGGAAAGAGATGACTCAGAACGCGCTGTGGCAGCTGTTCCGCACCCGCTATGGGCTGGTAACCACGCCGCAGCTGGCGCTGCAATCCTACCGCAGCGACGGCCAGCAGGATGGGCAACTGCGGCTGACGGCAAGCATCTATACGCAGGGGGGAACGCGCCAGCTTGAAGGTCAGGGCAACGGGCTGCTTTCCGCTGCCGCGCAGGGTTTGAGCCGCTGGGTCAACGCGCCGTTTGTGATTAAGGACTATCACGAGCATACATTAGGCGAACGCAGCGACAGCCGCTCGGTGGCGTATATTCGCTGCCTGTTCCAGGACGGAACCAGCAGCTGGGGCGTGGGCATTGACAGCGACGTGGCGCGCGCGTCGCTTCAGGCGCTGCTTAACGCGGTCAGTCGTTCTTAAAGTAATCGCTGGGGGAGACGCCCATCGCACGGCGGAACATCGCCGTAAAGGCGCTGTGGCTGCCATAACCCAGATCCAGCGCCACGCGCAGCACCGGCTGGCCCTGCGCCAGCCTCACTAAGGCTTCCAGCAGGCGCGCCCTTCTCACCCATTCGCCGTAGCTTAGCCCTGTCTGCTGCTGAAAATGGCGGTTCAGCGTGCGCTCGCTCATGTTCGTCATGCTCGCGGCCTGCGCGCTGCTCCAGCTTTCCCCCGCGTTTTGCCGGATTTGCAGACACAGGTGACGTAACGCCTCACTTTCCGGCTCCGGCAGGTGAAACGGCAGCACCGGCATAATGCGAATTTCATCCAGAATGAGTTCATATACGCGCTCGTCACGGCTTCCCGGCGAGTACGACTCCGGCAGCGTCAGGGAGGTAAGGATCAGCTCGCGCAGCAGCGGGGAGATCTGCACGATCTGGCAGGTCGCCGGGAGATCGGCCCGCGCCAGCGGATCGATAAACAGCGTGCGGGCTGCAACGTTGCCGGTGATGCGAAGCGAGTGCTGCGTTCCCGCAGGTAGCCAGACGCCGCGCCCGGGCGGCACTACCCAGCAGCCGGATGCGGTATCGACCCGCACGACGCCCGTCAGGCTGTGCAGCAGCTGCGCGCAGTCGTGCTCATGCCACGGCTCGCTGTCGCCGTGAACGTAATCATGGGCAAACGGAACGAGGGGACGATGGGTAAAGGAGAAGGTTGCGGTTGTGGTCATGGGGTTAAACCACCCTCACCCTACCCTCTCCCTGAGGGAGAGGGAAAAGGTGTACTAGATGTGCAGTTCCTGCAGTTTTTCTTTTGGCAGGGCCAGCTCTTCGTTGCTGTTTACGCGAACGTCACGCTCGATGATGTGACGGGCGATTTCCTGCGCTTCTTCCAGAGAGTGCATCTGGTAAGTTCCGCACTGGTAAACGTTCAACTCAGGGATCTGGTTCTGCTCTTTCACCTTCAGCACGTCTTCCATCGCCGCTTTCCACGCATCGGCGACGCGTTTCTCTTCCGGCTGACCAATCAGGCTCATGTAGAAGCCGGTACGGCAGCCCATCGGAGAGATGTCGATGATCTCAACGCCGTTGCCGTTCAGGTGGTCACGCATGAAACCGGCGAACAGGTGTTCCAGGGTGTGAATGCCTTTCTCCGGCATCACTTCTTTATTCGGCACGCAGAAGCGCAGATCGAAGACGGTGATCGTGTCGCCGTGCGGGGTGTGCATGGTCTTCGCCACGCGGACTGCAGGTGCTTCCATACGGGTATGGTCGACAGTAAAGCTATCTAATAACGGCATACGTCACCTCCGATAGTGATTTTTTTTAAAATAAACTGAACTCTTCTACAGAATGCACGTCTGAGTATATGAAAGACGCGCATTTGTTATCATCATCCCTGAATTCAGAGATGTATATTTTGGCCACAGCGATGTGGCCTTTTTCTTTTCTGCTAAGCCTGCTTCGCCAGAAACGCCTCAAACGACTCCGTATCCGCCGCTTCAACCTCTTTCTGACGCACCACGGACGCATCGCGCTCCGCGACAAAATCCGCCTCGCTCAGGATTTCTAACGGCTCCTGCATCAGCATCTCACGGTACTCCGCTGAGAGTGAACGCCCCGTGCCGCCAATCCCCTGCTCGATCATGGAGCGCAGAATGCGCGCAGAGAACGTCAGTTCCGGGTTATCAAAGCATTCCACCAGCTGGTCGCAAATCCGTTGATACGCGTCGCCGCCGTCGATGCTGTCCATTGTCCGGGCAACACGCTTCAGGTCACGGAACAGATCCTTACCCACCTTAGCCAGCGGGAACTGCGCCGTTTCACAGCCAATGCCCAGCGTCAGACCCGGTTTACGGCCTTCCAGAATCACGCGATTCCAGTTCGTGCGCGTACAGAGCAGCTCGTCTGAACTCATTTCCGGCGCATCCGCCAGCGCGCACCAGACCATAAACAGATCCAGGAAGCGAACCTGCTGCTCGTCAACGCCAATCGGTGAGAACGGGTTGATGTCCAGCGAGCGCACTTCAATGTATTCAATGCCGCCGCGCTGCAGCGCATCCGACGGCGTTTCGCCGCTGCGCGTCACGCGCTTCGGACGAATTGGCGCATACAGTTCGTTTTCAATCTGCAGTACGTTACTGTTGATTTGCAGGCGCTTTCCGTCTTTTTCGAGGCCGATTTTCGCGTACTCTTCCGACGGAGTTTTAATCGCCCTCTTCAATCCTGCCACATATTCGTGCAATTCGTTAAACGTAATACCGAGATTGCTTTGCGATTTATTGGTATAGCCCAAATCGCTCATGCGCAGAGAAGTCGCGTACGGGAGATAGTACATTCCGCACTCCGTCTTTTCGAACGGCAGCGTGGTCGGTTTCCCCTGCAGGAACGATGAGCAAATGGCAGGCGATGCGCCAAACAGATACGGAATCACCCAGCCAAAACGGTAATAGTTGCGGATCAGACGGAAATAACCGGCGGAGATCGCTTCTTTATCCGTTTCTCCCCCCTTCGCCTGCCAGAACGCCATCGGCAAAGAGAAATTGTAGTGCACCCCGGAGATAGTCTGCATGAGTGCGCCGTAGCGATTTTTCAGACCTTCGCGATAGAGCGTTTTCAGCCGACCAATGTTTGACGTGCCGTACTGCGCCAGCTCAATCTCCTGGCCCTGCTCGATATAGCACGGCATGCTGAGCGGCCACATACGCTCATCGCCGAGGTTGCGCGCGGTGTAGCGATGGATGTCGCGCAGGATCGTCAGCATATGATCGATATCGCCGTCCACCGGCGTAATGAACTCCAGCAGCGCTTCAGCGAAATCGGTTGTGATCCATTTATGTGTCAGCGCCGAGCCTAACGCCTTCGGGTGACCCGTAGTCGCTAAGCTACCGTCCGCGTTAACGCGCAGCGTTTCACGCTCAAGACCACGCTGAATACCCTTCAGAGCCTGAGGGTGGTTTTCCAGCCAGGCCAGCGCCTGAGATACGTCCGGGATCAAATTGACCTCCCGCCTGTCAAAGTAATGTTACTCAGCATAATTGTAATGGTTGACGATTGAAGGTCGCGTATTCATTCCACCAATTAGTGCCACCACGTCATACCCTGTAGTGTTGCCCACGCCACGAGAACATAGCGCAACGCCTTGCCAAGGCACAAAAAAAAGAGCACCGGTCCCCAGGAGATGCGCATCCATCCCGCCAGCAGACACAGTAAATCGCCTATTACAGGCATCCAGCTTAATAACAGCGTGGCAGCGCCATAGCGTTTTAGCCAGCCGACTGCCTTTTCCTGCCAGCGCGATTTTTCGCGCAGCGGAAAGAAACGCCCAAGAATAACGTTAGTCAGCCCTCCAAGGCTATTACCCATTGTTGCTATTAATACAAGCAGCCAGGGCTGACTAACGCCGGACAACAGCATCGCCACCAGCACCACTTCCGAATTTCCCGGTAACAGCGTGGCGCTTAGAAAACTGCTGGCGAATAATGAGGCGAGTGACAGCGCGTCACTCACAGTAAGCGCACATCCACCGCATCCATTCCGGCATCACGCGCGGCCTGAATACCGAAATCGGCATCTTCAAACACGACGCATTTTGCCGCCGGGACGCCCATTAATTCTGCGCAGAGCAGGAAGGTGTCCGGTGCGGGCTTGTGATTTTTAACATGATCGGCGGCCACCACGGCAGTAAAATAGTGGCGCAGGCCAAGATGGTTGAGCAACGCTTCTGCTATCGCGCTCTCGCTGCCCGTCCCGACAGACATCGGGCGACGCCCGTGCCACTCTTTTACCACATCAATCAGTGGCAGAGGGCGTACGGTATCTAAAAGCATGGCTTTTACCGCATCGGTTTTTTCACGCGCGAGAAGGTGTGGGTCGAGATCGGCCTGATTCAGTTCAATCACGGCCTGCGCAATACGCCAGGTTGGGGATCCGTTGAGGGCAATCATCGCCTGAAGGTCGAAACGCATGCCGTAGCGGCCAAGGACCTCGGTCCAGGCTTGACGATGCGTGGGTTCAGTATCGAGGATGGTGCCATCCATGTCGAAGATCAAACCGTCATACTGTGCGTACATCGTGCTCTCGCTAAACGATTAACAAAGCATTACTTTATCGTAAAAGGTGGTTTTTGTCGCTGACTGAGAGTGTGATTGCTGACGGAACGTCGAAGGAATAAACAAAGAAGGAGAAGATGGTGCATCCGGGAGGATTACTCGGCTTACGCCTCGCCCTGCGGGCCGTTGCTAAAGCAACGTTATCCTCCCTGGTGCTTGCGATTAACTCGCAGACCTTAAAACAACAGCATCGCTGTTATCTCGGAGAATATGGTGCATCCGGGAGGATTCGAACCTCCGACCGCTCGGTTCGTAGCCGAGTACTCTATCCAGCTGAGCTACGGATGCATCGGGATTTACTACTGTACTGCTCGATATTCATATCACTTCGAAAGCAATATGAAGTAATAGATGGTGCATCCGGGAGGATTCGAACCTCCGACCGCTCGGTTCGTAGCCGAGTACTCTATCCAGCTGAGCTACGGATGCAAAATGGCGGTGAGGCGGGGATTCGAACCCCGGATGCAGCTTTTGACCGCATACTCCCTTAGCAGGGGAGCGCCTTCAGCCTCTCGGCCACCTCACCACACAACGCCTCTTTCGAGTGCTTCGAGTTACTCGTTAAGAGCTTCTCGTCGCTGCGTGGCGCATATATTACTTTCTGGGACTTATAAGTCAAACAATTTTCCAAAAGCTTTTATCGTTTGCACAAATCACACGCAATTCGCATGTAAAAGCCGCAAAGAGGGTGTTTTATAAGCGGATTTTGCAGGCAACACCACAGAAAACATCTGTCGAAATAGCGGTATTGAGACGAGTAAAGAGTAACGGAGTGGTTAAAAAGAGAGCGATTGAAATTAAACGGTAACTTTGAGCAGGAAAAATAGCGGGAGGGTTGCGTCTCGCCCGACAGCGAGACGCGACAATATCAGTAACTGGACTGCTGGGATTTTTCAGCCTGGATACGCTGGTAGATCTCTTCACGGTGGACAGATACTTCTTTAGGAGCGTTAACACCAATACGTACCTGGTTACCCTTTACCCCTAAAACTGTCACGGTGACCTCATCCCCAATCATGAGGGTCTCACCAACTCGACGAGTCAGAATCAGCATTCTTTGCTCCTTGAAAGATTAAAAGAGTCGGGTCTCTTGTATCCCGGCATTATCCATCATATAACGCCAAAAAGTAAGCGATGACAAACACGTAAAGTGTAAGCAGTCACGGCATCACATTCTGTTAAACGTAAGTTTAGCCGATATACACAAACTCAACCTGACTTTATCGTTATCGATAGCACAGTGAACAAGACGCCATAACGTTACCGCTATGGCGTCTGATTGTGCTTTGTAGTTATTACAGTTTCGCGCTCACCCAGCTTTCAACGCTGGCTAATGCTGCAGGAAGTGCCGCCGCATCCGTACCACCGGCTTGCGCCATGTCCGGACGACCGCCCCCCTTACCGCCCACCTGCTGGGCGACCATACCAATCAGTTCCCCTGCTTTAACGCGGTCGGTCACATCCTTAGAGACGCCCGCAATCAGAGAAACCTTACCTTCTGCCACCGTCGCCAGCACGATAACCGTAGAACCAAGCTGGTTTTTCAGATCGTCGACCATAGTACGCAGCATCTTAGGCTCAACGCCCGCCAGATCGCTGACCAGCAGTTTGACGCCCTTAATGTCTACCGCCTTGCTGGAGAGGTTTGCACTCTCCTGCGCCGCAGCCTGTTCTTTCATCTGCTGGAGTTCTTTTTCCAGCTGACGGGTACGATCCAGCGCAACGCGCACTTTCTCGCCCAGGTTCTGGCTATCGCCTTTCAGCAGCTGCGCGATGTCGTGCAGCTGATCGCTCTGCGCATGCAGGCTGGCGATTGCGCCTTCACCGGTTACCGCTTCAATACGACGCACACCTGCCGCCGTACCGGATTCAGAAACGATGCGGAACAGGCCGATGTCACCGGTGCGCGAGGCGTGAGTACCGCCGCACAGTTCGGTAGAGAAATCGCCCATGCTCAGCACGCGAACGCGCTCGTCATATTTCTCGCCAAACAGCGCCATCGCACCTTTTTTCTTCGCGTCCTCAAGATCCATGATGTGGGTCTCAATTGGCAGGTTACGACGGATCTGCGCGTTCACCAGGTCTTCCACCGCGCGGATTTCAGACGGCTTCATCGCTTCAAAATGCGAGAAGTCGAAGCGCAGCACTTTATCGTTAACCAGAGAACCTTTCTGTGCAACGTGGGTACCCAGCACGTCGCGCAGGGCTGCGTGCATCAGGTGGGTTGCAGAGTGGTTCAGACGAATGCGTGCACGGCGTGCTTCATCAACGTTAGCCTGTACGCCCTCGCCCACTTTCAGAGAACCGGAAACCAGTTTGCCCTGGTGACCAATCGCCTGACCGTATTTCTGGGTGTCGCTTACGCTAAAGCTAAAGCCGTTACCTTTCAGTTCGCCTTTATCGCCAACCTGACCGCCAGATTCCGCATAGAACGGGGTTTTGTCCAGAATGACGACGGCTTCCTGGCCCGCGCTGATGCTGTCTACGGCTTTACCGTCAACAAACAGGGCGGTGACTTTGCCGGTCAGTTCCAGCGCTTCATAACCTTTGAATTCAGACGCGCTATCAACGCGGATCATCGCGTTGTAGTCGGCACCGAAACCGCTGGATTCACGCGCACGACGACGCTGCTCTTCCATCGCGGCTTCAAAGCCTGCTTCATCAACTTTGATGTTGCGCTCGCGGCAAACGTCCGCCGTCAGGTCAACCGGGAAGCCGTAGGTGTCGTACAGGCGGAAAGCAGTTTCGCCATCCAGCGTGTCGCCCTTAAGCTTCGCCAGCTCTTCGTCCAGCAGCGCCAGACCACGCTCCAGCGTACGGGCAAACTGCTCTTCTTCGGTTTTCAGAACCTGCTCAACCTGCGCCTGCTGGCGTTTCAGCTCGTCACCGGCTGAACCCATCACGCCAATCAGTGGCCCAACGAGTTTATAGAAGAAGGTGTCCTTCGCGCCCAGCATGTTGCCGTGACGGATCGCACGGCGAATGATGCGACGCAGCACGTAGCCACGGTTTTCATTCGACGGAATGACGCCGTCAGCAATCAGGAACGCACAGGAACGAATATGGTCTGCAATAACGCGCAGCGATTTGTTGTTCAGATCGGTCGCGCCGGTCACTTCTGCAACGGCTTTGATCAGGGTGCTGAACAGGTCAATCTCGTAGTTGGAGTTAACGTGCTGCAGAACCGCGGCGATACGCTCCAGGCCCATACCGGTATCAACGGACGGCTTCGGCAGCGGCTCCATGGTGCCGTCAGCCTGACGGTTGAACTGCATGAAGACGATGTTCCAGATCTCAATATAGCGATCGCCGTCTTCTTCCGGGCTGCCTGGAGGGCCACCCCAGATGTGGTCGCCGTGATCGTAGAAGATCTCGGTGCACGGACCGCAAGGACCGGTGTCACCCATCTGCCAGAAGTTGTCAGACGCGTATGGCGCGCCTTTGTTATCGCCGATGCGAATAATACGCTCGCGCGGGATACCCACTTCTTTTTCCCAGATTTCAAACGCTTCGTCATCGGTTTCGTAGACGGTCACCCACAGACGCTCTTTCGGCAGGTTGAACCAGTTTTCACCGGTCAGCAGTTCCCACGCGTATTGAATGGCATCGTGTTTGAAGTAGTCGCCGAAGCTGAAGTTACCCAGCATTTCGAAGAAGGTGTGGTGGCGCGCGGTGTAACCGACGTTTTCCAGGTCGTTGTGTTTACCGCCCGCACGCACGCAACGCTGTGAGGTTGTGGCGCGGGAATAATTACGCTTGTCGAGACCAAGGAACACGTCCTTGAACTGGTTCATCCCGGCGTTGGTAAACAGTAAAGTCGGGTCGTTGTTCGGTACCAGGGAGCTGCTGGCAACAACCTGGTGTCCCTTACTATGGAAAAAATCGAGAAACGCCTGACGGATCTCAGCGGTGCTCTTGCTCATAATTATCCTGAAATCAAGCTAACGAAATGTCGTAGCCAGCCTGTATCGGTAAACCGTTGGACAGACCAGCTACTGGAAAAAGTGGGAATAAGATAAGTTTTCTTTAGTGGGAAGTAAAATCCCGCATGCGTTCAATCGGCAAAATTACGCCAGATATCCTGAATATCTTCCATCAGAAAGCCGCGGTAGAGCAAAAAGCGCTGGATTTTGACTTTTTCTGAAAATTCACGCGGCAGCGGTTCGCCGTATTTACGAATAGCCTGCTCTTTTGCCAGCTCGCACCAGTCGGTGTCGCTTTCGCGCATCGCTTTTTCGATGGATTCCCTGGCTACCCCTTTCTGGTTCAGCTCCTGGCGGATGCGCGCGGGTCCATACCCTTTGCGACCCCGGCTGGCGAGAAAACGCGAGGCAAAGCGGTCATCGTCCAGGTAATGATGCTCATAGCACCAGGCCACCACGCGGTCGTAGTCTTCCGCAGTGGCATCAATCTCTTCCGGCCCGTTTTTACTCATGACGGGCGCTGACAGCTTCCGCCGCAGCTCCTGTTCACTGTGGTCGCGCACGGCGAGAATGCGTACCGCACGATCCAGCAAGCGCGCGTAGGCGGGTCGGCGTGATGTCGGTTCACTCATAAAAAACCTGCAGAATCAGAAATGCAAAAAGGGCCGCGTCAGCAGCCCTTCATCTTTACACGAGAAACTTAAAAGTCTTCGTTGGTTTCTTCAGCATCCGCGGCATCCACCACGAAATCAGGTTTGGAGTCCTGGTTGTTCAGCAGAAGCTCACGCACCTTCTTCTCAATCTCTTTCGCCGCAGCCGGGTTCTCTTTCAGCCAGGAGATAGCATTCGCTTTACCCTGACCAATCTTGTCACCGTTGTAGCTGTACCAGGCGCCCGCTTTTTCAATCAGCTTCTCTTTCACGCCCAGGTCAACCAGCTCGCCGAGGAAGTTGATACCTTCGCCGTAGAGGATCTGGAATTCAGCCTGTTTGAACGGTGCTGCGATTTTGTTCTTCACAACCTTCACGCGGGTTTCGCTACCCACCACGTTCTCGCCCTCTTTCACCGCGCCGATACGGCGGATATCCAGACGGACAGAAGCGTAGAATTTCAGCGCGTTACCACCGGTAGTGGTTTCCGGGTTACCGAACATCACACCAATTTTCATACGGATCTGGTTGATGAAGATCAGCAGCGTGTTGGACTGCTTCAGGTTACCGGCCAGCTTACGCATCGCCTGGCTCATCATACGTGCCGCGAGGCCCATGTGAGAGTCACCGATTTCACCTTCGATTTCCGCTTTTGGCGTCAGCGCCGCAACGGAGTCGACGATGATCACGTCAACCGCACCGGAGCGCGCCAGCGCGTCACAAATTTCCAGCGCCTGCTCACCGGTGTCCGGCTGGGAACACAGCAGGTTGTCGATATCAACGCCCAGCTTACGGGCATACACTGGATCCAGCGCGTGCTCGGCATCGATAAACGCACAGGTTTTACCTTCGCGCTGCGCCGCTGCAACAACCTGCAGGGTCAAAGTCGTTTTACCTGAGGATTCCGGACCGTAGATTTCTACGATACGGCCCATCGGCAAACCGCCCGCGCCCAGTGCGATATCCAGAGAAAGCGAACCGGTGGAGATAGTTTCCACATCCATGGAACGGTCTTCACCCAGGCGCATGATGGAGCCTTTACCGAATTGCTTTTCGATCTGGCCCAGTGCTGCCGCCAACGCTTTCTGTTTGTTTTCGTCGATAGCCATTATTACTCCTGTCATGCCGGGAGAAGCAACTGCGCTTCACCATGGACTTCTGTTCTGTTGGTGCAATTATACTGTATAGTCATACAGTATCAAGTATTTTGTAGAAATTGTTGCCAGAGCGTTTTTAACGCATAAACGGTTGCCTGCCGACGCACGCTTTCGCGGTCGCCGCTGAAGCACTCCCGGCGGGTGATCCCTTCCCCTTTGGACGTGGCAAACCCGAACCAGACGGTGCCGACAGGCTTCACGTCGCTGCCGCCGTCCGGCCCCGCGATACCGCTAATGGAAACGGCGTAATCTGCCCGCGCCTCTTTCAGCGCGCCAATGGCCATTTCAATGACAACCGGTTCGCTGACCGCGCCATGCTGTTCCAGCGTGGCTTCGCGCACGCCAATCATCTGCGCCTTAGCTTCGTTACTGTAGGTCACAAAGCCGCGTTCAAACCAGGCGGAACTGCCGGCGATATCGGTAATCGCTTTCGCCACCCAGCCGCCGGTGCAGGATTCCGCGGTAGTGATTGTCGCGCCACGCTGCTTCAGGGCAAGGCCTACGATCTCGCTAAGCTGCATCAATTCATGGTCAGTCATTCTTGCTCCAGGCTTGAGAAAAACGTGCAGCACAAGATAGCACTTTCTCGTCAAATATGGGGATGCGCTTCAGGTTTTACGAGGGGGCTTCAGAAAAAAGCCGGTACGGGCGCACCGGCTGGAGAAATGTTACTTCATGCTGCTCGCAATCGTATCGACATTATGGCGAAACGCCTTAACGTAGGTGTCTGCCACCCCACCTTTGGCCGACAGGGCTTCCGGGTAGAGTTCGCCGCCCGGCTGTGCGCCGGTCGCCGACGCAATCTGCTTCACCAGGCGCGGATCGAGCTGGTTTTCCATAAACCACGTTTTCACGCCGTCGGCTTTAATCTGCTTGATAATCTCCGCCACCTGCGCCGCGCTGGCCTCGCTCTCGGAAGAGAGTCCTTGAGGTGCCATGAAGGTTACGCCGTAAGCGCGGCCAAAATAGCCGAACGCGTCATGGCTGGTCAGCACTTTGCGTTTTTCCTGCGGGATCTGGCTAAAGCGCGTTTTGGCCCAGCTGTCCAGCTGAGTCAGTTGCGCAATGTACGGTTTTCCTGAAGCCTCCAGCGCCGCTTTGTCTTCCGGATCGGCTTTCACCAGCCCGTTCAGAATATTTTGCGCATACAGGGCACCGTTCGCCGCGCTGTTCCAGGCGTGCGGGTCGGTCACGGTCTTTCCATCTTCCTCAAGCGTGTGGGTTTTCACACCGGTTGAGGCGACGACCAGCTGCCCTTTGAACCCGGAGGCTTTCACCAGGCGGTCGAGCCAGCCTTCCAGCCCCAGGCCGTTGACCACCACCACGTCAGCCTTGCTCAGCGCCGCGCTGTCTTTTGGTGACGGTTCGAAGGTGTGCGGATCGCCGTCCGGCCCCACCAGCGTCGTCACGTTCACGCGATCGCCCCCCACCTTCTGGGTGATATCCCCCAGTATCGAAAAGCTGGTGACCACATTCAGCGTTTTCGCCATCACGCTGTGCGACATCATCCCCAGCGTTAGCGCCATAATTAATCCTGTACGTTTCATCGTTTCCCCTTGCGTTAAAAAAGCGCCCGCAGGCTGCCAGCCAGCCTGCTGCGCGTGCCAAATAAAACGGAAATAAAGAACAGCGCGCTGGCGGTCAGCACAATAGATGGCCCCGCGGGTAAACTTGCCGCCCAGGAGAGGCTTAGCCCCAGCCACGCGCAGAAAATACCGCTGATACCGGCCATCAGGAGTAATCCGGGTAAGGTGCGTACCCAGCAGCGCGCCGCCACCGCCGGGAGCATCATCAGCCCGACGGCCATCAGCGTGCCGAGCACCTGAAAACCGGCCACCAGGTTAAGCACCAGCAGCGCCAGAAACAGGGCGTGCAACAGCCCGGGCAGCCAGCGGGCATTCACCTGCAGCCAGGCGGTGTCAAACGCCTCCGTCACCAGCCCGCGGTAAAAAAGGGCCAGCGTGATAAGGGTGAAGATGCACACGCCGGTCACAAACAGCGCGGCGTCGTTGTCAACCGCGAGGATTGAGCCAAACAGCAGATGCAGCAGATCGACATTCGAGCCGCGCAGCGATACCAGCGTGACGCCCAGCGCCAGTGAACCCAGGTAAAAGCCGGCAAAGCTGGCATCTTCTTTCAGCGGCGTGCGGCGGCTGACCAGCCCGGCCACCAGCGCGACGGCAATTCCGGCGATAAACCCGCCGACGGTCATTGCCAACAGCGACATCCCGCTGAGCAAATACCCCACGGCGACGCCGGGCAAAATGGCGTGAGAAAGCGCATCGCCCATCAGGCTCATCCGGCGCAGCTGAAGAAACACGCCGAGCGCGGTGGTGCTGACGGAGAGCGCCAGGCAAACCACCAGCGCGCGGCGCATAAAGCCGAATTCGATAAACGGCTGGAAGAATGTGTGCCAGATCATGCCACCCTCACCCGTTCGGTTTTCCACTGGGGGACGTCAGCATCCAGCCGCAGCGTCTGCGGGAAGTGGCGCGCCACGCGCTCGCTGTCGTGCAGTACCGCGAGCAGCGTTTGCCCCTGCATATACATCTCCAGCATCAGATCCATCAGCACGTTGCAGGTCGCTTCATCAACGCCGGTAAAGGGCTCGTCGAGCATCACCAGCGGCGCCTGCTGCACTAACACGCGGGCAAACAGCATGCGCTGAAACTGGCCGCCGGAGAGTTCATCGATGGTGGAAAGCGCCATCGACTCCAGCCCCACGCGCTCAAGTGCGCCACTAATGCGCAGACGCGCTTCGCGACGAAAACCGGCGAAAAGCGAAATTCCGGGCCAGCAGCCCATGCTCACCACGTCCTGCACGGTCAGCGGAAATTGCGCCTCCAGCGCGTGACGCTGCGCCAGCCAGCCGATTACCGGACGTTTTCCCTGCCAGCGGAAGCTGCCGCTCACGGGCGGGATAAACCCGGCGAGGGTTTTCAGCAGCGTGGATTTGCCGCAGCCGTTGGCGCCGATAATGGCGGTCATGCTGCCGCGTTCAATCACGCCCGAAAGCGGCCGCGTGACGGGCTGGCGGTCATAGCCCGCAATCAGTGCGTTCATCACGATCATGGCAACGCCACCGCCCAGCGCACGGCCAGCCCGAGAAACAGAATGAGTACCATCGCCAGCAGCAGCCGAACCGGGGATGAGAGAGAAAACAGGGACATGGACATCTCAATTCAAAATAATGTTATAACATAACAATAATAAAAGACGATGAAGATGTAAACGGCGGGAATGAAATGGGAGTGTGGCGAAATGTTTCTGCGGGAAACAGATGCGGGCGGGTGCCCTCTCCCACGGGGAGAGGGGGGAATAAGGCGACTTACTGACTAAACGGCGAAGCCGCCGGGACGCGAGCCTGAGACACCGCCAGCCCCAGCTGCCACACCGCCATCGCGTAGTGCGTACTGTGGTTATAGCGGGTGATGGTGTAGAAGTTCGGCATGCCGTACCAGTACTGGTAGCCGGTTCCCACGTCCAGACGCAGCAGGCTCACCTGGTCAACGTTGCCCAGCGGCTGGGTTGGCGTTAAGCCTGCCGCCGTCAGCTGCGCAACGCTGTACTTGGTTTTAAAACCGTTTTCCAGACCAAACGCCTCGCCGTTGGCCTGCACGGCAACCTGGCCGCCCGGCGTCCAGCCGTGCGCTTTGAAGTAGTTCGCCACGCTGCCGATGGCATCCACCGGATCCCACAGGTTGATATGACCGTCCCCGTTAAAGTCGACGGCATACTGCTTATAGGAGGACGGCATAAACTGGCCGTAGCCCATCGCGCCGGCAAATGACCCTTTCAGATCGAGCGGATCGTCCTGCTCGCTGCGCGCCATCAGCAGGAAGGTTTCCAGCTCGGAAGAGAAGTATTCGGCGCGGCGCGGGTAGTTAAAGGAGAGCGTCGCCAGCGCGTCGAGGATGCGGGTTTTGCCCATCACGCGGCCCCAGCGGGTCTCTACGCCGATAATCCCGACGATGATTTCCGGCGGCACGCCGTAGACCTGCCATGCGCGGTTGAGCGCATCTTCATACTGATTCCAGAACGCCACGCCGTTTTGCACGTTGTCCGGGGTAATAAACTGTTTGCGGTAGCGCAGCCACGCGCCGTTCGGCCCGCTCGGTACCTGGGCGGACGGCGCCTGCCTGTCCATCAGGCGCAGCACGTAGTCCAGACGCTTCGCCTGAGACAGAATTTCATGCAGCTGCTGGCGGTCGAAACCGTGTTTGCTCACCATTTTATCGATGAACTGCTCGGCCGCCGGGTTATTCGCGAAGTCGCCTCCCATCTGCATCATATTGTGCTGCGGCTCCAGCAGGAATCCCCCGGAAGGCGCGCCCGCCGTTTGCTGAACGGCTTCGGTCTTAGGTTTGCTGCTACAGGCAGACAGCAGGATAAGCGCAGGCAACAGCGCTGCATAACGACGCTTGAACATGAGACATCCATTTAACGGGTTCGATAAGAACCCAGTATGGTAAAGCATCCGCAACACCTCAAGGAAGCGGTACGCGCCTCCTCAACGCAAATCCGTGCTTTTTTCCACCGAAAATCATTCACCCCATCAATTAACTTTCAAAATAATCCATTTTTCTTTCATTGTGAGATCTAACTAACACTTTAAAACCTTTCAAAGTGATTATTATTAGCCGCAGTTATACAAAAACAAAAAAGCCCCACAGGAGAGAAGAATGATAGAAACCATCACCCACGGCGCCGAGTGGTTCATCGGGCTGTTTCAGAAAGGCGGAGAAGTGTTCACCGGCATGGTGACCGGGATCCTGCCCCTGCTGATCAGCCTGCTGGTGATCATGAACGCGCTGATCAACTTTATCGGCCAGCAGCGCATCGAACGCTTTGCCCAGCGCTGCGCCGGTAACCCGCTGTCCCGCTACCTGATATTGCCCTTCATCGGCACCTTTGTTTTCTGTAACCCGATGACCTTAAGCCTCGGCCGCTTTATGCCAGAGAAGTACAAACCAAGCTACTACGCCGCCGCCTCCTACAGCTGCCATTCGATGAACGGCCTGTTTCCGCACATTAACCCCGGAGAGCTGTTTGTCTACCTCGGGATCGCCAGCGGCCTTACCACGCTTGGCCTGCCGCTCGGCCCGCTGGCGGTGAGCTACCTGCTGGTTGGCCTGGTGACCAACTTCTTCCGCGGCTGGGTGACTGACCTCACCACCGCCATTTTTGAGAAAAAAATGGGCATCCAGCTTGAACAGAAGGTCCATCTTTCAGGAGCGACAGCATGAACCGGATCCGCATTGAGAAAGGCACGGGCGGCTGGGGCGGCCCGCTGGAGTTCGACGCCACCGAAGGCAAAAAGATCGTCTACATCACCGCAGGGACGCGCCCGGCGATCGTCGACAAGCTGCGCGAGCTGACCGGCTGGGAAGCGGTTGACGGCTTTAAAGAGGGCGAGCCGCCGGAAGCGGACATCGGCGTGGCGGTGATTGACTGCGGCGGCACGCTGCGCTGCGGCATCTATCCGAAGCGCCGCATTCCGACGGTGAATATTCACTCCACCGGAAAATCCGGCCCGCTGGCGCAGTACATCCTTGAGGACATTTATGTCTCGGGCGTAAGGGAGGACAACATCACTCTGGTGAATGGCACACCCGCGCCGCAAAAAGCGGCCCCGCGCGAGTACGACACCAGCAAAAAAATCACCGAGCAGAGCGACGGCCTGCTGGCAAAGGTCGGGATGGGAATGGGCTCCGCCGTGGCGGTGCTGTTCCAGTCCGGGCGCGACACTATCGACACGGTGCTGAAAACGATTCTGCCGTTTATGGCGTTCGTCTCGGCGCTGATCGGCATCATCATGGCGTCCGGCCTGGGCGACTGGATTGCCCACGGCCTTGCCCCGCTCGCCAGCCACCCGCTCGGGCTGGTGACGCTGGCGCTGATCTGCTCCTTCCCGCTGCTGTCGCCGTTCCTCGGCCCGGGCGCGGTGATTGCCCAGGTCATCGGCGTGCTGATTGGCGTACAGATTGGTCTGGGCAACATTCCCCCGCACCTCGCCCTGCCCGCCCTGTTTGCCATTAACGCCCAGGCGGCGTGCGACTTCATCCCCGTGGGGCTGTCGCTGGCCGAAGCGCGCCAGGACACCGTGCGCGTGGGCGTGCCGTCCGTGCTGGTGAGCCGCTTCCTGACGGGCGCGCCGACGGTGCTGATTGCCTGGTTTGTCTCCGGCTTTATCTATCAATAAGAGGTTCCTGCAATGAACGTCATTTACCAGACCACCATTACCCGCATCGGCCAGAGCGCGGCGGACGCGCTGAGCGACCAGATGCTGATCACCTTCCGCGAGGGCGCCCCGGCGGATATCGAAGAGTTTTGCTTTATCCACTGCCACGGCGAGCTGAACGGCGAGCTGAAGGCCGGAAGCCAGCTGGAGCTGGGCGAGGCGCGCTATGCCGTGACCGCCGTCGGCGACGTGGCCGAGCAAAACCTGCGCGAGCTGGGCCACATCACCCTGCGCTTCGACGGCCAGCCGCAGGCGGAATACCCCGGCACGGTTCACGTGGATGGCCCGGTTCCGCAGGCTGTCATCCCAGGCTGCACGTTAAAATTTGTTGCGTAATTAAGGAGAGTCACATGAGTCAGGTTGCCGTTGTCATTGGTGGGGGACAAACCTTAGGCGAGTTCCTCTGCCGTGGGCTTGCCGCAGAGGGCTACCGCGTGGCGGTAGTGGACATTCAGAGCGAAAAAGCCGCCCGCGTGGCGGACACCATTAACACCGAGTTTGGCGAAGGGATGGCGTACGGGTTTGGCGCCGACGCCACCAGCGAGCAGAGCGTGATGGCGCTGGCCCGCGGCGTGGACGAGATTTTTGGGCGCACCGACCTGCTGGTCTACAGCGCGGGGATTGCGAAAGCGGCCTTTATCAGCGATTTCGAGCTGGGTGATTTTGACCGCTCGCTGCAGGTGAATCTGGTGGGCTATTTCCTCTGCGCCCGGGAGTTTTCCCGCCTGATGATCCGCGACGGGATTCAGGGGCGCATTATTCAGATCAACTCAAAATCAGGGAAAGTGGGCAGCAAGCATAACTCCGGCTACAGCGCGGCGAAGTTTGGCGGCGTGGGGCTGACCCAGTCCCTGGCGCTGGATCTGGCCGAATACGGGATTACCGTGCACTCGCTGATGCTGGGTAACCTGCTGAAATCACCAATGTTCCAGTCCCTGCTGCCGCAGTACGCCACCAAGCTCGGCATCAAGGCTGAGGAAGTGGAGCAGTACTACATCGATAAAGTGCCGCTCAAGCGCGGATGTGATTATCAGGACGTGCTGAACATGCTGCTATTTTACGCCAGTCCGAAAGCGTCTTACTGCACCGGGCAGTCGATTAACGTCACCGGTGGGCAGGTGATGTTCTGATCGAGCGGTTTGTTTCCCCTCACCCCGGCCCTCTCCCCACAGGGGAGAGGGTTAGGGTGAGGGGTGAGGAAAATAAGGAGCGAATATGGTTACCGCATTAATCACCGTCGCCGCCCTCGCCTGGCTGTGCCAGATGGCGTTTGGCGGCTGGCAGATCCACCAGTTTAACCGCGCGTTTGACGCCCTGTGCCAGAAGGGCCGCGTTGGGGTCGGACGTTCTGGCGGACGCTTCAAGCCGCGCGTGGTCGTCGCCGTTGCGCTGGACGAGCACGACCGGGTATGCGATTCCCTGATCATGCGCGGCATGACGGTATTTGCCCGACCGGCCAAAATCCAGGCGATCAACGGCATCCCGCTGCAGGAATTGCAGCCCGATGTGATCTTTCCCCATGATTCACTCTGTCAGAATGCACTATCATTAGCGCTTAATCTGAAACATGGATAATTTCGTTGTGAAAGTTATAGACTTGCGAAATTATCATTTCGCAACCTAAGGAACGAAGCGCCTATGAAACCACGTCAGCGGCAGGCGGCCATTCTCGAGCATCTGCAAAAGCAGGGAAAATGCTCGGTAGAGGATCTGGCCCACTACTTTGACACCACCGGCACGACAATACGCAAGGACCTGGTATTGCTCGAAAACTCTGGCGCCGTCATTCGCACCTACGGCGGCGTGGTGCTCAACAAGGACGAAGCGGACCCGCCGATCGATCACAAAACGCTGATCAATACCCACCAGAAAGCGCTGATTGCCGAAGCCGCCGTCAAATTTATCCAGGACGGCGATTCCATCATCCTCGATGCAGGCAGTACCGTCCTGCAGATGATCCCCCTGCTCAGCCGCTTTAACAACATCACGGTAATGACCAACAGCCTGCACATCGTCAACGCCCTGTCGGAGTTTGACAGCGAGCAGACCATCCTGATGCCCGGCGGCACCTTCCGTAAAAAATCGGCATCCTTTCACGGCCAGCTGGCGGAGAACGCCTTCGACCACTTCAGCTTCGATAAGCTGTTTATGGGCACCGACGGCATCGACCTGAACGCGGGCGTCACGACGTTTAACGAGGTCTTCAGCGTCAGCAAAGCGATGTGTAACGCCGCACGGGAAGTGATTTTAATGGCCGACTCGTCGAAGTTTGGCCGCAAAAGCCCCAACATTGTCTGTAGCCTTGAAAGCGTTGATAAGCTGATTACCGACGCGGGTATCGATCCGGCGTTCAAAAAAACGCTGGAAGAGAAAGGCATCGACGTGATCGTAACCGGAGAGAGAGATGAGTGATTTTCTGTTAGAAACGGGCCGCCAGACGCTGATGCTGGAGCTGCAGGAAGCCAGCCGCCTGCCGGAACGTCTGGGCGAGGATTTTGTCCGCGCTGCCAACACCATTATCCACTGCGAAGGCAAAGTGATCGTGGCGGGCATCGGTAAATCCGGCCATATCGGCAAGAAGATTGCCGCGACGCTCGCCAGCACCGGTACCCCGGCGTTCTTCGTGCATCCGGCAGAGGCCCTGCACGGCGATCTGGGGATGATCGAAAGCCGCGACGTGATGCTGTTTATCTCCTACTCCGGTTCAGCCAAAGAGCTGGACCTGATTATTCCGCGCCTGCAGGAAAAATCGGTCGCCCTGCTGGCGATGACCGGGAAACCCCGCTCGCCGCTGGCGCTGGCCGCCAAAGCGACGCTGGATATTTCCGTCGAGCGTGAAGCCTGCCCGATGCACCTCGCCCCGACCTCCAGCACCGTTAACACCCTGATGATGGGCGACGCGCTGGCGATGGCGGTGATGCAGGCGCGCGGATTCAATGAGGAAGATTTTGCCCGTTCGCATCCGGCAGGTGCGCTCGGCGCGCGCCTGCTCAACAAGGTTCACCACCTGATGCGTACCGACGACGCTATTCCGCAGGTCAAACTCGACACCAGCGTGATGGACGCGATGCTGGAGCTGAGCCGCACCGGTCTGGGTCTGGTGGCGGTTTGCGATGACGGCGGAAACGTCAGGGGCGTGTTCACCGACGGCGACCTGCGCCGCTGGCTGGTGGGCGGCGGCAGGCTGGAAACCAACGTGTCTGACGCCATGACCAAAGGCGGGCTGACGCTCAACGCCGACAGCCGCGCCATTGAGGCCAAAGAAGTGCTGATGAAGCGCAAAATCACCGCCGCACCGGTGGTGGACGAGCACGGCAGGCTGTGCGGCGCTATCAACCTGCAGGACTTCTACCAGGCCGGGATTATCTAACCCTTCAGCCCAAGACGCTTCGCCAGCCGGTGCAGGTTGGCGACGTCCATCTCAAGCGCCCGCGCGCAAGCCGCCCAGCTGCGGCTATTCTGCTCCAGCGCGCGGGTAATCATCTGACGCTGAAACTCTTCCGTCGCTTCGCGCAGGTTTTCGATTGCGCTCTCAGGCGCAGCAGGCTTCATGGTCCGGGCATTTTCCTCATGCAGCGCAAAATGGCGCGCATGAATCACCACTTCATCCCCCGAGCGCGTCGCTCTCGCCAGCACCACCGCGCGGTGAATCGCATGCTCCAGCTCGCGCACGTTGCCCGGCCAGCCGTAGCTCATAAGGTGCGTCCTCGCACCGGGGCTTAACACCACGCGGGAGAGCCCCATTTTGAGCCGGCACTGTTCGCAGAAATAACCCGCCAGCAGCACCACGTCGTCCCCGCGCTCGCGCAGCGGCGGCACGGACAGCGGGAACACGCTCAGGCGATGAAACAGGTCGGCGCGGAACTGTCCGGCCAGCACCGCTTCGCGCAGATCCCGGTTGGTCGCAGCGAGAACCCGCACGTCCACCCGCAGGCTGCGGTCATCCCCCACGCGCTGGATGTCGCCGTACTGCAATACGCGCAGCAGCTTGGCCTGAAGTGAAAGGGAAAGCTCGCCAATCTCATCAAGAAACAGCGTGCCGTTATCGGCCATTTCAAACTTGCCGCTGCGGTTGCTGATGGCCCCGGTAAACGCCCCTTTAACGTGACCGAACAGCTCGCTCTCCGCCACGCTTTCCGGCAGCGCGGCGCAGTTGAGGTACACCAGCGGGTTGACCGCGCGCGGCGACGCTTCGTGAATGGCTTTCGCCACCAGCTCCTTACCGGTACCGGTCTCTCCGAAGATCAGCACGTTAAGATCGGACGCGGCAACAATCTCAATCTCTTTTTTGAGCTGCGCCATGCCGGGCGAAAGGCCGATCATCTCCGTGTGCGCCACCTGCTCAAACGCCGCCGGGCTGCCGGGAAGGATATTCTGGCTCTCCAGCTGTTCAATCAGCAGCGCGTTATTCAGCGCCCCGGCGGCCAGGGCCGCAATCAGGCGCAGCTCTTCGTCGCTGAAGGTGTCGAACTGGTCCGGCGACATGCCGTCGAGGGTCAGCGCGCCAATCAGATTTTGCCCGGCAAACAGCGGCAGGCCGATGCAGGCGTGCACCTTCAGGCTCTCCTGGCCTGGAATAAGCCCGTCGTACGGATCGGGCAAGTCGCTGTCCGCCGGGAAGCGCACCACGTCACCCGCGCGGGCGATGGTCTCGAGCCGCGGATGGCCTTCCAGCGTAAAGCGTCGACCGAGCACGTCCTGCGCCAGCCCGTCGATAGCCAGCGGAATAAACTGCCGTCCCTCGTAGCGCAGCAGCGCGGACGCATCGCACTCAAGCACGTGGCGCAGCGTGGAGATCAGGCGCTGAAAGCGGTCCTGATGGCCGATGCCGGTTTGCAGTTCAATGGCGATCTTCGCCAGCACGTCTACGGAAAAGCTCATGTCAGCCTCACAGTCATTTTGACAACACATAGTGTCATATTGACTCTTTTTTGGATAGTCATAATGACTACTCATTACGGGGCATAAAACCACAACCCATTGAATATTAATAATTTAAAAAGTTGGCACGCAACTTGATATAAGCAAACCATCTTATTTGAAAACGCTGTATTACGTAGAGGTTGCTATGTCTATTCTGGTTAAAAATAACATTCATTGGGTGGGTCAACGTGACTGGGAAGTGCGCGATTTCCACGGAACGGAATACAAAACGCTGCGCGGCAGCAGCTACAACAGCTATCTCATCCGCGAAGGTAAAAACGTGCTGATCGATACCGTCGATCATAAATTCAGCCGTGAGTTCGTGCAGAACCTGCGCGGTGAAATCGACCTGAACGACATCGACTACATCATCATCAACCACGCGGAAGAGGATCACGCCGGGGCGCTGACCGAGCTGATGTCCCACATTCCGAACACACCTATCTACTGCACCACCAACGCCATTGACTCCATCAACGGCCACCACCACCATCCGGAGTGGAACTTCCACACCGTGAAAACCGGCGACACGCTGGATATCGGCAACGGCAAGCAGCTGATCTTCGTTGAAACCCCGATGCTGCACTGGCCGGACAGCATGATGACCTACATGACCGGCGACGCGGTGCTGTTCAGCAACGACGCCTTCGGCCAGCACTACTGCGACGAACGCCTGTTCAATGACGAAGTGGATCAGACCGAGCTGTTCGAACAGTGCCAGCGCTACTACGCCAATATTCTGACCCCGTTCAGCCGCCTGGTGACGCCGAAAATCACCGAGATCCTCGGCTTCAACCTGCCGGTAGATATGATTGCCACCTCCCACGGCGTGGTATGGCGTGAAAACCCCACCCAGATCGTCGAGCTGTACCTGAAGTGGGCGGCGGACTATCAGGAAGACCGCATCACAATCTTCTACGACACCATGTCCAACAACACCCGCATGATGGCGGACGCGATTGCCCAGGGCATCAACGAAGTTGACCCGAACGTGGCGGTAAAAATCTTCAACGTGGCGCGCAGCGATAAGAACGAGGTATTGACCAACGTCTTCCGCTCTAAGGGCGTGCTGGTGGGAACCTCCACCATGAATAACGTGATGATGCCGAAGATTGCCGGCCTGGTGGAAGAGATAACCGGTCTGCGCTTTCGCAACAAGCGCGCCAGCGCCTTTGGCTCCCACGGCTGGAGCGGCGGCGCGGTAGACCGTCTCTCCACCCGTTTACAGGATGCGGGCTTTGAGATGTCCATGAGCCTGAAGGCGAAATGGCGTCCGGATATCGACGCGCTGGAGATCTGCCGCCAGCACGGTCGCGACATTGCGCGCCAGTGGGCGCTCGCCCCGCTTCCTGACGTCACCGCAAAACCTGCGGAACAGCCGCAAACCTGTTCCGCGGCAGCCAGCGCCGATCTCGGCCCACGCATGCAGTGCAGCGTCTGCCAGTGGATCTACGATCCTGCGCTGGGCGAACCGCTGCAGGATGTCGCCCCGGGCACGCCGTGGAGCGAGGTGCCGGACAACTTCCTCTGCCCGGAATGTTCCCTCGGCAAAGACGTCTTTGACGAACTGGCAGCGGAGGCAAAATGAGCAACGGCATCGTTATCATCGGCTCGGGCTTTGCCGCCCGCCAGCTGGTGAAAAATATCCGCAAGCAGGACGCTAACGTGCCGCTGACGCTGATCGCCGCCGACAGCATGGACGAGTACAACAAGCCTGATTTAAGCCACGTCATTAGCCAGAATCAGCGCGCCGACGATCTCACCCGCCAGACGGCGGGGGAGTTCGCGGAGCAGTTCAACCTGCGTCTGTTTCCGTACACCTGGGTCACCGACATCGACGCCGACGCCCGAGTGGTGAAAGCGAAAGAGAAAGCCTGGCAGTACGACAGGCTGGTGCTGGCGACCGGAGCATCTGCGTTTGTGCCGCCGGTTGAGGGCCGCGAGCTGATGATTACCCTCAACAGCCAGCAGGAGTATCAGGCCAGCGAAACCCTGCTACGCGATGCGCAACGGGTGATGATTGTCGGTGGCGGGCTGATCGGCACCGAGCTGGCGATGGATTTCTGCCGCGCGGGAAAATCCGTGACCCTGGTTGACCACGCGGCGAGTATTCTGTCGGCGCTGATGCCCGCAGAAGTAAGCAGTCGCTTACAGCATCGTCTGACCGATATGGGCGTGCATCTGCTGTTGAAATCGCAGCTACAAAGCCTGAGCAAAACCGAAGGTGGTATTCGCGCCACGCTCGACCGCAGCCGCAGCGTTGAGGTGGATGCGGTGGTTGCCGCGACGGGACTGCGCCCGGAAACCGCGCTGGCGCATCGCGCAGGGGCTGAAATAAACCGCGGCGTGAAGGTCAATAGCTACCTGCAAACCACGCGGCCGGATATTTATGCCCTGGGCGACTGCGCGGAAATTAACGGCCAGGTGCTTCCTTTCCTGCAGCCAATACAATTAAGCGCCATGTATCTGGCAAAAAACCTGCTCGGCGGCAGCGCGCCGCTGAAATTACCCGCCATGCTGGTGAAGGTCAAAACGCCGGAGTTGCCGCTGCACCTGGCGGGTGAAACGCAGCGTCAGGATCTGAACTGGCAAATAACCCTCGAAGCGCAGGGAATGGTCGCGCGCGGCGCGGATAACGAGGGCCAGATACGCGCCTTTGTCGTCAGTGAGGACCGGATGAAGGAGGCTTTCGCGCTGCTGAAATCGCTGCCCGCTTAACCCGTAATTTCCTGCCACGCTTACTTAACCTTTGGATTTTATTGTCCGCCGCCCCGATGTCCCGGGGCTTTTTTTTACGCATTCTATTCATCAAATAAATGCAAAGCAGGTATATCATCGCTATCAATCCTTTATTTATTATTTTCATAAATACTTAAAAGCGGAACAGCTGAAAAACATCACCCTGTTTTATTATTCGCGGCCGGGCTAGTCTGACAGGTAATTAATTAGCCGGAGATGAATCATGGCGACTTTTAATACAGAACTCAAATATCTTTCTCGTTATTTCAGACAAACGAAGCATGCAGAACGCATTTTATTTCGCTGGCTTTATTTGAGCCCGGAGGAGCGTATTGCGCGTCTGCGCGAGCTGATGATGCCGGTCAGTGAACATGAGCGGTAATTGACGGGAAAAACCGGAACACTTTACGTAAACCAACACTTTTTCTTCCGCAAAAAAAACCTACACTCTCAGCATCCCTTTTTCTTCGGTATGCCGCTATGCGCCAGCTTCAGAAAATCCGTCAGTATCAACGGCTTTATCAGCACTACGGCGCGGAGCCAACGCCCACAACCATCGCGGAAGTGGCGGAGGTTGCGCTGTGCAGCGAACGCCATGCGCGCACCCTGCTGCGCCAGCTCTCGCAAAGCGGCTGGCTAAGCTGGGACGCGCAGCCGGGGCGCGGGCACCGCGCCACCCTGCACTGCCTGACCACCACCAGCGAGCTGAGCGCGCCGCTGATGCACGCCTGTCTGGAAAAAGGGGATTACCAGAGCGCGCTGCAGCTGGCCGACGGCGATCCGGCCAGCCTGCACCACATCATCACCCCGTTCTTAGGCGGGAAATGGCTAAAGCACCAGCCGACGCTGCGCATTCCGTGGTATCGCCCGCTGACGTCGCTACATCCTGCCCTTTCGCGCCGCCGCGCCGAGCAGCATATTATCTGCGCGGTTCACGCGGGTCTGACGCGCTACGCCCCCGGCCGCCCGCAGCCGGTCGCGGATTTAGCCCATCACTGGGATATTCGTGACGACAATCGCCGCTGGCGCTTTTACCTGCGCAGCGGCGCGCACTGGCATAACGGGCAGGCCATTAGCGACGAAGATATGCTCTGCGCGATGCAGCAGCTGCTGGCCGACCCGGCACGCGCCGCGGGGCTTGCGCACGTTCAAACGGTGTCGCTTGTCGCCCCCTGGTGTCTGGAGATCGCGCTTACGGCGCCCGATGCCATGCTGGCGCATCGACTCGCACACCATGCCTGTCGCCTGCCGCATCCGCAGCAGCCGGCTATCGGTGCGGGCCCCTTTGCTATTGCCCATCACCACTCGCACTACCTGCGCCTTGAGCGTCAGCCCTGGTACTTTGCCGCGCATCCGCTGCTGCATGCGATTGAGTTCTGGCGAACCCGCAGCGAGGCCGAAAAACCGGCGTGGATCACCGTCGGGAAAGGCAAAAACGCCCAGGGGGTCGTCACCTCCACCAGCGGCGGGTTTGCCTGGCTGATGCTGAACGCCACGCTGCCGCACCCGCTGGCCGCCTGGCTGCGGCAGGAAATACAGCATATTAATCAGCAGCACCTCCGCCGGGAGGATGTGGACACCCGCACGGAAATCCTGCCCGGCATCACCACGCCCGCACTGCCGGGTGCGTCCGACGTGGCGCTTCCCGCTACCCTTTCGCTGGTCTGTTACGACACGCCGGGGCTGTGCGATCTGGCCAGCATGCTGCAGGCGCGTCTGAAAAAGCGCGGCTGTGACGTTACCCTCCAGCGCAAAGACCGCGAGGCGTGGCATGCCCCCGACGCGCTGGCGAAGGGGGATATCTTCCTGGGAGATTATCTGGCAGGTGAAGCAGCGGAGTTTGCGCTGGCAGAGTGGTTTATTGAAGAGCCCGCATGGGCCGCCGCGCTGGGGCAGCCCGCCTGGCAAAAAGCGAAACAGACGCTGATGGCGTACTGCGAAAGCGAAGAGAGCCTGCGAGAACGCCTGCCCGCCTTCTTTCAGCGCCTGCTGGAAAGCGGTGCCTGCACGCCGCTTTTCCACTACCGCTACCGTCTTAACACCCTGGAAAACGTGCAGGACATTGTGCTTACCGCCAGCGGCTGGCTTGATTTTACCCGCGCCTGGCTGCCTCCAGCTCAGGAGCGCACCACCAGCGCGTCGTAGCCGCGCCAGCGATAGTTGGCCATGGAGATGAGCCAGCAGGCAACGAACAGCCCGACCACCACAAACCCGGCGTTGCCCAGGTTGTCATTTACCGCGCCGATCAGATCCCAGACGCCGCCGCTGAGGGCAAATTTATCCATCAGCAGGCCCAGCGCTTCCAGCCCGCCGATAAACAGCGCCACCACCACGGAGGTGCCGGTGATGGTCATGTTGTAGTAGAGCTTGCGCTGCGGTTTATCAAACGCCCAGCCGTAGGCGCCAACCATCAGCAGGTTATCAAGGGTATCCACCAGCGCCATGCCGCTGGCGAAGAGCGCCGGGAAAATCATGATTGACCACACCGACATGCCGCTGGACGCGCTGGCAGCAGAGATCCCCAGCACGCCGATTTCCGTGGCAGTGTCAAACCCGAGGCCAAACAGAAAGCCCACCAGGTACATCTGCCAGCTTTTATTCACCAGGCGGAAGGTTTTACCGAACAGCCAGTTCATAACGCCACCCTGCGCAGGCAGCGTGACGTCGCCCTGCACCGGCTGGCCCTTTTTCAGCGCCTGGAAACTGCGCCAGACCCCGCGCAGGATCACCATATTCACCAGCGCCATTGCCAGCAGGAAGGTGGCGGAAACGGCGGTGCCAATCAGGCTGCCGGTTTCGTGGAACCATTCCATGTTTTTCTGAAACGCCGTAGCGGTGGCGGCGATGGCAATGGAGGCCAGCACCACGATGGTGGAGTGCCCCAGCGAGAACCACGCCCCCACTCCGCACGGGCGTTTGCCCTGCTGCATCATCTTACGCGTCACGGTATCAATGGCCGCGATGTGGTCGGCATCTACCGCGTGACGCAGCCCGTAGCACCACGCCAGCAGGCTGGCGGCCATCAGCGCCGTGCTGCCGCTAAAGGTGCGCCATGCCCATCCCCAGGCCAGCAGGTTTGCCATTACCAGAGCCAGCAGCAGAAGCGCGGCGCGAGGTTCGTTGCGTAACAGTCGTAACATTTTAAATCCTTTTTGAACATGACCGGGCAGCGGCGACCACCGCCTGCCCGAAGGAGATCGCTCCGTCGCCTGCGGGCAGGCGCGAAGGAAAAAGAAGCCTAAAATCAGAAAGATAATGATGCAGGCGCGCGCGCAGCAGGCGGTTGTGCAGCACGCCGCCGCAGAGGCAGATTGTCGACAGCGACAGGCGTCGGGCATGGCGCGCGGCGAGCTGGGCCAGCCCTTTTGCCAGCGCGTCGTGAAACGCCCACGCGCGCTCGCAGGGCTCCGCCTGCCAGTTCAGCCACCGCTGCCAGAACAGCGCAAGGTTATCCGCTTCCAGTATCACCGGATGGTCAACGCCCGCGCACTGCGATGCCAGCGCCTCCAGCCTGCACGCTGCCTCGCCTTCGTAGCGCTGCGCGTCGATGCCCAGCGCGCAGGCGACCGCGTCAAACAGGCGACCACAGGACGAGGCCTGCGGCGCATTGATGCCACGCTGGATCGCCGTTGCCAGCAGCGGCCAGCTGTGGCGCTGAACCGCTCGCGTTTCCGGGTAGCGTTGCCAGTCCGGGACAAACGCCAGGCAGTGGGCGAGCAGATTACGCCACGGCTGCTGCGCCGCCAGATCGCCCCCCGGCAGCGCAACGGCAGGCAGGCCGCCAAGCCGTTCGCAGTCGAGATAGTTCACCCGCAGGCACTCTCCGCCCCACAGCGCGCCGTTCTCGCCCATGCCGATCCCGTCCAGCGTCAGGGCGATAGCGTCACCGCCGTCGAGCGGCCAGCCGTTCTCCGCCAGGCACGCCGCTGCGTGAGCGTGATGATGCAGCACGGTTTCAACGGGCAGCGCCTGCTCCTGCGCCCACCGGCGGGCGTGATACGCCGGATGGGCATCGCACACCGCGCGCTCCGGCTGAAAGGCATACATGTCCTGCATCGTCGAGAGCGCGCTGCGCCACTGAGCTTCTACCCCCTCGTCGCTGAGATCGCCAAAGTGCTGGCTCAGCACCGCCTGGTTCCCGCGCACCAGGCAGAAGGTGTTTTTCATCTCTGCACCGGTGCACAGCATGGCGGGGATATTCTCAAAACCAGCGGGCAACGTGACGGCATCGGGCACAAAGCCGCGGGCGCGACGCAGGAAAGCGCCATCCCGATCCATCACGGAATCGTCCATGCGTTGCAGGATGTCGCGGTTGTGCAGCAGGAAGCCGTCCGCGATGCCGCCGAGCTCCTCCAGCGCCTGCGCGTTGGTGACGGCAGGCGGTCTGCCGCTGAGGTTGCCGGAGGTCATCACCAGCGGGCGCCGGCAGTCCATCAGCAGAAGATGCTGAAGCGGGTTAGCGGGCAGCATCACGCCAACGCAGTCGAGCCCCGGCGCAATTTCCTCGGGGAACGCGGGAAGCGAGGCTTTTGGCGTCAGCACAATCGGTGCCGCGGGCGAGCGTAACATCGCCTGTATCGTCTCCGGCAGATCGTCCGCATCCGGGAGCATCACCGCCAGCGGCTTCGTCGGGCGCTGCTTGCGCATCCGCAGTTTCTGTATCGCCTGCGGATCCAGCGCGTCGCAAACGAGGTGGAAACCGCCCAGCCCTTTAACCGCGACAATGCCGCCGCCTTTCAGCATCGCCACCGCCGCGCGTAAAGCCGGCTCGCGGGTGGCAACAGCATCTCCGGCTCGCCATTCCAGCTGCGGCCCGCAGTCCGGGCAGGCCACCGGCTGGGCGTGGAAGCGGCGGTCGGCCGGGTTGCGGTACTCGGTTTCGCACGGCGCGCAGAGCGGGAATGCGGCCATCGACGTGGCCGGACGGTCGTACGGCATGGCGCGGATAATGGTAAACCGCGGCCCGCAGTGGGTGCAGTTGATAAACGGGTAACGGTAGCGGCGCTCGCGGGGGTCGCGCATTTCAGCCAGACACGCCGGGCAGGTGGCGGCATCCGGCACGATTTGCGTATCCATCGTCCCGCGCTCGCTGTGGCGGATGGTAAAGTCCTCCGGCACGTGCGGCCAGGTGAACGGCTGCGTTTCAACGCGATCGATGCGCGCCAGCGGCGGGCAGTCCTGGCGCAGCCTCGCGGTAAAGTCCCCCCCATCACCCGCGAGACGCACCAGGACACCCTCTCCGTCGTTGCAGACATCGCCCACAAGCTTCAGCCGGTGCGCCAGCTGCCAGACGAAGGGCCGAAACCCCACGCCCTGCACTTTGCCGCGCACCCGAAGCTGGACGCCGTTAACGCTCATCGAAGCTTAAAACAGCAGCGATGACGAGGTGTCGAACGCCGCGCGACGGCGTTTTTCGGCGCTCATCTGCTCAAGCTTGTCACGATCCACGCAGACCAGCGCGTGCGTCGGGCAGGCCTCCATACAGGCCGGGCCGGCTTCGCGGTGGTAGCAAAGATCGCATTTATTGGCTTCGGCTTTCTCCGCCCGCACGCTCAGCCCCATGCCGCTGTTGCGCACCACCGGGCGGACAACCACCTCCATCGCGCCATACGGACACGCCACCACGCAGGTTTTGCAGCCGATGCAGCGCTCCTGCAACACGTGCACGAAGCCCTTCTCGCGCTTAATCGCCCCGTTCGGGCAGACGTTCGCGCACGGGGCGTCTTCACACTGGCGACAGATGGCGGCGGTGGAAATATTCACGCCTTTAATGACGTGAATGCGCGGCAGGAAGGTGTCGGGAGTGAGAGAGGCGCAGTCCTGCTCCGCCTGATGGGAAACCACGCACGCCACTTCACAGGTACGGCAACCAATGCACTTGCTGGCATCGGCCATAATAAAACGGTTCATCTGCTTCTCCGGCATAACTGTTATGCGCGAAGCTATTCATAAACCGTGCCAATGTTTAAAACGCTGATTTTTAAGGAGAATGGAAAAGCAGACTTTCTGTCATCGTCATTAGTGACGATGACAGATGTCGACGTCAGCGGTGCGGGCCATCGGTGACGGAGTCGCGCAGGACAAGCTCGCCGGAGAAGGTTTGCTGGTATTTGAACTCGCCGCCGTCGAGCATGAAAATCAGGCGGCTGACGATCTCCTGGATCATCTCCGTTACCGGAATACGCACGCTGGAGAGCGACGGCACGATGTAGGGCGCGATAGCCACGTCGTCAAAGCCGATGACCGATACCGCGTCCGGCGTGGCGACGCCGCTGTCGTGCAGCTGCTTGATGGCGCCGATCGCCATATCGTCGTTGCTCGCCACCAGAGCGGTAAAGCGTTCACCGCGAGCAAGCAGTTCGGAAACCGCCGCCGCGCCGCTGGCCGGATTCCACTTCCCTTCGGCGATAAGCGCGTCACGCACCGCAATGCCGTGCTGCGCCAGCGCATCCCTGTAACCGGAAAGACGCTCGACCCCGGTGGGGGAATCCAGCGAACCGGTGATGAACGCAATCTCTCGGTGCCCTTTCGCAATCAGCTGAGACACCGCGTCCTGGCACGAGGCTTTATGATCCGACCAGACGCTGTGGCTGCTGTTTTTCCGCAGGCGGCGGTTAAGCACCATAATCGGCTGCTCGCATTTCTCGACCAGCTCGTCCAGCTCTTCCACGCTCAGAAAGCGCGGGTAGATGATCACCGCATCGCAGCGCATGTCGAGCAGATACTGGATCGCCTCACGTTCCTCATCGGCGCTATGCTTGCCGTCGGCGAGGATCAGCTGCCGCCCTTTCTCTTCCGTCATCCGCGCGGCGTTAAACAGTAGTTCACTAAAGTAGACGCCGTGATAAAGGGTGTTGGTCACCACCAGCCCAAGCGTCTGGGTGCGTTTGGTCGCCAGGTTTCGCGCCAGCAAATTCGGGCGATAGCCGCTCTCTTCAATGGCCTGAAAAACCCGGTCTTTGGTCTCCTGGCTAACGTAGCCGTTGCCCGACAACACCCGGGACACCGTCGCTTTCGAAACGCCTGCCCGCTTCGCCACTTCCAGCATCGTGGTCATATTGTTCTTCCATCCGAAACTCATGCGGGCAGTGTACTGCACCGCGGAAAAATTGTCGCAGCGACGACGTCACGCTTTCTGCACCCCACTGCGATCTGCATCACGAAAAGAAAAAATGCCCAAAAAGCAGTCTTGTTTCATCAAAAGAAACTCATGATGATTATGTGGAACCGGTTTCCTACATTTCACACAACGATAACAGGAACAGATCCGATGGCCAAAAATTACGCTGCGCTGGCAAACGACGTTATCAGCGCGCTGGGCGGCAAAGAGAACATCGTCGCCGTCACCCACTGCATGACGCGACTGCGTTTCGTTCTGAAAGACGAAAATCTTAACGACGTTGCGCGCCTGAAAAGCATCAGCGGCGTGCTTGGCGTGGTGCGTAACGACAACCAGTGCCAGGTGATTATTGGCAACACGGTTTCACAGGCTTACCGCGAAGTGGTGAGCCTGCTGCCCGTTGACCTGCAGCCCGCTGTACCGGAAGGCCCGCAGAAGCTGACGTTACGCCGCATTGGCGCCGGGATCCTCGACGCGCTGATCGGCACCATGTCGCCGCTGATCCCGGCGATCATCGGCGGTTCGATGGTCAAGCTGCTGGCGATGATCCTTGAGATGACCGGCGCGCTGCCAAAAGGCGCGCCGACGCTCACCATTCTGACCGTCATCGGCGACGGCGCGTTCTTCTTCCTGCCGCTGATGGTGGCGGCCTCGGCGGCGGTGAAGTTTAAAACCAACATGTCGCTGGCGATTGCCATCGCGGGGGTGCTGGTGCACCCGAGCTTTATCGAGCTGATGGCGAAAGCCGCGCAGGGCGAGCACGTTGAGTTCGCCTTTATTCCGGTGACGGCGGTGAAATACACCTATACCGTCATCCCGGCGCTGGTCATGACCTGGTGCCTGTCATACATCGAGCGCTGGGTAGATCGCATCACCCCGGCGGTGACCAAAAACTTCCTCAAGCCGATGCTGATCGTGCTGATTGCCGCCCCGCTCGCCATCGTGCTGATTGGCCCGCTGGGGATCTGGATCGGCAGCGCCATCTCCGCGCTGGTCTACACCATTCACGGCTACCTGGGCTGGCTCTCCGTCGCCATCATGGGCGCGCTGTGGCCGCTGCTGGTGATGACCGGGATGCACCGCGTGTTTACGCCGACCATCATTCAGACCATTGCCGAAACGGGCAAAGAAGGGATGGTGATGCCGTCAGAGATCGGCGCCAACCTGTCGCTCGGCGGCTCGTCGCTGGCGGTGGCGTGGAAAACGAAAAACCCGGAGCTGCGCCAGACGGCGCTGGCCGCGGCGGCCTCCGCCATCATGGCGGGGATCTCTGAACCGGCCCTGTACGGCGTGGCGGTACGCCTGAAACGTCCGCTGATTGCGAGCCTGATCAGCGGCTTTATCTGCGGCGCGGTGGCCGGCATGGCCGGTCTTGCCAGCCACTCGATGGCGGCGCCGGGGCTGTTTACCAGCGTGCAGTTCTTCGACCCGGCCAACCCGATGACCATCGTCTGGGTGTTTGGCGTAATGGGGCTGGCGGTAGTGCTGTCGTTTGTTCTGACCCTGCTTTTAGGGTTTGAGGATATCCCGGTCGAAGACGAGGCTGAAAAAGCGCGCGCCCTGCACACCGCACCGGTACAGAACAACGCAGCAAAAGCATAATTTGAAAGCGAGGTAAGAATGTCTGTTTTTCCACAAGGATTTTTATGGGGCGGCGCGCTTGCCGCCAACCAGAGTGAAGGTGCTTACCGTGAAGGCGGCAAGGGACTGACCACGGTCGATATGATCCCCCACGGCGCGCATCGCCTGGCGGTGAAGGTCGGTCAGGAAAAGCGTTTTTCGCTGCGTGACGACGAGTTCTACCCGAGCCACGAGGCGATTGATTTTTACCATCGCTATAAAGAAGACATCGCCCTGATGGCGGAGATGGGCTTTACGGTGTTCCGCACCTCGATTGCCTGGAGCCGCCTCTATCCGAACGGCGACGAGCCGCTGCCGAACAAAGAGGGCATTGCCTTCTACCGCGCGGTGTTCGAGGAGTGCAAAAAGTACAACATCGAGCCGCTGGTAACGCTCTGCCACTTCGACGTGCCGATGCATCTGGTCACAGAATACGGCTCCTGGCGCAACCGTAAGATGGTTGATTTCTTCGCCCGCTACGCCCGCACCTGCTTCGAGGAGTTTAACGGGCTGGTGAAATACTGGCTGACCTTCAACGAAATCAACATCATGCTGCACAGCCCGTTCTCCGGCGCGGGGCTGGTGTTTGAGGAAGGTGAAAACGAGGATCAGGTGAAATACCAGGCCGCGCACCACGAGCTGGTGGCAAGCGCGCTGGCGACCAAAATCGCTCACGAGGTGAACCCGGAAAACCAGGTCGGCTGCATGCTGGCGGGCGGTAACTTCTACCCTTACTCCTGCAAGCCGGAAGACGTGTGGATGGCGCTGGAGAAAGACCGCGAGAACCTGTTCTTTATCGACGTGCAGGCGCGCGGCAGCTATCCGGCCTACTCTGCCCGCGTGTTCCGCGAGAAAGGCGTGGTGATTGTGAAAGATCCTGGCGACGACGAACTACTGAAAAACACCGTCGATTTTGTCTCGTTCAGCTATTACGCCTCGCGCTGCGCGTCGGCGGATATGAATGCGGGCAACACCAGCGCGGCGAACATCGTAAAGTCCCTGCGTAACCCGCATATTCAGGTGAGCGAGTGGGGCTGGGGCATCGACCCGCTCGGCCTGCGCATCACCATGAACATGATGTACGACCGCTACCAGAAGCCGCTGTTTCTGGTGGAAAACGGCCTGGGGGCGAAGGACGTCATTGATGAAAACGGCGAGATCAACGACGACTACCGCATCAGCTATCTGCGCGAGCATATCCGCGCGATGGGCGATGCGATTGAGGACGGCGTGCCGCTGATGGGCTACACCACCTGGGGCTGCATTGACCTGGTGTCGGCCTCAACGGGCGAGATGAGCAAGCGCTACGGGTTTGTGTACGTTGACCGGGACGACGCCGGCAACGGCACGCTGGACCGAAAGCGCAAGAAGTCGTTCTGGTGGTATAAAAAGGTGATTGCGAGTAACGGAGCGGACCTGGCGTAACCCCTCACCCTAACCCTCTCTCCATAAGGGAGAGGGGACAAAGCACACCCTCTCCCCTACGGGGAGAGGGCCGGGGTGAGGGGTTCAAATCCACCATTGCCAATCCACTCCGCAAGCCTTGAATAGACCACCTCCACAGCCTCTTTCACCGGCGGCGTCATCGGGTAATAAAATCCGACAATGTCCGGCTGGATCCCCAAAAACAGTACCTCGCCCACGTCCTCTTTAATCTGATCGACCAGGTAGTTGAGCGGCATATTGTGGGTGGTCATCATAAACATCTCGGCAATGTCGTCCGGGTCAATCAGGCGGATCTCGCCGGGGTTGAGCCCCATATCGGTGGCATCGACGATTAACAGCCTGTCCGGGCGCAGTTCGCGAATGGCAACCACGTCGTTTTCCGGCGCGCTGCCGCCGTCAATCACTACCCAGGAGCCCTGCGGGTTCGCAGCGCACATCTCCGCCAGCAGCGGGCCGGCGCCGTCATCGCCCATCATGCTGTTGCCGACACACAGTAAAACGTCAGTCACGTAATCTCCTCACCATCAGGTAGATGGCGTTCTCCTGATGAATATCGTGCAGCATGCCGAGCAGCGTTTTGCTCCACGCCTTCTGCGCCGGGGTTTGCCTGCTTAGCGCCGCGTCAAAGGCGTTGGCGAGCATAGCAATGTGGTTGGCGTCGATGACGATCTCGCCGTACTTCGGCACGCCCTCCATTTTGCGCCGCGCCGTGCTGCCCTCCTCCAGCGTGGCGATCCACGCCAGGTACTCAGGCCACGGGCAGCTCAGCGCCGCCTCCAGGCAGTCAATCACTCCAAGGTGGTGCCCAATTGCCAGGCTGTAGTAGACCACCTGCTGCGCCGCATCCGGCGTGGCGTCGTTCTCATCAATAAACTTACGGCTCAGCTGGCTGAACACCACCGTCTCACTCATCGGATTCGCGCCTCATCGACGATGCTGTTCAGGTTCGCCACAATCTCATTGAGACGCGGATCGTTCTCGGCCTCCAGCCAGCGCGCCACCTGATGGTCGCCCTGGCTCAGCAGGCGCAGGTAATCGTCGGCAATCTGGCGACCGTAGCGGTAGCCCGCCAGCCTGCGCGCCGTGCGGTCGACCTTCACCCGCAGCGGCTGCACCATGTCCGGATGCAGAATGGCGGCCGGCTGGTTGTCCAGCTCGCCAGGCTCGCGGGCGTGGATTTTCTGCTCCAGCAGGCCGAGCGCCATCGCAAAGCCGTACAGCGTCGCGGCGGGCGTTGGCGGGCAGCCTGGAATGTAGACGTCCACCGGCACGATTTTGTCGGTGCCGCCCCAGACGCAATAAAGGTCGTGGAAGATGCCGCCGCTGTTGCCGCAGGCCCCGTACGAGATGCAAATTTTCGGGTCAGGCGCCGACTGCCAGGCGCGCAGCGCGGGCGAGCGCATGGCGCGGGTGACGGCCCCGGTAAACAGCAGAATGTCCGCATGGCGCGGAGACGGCACCACTTTGATGCCGAAGCGCTCGGCGTCAAACAGCGGCGACAGGGTGGCGAAGATCTCGATCTCGCAGCCGTTGCAGCCGCCGCAGTCCACGCGGTAGACGTAGGCCGAGCGTTTGATTTTTTTCAGCAGCGACGCCTTCATGCTGGCGATAGACTCCTCCACCGTCATCGGCACCGGAATGCCGTTGTCGTCGCGCGGGCCGAGTAAGTTTTCCATCAGCTGGCCTCTCTCATATGGCGGGTAATATCAATGCGGTCGGACGGCAGCAGGCACTTCTGGCGCTTGCACTCCGGGCAGGTTTCGAAGCTTTCGCGGTGATGCTCCGCGCGGGCGTCGCCGTTGTGCTGCAGCAGCGCGATGGCGTAGTCGATCTCTTTTTGCACGGCGAACGGACGCTTGCAGACGCGGCAATTGCACAGGGCAAAGCGCGACTGCTGCAAAAAGTCCTCTTTCTTCCACACCGCCAGCTCGTATTCCTGAGAAAGACGAATAGCCACCGTCGGGCAGACCTCCTCGCATCGGCCGCAGAAGATGCAGCGCCCGAGGTTAAACTGCCAGGCCAGCTCGCCGGTTTTAAGATCCGTTTCCACCGTTAAGGCGTTCGACGGGCAGGCGTTGACGCAGGCCGCGCAGCCGATGCACTGCTGCGGATTGTGCTCCGGCTTGCCGCGAAAGTTTTTATCCACCGGCATCGGCTCCAGCGGATAGCTGCTGGTCTGCACGCCGGTTTTGATGACTTTTTTGATAAAGGTAAACATGGCGAATCCTTATTTCAGCGGCGAGTTCTTACGCTCGATGCTGTAGCGCTCAAGCTCTTTGTACGGCACCACCTGGCTTTTCTTCTTGCGCACGTCCACCACGGTCATGCGGTCGGTGCAGGAGTAGCACGGGTCGAGGCTGCCGATGATCAGCGGCGCGTCAGAGACGGTGTTGCCGCGCAGCATGTAGCGCAGGGTTGGCCAGTTGGCGTAGGTGGCCGCACGGCAGCGCCAGCGGTAGAGCTTCTGATTGTCGCCGGTCATGCTCCAGTGGATGTCGTCCCCGCGCGGCGCTTCGGCAAAGCCGAGGGCAAAGCGGTTCGGGATGTAGGTGAAGCCCTCCACCATCAGCGGGCCGCCCGGCAGGTTGTCCAGACCAAAGTCGATCATGTTCAGCGCGGTGAACACCTCGTTGATGCGCACCTTGAGGCGCGAGATGACGTCGCAGCCCTGCTCGCTGTGTACGGTCATCGGCAGCAGGCCGTAGCCAACGAACGGGTGATCGGCGCGGGTGTCGCGGGCGTGGCCGCTGGCGCGCACCATCGGGCCGACGTTGCTGAAATCGCGGGCAATTTCCGGATCGAGGCGGCCAATTCCAACGGTGCGCTGCTCAATGTTTGGCGTGCTGAGCAGCATGTCCACCAGCTCCTGCACGTCGCGGCGCATCTGCTGCGCCAGCTGGCGGGTCTTGATCATGTCGTCCTTCAGCAGGTCACGGCGGATCCCGCCGATCAGGTTCAGGCCGTAGGTTTTTCGCGCCCCGGTGAGGATCTCCGCCATCTTCATCGACGCTTCGCGCACGCGGAAGAACTGCATAAACCCGGAGTCGAAGCCGACGAAGTGGCAGGCCAGGCCGAGGTTCAGCAGGTGCGAGTGCAGGCGTTCAACTTCCAGCAGAATGGCGCGGATCATCTGCGCGCGCTCCGGCACCACGATCCCCATGCCGTTCTCCACCGAGGTGGTGTAGGCGGTGCTGTGGGCGAAGCCGCAGATGCCGCACACGCGGTCAGAGAGGAACGTCACCTCGTTGTAGCCCATGCGGGTTTCCGCCAGCTTTTCCATGCCGCGATGGACGTAGAACAGGCGGTAGTCGGCGTCGATGATGTTCTCGCCGTCGACGAACAGGCGGAAGTGGCCCGGTTCGTCGGAGGTGACGTGCAGCGGGCCGATCGGCACCACGTTGTTCTTCTTGCTGCCGAGTTCGTTGATGAACTCGTAGGTTTCGCTGTCGGTGGTCGGCGCCGGGCGCTGGCGGTAGTCCATGCTGTCCTTGCGCAGCGGATAGAGTTCGTCAGGCCAGTCGTCCGGCAGCACCAGGCGGCGCTCGTCCGGCAGGCCGACCGGCACCAGGCCGTACATGTCACGCACCTCGCGCTCGCCCCAGACGGCGGCGGGCACACGCGGCGTGACGGACGGGTATTCCGGCTTAGCCGGGTCGACTTCGACGCGCACGGTGATCCAGCACTTCTCGCCCTGCTCCATCGACATCACGTAGTACACCGCGTAGCTGCCGCACAGCTGGCGCTCGTCGTTGCCGAACAGCACCGACAGCCAGCCGCCCTGCTGGTAATAGAGAAACTCAACCACTTCCGGCAGGTAGTTCACCTTCACGGTGAGGGTGATCTGGTCTTTGGTTTGCCAGGACTCCTCCAGCACCACGCCGGGGAAAGCCTGATGCAACGCGGCGAGATACTGCTGACCTTTCTTTTCTTCAGACATAAATACTCTCTTTAATCACGCCACCAGCAAGGAGACGAACGCTAAAAATGCAAAACCAAAGCCGGCCCAGGTGATGCGTGACGTTTCCACAAAGCGCAGGCGCGCCATGCTGTTTTCAAACAGGGCTATCACCAGCACGCCGACCAGCAGCTTGAGCGCAGCTACCGCCACGGCCAGCACCAGACCGCCCGCGGAGAAGTGCGTCATCTGCCCCCACGGGAAGAAGACGCCGACAAACATCTGCAGCACCACCAGCTGCTTGAGGCTGATGCCCCACTTCAGCACCGCGAAGCCGTAGCCGCTGTACTCGGTAAGCGGGCCTTCCTGCAGCTCCTGCTCCGCTTCCGCGAGGTCAAACGGCAGTTTGCCCATCTCAATAAAGGTGGCGAACGCGCAGGCGCAGAGCGCCAGAATCAACGGGATAGAGCGTGAAACCGGCCAGTGGTAAACGGTGTCGGTGATAAAGCTGATGTGGGTGGAGCCCGCCACCTGCGCGGCCACCCACAGCCCCAGCAGCAGGATCGGCTCCACCAGCACGCCGAGCATCGCCTCGCGGCTGGCGCCGATGCCGGTAAACGGGCTGCCGGTGTCCAGGCCCGCAATCGCAAAGAAGAAGCGGGCGATGGCGAAGAGGTAGATAAGCGTAATCAGATCGCCAAGCGCCGGCAGCGGCGAGCCCACCGTCACCACCGGCAGCGCGGTGGCGATGGTGAGCATCACGCCGACCATCACGAACGGCGTCAGGCGGAAGACCCAGCCTGCGGCGTCCGGGGCGACGCTCTGGCGAGAGAGCAGCTTGAAGAGATCGCGGTACTCCTGGAGCACGCCGGGCCCGCGACGGTTGTGCATCCGGGCGCGCGCCACGCGCGTAATGCCCGACAGCAGCGGCGCGGCGGCGAACAGCACCAGCGCCTGAAGAATTGCCAGAAACAGACTCATGTCAGGCTCCTCGTGAAATCACAATTACCACCAGCACCGCCAGCTCGATCAGCGCCAGACGGCGGAACAGAGTGGGCGCGGCGGCGCTCTGCCAGCCGGGAACCCAGCCCACCGGGTTCAGCCAGTGGCGCAGCTTCAGCACGGCGGCGAAGTTCTCCTTCACCGGCATGGCAAAACCGTGGGCGGTGATAACCATCGACTGCTCGTGTTCGTAGCCGCAGGCCCACGCCGCGCCGCGCGAGCGGGAGGCGAGACGGTCGCGCTTAAAGAACAGCATCAGCACGAACGGCAGCAGCGGTGCGGCAATCAGCAGGAGCGCCATCATCGGCTGGGAAACGACGGTATGCGCCGTCGCAAGCGGCAGCGGAACGGCGTGGCCCAGCAGCGGCAGCAGCCACGGTGCGGCCACCCCGCCCCCAATGCAGCACAGCGCCAGCGCGACCACGCTGGCACACATCAGTACCGGGGCGCAGCAGGCGTTCTCCGCTTCACGGGTGCGCGGTGCGCCGAGGAAGGTGACGCCATAGACTTTCGCCATGCACATCACCGCCAGCGCCCCGGTAATCGCCAGCCCAACCGCCAGCAGCGGGCCTAGCAGGCGCGCGATAAACGCGTCGCTCTGGCCGAGCGCGAAGAACGACTGATAGATCACCCACTCCCCGGCAAAGCCGTTTAATGGCGGCAGCGCGGCCATCGCCATCAGCCCCACCAGCATAGCGAGTGAAATCACCGGCATTTTTTTGCCAATCCCACCGAGCTTTTCGATATCGCGGTGGCCGGTGCGGAACCAGACGCTGCCCGCGCCGAGGAACAGGGTGCTTTTGAACAGGCTGTGGTTGACGAGGTGATACAGACCGCCGATAAACCCGGCGGCAATCAGCGCCGGCTGGTTAAGCGCCAGCCCGGTGACGCCCGCGCCGATGCCGAGCAGGATAATGCCGATATTTTCCAGGGTGTGGTACGCCAGCAGGCGCTGGATATTGTGCTCCATCAGGGCGTACAGGCCGCCGACAAAGGCGGTAATCATCCCCGCAATCAGCAGCGCCACGCCCCACCACAGGGGCGGCTGACCGCCCGTCAGGGTAATCGTCAGGATGCCGAACAGACCGACCTTCATTACCACCGTAGAAAACAGCGCGGCGGCGGGCGCAGAGGCATTTGCGTGCGCCTGCGGGACCCAGCCGTGCAGCGGGATAATCCCGGCCAGCAGGCCAAAGCCAGCCACGCCCAGTAGCCAGACATCGTTGCCCAGCGTCTGGCCGTTAAGCGCGGAAAAGTCCAGGGTGCCGAAACGCTGCCACACCAGCCAGCAGGCCAGCGCCAGCAGCAGCGTGCCGAGACGCCCAAGCGCAAACCACAGCTTGCCGGAGGCGCTGCAGCCGGTCAGGAACACGCCGCACAGGGCCATGATTTCGGCCATTACCACCAGCGCGCCGAGGTTGCTGGCGATAACCGTACAGACCGCCGTCGCCATCAGCAGATTGACCAGCAGGCCGTTGGCTTTGGTTTGCGGATGGCGGTGCCAGTCGATATTGAACAGGCTGATAAACAGCCCGCACAGGCCAAAGGTCACCAGCCAGATGGCGTTAAGCGGCGTAATCGCCACGTTGTGGCGAATCAGCGGCATGAGTGTTTCCACAGGTTGTCCGCCGAGCAGGACGACGCCGCCCGCGGCCAGCGTCATCAGGCTGCCGATCGCCCCGCCGATACCGGCTATCCAGCCGCTCAGGGTTTTATGGAAAGAGAACACCAGCGCCAGCGCGGCGGCTGCGGCAAAGTACGCTACGGCGCTGTTAATCATAAATATCGCGTTCATTTCGCCCCCTCGTTAAGCGCCTGCAGAAGCGAAAGATCGCCGACGTCGGTATTAATGGTCAGCTCGCGCTTGCGCCTGCTGGTGCGTGCGATATCGCGGATGTTAACCAGGATCAGCGCTTTGGTCGGGCAGGTCCGCACGCAGGCCGGGCCCTGTTCGTCAAAGCTGCACAGGTCGCACTTGACCGCAACAGCGCGGATGCCGGGCACCCAGTCCAGCAGCGTGCTCACCTTCGCCGGAGCGGGTGGCGCAGGCGGCGCTTTGGGGGTATTGGCGTTCGCCGGGATATGCAGCGGGCGGCTGCCGGAGAATTCAATCGCGCCGAACGGGCAGGCGATGCCGCACAGCTTGCAGCTAACGCACAGGCTTTCGTTCAGCTGGACCGCGCCATCGACGCGGGTGATGGCGTTAACCGGGCACACGCCCGCGCACGGGGCATCTTCACAGTGGTGGCAGAGCTGCGGGGCAGACTCTTTTTCATTACGCATGACGCGCAGGCGCGGCATGGACTGTAGCCCGTGCAGGCGGTGCGTTTCCGAACACGCCGCCTCACAGGTTCGACAGCCGATACAGACCGTCGAGTCAGCAATTACAAAACGGTTCACCGGGCAATCCTCAGGTGATAGTCATTTTTGACGACGAAAAACTGTCTCATCGACACTTTTCGACACTCGGTTATCAGGCAGGGTTTGCGGAAATCTTTCCCGCGACCAGCTGTTTCAGGTCGACCGGCAGGTCGTGTTCAACCGCGGCGTAGAGACCGTTGTAAACCGGCGCGATTTTCTCCAGATAGTGCTCAAGCACCTGCTGGCGATCGCGGTTGCTGACGTAGCCGTCGACCATGCCGTCGGCCATCAGCTGCGCCTGCGCAATACGTTGTTTTTCACCCTCTTTATTCTCAACGTAGTACTCGATGGTGTGGCTGTTAAAGCTGTCTGCCAGGGTCACAAAGACCGTGAAATGACCGAACAGGACAAAGCGCATATCCCCCTGCGCCGCACAGCTCATCGCATGATGCAGACGGGCTTTTGACAGGGTGATCCCCTGAACCAGAGAGTTGCAGTAGAGGTGCCACTGATCCTGAAGCTGCTGGTGGCGCTGCGCGATGTAATCCGCTTTTTCGCTAATTTCCCAAATAGTCATAGAAGGTATCCGGTTAATGGAGATAGCGGCTGTTAAGCAGATTCCGTGCCAGTTTTTAACCTGCTGATTTAAATGATTTTTATCGGAAAAACCACTGTCAACGCCGCAGTGTCGACGTGTCATTTCGACAGCGTTGACATTGTCACGCCGTAACGCAAATCAAGCTGGCACCGTTATTGCATTCACTGGCGCAAATCATTGAGGAGGCGTCATGCACGAAATCACCCTCTGCCAGCGGGCTCTGGAACTTATCGAACAGCAGGCAGTGCAAAACCACGCGCAGCGCGTCACCGGCGTCTGGCTGAAGGTCGGGGCGTTTTCCTGCGTCGAGACCAGCGCCCTGACCTTTTGTTTTGAGCTGGTGTGCCGCGGCACCCTGGCGGAAGGCTGCAAGCTTCATATTGAAGAGCAGCAGGCGGAGTGCTGGTGCGAGCAGTGCCAGCAGTACGTCACCCTGCTCTCATCAAAGGTTCAGCGCTGCCCGCAGTGTCAGAGCACGGGTCTTCGCATCGTGGCGGATGACGGCATGCAGATCCAACGCCTCGAAATCGAGAAGGAGTAATGTATGTGTAGTACCTGCGGTTGCGCCGAAGGCAACCTCTATATAGAAGGGGACGAACACCGCCCCCACTCCGCGTTTCGCTCCGCGCCCTTTTCCCCCGCCCCGCGTCCTGCGACGGCCCTGACCGGCATCACCTTTGCGCGGCAGCGTTCCGACGCGGGCGATCTGCATTACGGCCACGGCGAAGCGGGCACCCACGCGCCGGGTATGAGCCAGCGCCAGATGCTGGAGGTGGAGATCGACGTGCTGGACAAAAATAACCAGATCGCCGCCCGCAACCGCGCCCGCTTTGCCGCGCGTCAACAGCTGGTGCTGAACCTGGTCTCCAGCCCCGGCTCCGGCAAAACCACGCTGCTGACCGAAACGCTCAAGCGCCTGAACGAACGCGTCTCCTGCGCGGTTATCGAAGGCGACCAGCAAACCGTTAACGACGCGGCGCGCATCCGCGAAACCGGCACGCCCGCGATTCAGGTCAACACCGGCAAGGGCTGCCACCTGGATGCGCAGATGATTGCCGACGCCGCCCCGCGCCTGCCGCTGGCGGATAACTGCATCCTGTTTATTGAAAACGTCGGCAACCTGGTGTGTCCGGCCAGCTTTGACCTCGGCGAACGGCACAAGGTGGCGGTGCTCTCCGTCACCGAAGGGGAGGACAAGCCGCTGAAGTACCCGCACATGTTCGCCGCCGCCTCCCTCATGCTGCTGAACAAGGTCGACCTGCTTCCGTACCTGAACTTCGACGTGGATAAGTGCCTTGCGTATGCCCGCGAGGTGAACCCGGACATTCGCATCCTGCTGGTTTCCGCCACGCGCGGCGACGGGATGGACGCCTGGCTGGACTGGCTGGAGAGCGAACGATGTGCATAGGCGTACCCGGACAAATCCACTCTATTGACGGCAACCAGGCCAAAGTGGAGGTTTGCGGCATCCTGCGCGACGTGGACCTGACGCTGGTGGGCAGCACCGATGAAACGGGCGCGTCGCGCCTCGGCCAGTGGGTGCTGGTCCACGTGGGGTTTGCGATGAGCGTGATTAACGAAGCGGAAGCCCGCGACACGCTGGACGCGCTGCAAAACATGTTTGACGTGGAGCCGGACGTAGGCGCGCTCCTGTACGGCGAGGAGCGCTAGCCTATGCGTTACGTTGATGAATACCGCGCGCCGGAACAGGTGATGCAGCTTATCGGGCATCTGAAAACGCGCGCGGCGCTTCTGGACTACACGAGCGAAAGGCCGCTGCGGATCATGGAGGTGTGCGGCGGGCACACGCACGCCATCTTCAAGTTTGGCCTCGACCAGCTGCTGCCGGAGAACATCGAGTTTATCCACGGCCCCGGCTGCCCGGTGTGCGTCCTGCCGATGGGGCGCATCGACAGCTGTATTGAAATTGCCGGCCAGCCCGGCGTCATTTTCTGCACCTTTGGTGACGCGATGCGCGTGCCGGGGAAAAACGGCTCGCTGCTGCAGGCAAAGGCGCGCGGCGCGGACGTGCGGATCGTTTACTCGCCGATGGATGCCCTGACGCTGGCGATGGACAACCCTGAGCGCAAGGTCGTCTTTTTCGGGCTGGGTTTTGAAACCACCATGCCCGCGACGGCCATCACGCTGCAGCAGGCGAAAGCGCGCGATGTCGGTAACTTTTTCTTTTTCTGCCAGCACATTACGCTCATTCCCACGCTGCGCAGCCTGCTTGAAGAGCCGGACAACGGCATCGACGCGTTCCTGGCACCAGGCCACGTCAGCATGGTGATAGGCACAGACGCCTACGGTTTCATCGCTGAGCAGTACAATCGTCCGTTAGTGGTGGCTGGTTTCGAACCGCTTGATCTACTGCAAGGCGTGGCCATGCTGGTTGAGCAGAAAATAGCGGCCCTGAGCGCGGTGGAAAACCAGTACCGCCGCGTGGTGCCCGATGCGGGAAATGAGCGGGCGCAGCAGGCGATAGCCGACGTGTTTAGCGTTGAGGGCGACAGCGAGTGGCGCGGGCTGGGGCTGATTGCCGAGTCCGGCGTGCGCCTGACGCCTGCCTATCGCACATATGATGCCGAAGCGCACTTCCGCCCGCAGCCGCAGCAGGTGTGCGACGATCCCCGGGCCCGCTGCGGCGAGGTGCTCACCGGCAAATGCAAACCTCATCACTGCCCGCTATTTGGCAACACCTGTAACCCGCAAACCGCGTTTGGCGCGCTGATGGTCTCCTCTGAAGGGGCATGCGCCGCGTGGTATCAGTATCGCAACCAGGAGTGTGAAGCATGAACACGGTGGAAATGGCGCACGGAAGCGGTGGACAGGCGATGCAGCAGCTGATTAACCGGCTGTTCATGGAGGCCTTTAATAACCCCTGGCTCGCGGAGCAGGAGGATCAGGCGCGCATCGCGCTCTCAACCCTCACCGCACACGGCGACCGGCTGGCGTTCTCCACCGACAGCTACGTGATTGACCCGCTGTTCTTCCCGGGCGGCGATATCGGCAAGCTCGCCGTCTGCGGCACGGCCAACGACGTGGCCGTCAGCGGCGCCATTCCGCGCTATCTCTCCTGCGGGTTTATCCTTGAAGAGGGTCTGCCGATGGAAACCCTCACGGCGGTGGTGAACAGCATGGCGCATACCGCGCGCGAGGCGGGTATCGCTATCGTTACCGGGGATACCAAAGTGGTCCAGCGCGGCGCGGCCGACAAGCTCTTCATCAACACCGCCGGAATGGGGGCGATCCCCGCCGACGTTCACTGGGGTGCGCAACGCCTTAGCGCGGGCGACGTGCTGCTGGTGACCGGCACGCTGGGCTGCCACGGAGCGACTATTCTTAACCTGCGCGAAGGCTTAGGGCTGGACGGCGAGCTTCGCAGCGACTGCGCGGTGCTCACCCCGCTTATCCAGACGCTGCGCGACATGCCGGGCGTCAAAGCCCTGCGCGACGCCACCCGAGGCGGGGTGAATGCCGTCGCCCACGAGTTCGCCGCAAGCAGCGGGTGCGGGATTGAACTGATCGAGCGCGACCTGCCCGTTAAGCCTGCCGTGCGGGGGCTGTGTGAGCTTTTAGGGCTTGACCCGCTAAACTTTGCCAACGAGGGCAAGCTGGCGATCGGCGTGGAACGTTCGGCGGCGGAAGCCGTACTTGAACGGCTGAGAGCGCATCCCTTAGGGAAAGACGCGGCCATCATTGGCGACGTGGTTGAGCGCAAAGGGGTGCGCCTGGCCGGGCTTTACGGCGTGAAGCGCACGCTGGATCTGCCGCACGCTGAGCCGTTACCCCGAATTTGCTAGAGCCGCGCCATAAGCGGTCAGCATTAAATGTCTCTTTTTTGCCAGTTTCTATTGGAAAGCAATAATGCCGTATACACCGATGAGCGATCTTGGACAGCAGGGCCTGTTTGACATCACGCGCACACTTTTACAACAGCCCGATCTCGGCGCGCTGAGCGATGCCCTGACGCGGCTGGTCAGGCAATCAGCGCTGGCGGACAGCGCGGCGATTGTGCTCTGGCATAGCGGAACGCACCGCGCGAGCTACTACTCAACGCGCGAGAATGGCAAAACGTTTGAATACGAAGACGAAACGTACCTCGCGCACGGCCCGGTGCGCCGCATTCTCTCCCGGCCTGAAGTGCTGCACTGCAATTTTGAAGAGTTTCGGATGGCATGGCCGCGGCTGGCGGAGAGCAATCTCTATCAGCCTTTCGGTCATTACGGCATGCTGCCGCTGGCGGCGGAGGGCCAAATTTTTGGCGGCTGCGAGTTTATCCGCAATACCGACCAGCCCTGGAGCGAGGCGGAGTACGAGCGTCTGCACACCTTTACCCAGATTGTGGCCGTCGTCGCGGAGCAGATCCAAAGCCGCGTCACCAATAACGTGGATTACGACCTGCTGAGCCGCGAGCGCGACAACTTCCGCATTCTGGTCGCCATCACCAACGCCGTGCTCTCAAGGCTCGACATGGACGAGCTGGTCAGCGAAGTCGCCAAGGAGATCCACCACTATTTCAGGATAGACGCCATCAGCATCGCGCTGCGCGGGAACCGTAAAGGCAAGCTGAACATCTACTCCACCCACTATCTTGATGAGGCCAATCCGGCGCACGAGCAGAGCGAGGTGGACGAAGCGGGCACCCTTTCTGAGCGGGTGTTTAAAAGCAAAGAGATCCTGCTGCTGAATCTCAGCGAGCAGGACCCGGTGGCGCCGTACGAGCGGATGCTGTTTAACACCTGGGGCAACAAAATTCAGACCCTGTGCCTGCTGCCGCTGATGTCCGGCAGCACCATGCTTGGGGTGCTCAAACTGGCGCAGTGCGATGAAGCCGTGTTTACCACCGCCAACCTGAAGCTGCTGCGTCAGATCGCCGAGCGTATCTCCATCGCGCTGGATAACGCCCTCGCCTATCAGGAGATCCACCGCCTGAAAGAGCGGCTGGTGGACGAGAACCTGGCCCTGACCGAACAGCTCAACAACGTGGACAGCGAGTTTGGCGAAATCATCGGGCGCAGCGATGCCATGTACAGCGTCCTCAAGCAGGTGGAAATGGTGGCCCAGAGCGACAGCACGGTGCTGATCCTCGGTGAAACCGGCACCGGTAAAGAGCTGATTGCCCGCGCCATCCACAACCTGAGCAACCGCAACAGCCGGCGCATGGTGAAGATGAACTGCGCGGCGATGCCCGCGGGTCTGCTGGAAAGCGACCTCTTTGGCCACGAGCGCGGCGCGTTTACCGGGGCCAGCAGCCAGCGCCTGGGGCGTTTCGAGCTGGCAGACAAAAGCTCGCTGTTCCTCGACGAAGTGGGCGATATGCCGCTGGAGCTACAGCCCAAGCTGCTGCGCGTATTGCAGGAGCAAGAGTTTGAGCGCCTCGGCAGCAACAAGCTTATCCAGACCGACGTGCGGCTGATCGCCGCCACCAACCGCGACCTGAAAAAAATGGTCGCCGACCGCGAATTCAGAAGCGATCTCTACTATCGCCTGAACGTCTTCCCGATCTGCCTGCCGCCGCTGCGCGAACGCCCGGAAGATATCCCCCTGCTGGTTAAAGCCTTTACCGCCAAGATCGCGCGCCGGATGGGGCGAAACATCGACAGCATTCCCGCCGAGACGCTGCGGACCCTCTCGTCGATGGAGTGGCCGGGCAACGTGCGCGAGCTGGAAAACGTCATTGAGCGCGCGGTGCTGCTGACGCGCGGGAACGTGCTGCAGCTCTCCCTGCCGGAGATTGCCCTTCCTGACGTGGCCGTACCCGCAGCCGAAATCGCGAAAGAGGGAGAAGATGAATATCAGCTCATTCTGCGCGTGCTGAAAGAGACCAACGGCGTGGTGGCCGGGCCGAAAGGGGCGGCCCAGCGGTTGGGGTTAAAACGCACCACTCTGCTGTCGCGCATGAAGCGTCTCGGGATTGATAAAGAAAATCTGGTTTAACTCCCATCAGGCGGTGTTTTCCTGCATCGCCTTTCGTCACCCTGCGTTATTGTCCCTCATTGACACAAAATCGTTTCCTCTGTATAAAATTCCGCCTTAATAATGCGTTTCATTTGCATCAAAAATAATTTTAATGAAGGGTAGCGTTTCATGAAGAAGGTCCTCTGCGCGTTAGGCCTGGCGATTGCGTCGGTCAGTTCTACTCTGGCAACCACATATCCCCTGACGATTGAAAACTGTGGCTACAAAGAGACATTCACCAAAGCGCCGGAACGCGTCGTGGCCCTGGGCCAGAACACCGTGGAGATTTTGCTCCTGCTGGGGCTGGAAGATAAGGTCAAAGCCAGCGCCTTCTGGCCGACCAAAGTCTTGCCGCAGCTGGCGGAACAGAACGCAAAAATCAAAACCCTGACTGTCGAAATTCCTACCCTTGAGTCCGTTCTTGCGCAAAATCCCGACTTCGTTCCCGCTCAGACGCCGCTGCTGCTGGGGCCTGAAAGTAAGGTCGCAAAACGCGAAGACCTGATGACCCTCGGCGTGAACAGCTATGTGTCACCGGGCATGTGCGCGACCAAAAAAGCCACCGGCGATATGTACGGCAGCCGCCAGAAGCTGTGGGATATGACCTATCTCTATAAAGAGATTGAGGATTTCGCCAAAATCTTTAACGTTGAAGATCGCGGCCAGGCCGTCATTGCCGATTTCAAAAAACGCGAGGCTGACCTGCGCAAAGAATTCGGCAAGAATAAAAAAGACCTTTCGTTTGTCTTCTGGTTCTCCAGTTCATCCCCTTCTGCAGACGCCTACGTAGGCGGTAAAAATAGCCCCTCTGGGTTTATCGCCAGCCTGATGGGCGGCCATAACGCCATTACGTCCGAGACTGAATGGCCAACCGTGGGCTGGGAAAGCATTATTGCCGCGAACCCGGACGTGATTGTGGTCTCCAGCCTGGATCGTAACCGCTGGGCGCTGGATAACGCGGAAGAGAAAATCAAATTCCTGAAAAGCGATCCGGCCGTGAGCCAGCTTGATGCCGTTAAAAAAGGCCATATCGTGGTGATGGACGGTCAGGCGATGAACCCGACGATTCGTACGATTTACGGTGCCGAACAGGTGGGTGAACAGCTCAGAAAGCTGGGGCTGAACTGATGACAGTTGCCGTACTTCAGGCCCGCCAGGGCCTGATTCTGACCACTTCCGCTCTGCTTGCTGTTGTCCTGCTGTTTCTGGTGATTGCCCTTGGCGTCAGCGTCGGCGAGCTGTCGATTCCGCTATCCAACGTCTTATACGCTATCGGTAATAAGCTGGGGCTGACCGACGTTCCGCTAAACCGCATCTATGAAAGCGTTATCTGGGACTTTCGCCTGAGCCGCGCGCTGGTGGCGGCATGCTGCGGGGCCGGTTTAGCCATTTGCGGCGCCGTGCTGCAAAGCCTGCTGAAGAACGCGCTGGCGGAACCTTACGTGCTCGGCGTGTCGGCAGGCGCCTCAACCGGGGCGGTGTCGGTCGTTGTCCTGGGCATCGGCACCGGCGCGGTGTCGCTCTCCGCGGGCGCGTTTGCCGGGGCGTTCGCCGCCTTTGCGTTTGTCGCCTTTCTGACGAACGGTGCGCGCGGGGGAAATGAGCGCACCATTCTGGCAGGCGTTGCTGCATCTCAGCTTTTCAACGCCATTACCGCCTACACCATCAGCACCTCCGCCAGCGCGCAGCAGGCGCGAGACGTGATGTTCTGGCTGCTGGGCAGCTTTAGCGGCGTGCGCTGGCCGGAATTCCAGCTGGCGCTGGTTGTCGTGCTGGCGGGCCTTGCCGTCTGCCTCTACTATTCCCGGGCGCTGGACGCCTTTACCTTTGGCGATGACGCCGCGGCCTCGTTAGGCATTGCCGTACCCAGGGTGCGCCTTGCCCTGTTTACCACCACGGCTCTGATCACCGCCACCATCGTCAGCATGGCGGGCTCAATCGGCTTTGTGGGGCTGGTGGTGCCGCACGTTATGCGCTTCCTGTTCGGGCCGCTGCACCGCACGCTGCTGATTGCCAGCGCCCTGGCCGGGGCGATCCTGATGGTGCTGGCCGACATCGCCTCGCGGATGCTGATTGCGCCGCAGAGCCTGCCCGTCGGCGTCGTCACCGCGCTGGTGGGCGTGCCTTTCTTTGCCGTGATTATCTACCGTTCAAGGAATAAGTGATGAGTATCTGCGCTGAAAATATTACCTGGAAGGTCGGCAAAAAAGTTATCGTCAATGACGTCTCGCTGAAGGTTTCCCGGGGCGAAACCGTGGGTCTGCTTGGTCCTAACGGCTGCGGCAAATCATCGCTTCTGCGCATTCTGGCAGGCCTGCGTCGCCCGGATGCGGGCAGCGTGACCCTGGACGGGCAGGACATTTCCCGCATCGCCAAAAAGCAGCTTGCCCGCCGGGTGGCGTTCGTTGAGCAGCACGGCATGACGGACGCCAATATGCGCGTGCGCGACGTGGTCAAGCTTGGACGTATTCCGCACCACTCCCCTTTTTCCAACTGGAGCGCGCAGGATGACGAGACCGTCACCGCGGCTCTGCAGCGTGTCGATATGCTGGACCGCAGCGAGCAGGGCTGGCTGAGCCTGTCCGGCGGAGAGCGTCAGCGGGTGCATATCGCCCGCGCGCTGGCGCAAACGCCAACCGAAATCCTGCTGGATGAACCGACCAACCACCTGGACATCCATCATCAGATGCAGCTGATGCAGCTGATCAGCGAATTACCCGTCACCAGCATTGTCGCCATCCACGATCTCAACCACGCCTCAATGTTCTGCGACTCGCTGATTGTGATGCAGAAAGGGCAAATTGTGGCGACCGGAACACCGCAGGACATTTTATCCGAGTCGTTGCTCTGGGATGTCTTCCGGGTGAAAACTAAAATTGAGATCTCGCCGTTTCATGGCAAAAAGCACATTCATTTTATCGTTTAGGGACGAGTGATCGACAATGTCCCTTCGCCCCGCCACCACGCTCTGGCCGCCCGTTTTACTGGGTAGCCAGTTTGTTTTTAACATTGGGTTTTACGCCGTCGTTCCCTTTCTGGCGATATTTCTGCGCGACGACATGCTGCTCTCCGGCGGGCTAATCGGGCTGATCCTGGGCCTGCGCACGTTCTCGCAGCAGGGGATGTTTATCGTTGGCGGTGCGCTCTCGGACCGGTTTGGGGCGAAAGTGGTTATCCTCAGCGGCTGTATAGTTCGTGTTTCAGGCTATCTGCTGCTGGCCTTCGGGGGATCGCTGTGGCCGATTATTCTGGGCGCGTGTCTGACGGGCGTCGGCGGCGCGTTATTTTCTCCGTCTATTGAGTCATTGCTGGCGAAAGCGGGGACGAACAGCGAGGCGAAGGGGAAACGAAGCCGGGCGGAGTGGTTTGCGCTCTTTGCCGTCTGCGGGGAGCTCGGCGCGGTACTGGGCCCGGTTGCTGGCGCCCTGCTAACGGGGCTTGGCTTCCGCCAGGTGGCGCTGGCGGGGGCTGGCGTCTTTATCATTGCGCTAGTGGTGCTTTACTTCTGTCTGCCTGCTGCCGGGCACCGTTTACAGAAGATAAAAATAGTGCCCTGGTGGACGACGTTCCGACAGCCTCGCTTTGTCGCCTTTATCATTGCCTACAGCTCCTGGCTGTTAAGCTATAACCAGCTCTATCTGGCGCTGCCGGTAGAGATCCAGCGCTCCGGCGGTAACGAGAAAGATCTTGGCCCGCTTTTTATGCTGGCCTCCGTTCTGATTATTACCTTACAGCTGCCGCTGGCGCGTTTCGCCCGTCGCGTGGGCGCGGTGAACATTCTGCCGGTGGGCTTTTTGCTGCTTTCCGCCGCCTTTGCGAGCGTGGCGGCGTTTGCAGCAACAGAACCGCCTGAAGGCTGGCTGCGGCTTCTGCCCTCGGTCTCGTTTGTCACGCTGCTGACGCTGGGGCAGATGCTGCTGGTGCCCTCGGCAAAAGATCTCATTCCGCGGTTCGCCGATGAATCCACGCTGGGCGCGCACTACGGCGCACTCTCCACCGCCGGAGGCATTGCGGTACTGGCCGGAAACTTGCTTTTTGGCAGCCTGCTGGATCGCGCGCTGGTGCCTTCAACGCAGGCGATTTACCCGTGGCTGCTGCTGGCGCTCTTTCCACTGTGCAGCGCGCTGGCCCTGAACGTGATTTGCCGCCCGCTACGAAGCTGAACGGCTTACTTTTTCGGGCGATACTTTTCCGGCAGCTCCGGCACCGGACGACGGTCATCCATCAGATGACGGACGGTCAGAATGGGGTGTCGCCATAACATACGCGGCCCCGCCCAGCGCATAATCTGCTTCATCTCTTCACGTCTGGCAGGCTGGTAGCAGTGCACCGGGCATTGTTTGCAGGCGGGCTTTTCATCACCAAAAACGCACTTATCCAGGCGCTTATCGGCATACGCGTTGAGCGCCTGATAATGCCCCGCTTCCTGAGAAGCCTCTGGACACTGCTTTGCGTACAACGCGATCATTTTCGCGATGGTCTCTTTTTCTCGTGATATGCGTTTACCGGTCATAGCGACTTACCGAACAATAAGATGCATCAATAATACACTTTTATACTGTGGATTTCAGGTGTTGCATTCCGTTTTCTGAAGCCTGATTCCACTATTAACCCTACACCTCCTGAAAATCACTGGTATTTTATACAGGCATCAGGAATGACCGTTGTCCGTATAGTCTGGAGACCCTATGAAAGAGATCGCGTTCGGCAAACCCTACCGCCATTTAAAAGTGGGATATTTCAGAAAACGTCACGAGGATCGAAAAACGAAGATACCAAAGCGATACAGCGTGCATGCAGCGCTGAGCTTAAAAGGAGACTGGCTTGAGAAAGCGGGCTTTACCACCAACTCACAGGTCAGGGTGGGCGTTGAGCATGGAAAAATCGTCATTGAGTTAATGTCAGAAGGCGCCCCGTAAAGCCGCCACATTTTTCTGCGCCGTACCTTTTTTTCATGCGACAATAGAAGGAACTAACGGCCACTGAGCCGCTCAAAACGGTTTATTTTCAAAGAAATGGACATCATAACTCCATGAGCACAATCGACAATTTCGACGCACATACGCCAATGATGCAGCAGTATCTGAAGCTGAAGGCACAGCATCCGGAAATCCTGCTGTTTTACCGTATGGGCGATTTTTACGAGCTGTTTTATGACGATGCTAAGCGTGCGTCGCAGTTGCTCGACATCTCGCTAACCAAACGTGGCGCCTCCGCAGGCGAGCCCATCCCGATGGCCGGTATCCCGCACCACGCGGTTGAAAACTATCTGGCTAAGCTGGTGAATCAGGGCGAGTCCGTTGCCATCTGCGAGCAGATCGGCGATCCGGCAACCTCGAAAGGCCCGGTTGAGCGCAAAGTCGTACGCATCGTCACGCCAGGTACCATCAGTGATGAAGCCCTGCTTCAGGAGCGCCAGGATAACCTGCTGGCGGCGCTGTGGCAGGACGGCAAGGGTTTTGGCTACGCCACGCTGGACATCAGCTCCGGGCGTTTTCGCCTGAGTGAGCCGGCTGACCGCGAAACGATGGCTGCCGAACTGCAGCGCACCAACCCGGCAGAGCTGCTCTACGCCGAAGACTTCGCCGAAATGGCGCTCATTGAAGGCCGTCGCGGATTGCGACGCCGCCCGCTGTGGGAATTCGAAATTGATACCGCGCGCCAGCAGCTGAACCTGCAGTTTGGCACCCGCGATCTGATTGGCTTTGGCGTGGAAAATGCTCCGCGCGGGCTGTGTGCCGCAGGTTGCCTCCTGCAGTACGTGAAAGACACCCAGCGCACCGCCCTGCCGCATATCCGCTCTATCACCATGGAGCGCCAGCAGGACAGCATCATCATGGATGCCGCCACGCGACGTAACCTGGAGATCACCCAGAACCTGGCGGGTGGCGTTGAAAACACGCTCGCGTCGGTGCTCGACAGCACGGTAACGCCAATGGGCAGCCGCATGCTGAAACGCTGGCTGCATATGCCGATTCGCGATACGGATACGCTTGTCTGCCGTCAGCAGACCATTGCCGCCCTGCAGGATCGCTATACCGAGCTGCAGCCGGTCCTGCGCCAGGTGGGCGATCTGGAGCGTATCCTGGCCCGTCTGGCTCTGCGCACCGCGCGCCCGCGCGACCTTGCGCGTATGCGTCATGCTTTCCAGCAGTTGCCGGAGCTGCGAGCGCAGCTGAGCGACGTTGACAGCGCGCCGGTACAGAAACTCCGCGAAACGATGGGCGAATTCACCGAGCTTCGCGAGCTGCTGGAGCGAGCCATTATTGATGCCCCTCCGGTTCTGGTACGTGACGGCGGCGTGATTGCCCCTGGATACAACGAGGAGCTGGACGAATGGCGCGCGCTGGCCGACGGTGCGACGGACTACCTCGATAAGCTGGAAATCCGCGAACGCGAGCGTCTTGGGCTCGACACCCTGAAAGTGGGGTATAACGCGGTACACGGTTACTACATTCAGATCAGCCGCGGGCAGAGCCATCTGGCGCCGATTCACTACGTCCGCCGCCAGACGTTGAAAAACGCCGAGCGCTACATCATTCCCGAGCTGAAAGAGTACGAGGACAAAGTGCTCACCTCGAAAGGTAAAGCCCTGGCGCTGGAAAAACAGCTGTATGACGAGCTGTTTGACATGCTGATGCCGCACCTTGCTGACCTGCAGCTCAGCGCCAGCGCGCTGGCGGAGCTGGACGTGCTGGTAAACCTGGCAGAACGGGCTGAAACGCTGAACTATACCTGTCCGACCTTTACCGACAAACCCGGCATTCGTATTACGGAAGGCCGTCACCCGGTCGTCGAGCAGGTGCTGAACGAACCGTTCATCGCCAACCCGCTGAGCCTCTCGCCGCAGAGAAGAATGCTGATCATTACCGGCCCGAACATGGGCGGTAAGAGTACCTATATGCGCCAGACGGCGCTGATTGCTTTGCTCGCGTATATCGGCAGCTACGTCCCGGCGCAAAAAGTGGAGATTGGCCCCATCGACCGTATCTTCACCCGCGTTGGGGCAGCGGACGATCTGGCGAGCGGTCGCTCAACCTTCATGGTCGAGATGACCGAAACGGCTAACATTCTGCATAACGCGACGGAGCACAGCCTGGTGCTGATGGACGAAGTGGGACGCGGAACCTCAACCTATGACGGCCTGTCGCTGGCCTGGGCCTGTGCCGAAAGTCTCGCGAATAAAATCAAGGCCATGACGCTGTTCGCCACCCACTACTTCGAGCTGACGCAGCTGCCGGAGAAAATGGAAGGCGTGGCTAACGTTCATCTTGATGCGCTGGAGCACGGCGATACCATCGCTTTTATGCACACGGTGCAGGATGGCGCGGCGAGCAAGAGCTATGGTCTGGCCGTCGCGGCGCTGGCAGGTGTTCCGAAAGAGGTGATCAAGCGCGCTCGCCAGAAGCTGCGTGAGCTGGAAAGCCTCTCGCCGAATGCGGCGGCGACGCAGATCGATGGCACCCAGATGTCGCTGTTGGCACCAGCGGAAGAAACGTCGCCTGCGGTGGAAGCGCTGGAGAACCTCGACCCGGATTCACTGACGCCGCGTCAGGCGCTGGAATGGATTTACCGGTTGAAGAGTCTGGTTTAGTTTTCTACGGTCTTTTTCCCTCAACCCAGCCCTCTCCCACAGGGAGAGGGTGAAAACATGAAAACGGCAACTTACGTTGCCGTTTTGCTTATAACAACGGTGGAACCGTCGGCACCTGCGGCGCTTCATCAATATCCTTCTGCGTCATACGGAACGCTTCCGGGTAGTGCTCGCGGCTGGTACGTCGCAGCGGTTCGGTATCGCGCCAGGTGTACAGACAGTGCTGGCACTGATAGACCGTCCAGACCCCTTTCACCGGTGATGTCGCCATCACTTCAATATGCTCATCGGCACAACGTGGACAAATCATCTTTTCCTCCTTATTGGCGTGCTGCCAGCATCGCGGTCAGTTTTTCAGCCCAGGCTTTGGTTTCAGGCAGATCCTGTACCGGCTGGCTGTAGTGGCCACGGGTGTCCGGTGCAACAGGCGTGGTGGCATCAATAATCAGTTTGTCGGTAATGCCCGCCGGGCTGGAGCCTGGGTCGAGTTCAAGCACCGACATGTTCGGCAGCTGCACCAGGTCTCCTGCCGGGTTTACCTTCGATGACAGCGCCCACATCACCTGTGGGAGGTTGAACGGATCGACATCCTCATCCACCATAATCACCATCTTCACGTAGCCCAGGCCGTGCGGCGTGGTCATAGCACGCAAACCGACCGCGCGAGCAAAACCGCCGTAGCGTTTTTTAGTCGAGATAATCGCCAGCAGGCCGTGGGTGTACATCGCGTTCACCGCCTGCACTTCAGGGAATTCCGCTTTCAGCTGCTGGTAAAGCGGCACGCAGGTGGCCGGTCCCATCAGATAGTCAATTTCGGTCCAGGGCATGCCGAGGTAGAGGGATTCGAAAATCGGTTTGGTGCGGTAAGAGACTTTGTCGATACGGACCACCGTCATGTTACGACCGCCGGAATAGTGCCCGGTAAACTCGCCGAACGGCCCTTCGATTTCACGTTTACGCCCTTCAATCACCCCTTCCAGGATCACTTCAGACCCCCACGGCACGTCGAAGCCGGTCAGCGGCGCGGTGGCAATCGGGTACGGGCTTTCACGCAGCGCACCGGCCATTTCATACTCGGACTGATCGTATTTCAGCGGCGTTGCGCCCATCAGCGTAATAATCGGATCGTTGCCGAGGGTAATCGCAATCGGCAGATCTTGCCCGCGCTCTTCCGCTTTGTGCAGGTGCAGGGCGATATCATGCATCGGTACCGGCTGCAGGCCGAGCTTGCGCTTGCCCTTCACTTCCATGCGGTAGATGCCGACGTTCTGCTTGCCGAAGTGATCCGGATCGAGCGGATCGCGCGACACGACGCACGCTTTATCGAGATAAAAACCGCCGTCACCGTCGTTCAGGCGGAACAGCGGGAGGATATCGAACAGGTTAATGTCTTCACCGTCCACCGTATTTTGCGCCCAGGCAGGGTTGGGGCGTCGCTCCGGTGCAATCGGGAATTTATCCCAGCGGCGAATGAACTCGTCGATCTGTTTTTTTACCGGGGTATTCGCAGGCAGTCCCATTGATATGGCGTGGTTCTGCCAGGAGCCGATGGTATTCATCACCACGCGGGCGTCGGTAAAGCCGCGAATATTGTCAAACCACAGCGCGGGCGCGCCGTCGCCAATACGGCCGGTGGCGTTGGCTGCCGCCGCCAGATCCGGCTCCGCATTCACCTCTTCCTCAATTTTCAGCAGTTGCCCTTGCTCATCGAGCGCCTGCAGGAAGCTTCTCAAATCATCAAATGCCATCTTTGTTCTCCTGTGAAAAATGTTTCGCCTCCCGCAAGCCGCTCCAGCGGCGCGCCTTTTTGTGCTCCAGACCGAACTGGTCGAGCACGCGGGTCACGATATGCTGGGTGATGTCATCGGCGGTTTGCGGGTGGTTGTAATACGCGGGCATAGGCGGCACCATCGCCACGCCCATGCGGGAAAGCGCCAGCATGTTCTCCAGATGAATGGTGCTGAGCGGCGTTTCGCGGGGAACCAGCACCAGCTTGCGCCCCTCTTTCAGCACCACATCCGCCGCACGGCCCACCAGCCCTTCGGCGTAGCCGGCGCGGATCCCCGCCAGCGTTTTCATGCTGCAGGGAATGACGATCATGCCGTCGGTGCGAAACGAGCCGGAGGAAATGGTGGCGGCCTGGTCAGCCGGGCTGTGGACAACGTCAGCCAGCGCAGCAACGTCCTGCACGCTGAAAGGCGTTTCCAGCTCAACGGTAGTTTTTGCCCACTTCGACATCACCAGATGGGTCTCAACCTCCGGCATTTCCTTTAGCGCCTGCAGCAGCGCCACGCCCAGCGGAGCTCCCGTGGCCCCCGTCATTCCAACGATCAATCTCATTCATCACCTCAATCAGTTTGTTCGCGTACGAACATTGTAGATAAACTACTCCCGGATTATTTTTCTGACAAGATCGTTCGCATACGATCACACTAATTGCTAAAAAATGCCGCGTTATCATCCCGGGCTTTAGCGGCTATCATAGGGGGTGATTTTTTCTGTCGGAGTGTTCATGGAACTAAGACAAGAGGCGTTCCACCTGTTACGTCAGCTTTTTCAACAACATACCGCTAAGTGGCAGCATGCCCTGCCGGAACTGACCAAGCCGCAGTATGCGGTAATGCGCTCCATTGCCGAGCATCCGGGCATCGAGCAGGTGGCATTGACTGAAGTAGCGGTCAGCACGAAGGCGACCCTGGCGGAAATGCTCAGCCGAATGGAGGCGCGCGGGCTGGTCAAACGCGAGCATGATCCCGCAGATAAGCGCCGCCGGTTTGTCTTCCTGACGCCGGAAGGCGAGGCCCTGCTTGCAGGCTGCCAGCCGGTCGGCAACGAGGTGGACGAGGCGTTTTTAGGGCGCCTTAATAAAGCCGAGCGGGAGCAGTTCTCTGCGCTCATCAAAAAGATGATGCACGATTAATTCACGCTGGCGCGCATAAAATCAATAAAGGTGCGCACTTTCGCGGGCACGTGCCGGGCATCCGGATAAACCGCGTGGATGCCCTGCCGGGCGAAGGTGTATCCCGGTAAAACCGGGATCAGTTTTCCCGCATCAAGCGCATCGCGCACCAGCCATTCCGGCAGTAACGCCACGCCACTTCCCGCGAGCGCAAAGGCCATAAGCGCCTGAGCGCTGTCGGCAAACAGGCGCGGCGCTTTTTTTATCTCCAGCATTTCAGGCGCACCGCTGGCATCTTTCACCTGCCAGCGCAGCGGCGAAGCTAAGCGCTCGTGAATAATCCAGTCGGCGTGCGCCAGCTGATCAAGCGATTCAACCGGATGATTCACCCGCCACTCGGGCGTCGCGACGGGCAGGATGGAAAAATGTGAAATCAATGCGGCGTGGTAGCGCGAGTCGGTAAGCGTTCCCAACCGGATAGCCACGTCAAAGCGCTCTGAGATAAGGTCGGCATGGAGTGAAGACGAAACATGACGCACGCGAAGCGCCGGGTGCAGCTGGCTAAACCTTGCCAGCAACGGTACCACGACCCGCGAGCCATACTCAGGCGTGGTGGTGATCCGCAATTCACCCGTGAGCCCTGCATGATTCGCGCGAACATCATCCTGCAGCTGTTCGGCGTCCTTCAAAAGCGCCACGCTGCGTTGATGAAAAAGCGCACCCGCCTCGGTTAACGTCAGGCGACGGGTGGAGCGCAGCAGCAATGTCACCCCCAGCTCCCCTTCAAGCTGGCGAATATTGAAGCTGACCACGGCTTTTGTCAGGCCCAGCGCATCGGCTGCGGCAGTAAAGCTGCCGGTGTCGGCAACCGCAACAAACATCTGCGTCCGCTGTAGGTTAATCATCATCACGCCCTTTACCGTCAAAATTTTTTTGACAGTATATCGCGCTTTGTCAGGTTTATCCGTGCTTCCGGGGTCGATACGATACGCCACCTCACGGGAGGATCCACCATGACGTATCGCAGTAAAGTCGCCGCCGTCTATCTGCTGGGCTTTTTTCTTGATTTGATCAACATGTTTATTGCCAGCGTCGCTTTTCCGGCGATGGCGCAAGCTCTTAACGCCACGCCTTCAGCGCTTGCCTGGGTCAGTAACGGGTACATTGCCGGCCTGACGCTGGCGATCCCGTTCAGCAGCATGCTCACGCGCCGCTTCGGACCAAAGCGGGTCATCCTGATCTCGCTTTTTCTGTTCAGCGCAGCCTCCGCTGCGGCAGGCCTGTCTGCAACGCTGGAAAGTCTGATCGCCTGGCGCGTGCTGCAGGGCGTGGGCGGTGGCTTACTGATCCCCGTCGGACAGGCGCTGACCTGGCAACTGTTTCAGCCTCACGAGCGGGCCAGACTCTCCTCGGCGGTGATGCTGGTCGCGCTGCTTGCTCCCGCCTGCTCACCCGCTATCGGGGGCGTACTGGTGCAGACGCTAGGCTGGCGGTGGATATTTTTCGCGACGCTACCGGTCGCTATCGTGACCTTTGCGTTGGCCTGCCTGTGGCTTAAACACGAAATACCCGCGATGAAAGCGGCCAGACTGCTCAACCTGCGGTTGCTCGCGGACCCGCTTTTGCGTTTTTCCATGCTTGTCTATTTATGCGTACCCGGCATGTTTATTGGGGTGAACGTTACGGGCATGTTTTATCTTCAGCACGAGGTGAACATGAGCCCATCCGCAACGGGTATGCTCATGCTGCCGTGGTCCATAGCATCGTTTATCGCCATCACGGCGACGGGACGCTATTTTAACCGTATCGGTCCACAGCCGCTGATTGTCATCGGCTGCCTGCTGCAGGCGACGGGCATTCTGCTTTTGCTTAACGTCAGCTCGGCTACGCTGCTACCTGTCGTTGCGTTTACCCTGATGGGCGCGGGGGGAAGCCTGTGCAGCAGCACCGCTCAGAGCAGCGCTTTTCTGACAACGCGCCGGGAAGAGATGCCGGATGCCAGCGCGCTGTGGAATCTCAATCGACAGTTGAGCTTTTTTGCCGGCGCCCTGCTGCTGGCAGAGGCGCTGAGTCTGGCGCAGAGCTATCTGGCGCCGCTCGCCGCCTGGCACGGAATGTTTCTTTTTGCCGCAGGCATGACCTTATTGCCTGTACTGTACGTTTTCCGACTTAACACTACGCAGGTGCTCGCCCAGCTGCGACAGGAGAATTCATGACGCCTTTTGAACACGACATTATCGACCTCCACATTGCGCTTGAAAACTGGTTAGGCAAAGGTGAAGGCGACTCCGACGCCCTGCTCGCCCGTTTCCGGCCAGATTTTCTGATGATCCCACCGGGTGGCGTTCATATCGACTATCACGGCCTCGTGGAATTTTTGCACAACCAGCGAGGAAGCCGCCCCGGACTGAAAATTGTTATTGATGAATTAACGACGCGACAGACGTGGCCCCACGGCGCGGTGCTTCACTACCGGGAGACGCAGACCCGGCCGGGGCTGCCCGTCAACGTGCGCTGGTCAACCGCGGTGCTTAATCAGGAGGACGGCAGGATCGCATGGCGTCTGCTGCACGAAACGGCGCTGCCGTAGCACAAAAGAAAAAGGCCCGTCTCACGACGGGCCTTTTTTGACGAAAGGATGCTTATTCGCGGAACAGCGCTTCGATATTCAGACCTTGCCCCTGCAGGATTTCACGCAGGCGGCGCAGACCTTCTACCTGAATCTGACGAACACGTTCACGGGTCAGGCCAATTTCGCGGCCGACGTCTTCCAGTGTCGCAGCTTCATACCCCAGTAAACCGAAACGACGTGCCAGCACTTCACGCTGTTTGGCGTTCAGTTCGAACAGCCATTTGACGATGCTCTGCTTCATGTCATCGTCCTGCGTGGTGTCTTCCGGGCCGTTGTCTTTTTCATCGGCCAGGATGTCCAGCAGCGCTTTTTCGGAGTCGCCACCCAGCGGGGTGTCAACCGAGGTAATGCGCTCGTTGAGACGCAGCATACGGCTTACGTCATCAACCGGTTTGTCGAGTTGTTCGGCAATTTCTTCTGCGCTTGGCTCGTGGTCCAGTTTATGGGACAACTCGCGCGCGGTACGCAGATAGACGTTCAACTCTTTGACGATGTGGATCGGCAGTCGGATCGTACGGGTCTGGTTCATAATAGCCCGTTCGATGGTCTGACGAATCCACCAGGTCGCGTAGGTTGAGAAACGGAACCCGCGTTCCGGGTCAAACTTCTCAACTGCGCGGATGAGACCTAAGTTGCCCTCTTCAATCAGATCCAGCAAAGCCAGACCACGATTGCCGTAACGGCGGGCAATTTTCACGACCAGTCGCAGGTTACTTTCGATCATGCGACGACGCGAGGCAACATCACCACGCAAAGCACGACGTGCGAAATAGACTTCTTCTTCGGCCGTTAGCAGTGGGGAGTAACCAATCTCCCCAAGGTAAAGCTGAGTCGCGTCCAGTACACGCTGTGTGGCGCCCTGCGATAACAGCTCTTCTTCAGCCAAATCGTTATCACTGGGTTCCTCTTCTACTAAGGCTTTTTCGTCAAAAGCCTCTGCTCCGTTCTCATCAAATTCCGCGTCTTCATTTAAATCATGAACTTTCAGCGTATTCTGACTCATAAGGTGGCTCCTACCCGTGATCCCTGAACGAGACACCCTGGCTGGCATGCCCCGTCAATTTATCGCTGCGGCAAATACTGCAGCGGGTTTACGGATTTCCCCTTGTAACGAATTTCAAAATGCAAGCGTGTAGAACTGGTTCCGGTGCTACCCATGGTAGCGATTTTTTGCCCCGCCTTAACTTCTTGTTGTTCCCGGACCAGCATTGTGTCGTTATGGGCGTAGGCACTCAGGTAATCATCGTTATGTTTGATGATAATCAGATTACCGTAACCGCGCAGAGCGTTACCGGCATACACAACGCGTCCGTCTGCGGTCGCGATGATAGCCTGTCCTTTACTGCCTGCGATATCGATCCCTTTGTTCCCACCCTCAGAGGTTGCGAAGTTCTCGATAATCTTGCCGTCTGTTGGCCAGCGCCATGCAGTGATGGACGAACTGGCATTCTGACTGCTTGCAGTCGGTTCAGTAGAGCTAACCACAGGTGCCGTGGTCGGTGCTGTGACAACAGTCGCAGTCCCTTTATTATTCGGCAACATTTTGTTAGCAGTCTGATCACCTGAATCCTCAGAATACGTAATTACAGGTTGTGAAGCAACCACCGTGGTGGATTTTTGTGCAGGCTTAACGCTGTTATTTTGAGCCGTCACGTCGGCCGCTGAAACCGTATTGCCAGGCGTCAGCGGCGTACCCGTTGCGTTGCCCACCTGGAGCGTTTGGCCAACTTCCAGAGCATACGGGGCCTGGACGTTATTGCGCTGGGCAAGGTCACGGAAATCGTTCCCGGTGATCCAGGCAATGTAGAACAGCGTATCGCCGCGCTTGACGGTATAGGTGCTGCCGCCGGTATAGCTGCCTTTCGGAATGTTCCCATACTGGCGGTTATAGACTATGCGGCCATTTTGGGTCTGAACAGGCTGTTCAACTGGCTGGATCTGCGTTGGCTGTGTAACAGGATGTTGCACAGGCTGAATTTGTGGTGTTTGCTGCGGTGCAGCAGTGCCCATTTTAGGCGGAGGCGTGATCAACATTCCGCTGGACGTGTTACCGGAGCCGCTGTTTCCCCCGACGGAGCTGACGGGCGCAGGCGGGTTGTTAGAACTTGTACAGCCTGCCAGCCAGAGCGAAACCAGTGATAATGCCGCAACACGGCTGATGGTGAATTTAGGGCTTCCCGCGCTCATTTATCCCCCAGGAATGTGTTAACTACCAGTGACTTAAAATTTACCGTGATGACACGAATCTTTCGCGCCACACCATACGCTGAATTTGCCTTAATAACCCTGGATAAATCCGAGTCTCAGGCCAACTCCCCCTTTACCAGAGGCACAAAGCGCACGGCTTCCACGGTGTCGATAATATACTCGCCGCCGCGCCGACGAACGCGCTTTAAAAGCTGCTGCTCGTCCCCAACGGGCAGAACAAGAATGCCCCCCTCATCCAGCTGCGACAAGAGCGCAGCGGGAATTTCAGGCGGAGCCGCCGTCACGATGATAGCGTCAAACGGGGCGCGAGCCTGCCAACCCTGCCATCCATCACCGTGTCGTGTCGAAACATTATGTAAATCAAGTTGTTTCAGGCGACGACGCGCCTGCCACTGCAAACCTTTGATCCGCTCTACGGAACAGACATGGTGCACCAGATGCGCCAGGATGGCGGTCTGATACCCCGAACCGGTGCCAATCTCCAGCACGCGGGAGTCGGGCGTGAGCTCCAGCAGCTCCGTCATCCGCGCCACCATGTAAGGCTGCGAAATCGTCTGGCCTTGCCCGATCGGCAACGCCACGTTTTCCCACGCTTTATGTTCAAACGCCTCGTCTACAAATTTCTCACGCGGGACCTGAGCGAGCGCCTCAAGCACGTGCTCGTCGCGGATCCCTTGTGCGCGAAGTTGTTCCAGAAGAGTTTGTACACGTTTGCTTACCATTGCGCGTTCACTCCTGCGCGATCCAGCCAGCCCGACACCACATCATGCGCGCTATACGCGGTTAAATCTACGTGCAGCGGAGTCACCGAGACATAGCCTTCATCCACGGCGGCAAAGTCGGTGTCCGGACCCGCATCGCACTTATCGCCAGGAGGCCCGATCCAGTAAAGGGTGTTGCCGCGAGGATCCTGCTGCGGGATCACCTGATCGGCCGGGTGTCGGCTTCCGCAGCGCGTAACGCGAATGCCCTTAATCTCATTGAGAGGAAGATCCGGCACGTTGATGTTAAGAATGCGCCCGGTACGCAGCGGCTCGCGGCCGAGCGCTCGAAGGATCGAACAGGTCACCGCGGCGGCGGTATCGTAGTGCGTGTGGCCGTTTAACGAGACCGCCAGCGCCGGGAACCCGAGATGGCGCCCCTCCATTGCCGCCGCTACCGTTCCGGAGTAAATCACGTCATCGCCGAGGTTCGGCCCGGCGTTAATGCCGGAAACAACGATATCCGGACGCGGACGCATCAGCGCGTTCACGCCCAGAAACACGCAGTCCGTCGGCGTGCCCATCTGCACGGCAATATCGCCATTTTCAAAGGTAAAGGTGCGAAGCGACGACTCCAGCGTCAGTGAGTTAGACGCTCCACTGCGGTTACGATCGGGAGCCACAACCTGCACATCCGCAAATTCACGGAGGTGCTTCGCCAGGGTCTGAATGCCCGGCGCGTGGATCCCATCATCGTTACTCAGCAATATTCGCATAATCACCCGAGGTGTTGATTAGTTCCCTGACAACACTGGTGGCAAAGCTACCTGCCGGCAGCCAGAAGCGTAACTCGACGGTCACGTCATCCCACCAGTTCCAGCTTAACTGCTGCGGATAGAGCAGCATCGCGCGGCGTGCTGCTTCGACTTTTTCCCGCACCAGCAAGGATTGTAATTCCGGCGCATCCGCCACGGCGGACTGCTCAGCGCTCAGCGCGTCGCCCTGGGTGCCCCAGTCGCCTGAGCCCGGCAAAGCTGCGGTAATCATCAGCGCTTTGGCATCCACGCGCGACTGGACATCGGCCATTTCTTCGGCCGTTGCCACAAACCAGCTTCCGCGTCCCGCTAATTGTAGCGCATCGCCAACAACAACTTGATTCGCGTCCGGTTTTTTCAGCCTTTCGCTCACAATCTGATTAAACAACGCGCTGCGGGCCGCCGACAACCAAAAACTGCGTTTATTCCTGTCGCGCACCGGCGCATCGCTTTGCGCCCAGCGCAGCGCGCCCTGCAGGTTGCTGCCGCCAATGCCAAAGCGCTGCGCGCCAAAGTAGTTCGGGACGCCGCGTTCATTGATGGCATTCAGGCGTTTTTCAACGTCTTCACGGTCAGTCACTTCGCGCAGCACCAGCGTAAACGCGTTGCCTTTCAAGGCCCCGAGGCGCAGCTTGCGCTTGTGACGGGCGTACTCCAGCACCTTACAGCCTTCAAGCTCAAATTTGCTTAAATCAGGCATCGCATTGCCGGGCACGCGCGCGCAGAGCCACTGCTCGGTGACGGCGTGTTTATCTTTCTGCCCGGCAAAGCTCACTTCCCGGGCGTGAATTTTGAGGAATTTTGCCAGCGCGTCGGCCACAAAGCGGGTGTTGCAGCCGTTTTTCAGAATACGCACCAGGATATGTTCGCCTTCGCCATCGGGCTCAAAGCCCAGATCCTCAACCACGAGGAAATCTTCCGGGCTGGCTTTCAGCACCCCGTTCCCCTGCGGCTTGCCGTGCAGGTATGTCAGGTTATCGAAGTCCGTCATTTTGCCGCCTTTACCAGCAGCGCCACGGCTTCACAGGCAATCCCTTCACCACGACCGGTAAAGCCCAGCTTCTCGGTGGTGGTGGCTTTGACGTTGACGTCGTCCATATGGCAGCCCAGATCTTCAGCGATAAACACGCGCATCTGCGGAATGTGCGGTAGCATTTTCGGCGCCTGGGCAATAATCGTCACGTCGACGTTGCCGAGGGTGTAACCCCTGGCCTGAACGCGGCGCCACGCTTCGCGCAGCAGTTCGCGGCTGTCCGCTCCTTTAAAGGCCGGATCGGTGTCCGGGAACAGCTTGCCGATATCACCCAGCGCGGCAGCGCCGAGCAGCGCGTCGGTCAGCGCATGCAGCGCCACGTCGCCATCAGAATGCGCCAGCAGCCCTTTTTCGTAAGGAATACGTACGCCGCCAATGATAATTGGGCCTTCTCCGCCAAAGGCGTGTACATCAAAACCGTGTCCAATTCGCATTATGCCTTCTCCTGATGGGTCAAACGGGTAAGATAAAATTCCGCGAGCTGTAAATCTTCCGGGCGCGTCACTTTTATATTATCAGCGCGTCCTTCAACAAGCGTGGGGTGAAAACCGCAATACTCCAGCGCGGAAGCTTCGTCCGTGATGGTCGCGCCTTCGTTAAGCGCGCGCGTTAAGCAGTCGTGGAGCAGTTCGCGGGGGAAAAATTGCGGCGTCAGAGCGTGCCACAGGTCGACGCGCTCAACGGTGTGGGCGATAGCACGCTTGCCCGGCTCGGCACGCTTCATGGTGTCGCGCACCGGCGCGGCCAGAATGCCGCCCACTTTACTGGTTTCGCTCAGCGCCAGCAGGCGTGCCAGGTCGTCCTGATGCAGGCACGGACGCGCCGCGTCATGGACCAGCACCCACTGCGCGCTTCCGGCAGCCTGGATGCCCGCCAGCACGGAATCGGCGCGCTCGGCGCCGCCATCGACAACGGTAATTTGTGGGTGGTTTGCCAGCGGCAGCTGCGCAAAACGCGCATCGCCGGGACTGATGGCGATGACCACGTGCGTCACCCGCGGGTGCGCCAGCAGCGCCGCCACGGCGTGCTCGAGGATCGTTTTATCGCCAATTGAGAGGTACTGCTTGGGACATTCTGTCTGCATGCGCCGGCCAAAACCTGCGGCCGGCACCACGGCACATACGTCCGAAAAAGTTGCTGCCATGTCGTAATCCTGGGCCTGATTATCGATTGTTTTGTGCTGAGCCCTGATTGCGTTTAGACGCATCCGGAACCAGACGATAAAAGGTTTCGCCCGGCTTAGTCATACTGAGTTCATTGCGCGCGCGTTCCTCAATCGCCTCCTGGCCGCCATTGAGGTCATCAATTTCAGCAAAGAGTTGATCGTTTCGCGCCTTAAGTTTGGCATTAGTTGCCTGCTGAGCCGCGACGTCATCGCTCACCCGGCTGTAGTCGTGCAGTCCGTTCTTACCGAACCACAGCGAATATTGCAGCCAGACCAGCAAAGCCAGCAACAGCAGCGTTAGTTTACCCATCCTGCCCCCTGAAAAAACGGCATCATCATCCCATAACTTTCCGTTCGACTCTACTGCGGGGTTTTAATTATGTCGCAAGTTAGCCCATCAGCCATAAAAACAGCAGGCCAAAGATGGCGACAACGGTGGCAATCGTGATAACCGTACTGTACAGGAGCCTGCCGTTGAAAAGGGAGTGCAGCGCAACCCCTACAACGACCGCAACGGGCATTAGCGCCAGGAAGAAGGGCCAGGTGTAGAGAAAGAAGAAAAGGGTGTTACCACCGTAGATCAAAAACGGGATACCCAGCGCCAGTAACCACGACGCAAAGCCGACTATCGCCCCAGGGAAGGACCAGGTCGTCTCATCGTCGGTGGTTAACGGTTCCGACCCGGTGGTGATAATGTAGTTTTCACTGTTGCGCATAGCTAATCCTGTGACCGTGACTCATCGTGCGGGAAGACAGCTCCCGAACGATACCGCCTCAGGATCTGATAATATCGTCCCGTCTGAGCAGGTCTAATAATTGGCTGACTAAATTTGTTACCAATTGTTGACCTTCCAGGTGAATCTCAGGCGATTCAGGCGCTTCGTAAACCGAGTCAATTCCGGTGAAGTTCCGCAGCTCGCCGGCACGCGCTTTTTTGTACAGCCCTTTCGGGTCGCGCGCTTCACAGATCTCCAGCGGCGTATCGACAAACACTTCAATAAAGCGATCCTGGCCCACGCGCTCGCGCACCATCTGGCGCTCGGCGCGGTGCGGCGAGATAAACGCCGTCAGCACCACCAGCCCGGCGTCTGCCATCAGGTTGGCAACTTCACCTACCCGGCGAATGTTCTCTTTGCGGTCGTCGTCGCTGAACCCCAAATCGCTGCACAGGCCGTGACGCACGTTGTCGCCATCCAGCAGGTAGGTACTTACTCCCTGCTGATGCAGCGCCTCTTCCAGCGCGCCCGCTACCGTGGATTTACCGGAGCCAGACAGCCCGGTAAACCACAGCACAACTCCACGGTGCCCGTGGAGCTGTTCGCGCTGGGCGACGGTAACCGGATGAGGATGCCAGACGACGTTCTCATCATGGGCGGCCATTACTTGCCTCCCAGCAGATCGCGGGCGCCCCAGTGCGGGAAGTGCTTACGCACCAGCGCGTTAAGCTCCAGCTCGAAGGCGCTGAATTCAGAGGCCGCGGTCGCCTGCTCGTTTGGCTCACGCACCATCCCCGCGCCGACGGTAACGTTCGTCAGACGGTCGATAAAGATCAGCCCCCCGGTTACCGGGTTCTGCTGATACGGATCCAGCACCAGCGGCTCGTCGAAGGTCAGATCCACCAGGCCAATACCGTTCAGCGGCAGCTCGCTCACGTCTCGGTGGGTCAGGTTGTTGATGTCCACCTGGAACTGAATGCCGTCCACGCGGGCGCGGGTTTTCTTGCCAGCAATTTTGATGTCGTAGCTCTGTCCGGCGGTCAGCGGCTGTTCGGCCATCCACACCACGTCCACGGACGCGCCCTGCACCGCCGCCAGCGTCTCCTGCGCGTCGACCAGCAGGTCACCGCGGCTGATATCAATTTCGTCCTTCAGCACCAGCGTGACCGCTTCCCCTGCCCCGGCTTCCTGAAGGTCGCCGTCGAACGTCACGATGCGAGCGATTGCCGACTCCACGCCGGATGGTAGCACCTTAACGCGCTGCCCCACCTTCACGGAACCGGAGGCGATCGTGCCGGAGAAGCCGCGGAAATCAAGGTTAGGACGGTTAACGTACTGCACCGGGAAGCGCATTGGCTGGGTATCAACCACGCGCTGGATCTCAACGGTCTCCAGCACTTCCAGCAGCGTCGGGCCGCTGTACCACGGCATGTTCGCGCTCTGGGAGGCGACGTTATCCCCTTCCAGCGCGGAGAGCGGCACAAAGCGAATATCCAGGTTGCCCGGCAGCTGTTCGGCAAAGGTCAGGTAGCTCTGGCGGATCTCCTCGAATTTCTCTTCGCTGAAGTTGACCAGATCCATCTTGTTGACCGCCACCACCAGGTGTTTGATCCCAAGCAGCGTGGAGATAAAGCTGTGGCGACGGGTTTGGTCCAGCACGCCTTTACGCGCGTCCATCAGCAGGATCGCCAGATCGCAGGTGGATGCGCCGGTCGCCATATTGCGGGTGTACTGCTCGTGCCCCGGGGTATCGGCGATAATAAATTTGCGCTTTTCGGTAGAGAAATAGCGATAGGCCACGTCGATGGTGATCCCCTGCTCGCGCTCCGCCTGCAGGCCGTCCACCAGCAGCGCCAGGTCGAGTTTTTCGCCCTGGGTGCCGTGACGCTTGCTGTCGTTATGCAGGGAAGAGAGCTGATCTTCATAAATCTGGCGCGTGTCGTGCAGCAGGCGGCCAATCAGGGTACTTTTCCCGTCATCCACGCTGCCGCAGGTGAGAAAGCGCAGCAGGCTTTTGTGCTGCTGGGCGTGCAGATACGCTTCTACGCCGCCTTCGTTGGCAATTTGTTGAGCAATAGTGGTGTTCATGGCGGCTCCTTAGAAATAACCCTGACGTTTCTTCAGCTCCATGGAGCCTGCCTGGTCGCGGTCAATCACGCGCCCCTGTCGCTCGCTGGTGGTGGACACCAGCATCTCTTCGATGATCTCCGGCAGCGTCTGCGCGTTCGATTCCACCGCGCCGGTCAGAGGCCAGCAGCCGAGGGTGCGGAAACGCACCATCTGTTTTTTGATCACTTCACCCGGCTGTAAATCAATACGATCGTCGTCGATCATCATCAGCATGCCGTCGCGCTCCAGCACCGGGCGCTCGGCGGCCAGGTACAGCGGCACAATCTCAATATTTTCCAGATAGATGTACTGCCAGATATCCAGCTCGGTCCAGTTAGAGAGCGGGAAGACGCGAATGCTTTCGCCCTTGTTGATCTGGCCGTTGTAGTTGTGCCACAGCTCCGGGCGCTGGTTTTTCGGATCCCAGCGGTGGAAGCGGTCACGGAAAGAGTAGATACGCTCTTTGGCGCGGGATTTTTCCTCGTCGCGGCGCGCGCCGCCGAAGGCCGCGTCAAAACCGTATTTGTTCAGCGCCTGCTTCAGCCCTTCGGTTTTCATGATGTCGGTATGCTTGGCGCTGCCGTGGACGAACGGGTTAATGCCCATCGCCACCCCTTCAGGGTTTTTGTGCACCAGCAGCTCGCAGCCGTAGGCTTTCGCGGTACGGTCGCGAAACTCGTACATTTCGCGGAATTTCCAGCCGGTATCCACGTGCAGGAGCGGGAACGGCAGCGTGCCCGGATAAAACGCTTTACGCGCCAGGTGCAGCATGACGCTGGAATCTTTACCGATGGAGTACATCATCACCGGGTTAGAGAACTCGGCGGCCACTTCGCGGATAATATGGATACTTTCCGCTTCGAGCTGCCGCAGGTGAGTAAGTCGTTTTTGGTCCATAACCGTTCCTTAAGCCAAATTTACAACAGAAGAACCGAAGCCTTCTGTATCGGTTGTGTGTTGGAACCAGGCGAGGGTGCTGTGCAGCTGCACCACCTCTCCCACCACGATCAGGGCGGGCATCGGGGCGTCTTTCGCCAGGGTTGCAAGGTCTTGTAATGTGCCGATAGCGACATGCTGATCGACGCGCGTACCGCGAGAGATCACGGCTACCGGCGTCGCCGCCTCGCGACCGTGCTGAATAAGCTGTTCGCTGATGTCTGCGGCCTTCATCGTGCCCATGTAGATCGCCAGCGTTTGTCGGCTCTGGGCAAGGTGCGACCAGTCGAACGGCGTGCTGTCGGCCTTGTAGTGGCCGGTCACAAAGGTGACGCTCTGGGCGTAATCGCGATGGGTCAGCGGAATTCCGGCGTAGGCCGTTACGGCCGATGCCGCCGTGATGCCGGGCACCACCTGGAACGGCACGCCCGCCTCGGCTGCCGCCTGCAGTTCTTCACCGCCGCGACCGAAAATGAACGGGTCGCCCCCTTTCAGGCGCACCACGGTTTTGCCCGCTTTCGCGGCGGCAATCAGCATCTGGTTGGTCTCGTGCTGCGGCACGGAGTGCTCCCCCGCCCGCTTGCCGACGCAGATTTGCTCCGCATCGCGACGGATCAGCTCGCGCACGCCGTCGGTGACCAGGTGGTCGTAGAACACCACGTCGGCATCCTGCAGAATCTGCAGGCCGCGCAGGGTCAGAAGCCCGGCATCGCCCGGCCCGGCCCCCACCAGAACGATCTCCCCGCCCGTACTGCCGGGGTTATCCAGTTCGTCTTCGAGAATTTTCTGCGCCGCCGTCTCATTGCCCGCCTGCATCAGGCTGGCAAAGCGGCCGCGAAATACGCGCTCCCAGAAGCGACGGCGTTCCGTCACGCTGGTCAGGCGGTTTTTTAAATGGTTGCGCCAGAAGCTGGCTTTCTCCGCCATGCGCCCGAGGCTGGTTGGCAGCAGCGCTTCGATCTTTTCCCGCAGCACGCGCGCCAGCACCGGCGCGGTGCCGCCGGAGGAGATCGCCACCAGCAGCGGCGAGCGGTCAACGATCGACGGGAAGATAAACGAGCATAAAGGCTGGTCGTCCACCACGTTCACCAGACGGTAACGGGCCTGGGCGGCTTCGGAGACACGCCGGTTCAGTTCGCGATTTTCAGTCGCCGCAATCACCAGCACCACGCTGTCGATTTGTGACTCGTCGAAATCCGCCTCTTCAACAACCCGCACCTGTGCCCCTGCGCGCTGCAGAAACGCGATTTTGCGATCGGCAATTTCACCCGTGCCGACAACCAGTACCGGTCGGTCTTTTAAGGCGGCAAAAAGGGGCAGATAGTCCACAGGCAACAACTCACTAACAACGAGGAATAGAGGGACTATAGGGGGCGGCTTAGATCGAATGAAATTACGAATTGGAATGAGTAGTTACTCAATGGAATAACGCCGTGAAAAAGCAAATACCAAAAAATGCTTAACACGCGAAATTTCGGGCATTTAAGAGCAATTCAAATTGTGTATGGACGATCACAGTTTCATACTATGCACGTTATTATTTTGCTCTGTTTTTAAGGACTCACTATGTTTTCCGCAACGCGCCACCGTATTGCTGCCCTGGCGCTCGGCGTTTGCTTTATCCTTCCGGCTCAGGCAAAAAATCAACCTTATGGTGAAATCGCCACTATGCAGGCGCGGCATATTGCAACGGTTTTCCCTGGCCGCATGACCGGTTCACCCGCGGAGATGCTCTCCGCCGACTATATTCGCCAGCAGTTTGCACAGATGGGCTACCAGAGTGATATACGCTCGTTTCACAGCCGCTACATCTATACCTCACGCAATAAAACGCAGAACTGGCATAACGTGACCGGCAGTACGGTGATTGCCGCGCATGAAGGAAAGGCGGCTGAGCAGATTATTATCATGGCGCACCTGGATACCTACGCGCCAATGAGCGACGCCGATATTGATAATAACCTTGGTGGACTGACGCTGCAGGGCATGGACGATAATGCAGCGGGTCTCGGCGTGATGCTTGAACTGGCTGAACGCCTTAAGAATATCCCGACGAAATACGGTATTCGCTTTGTGGCGACCAGCGGCGAAGAAGAAGGGAAACTCGGTGCTGAGAATCTCCTTAAACGGATGAGCGCTGAGGAGAAGAAAAATACGCTGCTGGTGATTAACCTCGATAACCTGATCGTGGGCGATAAGCTCTATTTTAACAGCGGACAAAGCACGCCGAGCAGCGTACGTAAGCTCACCCGCGACCGCGCGCTGGCGCTTGCCCGTACGCATGGCGTCTATGCCGCGACAAACCCAGGCGGTAACCCGGATTATCCAAAAGGCACTGGCTGTTGTAACGACGGGGAAGTGTTTGATAAGGCAGGCATTCCGGTGCTGTACGTCGAGGCGACGAACTGGGCGCTGGGCAAAAAGGATGGCTATCAGCAGCGCGCTAAATCGAAAGCGTTCCCGGACGGAACCAGCTGGCATGATGTGCGGCTGGATAACCAGCAGCATATAGACAGCGCCCTGCCGCAGCGGATTGAACACCGCAGCCGCGACGTGGTGAAAGTGATGCTGCCGCTGGTGAAGGAGCTGGCGAAAGCGGGGAAAGCCTGAGGCGTTAAGCATAGCGCGGCCTTATGCCCTCACCCCAACCCTCTCCCACCGGGAGAGGGAGGATAAAGGATCACCCTTCGTGCAGCCCGCACTCGCGCTTCAGCCCAAAGAATCGCGTCTCTTCTTCCGCCATTCCCGGTTCCCATTTGCGCGTGGTGTGGGTGTCGCCCACGGACAGGTAGCCCTGGTCCCACAGCGGATGGTACTTGAGCCCGTGTTTTTGCAGGTACTGATACACCGTGCGGTTATCCCAGTCGATAATCGGCAGCACTTTGAACACGCCGCGCTGGACCGCCAGCACCGGCAAGGTTGCACGGCTGCCGGACTGCTCGCGGCGCAGGCCGGCAAACCACGTCTGCGCGTTCAGCTCTTTCAGCGCCCGGTTCATCGGCTCGACTTTGTTGATCTCATTGTATTTCTCAATACCCTCCACGCCCTGCTCCCACAGCTTGCCGTAGCGCGCCTCCTGCCAGGCCGCGCTTTCCGTTGCGCGGTAGACTTTGAGGTTAAGCCTGAGCTTGTCCGTCAGCTCATCGATAAACTGGTAGGTTTCCGGGAACAGGTAGCCGGTATCGGTGAGGATCACCGGAATGTCCGGACGGATCTGATTCACCAGATGCAGGCTGACCGCCGCCTGAATGCCAAAGCTCGACGACAGCACATAATCTCCCGGCAGGTTTTCCAGCGCCCACGCCACGCGACCTTCGGCGTCCAGCTTTTCAAGGTGGGCGTTAGTTTCTGCCAGCTGAAGAATGCGTTCGACTTTTGGCAGGTCATTAAGGGCGTTTAGATCGAGTACGGACATAATTACCTCTCGTGGTTACTCCCAGAAATCCCTTGCGGGATCGAGCACCGGGCGAATGATGCCCGCACGCACCGTAAAATCGCCGAAGCCTTCACCCGCTTCGCGCTCTTTCGCCCAGCGCCCGACAAGCTCGTCGATAGAGTCAAGAATTTCCGGCTCGGTGATGTTCTCGCGGAACATGCGCGGAATGCGCGTGCCGATACGGTTACCGCCGAGGTGCAGGTTATAGCGACCCGGCGCTTTCCCCACCAGCCCCAGCTCGGCCAGCATCGCGCGACCGCAGCCGTTCGGGCAGCCGGTGACGCGCATAACAATATGCTCGTCCGGAATACCATGTTTTTCCAGAATCGCTTCCACTTTGTCGGTGAATGACGGCAGGAAACGTTCCGCTTCCGCCATCGCCAGCGGGCAGGTCGGGAACGACACGCAGGCCATCGAGTTTTCACGCTGCGGCTTAACCGCATCCATTAACCCGTGATCGCGCGCCAGCTTCTCAATCTTCGCCTTCTGGCTCTCCGGCACGCCGGCAATGATGAGGTTCTGGTTAGCGGTAATGCGGAACTCGCCTTTGTGGATCTTCGCAATTTCCAGCAGACCGGTTTTCAGCGGACGGCCCGGATAATCCAGAATACGGCCGTTTTCGATAAACAGCGTCAGGTGCCATTTATTATCAATACCTTTCACCCAGCCAATGCGATCGCCGCGACCGGTGAATTCGTAAGGGCGGATCGGCTCAAACTTGATCCCCGCGCGACGCTCCACTTCCTCTTTGAACGTCTCTACCCCCACGCGCTCCAGGGTGTACTTGGTTTTCGCGTTTTTACGGTCGGTACGGTTGCCCCAGTCGCGCTGGGTGGTCACTACCGCTTCCGCCACGGCCAGCGTGTGCTCCAGCGGCAGGAAGCCGAACTCGCTCGCGGTGCGGGCGTAGGTTTTCTTGTTACCGTGCTCAATAGACAGGCCGCCGCCCACCAGCAGGTTAAAGCCAATCAGCTTGCCGTTTTCGGCAATCGCCACGAAGTTCATGTCGTTGGCGTGCAGATCGATGTCGTTCTGCGGCGGGATCACCACCGTGGTTTTGAACTTACGCGGCAGGTAGGTCTGACCGAGGATCGGTTCTTCGTCGGTGGTAGCGACTTTCTCCTGATCGAGCCAGATCTCCGCGTAGGCGCGGGTGCGCGGCAGCAGGTGCTCAGAGATCTTCTTCGCCCACTCATACGCTTCGGCGTGCAGCTCGGACTCGTACGGGTTCGAGGTGCAGAGCACGTTACGGTTCATGTCGTTGGCGGTCGCCAGCGCGTCCAGCCCGACGGAGTGGAGCATCTGGTGCACCGGCTTCACGTTCTTCTTCAGGATCCCGTGGAACTGGAAGGTCTGACGGTTAGTGAGGCGGATGCTGCCATAAATGGTGTTTTCACCCGCAAATTTGTCGATGGCCTGCCACTGTTTGGTGGTGATCACCCCGCCCGGCAGGCGGCAGCGCAGCAGCATGGCGTGGCGCGGCTCCAGCTTCTGTTCAGCGCGCTCGGCGCGGATATCGCGGTCGTCCTGCTGATACATGCCGTGGAAACGGATCAGCAGGAAGTTGTCGCCTTTGAAGCCGCCGGTGAGACCGTCATTCAGATCTTCAGCAATGGTGCCGCGCAGATAGTTGCTTTCCAGCTTCATGCGCTCGGCGTCTGTCAATTTACCTTCGACCACCAGTGGCCCTGGATGTTTTTCGCTCATTAGTAGACATCTCGCTGATAACGGCGCTCAACGCGCAGCTCACTTAAAAATTCATCCGCCGTTTCGGCATCCATACCGCCGAACTCGGCAATCACTTCCAGCAGTGCCTGCTCAACGTCTTTCGCCATGCGATTGGCGTCGCCGCAGACATAAATGTGGGCACCGTCATTGATCCAGCGCCACAGCTCTGCGCCCTGTTCGCGCAGTTTGTCTTGTACGTATACTTTTTCTTTCTGGTCGCGGGACCAGGCCAGATCGATGCGGGTCAGCACGCCCTCTTTGACGTAGCGCTGCCACTCAACCTGGTAGAGGAAATCTTCGGTAAAGTGCGGGTTGCCGAAGAACAGCCAGTTTTTACCCGGCGCGTCGTCCGCCGCGCGCTGCTGCATAAAGGCGCGGAACGGCGCGATGCCGGTGCCCGGGCCAATCATGATCACCGGGGTTTCCGGGTTCGCCGGCAGGCGGAAGTTGTCGTTGTGCTCGATAAAGACGCGCACTTCGCCCTCTTCTTCTACGCGGTCCGCCAGGAAGCTTGATGCCCCACCCGCGCGGGCGCGGCCTTCAACGTCGTAGCGCACCACGCCGACGGTAACGTGAACCTCGCTTTCCACTTCCGCCTGGGAAGAGGCGATGGAGTACAGGCGCGGGGTCAGCGGACGCAGCAGGCCGATCAGCGCGTCGGCATCCAGCTGTGCCGGAGAGAAACGCACCATATCGACAATCGGCGTCGTCGCGGCGTAATGCTGCAGCTTCGCCTTATCGCCCACCAGCGGCAGCAGGGATTCGCTGCGCGTTAAGGTGGCATAATTTTCGACGATATTCGGGGTGTTCACCGTCAGCTCGAAATGCCACTGCAGCGCCTCCGAAAGCGGCTGGGTTTTGCCGTCAACGGTGACAGGCTCATCACCCTTCAGCCACAGCAGCTCGACAAGCTCTTTTACCAGCGCCGGATCGTTCTGATACCAGACGCCCAGCGCATCGCCAGGCTGATAGCGCAGGCCGGAGTCGCCAAGATCGATTTCAATATGGCGCACGTCTTTTTCCGAGTCGCGGCCCGTAATTTTCTGGTTCACCGACAGGCTCGCCGTCAGCGGCGACTCTTTGGTGTAAGGGCTGGTGTGGATCTCATTGACGGTGCCCGCAGCGGTCACCGCGGCCTGCGCCGGCGTCTCTTTCGGGACGCGGGCTTTCAACACCTCAACGATGCGCGCGCGCCATTCGGCGGCGGCGGTCTGGTATTCCACATCCGCGTCTACGCGGTCCAGCAGGCGCTCAGCGCCAAGCTCCGCCAGCTTGCTGTCGAAGTCTTTACCGGACTGGCAGAAGAATTCATAGGAGGTATCCCCCAGGCCAAATACGGCAAACGCAGTGCCATTTAGCTTGGGTGCTTTTTTCGAGAACAGGAACTTATGCAGCGCCACCGCTTCTTCAGCAGGTTCACCTTCACCCTGGGTCGAGGCGACCACCACCAGCAGTTTTTCTGACGCGATTTGCTTGAATTTATAATCCCCAGCGTTGACCAGGTTCACGTTCAGTTTGGCGGCCAGCAGGTCATCACGCAGCGCTTCGGCCACGCGGCGGGCGTTGCCCGTCTGCGACGCGCTGATCAGCGTAATGGCAGGAATTTCCACGGCCGTTGCCGGTGCGCCTGCCACAGCGCCAGGCTGCTGGTTGAGCATTCCCCAGAAATAACCGGAGACCCAGGCAAGCTGAGTGGGAGAAAAATCAGAGGTGGCAGCCTGAAGGCGCGCCAGTTGCTCCGGGTTCAGGGGAAGCAAATTTGAAGGTGGGGCCTGTGTTGTCATGCGTCGTTATGTTCCAGTAGCCAAGCGGACTTTAAGCGAATAAATCCAAACTGAAGATAAGGTTAACGGCGTGGATAATAACAATTAAAGAAGGGATGGAAATAATAAATAACCAAATGGACTAACCTGTTTTAGTTATCGTTGTTAGCGATAAAAACGATTAAATAACCATTTGAAATAAAAGAATAAAAAGCAATAACCCTCCTGAATACCGGGCGTTCACCGTTCAGAGCCGTTTTAGTTAATGCTAAAAATTGTGCTTTCCGGTACTATGCGGCGGTTTTTTCCGCATTACTGAGAGCGATCATGTCCACCACACTGTTTAAAGATTTCACCTTCGAAGCCGCCCATCACCTTCCGCATGTTCCTGAAGGACATAAATGCGGCCGCCTGCACGGGCATTCGTTCATGGTGCGTCTTGAGATCACCGGTGAAGTTGATCCGCATACCGGTTGGATCATGGACTTTGCCGAACTGAAGGCCGCGTTTAAGCCGACCTACGATCGTCTGGATCACTACTATCTCAATGATATTCCGGGCCTGGAAAACCCGACCAGCGAAGTGCTGGCAAAATGGATTTGGGATCAGATGAAGCCGCTGGTACCGCTGCTGAGTGCGGTGATGATCAAAGAGACCTGCACGGCAGGCTGCGTGTATCGCGGAGAGTAAAAAATAGCCCGGCAAGACCGGGCATTTTTTTAGGCAATATTCAGGTACTTGTGCGTCTGCATCGACAGGCGCCAGTTGCGCGCAATGCAGGTTTCAATGCACAGGCGCGTCGCGTCCTCTTTCTGACTTATCGGCTGCAGGGCGATGACCCGCTGCTTCTCATCCGTCAGCGTCGCCAGCAGTTCGTCCAGCGCTTCGATATCGCGCACGCGCCCTACCGGGTGCTTAATTTCATCCGCGCGCTCCAGCGCCTGAGACAGCACGTCGTATCCGCCGCGCATATTCACTTTTGGCGATACCGTCACCCAGGTGGTGTGCGAGCAGCGCACTTCATGGGTGCCGCTGGTTTCAATCTGGCAGCTGTAGCCGTTCTTTTCGAGCAGCTCGGTCAGCGGCGTCAGATCGTGAATGCAGGGTTCACCGCCGGTGATGACGACGTGGCGGGCCGTCCAGCCCTGGCGACCAATAATGGCCAGCAGGTCTTCTGCGCTGCCCGCGCCCCACTTATCGCTCTCTTTGGTTTTCGCCAGAATGCTAAACAGCGATACTTCCCGATCTGCGAGCTTATCCCACGTATGTTTGGTATCACACCAGGCACAGCCAACCGGGCATCCCTGTAAACGGATAAAGATAGCGGGAACGCCGGTAAAGTAACCCTCGCCTTGCAGGGTCTGGAACATCTCGTTAATCGGGTACTGCATAGTCATCTCAGTAAAGGGGATAAACGATAAGTATCGCAGATCCCCGTCGGATGGTCATGCTCCATCGGTGCTTTGCGCGCTAATCGCCGCCATAAAGCGCGCGGTAATTTGCTGTGGACGGGTGATCGCCCCGCCGACAACGACCGTATGCGCGCCCAGCGCCAGACAGCGGGCCGCGCGATCGGGCGTATCCACGTTCCCTTCGGCAACCAAGGGAACCGTCACGGCCGCCAGCACCGCTTTCAGAAACGCACAGTCATTTTCCGGAAGCGAATGGCCCGCCGTTTCCGCCGTGTAGCCGTAAAGCGTGGTGCCGACACAGTCAAAGCCGAGCGCCTGCGCCGTCACGGCTTCGTCTACGGTGGAAATATCCGCCATCAGCAGTACCGAGGGGTAACGCGAGCGGATGGCCGTGACCAGTTTTTCCAGGGATTCCCCACCGGGACGTTTCCGCGCCGTCGCATCAAGGGCAATGATTTCCGGCGAGACGGCCATGAGCTCATCCACCTCTTTCATCGTGGCGGTGATAAATACCTCGCTCCCTGGATAGTCCCGTTTGATGATGCCGATAACCGGTAAGGATACCTGCTGCTTAATGGCCTCGATATCCACCACGCTGTTGGCGCGAATGGCGACGGCTCCGCCCTGCGCCGCCGCCAGCGCCATTCGCGACATGATAAACGGGCTGTGCAGCGGTTCGTTTTCCAGCGCCTGACAGGAGACGACCAGTTTTCCCTTTAGGTTATCCAGTACAGTTTTCATTACGATAAAATCTCTTCCACTTCGTTTTTGATAATCGTGACGTGCGGGCCATAAATGACCTGTACACCGTTACCGCGCACAATAACGCCGCGCGCGCCGGTGGCTTTCAGCGCCGCGTCATTCACTTTGCCGCCGTCTTTGACCGTCACGCGAAGCCGCGTGGCGCAGCAGTCCACCTCTTCCAGATTCTCTTTTCCGCCTAACCCGGCGATCACCGCCGCAGCGCGCTCGCTTTGCGGCAGGCTGACGTCATCAACCATCGCCTCCTTTTCACGGCCCGGCGTGGCGAAATCAAAGCGGTTAATCAGATAGCGGAAGGTGAAGTAGTAGAGGAAGAACCACGGCACGCCGACCAGCGGAACGAACATCCAGTTGGTTTTGGCTTCCCCCTGCAAAATGCCGAACAGCACGAAGTCGATAAAGCCGCCGGAGAAGGTCTGCCCGATGGTGATGTGCAGCATGTGCGCGAGCATAAACGCCAGCCCGTCAAACAGCGCATGAATGACGTAGAGCACCGGAGCAATAAACAGGAAAGAGAACTCAATGGGCTCGGTAATTCCCGTCAGGAACGAGGTTAACGCCGCGGAGAGCAGCAGCCCGGCAACGCGCTTTTTGTTCTCCGGTTTTGCCGTGTGGTACATCGCCAGGCACGCGCCGAGCAGGCCAAACATCATCGTGATAAAGCGCCCGGACATGAAGCGCGACGTACCCTCATAGAAGTGCTGCGTGTTCGGGTCGGCGAGCTGAGCAAAGAAGATCCGCTGCGTGCCCTCAACCAAATGGCCGTTTACAATCTCGCTGCCGCCGAGCGCGGTGGTCCAGAACGGAAGATAAAAGATGTGGTGCAGGCCGAACGGGCCAAGCATGCGCAAAATAAAGCCGTACAGCAGGGTGCCAAGATAACCGGTGGCATCCACCAGCCCGCCCAGACCAAAAATCAGCTTTTGAAAATGCGGCCAGACCACGGTCATAAGCGCGCCAACGAGTATCGCCGCCAGCGAGCTGATAATGGGGACAAAGCGCGAGCCGCCAAAAAAGCCCAGGAACTGCGGAAGCGCAATCTTGTTAAAACGGTGGTGCAGCGTGCAGGTCACGAGACCAATCACCACGCCGCCAAACACCCCGGTTTCCAGCGTCTGAATCCCCAGCGTCATGCCCTGCCCTATAGCTCCGGGGTTTTCCTGCGCCAGTTTGCCGGTGAGGATCAGCAGCGCGTTGATGGTGGCATTCATCACCAGAAACGCGAGTAGCGCAGCCAGCCCCGCCGTGCCCTTATCGCTTTTTGCCAGCCCGACGGCCACCCCAACGGCAAACAGCACAGAAAGGTTCGCAAATACAATTGAACCGGCGCTGCTCATGATAGTGAAAATGGCCTGAAGCCAGCTCACATCTAAAAACGGATAGGCCGCCAGCGTATTGGGGTTCGATAACGCCCCGCCGATACCGAGCAGCAGACCCGCCGCGGGCAATACGGCGATAGGCAACATAAAGGATTTGCCAAAGCGCTGCGCTTTTTCAAACCATCCACCCGACGAAGCGCCGCTGAACATTTGCATCATTTTTTCGTCCCCCCGTTAAAAGATGAAAATTTTTACCACATAAACATTTAATAGTGAAAATTATCATCACAAACCAGGAGGCCGATCATACTTTTTTAAAATGACTGGCATCTTTCCCCCGCTTTCCGCCACACTAGTCGCAGTGAAACACATTAAGGACGTGGCATGTCGGACCATGAAAACCTGCTGCTGAAGCTCCGCCAGGAGGCTTCCGGGTACAGCCCAACGCAGCAAAAACTCGGCGAGTTTGTCCTCAGCGATCCTGCCCGGGTGCTCTACCTGACCATCACCGAGCTGGCGCGCGAGAGCCACACCAGCGAGGCCAGCGTGACGCGTCTTTGCCGGACGCTGGGCTGCAAGGGGTATAACGAATTCAAAATGGCGCTGGCGCTGGATATTCAGCAGGGCCAGCCCGCGCGTCAGGCGGGGGATGAGATTGACAGCGTGGTGGATGAGTCGGTGCAGGCTCTGCAGGATACCGCGAGACTTCTCGACCGCGCGCTGCTTGAAAAAGCCGCACTGGCGCTGCACCAGGCGCAGTCCGTGCAGATTTATGGCGTCGCAGCCAGCGCGATCCTCGGGGAGTATCTGCACTACAAGCTATTAAGGCTGGGTAAATCCGCACAGCTGTTTAGCGATATGCACCGCGCGGCCATGAATGCGACCACGCTTTCGGCAGAGACGCTGGTGGTGGCGATCTCCAGCTCCGGTTCAACGCGAGATTTACTTCACGTGGTAAAACTTGCCCGCAAGCGCGGGGTGAAGGTTCTGGCGCTCAGCAATACCCCACGCAGCCCCCTCGCCTCTCTTAGCGATATGCTGCTGGTGGCCGCCAAGCCAGAAGGCCCTCTTAGCGCGGGCGCGCTCAATGCTAAAGTTGGGGTGATGCTGCTGGTCGAATTACTGACGACATCCATGATTGCGCTGGATGGTCATTACGCTGACGTCAGCCAGCAAACGGCCAGCGCCACGCTTCCTCTTCTGCTCTGAAAACCATTCGCAGGCTAAATAAAATAGCCTGCGCATTATTTTTCTCAATTTTACTTAAACAAGGCTCAATTCATTTATTTGGTACACGTTTGGTGTAACAAAGTATTTTATTTATTACATTTTGAATTATGTTTTCCGCGCTGCAACCAAAGATAAAAACACATAAAAATCATAATATTGAAATAAAAATATTAATAAATTGAATTTTTCCACCTTCTGCAATGTCCAATATTTTCACCTGATTTCCTTTCCTTAAAATAAGCTTAAGACGCTGTCTGTCCCGGCGATTTATTATTTAAATGCCGTTTACTTTTGCGCGCCTACAATCCGCCTCATCAATCATAATGAGACGGTAATAATGAAGATGTTATTAATTACAGGCGTGACCGGGTTTCTGGGCGGTGCAGTACTTGAAAAAATCCTGACCAGCGATCAATCCGTAAAACTCCTTTTACTTGCCCGCGCCGGCGATCCGCAAAGCGGACTGGCGCGCGTGCAGGAGAACATGCGTAAGTTCAACGTTTCTGAGGAGAAACTGGCCTCCCTGAGCGTGGAGAATATCCTCATCGGCGACCTCAGCCAGCCGGAGGCCTTTCTGGACGATCCCCGTCTGGACCAGGTTACGCATGTCGTTAACTGCGCGGCAGTTGCGTCATTTGGCAATAACCCGCTGATCTGGAAGGTAAACGTAGAAGGTACGCTAGCGCTGGCGCGCCGCATGGCGCAGGTCGCAGGGCTGCAGCGTTTTCTGCACGTAGGCACCGCAATGTCATGCACGCCTGAGCAGGATTCGCTGGTCGCCGAAAGTGCGGAATTCAGAGAAAACGCTGAGCACCTGGTGGAATATACGTATTCGAAGTCAACTATCGAACAGCTGATGCGCCAGGAGTGCCCTAACCTGCCGCTGCTCATCGCCCGTCCGTCGATCGTCGTCGGCCATACCCGTCACGGCTGCACGCCGTCGAGCAGCATCTTCTGGGTCTTTAGCATGGGCCTGATGCTGCAGAAGTTTATGTGCTCGATGGAAGACCGGATCGACGTTGTCCCGGTGGATTATTGCGCCGAAGCGATGTTAATGCTGCTGAGCAGCAACGCGCGCCCGGGGGAAGTGGTACACATTTCTGCCGGGGAAGAGAACAGCGTTCGCTTTGCGGATATCGATCGGGCGATGGCGCAGGCGCTGGAGAAAGCGCCCGTTGGCGATAAGTACGCGCAGGTCAGCTACGAAACGCTGGTCAAAATGCGCCGTGAACTGAAAACCATTTTTGGCCCATGCAACGAACGTCTGATGCTGAGAGCGATGCGCTTATACGGTGCCTTTGCCACGCTGAACGTGCGCTTCAGCAACGATAAGCTGATCAGCATGGGTATGCCGAAGCCACCTCGTTTTACGGATTATATCGCCCGCTGCGTGCAAACCACCCGGGGACTGACCATTCCCGAGCAGATGGCGGTCGATTTTAAATAGCCAAAAAAAATGCCAGTCATTCGACTGGCATTTTCATGTTAAGGCTTAAGCAATTATGCCTGGCCTTTGATCTCTTTACGACCGTTGTAAGGCGCTTTTTCGCCCAGCGCTTCTTCGATACGAATCAGCTGGTTGTATTTAGCAACACGGTCAGAACGGCTCATAGAACCGGTTTTGATCTGGCCAGCAGCGGTACCAACAGCCAGGTCGGCAATGGTCGCGTCTTCAGTTTCACCAGAACGGTGAGAGATAACAGCGGTGTAGCCAGCGTCTTTCGCCATTTTGATCGCAGCCAGCGTTTCGGTCAGAGAACCGATCTGGTTGAATTTGATCAGGATGGAGTTAACGATGCCTTTCTCGATGCCTTCTTTCAGGATCTTGGTGTTGGTTACGAACAGATCGTCACCAACCAGCTGGATTTTGTCGCCCAGTACTTTGGTCTGGTATGCGAAACCATCCCAGTCAGACTCGTCCAGACCGTCTTCGATAGAAACGATTGGGTACTGTTTGGTCAGGTCTTCCAGGAAGTGAGTGAACTCTTCGGAGGTGAACGCTTTGTTGCCTTCGCCAGCCAGAACGTATTTACCGTCTTTGTAGAATTCAGATGCTGCACAGTCCATCGCCAGGGTGATGTCTTTGCCCAGCTCGTAGCCTGCTGCTTTAACCGCTTCAGCGATAACAGCCAGTGCTTCTGCGTTAGAACCCAGGTTTGGCGCGTAGCCACCTTCGTCACCAACAGCAGTGTTCATACCTTTAGCTTTCAGTACTTTAGCCAGGTTGTGGAACACTTCAGAACCCATACGAACCGCTTCTTTCAGGGTTTTCGCGCCAACTGGCTGAATCATGAATTCCTGAATATCAACGTTGTTATCTGCGTGCTCACCACCGTTGATGATGTTCATCATTGGTACAGGCATAGAGTATTTGCCTGGGGTGCCGTTCAGTTCAGCGATGTGCTCGAACAGTGGCATACCTTTAGCAGCGGCTGCCGCTTTGGCGTTCGCCAGGGAAACGGCCAGGATTGCGTTCGCACCGAAGTTAGATTTGTTTTCAGTACCGTCCAGATCGATCATGATCTTGTCGATGCCAGCCTGATCTTTGGCATCTTTGCCAACGATAGCCTGAGCAATAGGACCGTTAACAGCGCCAACCGCTTTCAGTACGCCTTTGCCCATGAAACGGGATTTGTCGCCATCACGCAGTTCCAGCGCTTCGCGGGAACCCGTAGAAGCACCTGATGGAGCAGCTGCCATACCGACGAAACCACCTTCCAGATGAACTTCGGCTTCAACGGTCGGGTTACCACGGGAGTCGATGATTTCACGACCGATGACTTTAACGATTTTGGACATTAGATTTTCCTCAGTACAAGTTAAACTAAAACTCCAGACAAACAACGCGTACCGTTGGTACGCGTTGCCGTTCTAACTTTTTTTACTTCGCCTGACGCTTCTGGTACTCGCTGGCGGCTTTCACGAAGCCTGCAAACAGCGGATGTCCATCACGCGGCGTTGAAGTAAATTCCGGGTGGAACTGGCAGGCAACAAACCACGGATGGTTTGGCACCTCGATAATCTCGACTAACTGATCATCCCCGGAGCGACCCGCAACACGCAGGCCCGCGGCTTCAATTTGTTTCAACAACATGTTGTTGACTTCATAGCGGTGACGATGGCGCTCGGTGATGACCGGCTCGCCGTACAGCTTGCGAACCACGCTATCGTCGGACAGCTGGCAGGCCTGTGCGCCAAGACGCATAGTGCCACCCAGATCGCTCTTCTCGGTACGGACTTCGACGTTACCGTCTTCGTCACGCCATTCCGTAATCAGCGCCACTACAGGGTACTTACAGTCTGGCACAAATTCCGTAGAGTTCGCGTTTTCCATTCCCGCTACGTTGCGCGCAAATTCGATCAGCGCAACCTGCATACCCAGGCAGATGCCGAGGTATGGAATATTGTTTTCACGCGCATAGCGTGCAGTGGCGATCTTGCCTTCAACACCACGGTAGCCGAAGCCGCCAGGGATGAGGATAGCATCCAGATCTTTCAGAATTTCAACGCCACGTGTTTCAACATCCTGCGAATCAATCAGCTTGATGTTCACGGAGACGCGGTTCTTCAGACCACCGTGCTTCAGCGCTTCGATAACGGACTTATAGGCGTCCGGCAGTTCGATGTACTTGCCGACCATACCGATAGTCACTTCGCCTGCCGGGTTCGCTTCTTCGTAAATAACCTGTTCCCATTCAGACAGGTTAGCTTCCGGACAGTTCAAGCTGAATCGTTTACAAATATAATCGTCCAGACCCTGTGATTTCAACAGGCCCGGGATTTTATAAATGGAATCGACATCTTTCATTGAAATAACGGCTTTTTCAGGCACGTTACAGAACAATGCAATTTTCGCACGTTCGTTCGCCGGAATGGCGCGATCGGAACGGCAAACCAGGATGTCAGGCTGAATACCAATGGAGAGCAGCTCTTTAACGGAGTGCTGAGTCGGTTTGGTTTTCACTTCACCTGCTGCTGCCATGTAAGGCACCAGCGTCAGGTGCATGAACAGCGCGTGTTCACGACCAATGTCTACCGCCAGCTGACGAATCGCTTCGAGGAACGGCAGGGATTCGATATCACCCACGGTACCGCCGATTTCAACCAGCACAACGTCATGCCCTTCGCCACCGGCAAGGACGCGCTCTTTGATGGCGTTAGTGATGTGTGGGATAACCTGCACGGTCGCGCCCAGGTAGTCACCGCGGCGCTCTTTACGCAGAACGTCAGAGTAGATGCGGCCAGTCGTAAAGTTGTTACGACGGGTCATTTTGGTGCGAATGAAACGCTCGTAGTGGCCAAGATCCAGATCGGTTTCAGCGCCGTCTTCAGTAACGAACACTTCCCCGTGTTGGGTTGGGCTCATGGTGCCAGGATCGACGTTGATGTACGGATCCAGTTTCATCATGGTCACATTGAGGCCACGGGCTTCAAGAATGGCTGCGAGGGAGGCTGCGGCAATGCCTTTACCCAGAGAGGATACGACCCCGCCGGTCACAAAAATATAGTTCGTTGTCATGCTGAACCTGAGAAGTTAGGGTGAAACGATGGAATAACCAGGACGGGAAAGTAGTATACCCGAACACGGCGAGCGCCACAAACTTTCATTCTCCGTCTCCATTCCAGGCCATGACAAACATAAGGAGTGAGAAAATAGCCCCTTTTGGGTAAATGTTTTTGACGCAAATCAAGCGCTTGTCATTTAAAAAATCACACAAATTGCGCTTGATCGCAAAATTCCGTTAGAGATCAGATTCCTGGCGTTTTACTTCCTGCCAGACTTCTTCCATAGCGTCGAGGTCAATTCCGGTCATTTCCAGGCCGCGCGAGGCCACAATCCGCTCGACTTCACGAAAGCGGCGTTCGAATTTAAGGTTGGCTTTTTGCAGGGCGGTTTCCGCTTTTACCCCTAAATGGCGAGAAAGGTTGACGGTGGCGAACAGCAGGTCGCCCATTTCTTCCTCCAGCTTTGCTTCATCGACCACCGCCTGCTGCGCTTCGTGCATCACTTCGTCGATCTCTTCATGCACTTTATCCAGCACGGGTCCCAGGGAGTCCCAGTCAAAACCCACGGCCGAGCAGCGTTTCTGAATTTTATGGGCACGCATCAGCGCGGGCAGGCTCAGCGGGATATCGTCCAGCGCAGAGTGCTGGGACTTTTCAGCGCGCTCGGCGCTTTTAATCTGCTCCCAGCGGGCCAGTACCTCTGCGCTGTTTCCTGCGGTGGCATCGCCAAAGATATGCGGATGGCGGCGCTCCAGCTTGTCGCTGATAGCGGCGCAGATATCGTCAAAGTTAAAGCGCCCTTCCTCCTGCGCCATCTGGGCGTAGAACACCACCTGGAACAGCAGATCGCCGAGTTCACCGCGCAGGTCATCGAAATCCTCACGTGAAATGGCGTCCAGTACCTCATAGGTCTCTTCGAGGGTATAAGGCGCGATGGTCGCGAAAGTCTGCTCTTTGTCCCACGGGCAGCCGTTTTCCGGGTCGCGCAGGCGTTTCATGATGCCGAGCAGGCGGTCGATTTGAGTCATAGTTCAGTCCTGATAAAAAATGCCGGGCGGCGGCGTCGCCTTACCCGGCCCACAGAAGAGTGTATTTAACCGCCGTGCAGACGACGCGCGTCAATCACATCCGGCACCTGGTTCAGTTTGCCCAGCACGCGGCCGAGCACCTGCAGGTTGTAGATTTCGATGGTCATATCGATGGTGGCGAGCTGCTCGCGGGTATCGCTGCGGCTGGCAACGCCCAGCACGTTGACCTTCTCGTTGGCGAGAATGGTGGTGATATCGCGCAGCAGGCCGCTGCGGTCGTTGGCGGTGACGCGCACCACCAGCGAATAACCGGCGGAGTAGCTCTCACCCCAGACCGCTTCCACGATACGCTCCGGCGCATGGGACTGCAGCTCCGCAAGCTGGTCGCAGTCGGACCGGTGGATCGAGATCCCGCGTCCCTGGGTGATAAAGCCGACGATATCGTCCCCCGGAATCGGCTGGCAGCAGCGGGCAATGTGGTGCATCAGGTTGCCCACGCCCTCGACCACCACGCGGCCGTTGTCTTTGCTGCGCTGCTGCGGGGCATAGGTTTTCTGCTGCAGCTGCTTCAGCGCCGCCGCGTCCTGCTCTTCCGCGCTAGGCTTGTTGAACTGCGCCTGCAGGAAGTTCACCATCTGATTGAGACGGATATCACCGCCGCCAATCGCCGCCAGCAGCTCGTCAAGCTCGTTGAAGTTGTAGCGCGGCAGCAGGAATTTCTCTGCTTCTTTCAGGCTGATCCCGATATGCTCCAGCTCGTCGTCAAGGATCTGGCGACCGGCAAGAATGTTTTTGTCACGATCCTGCTTGCGGAACCAGGCGTGAATTTTGGAGCGCCCGCGGCTGGTGGTGACGTAACCCAGGTTCGGGTTAAGCCAGTCGCGGCTCGGGTTAGGCTGCTTCTGGGTGATGATTTCAATCTGGTCGCCCATCTGCAGCTGGTAGGTAAACGGCACAATACGTCCGCCGATCTTCGCCCCGATGCAGCGGTGCCCCACGTCGCTGTGGATGTGGTAGGCAAAATCGAGCGGCGTGGAGCCAGCCGGCAGGTCGACAACGTCCCCTTTCGGGGTAAAGACGTAGACGCGATCATCAAAGACCTGGCTGCGCACCTCGTCGAGCATTTCGCCGGAGTCGGCCATCTCTTCCTGCCACGCAATCAGCTTGCGCAGCCAGGCGATGCGGTCTTCGTGGCCGGAGCGTGCCCCGCCGGAAGTGCCCTCTTTATATTTCCAGTGCGCGGCCACGCCCAGCTCGGCATCTTCGTGCATCTGTTTGGTGCGGATCTGAATCTCGACCGTTTTACCGCCGGGGCCAAGCACCACGGTATGAATAGACTGGTAGCCGTTCGGTTTTGGGTTCGCGACGTAGTCGTCAAATTCATCCGGCAGGTGACGGAAGTGAGTGTGTACTATCCCCAGCGCGGCGTAGCAGTCCTGGAGTCGCTCCGCCACGATACGCACGGCGCGCACGTCAAACAGCTCGTCAAAGGCGAGATGTTTCTTCTGCATTTTGCGCCAGATGCTGTAGATGTGCTTGGGCCGACCGTAAACTTCGGCACGCACGTTCTCTTCTTTCATGGACTGGCGCAGCCCGCTGACAAACTCGTCGATGTAGTGCTCACGATCGATACGGCGCTCATGAAGGAGTTTGGCAATGCGCTTATATTCCGCCGGATGCAGATAGCGGAAGCAGTAATCTTCCAGCTCCCATTTCAGCTGACCAATCCCTAAGCGGTTCGCCAGCGGCGCATAGATGTTCGTACACTCTTTTGCGGCCAGCACGCGCTCGTCTTCAGGTGCATCTTTCACTTCACGCAGGTGGGCAATACGCTCGGCAAGCTTGATGACCACGCAGCGAAAATCATCCACCATGGCCAGCAGCATCCGGCGGACGTTATCAACCTGCTCAGAGGAGACGGAATCGGTATGCGCGGCTTTAAGCTGGCGGATAGCCGCCATATCGCGCACGCCGTGGATCAGCGCAACGACGGATTTCCCGACGCTGTCGCGCAGCACATCTTCACTGACCACATCCGCATCCGCGAGGGGAAACAGCAGCGCGGCCTGCAGCGTTTCGATGTCCATGTTCAGCATGGACAAGATTTCAACCATCTCCACGCCGCGCCATAAGAGAAGATCGGCATCCGGGTGTCCCTGCGTGGTGCGCAGACAGTAGGCCCAGGTTTCGGTTAAGCGTTCACACGACTGCTGGCTGGAAATTCCCAGACTTGCGATCCATTTTTGTGGGTCAAACTCCCCAGCTTTATTAAGATGTGCACTTCTTACCGCAACCATTGTCCTCTCCTTTAGGGACCAGGGCCTGTCGAAGTCGACAAGCCAAACAAATTAGATGTGCTCGAACAACGCCATCGATTCCAGATGTCCAGTGTGCGGGAACATGTCCAGCATTGCCAGACGCCGAATCTGGTAACCCGCGCTGATTAACGCCTCACTGTCACGGGCAAGCGTTGCCGGGTTACAGGAAACATAGACCACACGCTTCGGCGCGAGTTTAATAATATGTGCCATGACGCCTGGGGCACCTGCACGCGCCGGGTCGAGCAGGATTTTGTCGAAGCCCTGCTGTGCCCACGGCTGCTGAGTGACATCTTCCTCAAGATTTTGATGAAAGAATGTCACATTTTGCAAGCCGTTCTGCTCTGCGTTTTCCTGGCCTTTGGCCACCAGCGCCTCAACGCCTTCCACCCCAACCACGCTTGCCGCTCTGCGCGCCAGCGGCAGGGTAAAGTTACCCATGCCGCAGAACAGATCGAGCACCCGGTCAGTGGGCTGTACGTCAAGCCATGCCAGAGCGTTCGCCACCATCTGCTGGTTTACGCCGTCGTTGACCTGGATAAAATCCCGCGGACTGAACGTTAAGCGTAGCCCGTCTGACGCATACCAGGGAGCTTCACCCGTAACCTGTTCAAGTATCTCGCTTTGCGGCGCGAGGAAAAGCGCAAGCTCATGAGAATGCGAAAAGCGTTCCAGTTTTTCGCGATCTTTTTTCGACAGCGGCGCGGTGTGGCGCAGCACCATCAGCGGGCCGTTGTTCGCCAGTACCAGTTCAACGTGGCCCAATGAACGCACCCCGTCGAGCGATGCAAGACAGCGGTGCACGTCCGGAAGCAACGCCTCAAGATGGGGCACCAGAATGGGGCACTGCTTCACGTCAACAATATCGCTGGAGGCCGCTTTACGAAAACCCATCTCCAGCCGCTCCGTTTTGGGCTGATAGCTCAGGCTCAGGCGCGCGCGGCGGCGATAGCCCCAGGGCTTATCGGCGATAATCTCGTCAACGTCGTGTTTAAGGAGACGCGCCAGCGCGCGGCTTTTACTTTTTTGCTGTAATTCTGTGCTCGCATGCTGTTGCTGGCAGCCTCCGCACACGCCAAAATGGGGACAGCGAGGCTCCACGCGCTCCGGGCTATCGTTGAGGCGACGCTTCACCTGTCCGCGCGCGTACTGGCGTTTGTCTTCCGTCAGCGTAATTTCTGCTCGTTCTCCTGGCAGCAAACCTGTTATAAACAGAGTCTTACCGTTGTGACGAGCCACTCCCTGTCCAAACGGATCGAGGTCCGTGGCTTCAGCAGTAATGATTTGACGCGTCGTCACGCGTCGCTTTGCAGAGTAGAATTGCGCCATCGCCGAGATTTTTCTCACATAAACATAATTATCTTAATTGTCCCATAACGGAACGCCATGACCAACTACAGCCTGCGCGCGCGCATGATGATTTTGATCCTCGCCCCCACCGTTCTCATCGGTTTGCTGCTGAGTATCTTCTTTGTGGTGCACCGCTATAACGATTTGCAGCGACAGCTGGAGGACGCAGGCGCCAGCATTATCGAACCGCTCGCCGTCTCAAGCGAGTACGGGATGAACCTGCAAAACCGTGAATCCATTGGGCAGTTAATCAGCGTGCTCCACCGGCGCCACTCGGATATCGTCCGCGCCATTTCCGTCTACGACGAACACAACCGCCTGTTTGTCACATCGAACTTTCATCTCGATCCGACCACGCTGAAGATCCCTGACGGTACGCCCTTCCCGCGCCATCTCACCGTGCTGCGGCGCGGCGACATCATGATCCTTCGCACGCCGATCGTGTCGGAAAGCTATTCCCCCGATGAGTCTGCGCAATCCGATGCTAAATCCAGCAGTAACATGCTGGGATATGTAGCGCTGGAGCTGGATCTCAAGTCGGTACGGCTGCAGCAGTACAAAGAAATTTTTATCTCCGGCGTGATGATGCTGTTCTGCATTGGTATTGCGCTGATCTTCGGCTGGCGTCTGATGCGCGACGTCACGGGCCCTATCCGCAACATGGTTAATACCGTTGACCGCATCCGCCGCGGACAGCTCGACAGCCGCGTGGAAGGGTTTATGCTGGGCGAGCTGGATATGCTGAAAAACGGCATTAACTCAATGGCGATGTCGCTGGCGGCCTATCACGAAGAGATGCAGCATAACGTTGACCAGGCCACCTCTGACCTGCGCGAAACGCTGGAGCAGATGGAGATCCAGAACGTTGAGCTGGATCTGGCGAAAAAGCGCGCTCAGGAAGCGGCGCGCATCAAGTCTGAGTTCCTTGCCAATATGTCGCACGAGCTGCGTACGCCGCTCAATGGGGTGATCGGCTTTACTCGTCTGACTCTGAAAAGCGAGCTCAACCCCACCCAGCGCGATCACCTGCACACCATTGAACGTTCGGCCAACAACCTGCTGGCGATCATCAACGACGTGCTGGACTTCTCCAAGCTGGAGGCGGGCAAACTGATTCTGGAAAGTATTCCGTTCCCGCTGCGCAGTACGCTCGATGAAGTGGTGACGCTGCTCGCGCACTCGTCGCACGACAAGGGTCTTGAGCTAACGCTTAACATTAAAAACGACGTGCCGGATAACGTTATTGGCGATCCGCTGCGCCTGCAGCAGGTCATTACCAATCTTGTCGGGAATGCCATTAAATTCACCGAAAGCGGCAACATCGACATCCTGGTAGAAAAACGCGCCATCAGTAATAACAAGGTGCAGATTGAGGTTCAAATCCGCGATACCGGCATCGGCATTCCGGAGCGGGATCAGTCGCGTCTGTTCCAGGCCTTCCGCCAGGCGGATGCCAGCATTTCCCGCCGTCATGGCGGTACCGGCCTGGGGCTGGTGATCACGCAGAGGCTGGTAAACGAGATGGGCGGCGATATCTCTTTCCACAGCCAGCCAAACCGCGGCTCAACCTTCTGGTTCCACATTAACCTCGATCTCAATCCAAACGTGCTGACCGACGGCCCGGTGACGGACTGTCTGAAAGGTAAGCGTCTGGCCTACGTCGAGCCTAACGCGGCGGCCGCGCAGTGCGCGCTGGATATCTTAAGCACCACGCCGCTGGAGGTGGTTTATAGTCCAACCTTCTCAGCCCTTGCCGTCGATCATTACGACATTCTGCTGATGGGGATCCCGGTAACCTTTACCGGCGAGCTGACCATGCAGCAGGAGCGGCTGGCGAAAGCCGCGTCGATGACCGACTATCTGCTGCTGGCGCTGCCCTGCCACGCCCAGCTTAATGCGGAAGAGTTGAAAAACGACGGGGCGGCCGCGTGCCTGCTTAAGCCACTTACCGCCACCCGCCTGCTGCCCGCGCTCACGGAGTATTGCCGCCTTAGCCAGCACGCACTGCCGTTGATTAACGACGAGCAAAAACTGCCCATGAGCGTGATGGCTGTGGACGATAATCCGGCAAACCTGAAGCTAATCGGCGTATTGCTGGAAGACCAGGTTCAGCACGTTGAGCTGTGTACCAGCGGCGCGCAGGCGGTTGAACTGGCTAAACAGATGCAGTTCGATTTAATTCTGATGGATATTCAGATGCCGGGCATGGATGGCATTCGTGCCTGCGAGCTGATCCACCAGCTCCCGCATCAGCAGCAAACCCCGGTGATTGCGGTCACCGCGCATGCGATGGCCGGTCAGAAAGAGAAGCTGCTGAGCGCCGGGATGAATGATTACCTGGCGAAACCTATCGACGAAGAGAAGCTTCATAACCTGCTGTTACGCTATAAGCCGGGGCACATTGGCGGAACATACACGGTTATCAGCGAGCCGGTTGAGGTAAGCGTTAATCAAAATGCGACCTTTGACTGGCAGCTGGCGCTGCGCCAGGCGGCAGGAAAACCCGACTTAGCGCGAGAGATGCTGCAAATGCTGGTCGCGTTTCTGCCGGAGATCCGGAATAAGGTTGAAGAACAGCTTGTAGGCGAAAACCCGGAAGAGCTGCTGGAAGCGATCCACAAGCTGCACGGCAGCTGCGGCTACAGCGGCGTACCGCGGCTGAAAAACCTCTGCCAGCTGCTGGAGCAGCAGCTGCGCGCGGGTACGCCGGAATCGGAGCTTGAACCGGAGTTCCTGGAACTGCTGGATGAGATGGATAACGTGACGCGGGAAGCGATGAAGGTGCTGGGGAGCTGAGGCGGGTGCGGCCTGATTTTCCCCTCACCCTAACCCTCTCCCCAAAGGGGAGAGGGGACTTTATACACCCTCGCCCCTTTGGGGAGAGGGCCGGGGTGAGGGGGGAAAACTACATCTCCTGCCCTACTTTCAGCACCGCAGCAATATTCCTTGCGGCCATCTGTACATTCGCGCTGGCATTTTCCAGCGCGTCCTCCAGCGAGCAGATGGTGTAGAGCACGCTAAACACCGCGTCTAAGCCGTGATCGTGTACCACGCCAACGTCCGCCGTCAGGCTGCCTGCAATGCCGATGACGGGCTTATTAAAGCGTTTCGCCACTTTCGCCACCCCCACCGGCACCTTGCCGTGGATCGTCTGGCTGTCGATGCGGCCTTCCCCGGTGATCACCAGATCCGCATCGGCCACCTGGTCGGCCAGGTGTAGCGCATCGGTCACGATCTCAATCCCCTGGCGCAACTGTGCGCCACAAAAAGCGTACAGCGCTGCGCCCATGCCACCCGCCGCGCCGCCGCCAGCAAGGTTGAGCACATCAATGTCCAGATCCCGGGCAATGACGCTCGCATAGTGCGCAAGCGCGTTGTCCAGGGTGACGATCGTCTCGGGCGTGGCGCCCTTTTGCGGGCCAAATACGGCCGAGGCGCCATCCTTACCGGTGAGCGGATTCGTCACATCGCAGGCGACCTCTATCCGGCACTCCGCCAGACGCTTGTCGAGGCCGCTCAGGTCGATCCGCGCAAGCTTAGCCAGCTCGCCCCCACCCTGCCCCAGCGGCTGTTCGTTGTCGTCCAGCAGCTTCGCCCCCAGCGCCTGCACCATCCCGGCGCCGCCGTCATTGGTGGCGCTGCCGCCGATACCGATGATGATATGCTTAACGCCCGCATCCAGCGCGTGGCGGATAAGTTCACCCGTGCCCCAGGAGGTCGTTTTCAGAGGGTCACGCAGTGAAGGGGCAACCAGCTCCAGACCGCTTGCCGCCGCCATTTCAATAAAGGCACTCTGCTCGTCACCGGATATCCCATAAAACCCTTCCACGCGCTCGCCCAGCGGACCGGTCACCGGAACGTACACAATGCGTCCCCGGGTTGCCGCGATCATCGCCTCAACCGTGCCTTCACCACCGTCAGCGACCGGCAGTTTGACGTACTCCGCCTCAGGGAAAATCTCGCGAAAACCGCGCTCGATCGCTGTCGCAACCTCAAGCGCGCTCAAACTTTCCTTATACGAGTCCGGTGCGATAACAATTTTCATAAGCCATCCTTACGCATAGTCGTTACGTTAAGCATACACCACGTAGGGAACCGCTCGTGGGAGCGGTCCCAATGCGTTTATCGTACCATGCACGGACGTTTATTGTCGAATGTCCAGTCAGGGATCAGGTACTGCATTGCCATCGCGTCGTCGCGCGCGCCCAGACCGTGTTTCTGATAGAGCTCGTGCGCTTTCATCACCTGGTCCATATCCAGCTCCACGCCAAGACCTGGAGTTGACGGTACCTGCACCATGCCACCCTTGATCTCAAACGGCTCTTTGGTCAGGCGCTGGTTACCCTCCTGCCAGATCCAGTGCGTATCGATAGCGGTGATGGTGCCCGGCGCGGCGGCAGCAACGTGGGTAAACATCGCCAGCGACACGTCAAAGTGGTTGTTGGAGTGCGAGCCCCAGGTCAGGCCAAACTCGTGGCACATCTGCGCCACGCGAACCGAGCCCTGCATCGTCCAAAAGTGCGGGTCCGCCAGCGGGATATCCACCGATTGCAGAGAGAGCGTGTGCCCCATCTGACGCCAGTCGGTGGCGATCATATTGGTCGCGGTCGGCAGCCCCGTAGCGCGACGGAATTCGGCCATGACTTCGCGGCCCGAGAAGCCTTGCTCAGCCCCGCATGGATCTTCCGCGTACGCCAGCACCCCTTTCAGCTGCTTGCCAATGTTGATCGCTTCATCAAGCGACCACGCGCCGTTCGGATCCAGCGTCACGCGCGCCTGCGGGAAACGTTTTGCCAGCGCGGTAATGGCTTCCGCCTCCTCTTCCCCCGCCAGCACGCCGCCTTTCAGTTTGAAATCATTGAAGCCATATTTTTCATACGCGGCTTCCGCCAGCCGCACCACCGCATCCGGGGTCATCGCTTCTTCGTGACGTACGCGGTACCAGTCGCATTGGTCATCCGGCTGGCTCTGATACGGCAGCGGCGTCAGCCTGCGGTCGCCGACAAAGAACAGATAGCCAAGCATCTCCACTTCACTGCGCTGCTGTCCCTCGCCCAGCAGCGACGCGACGTTAACGCCCAGGTGCTGGCCCAGCAGATCCAGCATCGCGGCTTCAATGCCGGTCACCACGTGGATAGTGGTGCGCAAGTCGAAGGTTTGCAGGCCGCGGCCGCTGGCATCGCGATCGGCAAAGGTGCTGCGCACGGCGTTGAGGACATTTTTGTACTCACCCAGCGTTTTGCCCACCACCAGCGGAATGGCATCCTCCAGCGTTTTGCGGATCTTCTCCCCGCCCGGAATTTCACCCACGCCAGTATGGCCGGCATTGTCTTTGATAATGACGATATTGCGCGTGAAGAACGGCGCATGCGCCCCGCTCAGGTTCATCAGCATGCTGTCATGACCTGCGACCGGAATGACTTGCATGGAGGTGACGACAGGGGTCGTAAAAGTACTCATCGTGTAATCCTTTTATCAGTGACGTCCAAAAACAGGGCGCTTACGGTCAAATGTCCAGCCGGGGATAAGGTACTGCATCGGGCCCGCGTCGTTACGCGCGCCGCCCGGTAGCTTTTTATACGCCTCATGGGCTTTATGAACCTGATCCCAGTCAAGCTCCACGCCCAGCCCCGGCGCATCGGGTACGGCAATTTTACCGTTTTTGATCTCCAGCGGATTTTTCGTCAGGCGGGCTTCGCCTTCCTGCCAAATCCAGTGGGTGTCGATGGCGGTCGGGTTACCCGGTGCCGCCGCGCCAACGTGGGTAAACATCGCCAGCGAGATATCGAAATGGTTGTTTGAGTGACAGCCCCAGGTCAGGCCCCAGTCATCGCACAGCTGCGCCACGCGCACCGCGCCGGAGAGCGTCCAGAAGTGCGGGTCCGCCAGCGGAATGTCGACGGCGTTCAGCATCACCGCGTGGCCCATTTCGCGCCAGTTGGTGGCGATCATATTGGTCGCAACCGGCAGCCCGGTAGCGCGGCGGAATTCGGCCATCACCTCGCGGCCAGAGAAGCCCTGCTCGGCGCCGCACGGGTCTTCCGCGTAGGTCAGCACGTCCCCGAGACCTTTACACAGGCTAATCGCCTCATCCAGCAGCCAGGCGCCGTTCGGGTCAACGGTGATGCGCGCCTCCGGGAAGCGTTTTTTCAGCGCCCGAGCCGTGTCAATCTCCTGCTCGCCGGGCAGCACGCCGCCTTTCAGCTTGAAATCCTTAAAGCCGTAGCGATCCTGCGCCGCCTCGGCCAGACGGACCACCGCCTCGCCGGAGAGCGCTTGCTGGTGGCGCAGCCGATACCATTCGTGCTCGCCCGGTGAGCGAGCCAGATAGGGGAGATCGGTTTTATTGCGATCGCCAACGTAGAACAGATAGCCCAGCACGGTGACCGCATCGCGCTGTTTGCCCGGCCCCAGCAGTTCGCAGACCGGAACGTTAAGGGCTTTACCGAGTAAATCCAGCAGCGCCGCTTCCAGGGCGGCGACCGCATTGACGCGCAGTTCGAACGTCCACGCGCCCTTGCCGAAGGTATCAAAGTCCGCCGACTGATTGCCCTTATGCACCCGCTGAACCACCTTGTTCAGGCGGGCCACCTCCTGGCCCACCACCTGCGGAATGGCATCGACCAGCGTCTGGTAAATCACCTCTCCGCCAGGGGCTTCACCCACCCCGATATTGCCTGCGCTATCGGTCAGCACCACGATATTGCGGGTAAACCAGGCGTTGTGCGCGCCGCCGATGTTGAGCAGCATGCTGTCCTGACCGGCCACCGGGATAACTTTCATTTCCGTGACGATGGGGCTTGATTGCGTTGTCATCATCCACGCTCCGCAACAGGTTTAAGTTCGACACGCTTGATATCGCCCACCAGCACCAGGTAACTCAGCACCGCCACCAGGGCATGCACGCCGACGTAGATCAGCGCGCCGTTGAAAGATCCCGTGGTGCCGACGATGTAGCCGATAGCGATAGGCGTAACAATCCCGGAAACGTTGCCGAACATATTGAACAGGCCGCCGCTCAGGCCGCTGATCTCTTTCGGTGCCGTATCCGCCATCACCGCCCAGCCCAGCGCGCCAATCCCTTTGCCGAAGAAGGCCATCGCCATAAAGCCGATAATCATCCACTCGGCGCTGACGTAGTTACAGAACACCATGGTCATGGAGAGCAGCATGCCGAGCACAATCGGCGTTTTACGCGCGATGTTCAGCGAACCCGTGCGGCGCATCAGCCAGTCGGAAATGACCCCGCCAAGCACGCCGCCGATGAAGCCGCAGATTGCCGGGACCGAGGCGACAAACCCCGCCTTCAGGATCGACATGCCGCGCGCCTGCACCAGGTAAACCGGGAACCAGGTGATAAAGAAGTAGGTTAAGGCGTTGATACAGTACTGGCCGAGATAGATACCGATCATCATGCGCGAGCCGACGAGCTGTTTGATCTGCGCCCATTTCTGGCTGAACGGGACTTTTGCTTTGTCAGATTTCTGATCCATGTTGATCAGCGCCCCGCCCTCGGCAATGTATTCCAACTCCTTCTTGTTCACGCCAGGGTGCTGATTCGGTTCGTGGATCACTTTCAGCCAGATAAAGCTGATGACGATCCCAAGCCCGCCCATGAAGAAGAAGACGTGCGACCAGCCCACCTCATGCGTCAGCCAGCCCATAATGGGCGCAAAGATCACCGTCGCGAAATACTGGGCGGAGTTAAAAATTGCCACCGCCGTTCCCCTCTCCTGAGCCGGGAACCAGGCCGCGACGATGCGGCTGTTGCCCGGGAAGGAAGGGGCTTCCGCCAGGCCCACCAGGAAGCGCAGCGTAAAAAGCGCCACGATAATGCCGAAGCCGCTGAAGATATCGACGAAACCCTGCAAAAGGGTAAAAGCAGACCAGATAAAGATGGACCAGAAATAGACGCGTTTAGAGCCAAAACGGTCCAGCAGCCAGCCGCCAGGAATTTGGCCGATAACGTAGGCCCATGAGAATGCAGAGAAAACGTAACCCATGCCCACCGGATCAAGGCCGATGTCTTTTGCCATTTCCGAGCCGGCAATCGACAGCGTGGCGCGGTCACCATAGTTAAAGGACGTGACGATAAACAGCATCACCACTATCCAGTAGCGGGCATTGGTGCGCTTTTCAGCGCCGCTCGCTGCGTGGCTTAATGTACTCATTGTTGCACTCCTGAAACATAGCTTTCGCCTGTTCATTCTGTACAGCACCGGTAGGGTAATCAGAATGAGATAAGTTTTGTCGTTTTAGTACGGCCTGAAGCCGTTTTATTGTGACCGGAGAAGTATATGAAGGAGTGACGCGTTCTCTCACCGTGCAATAACACAGTATTAATGGGCATGTGAGAGGTTGTTTATGGCATAAGCCCAGGTGAGTGGAAGGTGGTTCACGGAATTGGCGCTTGGTGCGGAGTGTTTTGCCGGGTGGCGGCTATGCCTACCCGGCCAGGAAAACTATTTAAGGAGCGTCGCCCAGTGTTCAACCCACGGGTTCGACTCGCTTTCGGGTTCAGGATGCTCTCCGGCATCAATCAGCAGCATCTCGCCGACGCGCTGGGCGCTCTGTTCCTGAAGAAGCGCATCGAACTGCTTGCCGCCGCCGCAGAAGTTGGCGTATGAGCTATCGCCCAGGGCAATGATGCCGTAGTGAACGTCTGGCTGGTAGCCAAGCTGGTCTTTAATGCCCTGGAAAAGCGGCACGATGCTGTCCGGAAGATCGCCCTGACCGGTGGTGGAGGTCACCACCAGAATGTATTTATCTTTATACTTTTCCCAGTCCGCCAGCTCCGGGTCTTCATAGACCGTGGCTTTATGGCCCTGGCTTGCCAAAATCGCTTCAGCCTCTTCCGCTACCAGCAGCGAGTTGCCGTACATCGTGCCGACAAAAATGCCTACTTCAGCCATGCTTTGCTCCCGTAATTATTGCGCTTACCGTTCATCCTGAACGTTGCCCGATACAAACTCAACCCTTTCATTTTCGGGGAGTTGTCCCCGCCAGCCAAACTGTGACAGCGCCTGCATCCAGACGTCGTCCAGCCCAGCGTGAATAATCAGTGGTTCACCGGTAAACGGGTGAGTCAGGCTAAGCTCGCTGGCGTGCAGCATCAGCCGGTTACAGCCAAAGTGCTCTGCCGCGCTGCGGTTCTGGCGCAGATCGCCGTGCTTGCTGTCGCCAATTATCGGGTGGCGCAGGTGCGCAAGGTGGCGGCGAAGCTGGTGCTTGCGTCCGGTTTTGGGCAAAAGCTCAACCAGGCTGTAGCGCGTGGTGGGGAATTTGCTGGTTGCCACCGGCATTTCCGTTGTCGCCATGCCGCGATAGTCCGTCACCGCGGGCTGCGGGCCTTTGTCATCGCGGGCAAATTTATCGGCGATTTTGTCCAGCTCCTCCACCAGCGGATAGTCCAGCGTGGCGGATTCGGTCAGCCAGCCACGAACGATCGCGTGGTAGCGCTTCTGGATCTGGTGCTGCTCGAACTGCTGCGCCAGCAATCGGCCCGCCTCGCTGGAAAGCCCCATCAGCAGCACGCCGGAAGTGGGCCTGTCGAGACGATGGGCGGTAAAAACATGCTGACCAATCTGGTCGCGTACGGTTTGCATCACCACCACTTTCTCGTCGCGATCCAGCCAGCTGCGGTGCACCAGCCAGCCAGACGGTTTATTCACCGCCACCAGCCACTCGTCCTGATAGAGGATTTCCAGCGTCATGCCTCTTCACCGGCAAACAGGGCGCCCAGTTTTTCCAGCTCAACCAGCATCACATCACGCGCAGGGTGCGTCGCCTCAAGCGCCATTTCATAATAGGGAGAAACGGCAAACGCCTGCGGCAGCGGGTGGCCGCCTTCCAGCAGCGCGTGCATGCGCGGAATTAATACCCACTGGAGCCACTCGAACGGTGCCAGCGTATCCAGGCAGAATGGCTGGGTACTGGCGAACGCTTCCGGATTCGGCGCGGTCTCCTGCCACAGCTGATGCTGGCGCAAAAGGGCTTCGATGGCGTGCAACTGAGCACGAACGCTATCGTGTTGCGTCATAGTAACCTCAACTGAAAAAGTGAACGGCGCGCAGCATAGCATTGCGGAAGACAGAAATAAAAAAGGGAGCACTGTAAAAACAGTGCTCCCGGTTCGTTTCGCAGCATTCCAGCTACAATTCGTGCTCCCTGCTCTTCCGTGACAACTTTTCCTGATGCCCGAAGGCGTGGTCATCCTTCTACCTTTTGCATCCTGCACACATCTTCCTGACGTGTTTGTTTCATCCTGAAACGTCCTGGCCTTCCTGACCCACCGACCATCCTGTTCGGTTCTCGTTCTCCTTCCTGGAGGTGTCCCTTACGCGTCCTGCGTTATCCTTTTGCTTCATCCTGAAGCCTTCCTGCAGCGCCATCCTGACGTGTCCTGGGTAAGAAACGCCATCATCCTGATGTTCGTTTCTCGTGTCGGCGTCCTGTCGACGAAGATAGAATCCGCTATTCCGCTTCGTCTTACAACCCACCCTTGCAGCACTGTAAGCCGTAAGAAATCCCTAAAAAAGATGCGATGAACAACTAATTCTTTGAAAAACAGGGTGATATTAATCTGAATTAAATAAGGCAATACTGAATGATCCAGCGATCTCTCACAAACCTTGTAAGAGATCTCTCACACGCGTCGTAGCATCATGGATTACAGAAGTGGCTCAAGCCGGGTAAGGAAATCCGCAAGAGAGGGGGCGAGCGTTTCGCGATTGCGGGTACCGATGGTCTCTTTAATCACTTCCCCGGACAGGTTGCAGACGGATATCACATCCAGTTCGCTGTCCAGCGTGGCAATAAAGAGCGTCGGGGAAAGCTTAAGGCGTTTTTGCGTGACCAGGTGACCAATCAGGTTTTCCTGAACACGCTGCAGATCGTCTTCGCTCCAGGTCTGCAACAGCGTCAGCGTCACATCACCAAAGCGCGCGGGCATATCCCCTGCAAACTGCGCGGCATAAAACGCGTGAACCGCTGGTTGTACCACAAGGTCCATAGCCCGTTCAACCGCATTTACATTTTGCTCAGCGGTATTGGGCTTCGGCTGCCAGATAACATAGTCATCCTGCGAAGAGATAATGCACGGCGACGGCACGCCATATAAATCAGCGCTTTGCGGCCATGTTCCGTGCTTTACATGCCATGCTTCGCAATAGCGGGTCGTAAAGGTAGTAAGGGCATTTGCAGTTTCGATGTCCACCGATTTCTCTCTTCTTGTAAGACAGGATAAACTCTGCCCATAAGTGTACCTGTAAAGTGGCTATGAAACATGTCTTACGAAAATCATCAGGCGTTAACCGGCCTAACGCTGGGTAAATCGACCGATTACCGCGATACCTACGATGCAGGCCTGCTGCAGGGCGTGCCGCGCAGCCTGAACCGCGATCCGCTTGGACTGCATGCGGACGCATTGCCGTTTGTCGGCGGCGATATCTGGACGCTGTACGAACTCTCCTGGCTTAACGCGCGCGGCCTGCCTCAGGTGGCGGTCGGCCACGTTGAGCTGGATTACGCCAGTCAGAACCTGGTGGAATCCAAAAGCTTTAAGCTCTACCTCAACAGCTTTAACCAGAGCAAATTCAACAGTTGGGATGAGGTTCAGCAGACGCTGGAGCGCGATTTAACCGCCTGCGCACAGGGAAAGGTAAGCGTTTCACTGTACCGCCTGCACGAGCTGGAGGGACAGCCGATTGCCCACTTCCACGGAACCTGCATCGACGAGCAGGACATCGAGGTGGAGAATTATGAATTCAGCGCCGATTACCTCGAAAACGCGGCGAGCGGAAAAGTGGTTGAAGAGACGCTGGTCAGCCATCTGCTGAAGTCCAACTGCCTGATTACCCATCAGCCGGACTGGGGCTCGGTGCAGATCCAGTACCGCGGCCCGAAAATTGACCGGGAAAAGCTGCTGCGCTATCTGGTGTCTTTCCGCCACCACAACGAATTTCACGAGCAGTGCGTGGAGCGTATTTTTAACGATATTCAGCGTTTCTGCCAGCCGGAGAAGCTGAGCGTTTACGCGCGCTATACCCGCCGTGGCGGGCTGGACATTAACCCGTGGCGCACCAACACCGATTTTGTGCCCGCAACGGGCCGGCTGGTGCGTCAATAATATAAATATTTTCACAATATGCGTGCGGTATTCCGCCGAAGTGTTGTGAAACGTCACGCGGCAGGGCTATTGTAATCAAAGGGAATGACGATAATCGTCCCATAAGGAGCTCACTTGATTACACATATTAGCCCGCTTGGCTCAATGGATATGTTGTCGCAGCTGGAAGTGGACATGCTTAAACGCACGGCCAGCAGCGATCTTTATCAACTGTTTCGTAACTGTTCACTTGCCGTACTGAACTCCGGAAGCCTGACAGATAACAGTAAAGAACTGCTGTCCCGCTTCGAAAGCTTTGATATTAACGTGCTGCGCCGCGAGCGCGGCGTGAAGCTGGAAGTGATCAACCCGCCGGAAGAGGCCTTTGTCGACGGGCGTATCATTCGTTCCCTTCAGGCTAACCTGTTTGCGGTGCTGCGTGACATCCTGTTTGTAAACGGGCAGATCCACAACGCAGGCCGCTTCCAGCATCTCGACCTGGAAAGCTCGGTCCATATCACCAACCTGGTGTTCTCTATTCTGCGCAACGCCCGTGCCCTGCACGTTGGCGAAGCACCGAACATGGTCGTCTGCTGGGGCGGCCACTCGATTAACGAAACCGAGTATCTCTATGCCCGCCGGGTCGGAACGCAGCTTGGCCTGCGCGAGCTGAATATCTGTACCGGCTGCGGTCCGGGTGCAATGGAAGCGCCAATGAAGGGTGCAGCGGTGGGTCACGCGCAGCAGCGTTACAAAGAGGGGCGGTTTATCGGCATGACCGAGCCGTCAATCATTGCCGCTGAGCCGCCTAACCCGCTGGTCAATGAGCTGATTATCATGCCGGATATCGAGAAGCGTCTTGAGGCGTTTGTCCGTATCGCTCACGGGATTATCATCTTCCCGGGCGGCGTGGGAACGGCGGAAGAGCTGCTCTATCTGCTGGGGATTCTGATGAACCCGGCCAACAAAGATCAGGTTCTGCCGCTGATCCTGACCGGGCCAAAAGAGAGCGCCGACTACTTCCGCGTGCTGGACGAGTTTATCGTGCATACGCTGGGCGAAGCCGCGCGTCGTCACTACCGCATCATCATTGATGACGCGGCGGAAGTGGCGCGCCAGATGAAAAAAGCGATGCCGCTGGTGAAAGAGAATCGTCGTGATACCGGCGATGCCTACAGCTTTAACTGGTCAATCCGTATTGCGCCTGACCTGCAGATCCCGTTCGAGCCGACCCATGAAAATATGGCGAACCTGAAACTCTACCCGGACCAGCCGGTGGAAGTGCTGGCCGCCGACCTGCGTCGCGCCTTCTCCGGGATTGTGGCTGGCAACGTGAAGGAGATGGGCATCCGCGCGATTGAGCAGTATGGTCCGTACAAGATCCACGGTGACCCGGAAATGATGCGCCGTATGGACGACATGCTGCAGGGCTTTGTGGCTCAACACCGCATGAAGTTGCCGGGTTCAGCCTACATTCCGTGCTACGAAATCTGCACGTAACCCTCAGCTTCTTCTCCTCAAAGCCGGGGCACCCTATAGCGGGTCCCGGCTTTTTTTATTACCGAATCAATTCATAGGCTTCACTTATAACTTTAACAAACTGACGGCAAACGCAATCGATTACCTCCATTTAACAACCGTAATTTATCAGCCTTAAACTAAATTACCTGCCAGAAAATCCTAAAAATCCATATCTTTAAAGCGAAAGACACCTATCTCGCGGGCCGCTCTTTTAGCTCACATGTCGTTGGTGGTAGCCTTCGCGCGCGTAAATTCTATTTGATGTTTTTTTAACAGATAAATGGTCTAAAGATGCCCACATCATAAGTGGATTATTGCATTTGGGATCGCGATCACTGATAGATTCATAACGAGAATGTATCTTTCCGCCCGCCAATAGTTACGGGCGAAAATTATTAAAAAACCGTCACTGAACGAATTTCATATTACCGTCAGGCACTTTTTCATCGGATTTGACTAAAAACCTGACAATTTGCTTCCTCCAGGAGATACAGATGGAAACCACTCAAACCAGCACCGTTGCTTCGATTGATTCCCGAAGTGGTTGGCGCAAAACGGATACCATGTGGATGCTGGGCCTTTACGGCACGGCAATCGGCGCTGGTGTACTGTTCCTTCCTATCAACGCAGGCGTCGGCGGTCTGATTCCGCTGATCATTATGGCCATCATCGCCTTCCCGATGACCTTCTTCGCACACCGCGGTCTGACCCGCTTCGTGCTGTCCGGTAAAAACCCGGGCGAAGACATCACCGAAGTGGTTGAAGAGCATTTCGGCGTAGGCGCAGGTAAACTGATTACCCTGCTCTACTTCTTCGCGATTTACCCTATTCTGCTGGTTTACAGCGTGGCAATCACCAACACCGTTGAAAGCTTCATGACGCACCAGCTGCACATGACGCCGCCACCGCGTGCCATTCTGTCTCTGATCCTGATCGTCGGCATGATGACCATCGTGCGCTTCGGCGAGCAGATGATTGTTAAAGCCATGAGCGTGCTGGTCTTCCCGTTTGTGGCTGCGCTGATGCTTCTGGCCTGCTACCTGATCCCACAGTGGAACGGCGCGGCGCTGGAAACCCTGTCCCTGAGCAGCGCGTCTGCGACCGGTAACGGCCTGCTGATGACTCTGTGGCTGGCGATCCCGGTAATGGTCTTCTCCTTCAACCACTCTCCAATCATCTCCTCTTTCGCCGTGGCGAAACGCGAAGAGTACGGTAATGGCGCAGAGAAGAAGTGCTCCAGCATCCTGGCCCGCGCTCACGTAATGATGGTGCTGACCGTTATGTTCTTCGTCTTCAGCTGCGTACTGAGCCTCTCACCGGCGGACCTGGCGGCAGCGAAAGAGCAAAACATCTCTATTCTGTCTTACCTGGCGAACCACTTTAACGCGCCGCTGATTGCGTGGATGGCACCGATCATCGCGATGATCGCCATCACCAAATCCTTCCTGGGCCACTACCTGGGCGCACGTGAAGGCTTCAACGGTATGGTGATTAAATCTCTGCGCGGTAAAGGCAAGAGCATTGAAATCAACAAGCTGAACAAAATCACTGCACTGTTCATGCTGCTCACCACCTGGGCGGTAGCGACCCTGAACCCAAGCATCCTGGGCATGATTGAAACCCTGGGTGGCCCGGTTATCGCGATGATTCTGTTCCTGATGCCGATGTACGCGATTCAGAAAGTGCCTGCCATGCGCAAGTACAGCGGCCAGGTCAGCAACGTGTTTGTGGTGATCATGGGTCTTATCGCTATCTCTGCGATCTTCTACTCCCTGTACACCATGTTCTGATGAACGCCCGCGCCGCCTTCGGGCGGCGCACTCCTCCCCCTCTGACTGAAAGCAATGGACGCATCATGATTAGCGTATTCGATATTTTCAAAATCGGTATTGGTCCTTCCAGCTCTCACACCGTCGGACCAATGAAAGCCGGTAAGCAGTTCACGGATGACTTGATTGCACGCGGCATTCTGCACGACATCACCCGCGTGGTTGTCGATGTGTACGGCTCGCTTTCCCTGACCGGGAAAGGCCACCATACCGATATCGCCATTATCATGGGCCTGGCGGGAAATCTGCCGGATACCGTTGATATTGACGCGATCCCTGGCTTCATCCAGGACGTGAACACCCACGGTCGTTTGCTGCTGGCGAACGGTGAGCATGAGGTTGAATTTCCGGTTGACCACTGCATGAATTTCCATGCGGACAACCTGTCGCTGCACGAAAACGGCATGCGCATTACCGCGCTGGCCGGCGACAAAGCGGTATACAGCCAGACGTATTACTCCATCGGCGGCGGCTTTATCGTCGACGAAGACCACTTTGGTCAAACCAGTAACTCTACTGTTGAGGTGCCGTATCCGTACAAAACCGCGGCGGACCTCCAGCGCCACTGCCATGAGACGGGTCTTTCCCTCTCCGGCCTGATGATGAAAAACGAGCTGGCCCTTCACAGCAAAGAGGAGCTGGAACAGCACTTCTCTAGCGTCTGGGACGTGATGCGCGGCGGCATTGAGCGCGGGATCACCACCGAAGGCGTTCTGCCGGGCAAGCTTCGCGTACCGCGTCGTGCGGCGGCGCTGCGGCGTATGCTGGTAAGCACCGACAAAACGACAACGGACCCGATGGCCGTCGTGGACTGGATCAACATGTTCGCCCTGGCGGTGAATGAAGAGAACGCCGCAGGCGGCCGCGTCGTCACGGCGCCGACCAACGGTGCCTGCGGTATCGTTCCGGCCGTGCTGGCGTACTACGACAAGTTTATCCGTGAAGTGAACGCGAACTCCCTGGCGCGCTACCTGCTGGTCGCCAGCGCGATTGGTTCGCTGTATAAAATGAACGCCTCCATTTCCGGTGCGGAAGTGGGCTGTCAGGGTGAAGTCGGCGTGGCATGCTCTATGGCGGCGGCGGGCCTGGCGGAGCTGTTGGGCGCAAGCCCGGCGCAGGTGTGCATCGCTGCAGAAATCGGCATGGAACATAACCTGGGGCTGACCTGCGATCCGGTTGCCGGACAGGTACAGGTACCGTGCATCGAGCGTAACGCGATTGCCTCCGTCAAGGCGGTGAACGCGGCGCGTATGGCGCTGCGCCGCACCAGCGAACCGCGCGTCTGTCTCGATAAAGTTATCGAAACCATGTACGAAACCGGTAAAGATATGAACGCCAAATACCGCGAAACCTCTCGCGGCGGCCTGGCGATGAAGATCGTAACCTGCGATTAAGCCTCTCAGTAAGCCTCGTTTTGCGAGGCTTCTTCCTGTTTTCCCCTCCATTCATAGTTTCACGCTGCTGACAGTGTTACCCTTCACGCATTAGATAGAAGGGAGATTATCTGTGGCCGTTCATTTGCTAATCGTCGACGCGCTTAATCTGATTCGCCGTATCCATGCGGTACAGGGCACGCCCTGCAAGGACACCTGCCTGCACGCGCTGGAGCAGCTTATTCGCCACAGCGAGCCGACGCACGTCGTGGCCGTGTTTGATGACGAAGCGCGCAACAGCGGCTGGCGACATCAGCGCCTGCCTGACTACAAGGCCGGACGCGCGCCGATGCCGGACGATCTGCATGCCGAAATGCCCGCCCTGCGTGCCGCCTTTGAGCAGCGCGGCGTTCCCTGCTGGGGCGCACACGGCAATGAAGCTGACGATCTGGCCGCGACGCTTGCGGTAAAAGTGGCCAGCGCAGGACACCAGGCGACGATCGTTTCAACCGACAAAGGCTACTGCCAGCTTCTCTCCCCCACGATCCGCATTCGCGATTATTTCCAGAAACGCTGGCTGGATGCCCCCTTCATCGCCAGCGAGTTTGGCGTCTCACCAGAGCAACTGCCTGACTATTGGGGTCTGGCGGGAATCAGCAGTTCTAAGGTTCCGGGAGTTGCAGGCATCGGGCCAAAGAGCGCCGCCCAGCTGCTGACGGACTTTCAGAATCTGGAAGGTATTTACGCTCGTCTGGATGACGTGCCGGAAAAGTGGCGCAAAAAGCTGGAAGCGCATAAAGAGATGGCGTTTATCTGCCGGGATGTCGCGACGTTACGGACGGATTTACAGCTGGACGGGAATTTGCAGCAGTTAAGGTTAGAGCGTTAAGATCCCCCTCACCCTAACCCTCTCCCCATAGGGGAGAGGGGACTGCTCGGTGCGGTCTTTTCCCCCTCGCCCCTTTGGGGAGAGGGCCGGGGTGAGGGGAAACATTGAATTATCGCTCGTCGCGACGCCCACCTACAGCCGCCCACCAGCGACGAATGTGTACCGTCACCTCTTCGCGGTCGTGGTATAGCTGACGCGCCTGGATCTCCACGTTAATACCGTGCTCATCCAGCTGTGCCTGAATATAGGCCAGGTTCTGGGATACCTCCTCGTAGCGCTTTTTCATCGGCAGCTTGAGGTTGAAAATGGTCTCACGGCACCAGCCGTTCACCAGCCAGGAGGCCATCAGCGCGGCAACTTTCGCCGGCTTCTCCACCATGTCGCACACCATCCACGAGATATTGTTGCGGGTTGGGCGATAGCGGAAACCATCTTCACGCAGCCAGGTGACCTGCCCGGTGTCCATCAGGCTTTGCGCCATTGGGCCGTTATCCACGGACGACACCCACATGTTGCGTTTCACCAGCTGATAGGTCCAGCCGCCCGGGCACGCGCCAAGGTCGACGGCATACATGCCGTTAGCCAGACGCTCATCCCACTCGTCTGCCGGGATAAAGACGTGAAACGCCTCTTCCAGCTTCAGGGTTGAGCGGCTCGGCGCATCTGCCGGGAACTTCAGGCGCGGGATGCCCATAAAGAATGGCGAATTGTTATTGGTGAACGAGTAGCCCGCATAGCAGCAGCCCGGTGCGATAAAGAAGATATGCACCACCGGACGCTTCGGCGTTTCGTAGTTTGTCAGTATGCCCGCGTCACGCAGCGCCGCACGCAGCGGCACGGTGAACTTACGGCAAAACTTCATCAGCTCTTTGCTTTCGTTGGTATCGGCAACCTCAACGCGCAGGTCGCCGCCCTTCTCCACCACGCCCTGCAGCATGCCCACAATAGGCGTGATGCGATCTTCAGGCGGAAGATCTTTCAGCAGTTCACCCGCGACGAACATCTGGCGGGCGAAGATCAGCGAGCTGAACGGCAGCTCGCGCGCCAGCTTGTCGGCGTCTTCAGGCTGATAACATTCAAATACCACATAGCCCGCATTCTCTTTGACGCGGGCAAAGCCGAAGACTTCGCGCTTCGCCGCTTTATCGGTAATTTCCGCGGCGCACTCTTTCTCAAACCCCGGGCGACAATATAAAACAACCTTATTCATGAACAACGCCCTTGCGTTTCAGACGGATAGCTCCGATAAACATTAATACCCAACCCGCCAGGAAGCTGACGCCGCCGACAGGTGTAACAAACGCCCACAGGCGCAAATGCGAGAGTGCCAGGCAGTAAAGGCTGCCGCTGAACAGCACGGTACCCAGCGCCATAAATACGCTACTCCAGTAAAACCAGATGCTGATCCGGCGCTGCATCGCCACCGCCAGCCCAAAAATAGCCAGGGTATGGAACGCCTGGTATTCAAGGCCGGTCTGGATCCAGCCCATCTCGACGGCGCCCAACGTCTTGCTCAATACGTGCGCGCCAAAGGCGCCCAGTGCAACAAAAATAAAGCCACTCACCGCGGCAAAAATCAGCATGAATCGGCTGGTCATGTTTAAGTCCTGAATTAATGCGTGCCCGGCACACAAACGTTATTGTTCATACCTGAAGCGGAATTTTTCTTGCTCGCTTGCCGCTTTCGCCAGTATCCACTGCCGGAAGGCGGCTATTTTACCCAGTTCTGCCTGACTGTCATGACAAACCAGATAAAACGCATTCTTGCTGACCAGTACATCATTAAAAGGGCAAACCAGACGGCCTGCCTCAATTTCGGACTGCGCCATCACGTTGTTCGCCAACGCCACGCCCTGTCCGTGAATGGCAGCCTGTAGCACCATCGCACTGTGGCTAAAAATGGGGCCTTGCTGCACGTTTATATGACTAAGACCTAATTGACGGGTATAAGTTTGCCAGTCGCGGCGAGAGGCATCATGTAAAAGCGTATGCTGCGCCAGGTCAGCGGGTGTTTTCAGCGCCTTGTCGCCCGTTAAAAGCAGCGGCGAACAGACCGGCAGCAGATATTCTGCGTATAATTTTTCAACGCGCAAGCCCGGCCAGTTGCCGCGACCATAAAAAATGGCGACATCCACATCATCCGCCAGCTTGTCTTCCTGACGATCCACCGCCTGGATTCGAACATCGATCCCCGGATAAGCTGAGTTAAAGCTTGAGAGCCTTGGCACCAGCCACTGAATAGCAAAACTGGGCAATAAACTAACAGTCAGGGCACCTTTTGCACTGCGAGCCTGCAGCTTACGCGTGGCTTCCGTAAGCTGGGAAAAAATCTCTTTAATATCCTGAAAATAGCTCTGCCCCTCTTCGGTCAACAGCAAGGAACGATTGCGTCGGCGGAACAGCTTAAGGCCCAGGAAATCCTCCAGGGACTTGATTTGATGACTTACTGCGGCCTGTGTCACAAAAAGCTCATCTGCCGCACGGGTGAAGCTCAGGTGACGTGCTGCTGCATCAAAAACGCGTAATGCATTAAGGGGTGGCAATCGCTTTGACATGGTTATCTGGCTTAGATGTTAACGGAATTTAACAAACAGGAAACAACGTTTAACCTATTAGTTTTTTTTATCTGAGCCATTATAATTTGTCCGTTGAGGAACTACCAGCAAATACCTATAGTGGCGGCACTTCCTGAGCCGGAACGAAGAGCTTTTTTCGGAATGCGTGTTCTGAAGGGCTTTTGGCTTACGGTTGTGATGTTGTGTTGTTGTGTTTGCAATTGGTCTGCGATTCAGACCACGGTAGCAACGCTACCAATTTTTCACTTCCTGTACATTTACCCTGTCTGTCCATAGTGATTAATGTAGCACCGCCAATTTGCGGTGCTTTTTTTTCGCCTGCGATCGGTTAATGCTCGATCTCTTTCATCTCTTTCACGTCCGTGCGGTTGATCTGCTGCTTGTTCCCGTTAGCATCTTTGTACGAAATCATCCCGGTATCGTTATCGGTAGTCGGTTTCCCTTCCGAAACGATAGAACGACCATCGTTTGTGTGCATCACGTAGTTGTTACCAGAACAGGCGCTCAGGGCAAAAGTAAACGCACAGGCAGAAATGATTGCAGCTGTCTTATTCATGATTATTCTCCTTTAGCAATTAATGCTATTCAAACCTCGATTTATAACAGGCTAAAACATCCGCCTAACACTATTTAGCATAACCTGCTTTTTCGAGGTCGCCAGGATAAGCAGACGAATCTGATAGATATCAACCTCCTTGCCCTGCCGCTGAAATTGCGCGACGATCTCTCTATCGACACGAGGAATTCCATGAACGCTTTCAGTCCTGCGCAGTTTCGCGCACAGTTTCCGGCGCTGGCCGATGCCGGTATTTACCTTGATAGCGCCGCCACGGCCCTGAAGCCTCAGGCGGTGATCGAGGCCACGCAGCAGTTCTACAGCCTGAGCGCCGGCAACGTACATCGCAGCCAGTTTGCCGAAGCGCAGCGCCTGACCGCGCGCTATGAAGCCGCACGGGATCAGGTTGCACGCCTGATTAATGCCGAAAGCGGGAAAAATATCGTCTGGACGCGCGGTACGACCGAAGCCATCAATATGGTGGCCCAGTGCTATGCTCGCCCACTGCTTCAGCAGGGGGATGAAATCATCGTCAGCGAGGCGGAACACCACGCTAACCTGGTGCCCTGGCTGATGGTGGCGGAGCAAACGGGGGCGCGCGTTGTAAAGCTCCCGCTGGGTGCAGACTTACTGCCAGACGTGGCGCGTTTACCTGAACTGATTACGCCACGCAGCCGCATTCTGGCGCTGGGGCAGATGTCCAACGTCACCGGCGGCTGTCCGGATCTGGCTCGCGCCATTGAGATTGCCCATGCCAGCGGCGTGGTGGTGGTGGTCGACGGCGCTCAGGGCGTGGTCCATTTCCCTGCTGATGTGCAGGCGCTGGATATCGACTTCTATGCCTTCTCCGGACACAAGCTTTACGGGCCGACCGGAATTGGCGCGCTGTACGGTAAGCCGGAGCTGCTGGCAAAAATGACGCCGTGGCTCGGCGGCGGCAAAATGATTACCGAAGTGTCGTTCAATGGCTTCAAAACGCAGGATGTCCCCTATCGTCTGGAAGCCGGCACGCCGAACGTGGCGGGCGTCATTGGCTTAAGCGCGGCGCTGGAATGGCTGGCTGAAACGGACAGTGGACAGGCCGAAAGCTGGAGCCGGGGTCTAGCCACTCTTGCCGAAGAAGAACTTAAAAAACGCCCGGGTTTCCGCTCGTTCCGCGTGCAGGATTCCAGCCTGCTCGCCTTTGATTTTGCGGGCGTGCATCATAGCGATATGGTGACGCTGCTGGCCGGATACGGCATTGCCCTGCGTGCCGGACAGCACTGCGCCCAGCCGCTGCTGGCGGCGCTCGGCGTTACCGGTACCCTGCGCGCCTCGTTTGCGCCGTATAACACCCAAAGCGACGTCGACGCGCTGGTTAGCGCCGTTGACCGCGCCCTTGAAATACTGGTGGATTAATGACTAGCGCTGCTTTAGCCGGACATCCGTTTGGCACCGTCATCACAGAAGAGACCTTAAAACAGACCTTCGCCCCGCTCCAGCAGTGGGAAGATAAATATCGACAGCTGATCCTGCTGGGCAAACAGCTCCCTGCCCTTTCAGACGATCTTAAAGCGCAGGCGAAAGAGATTGCGGGCTGCGAAAACCGCGTCTGGCTGGGCGTAAGCGTCTCCGGCGAGAAGCTGCATTTCTTCGGCGACAGCGAAGGGCGCATCGTCCGGGGTTTGCTGGCGGTATTGTTAACCGCCATAGAAGGGAAAAGCGCGGCGGAGCTGCTGGCACACTCGCCGCTGGCGCTGTTCGACGAGCTGGGGCTGCGCGCGCAGCTTAGCGCCTCGCGCGGCCATGGCCTGATCGCGCTCAGCGACGCGGTGCTGGACGCAGCCCGTCAGGCTCAGGCCTGACGTTCCGCCTTCGCCATCATCTTCTTCAGGGCGTGAGAGACCGCCACAAAACCAAAGGAGGCGGTTACCATGGTGGCCGCCCCAAAGCCTGACGCGCAGTCCATGCGTTTTGGCCCTTCCGCCGTGCTTTTCATCGCACAGACTGAACCATCCGCCTGCGGGTAGACCAGCGCTTCGGTGGAGAAAACGCAGTCGACGCCCAGCTTGCCCTTGCTGTTCTTCACCACGTTGAAGTCGCTCTTCAGGCGTTCACGCAGCTTGGCCGCCAGCGGATCCTGAATGGTTTTCGCCAGGTCGGCCACCTGGATCTGCGTGGGATCGATTTGCCCGCCCGCGCCGCCCGTCGTGACCAGCGGCACCTTGTAACGACGGCAGTACGCGATCAGCGCCGCTTTTGGCCGCACGCTGTCAATGGCGTCAATCACGTAGCTGTAGCCTTTGCTCATGTACTCCGCGACGTTATCTGCCGTTACAAAGTCGTCGATCACCGTCACGCGGCACTCCGGGTTGATGAGACGAATACGATCCGCCATCACCTCGGACTTCGCCAGGCCGACGCTATCACGCAGGGCGTGGATCTGACGGTTAGTGTTGGTCACACAAACGTCATCCATATCAATCAGCGTGATCGCGCCAATACCGGTTCTCGCCAGCGCTTCCGCCGCCCAGGAACCGACACCGCCAATGCCCACGACGCAGACGTGCGCATCCGCAAACAGCTGCAGGGCTTTTTCACCATAGAGACGTGCCGTGCCGCCAAAACGCTGGCGCCAGGCATCGCTGATTACCACAGACATAAAACCTCAGATGTAAAAAGGGTGAGGTTTTCCTCACCCTGAACAGTAATCCGTATTGCGCTCAGAATACCACAATCAGCCGCTGAATACGTTTCCGGTGCCCGGCGCCGCCTTCAGCACCCATACGCGTCCGTAGTGGTTATACCAGCCTGCGCGATGGCCTGCGTCAGGGCCAATGCCCTGATAGATATCAAAGTGCTGGCCCTTAATCGCTCCGCCCACATCCAGGGCTACCATCAGACGCAGCTCATACTTGCCGTTGAACTTGCCGTTGTTGTCGAGCAGAGGGACTTCCGCCAGCAGCGTGGTACCCGCAGGAATGATAGAACGATCCGATGCCACCGACGCGCGACCAATCAGCGGCACGGCGCTGGCGCCTTTAACCGGGGCAAAGTTTTGTGGTTTAAAGAAGACAAACGACGGGTTCTGCTCCAGCAGCTCGCGCACCTCGGCTTCACTGTGCTTTTCGCCCCACTCGCGGATCGCCTGCATCGACATATCTTCTTTCTTCACTTCGCCGCGGTCGATCAGCACCTTACCGATGCTGCGGTAGGCATGGCCGTTTTTCCCGGCATAGCTGAAGAAGTTGAGCGGCGAACCGTCGCCAAAGTCAATGTAGCCGCTGCCCTGCACGTCCATGATGAAGTTATCCATCAGGGAGTTGCTGTAGGCCAGGACGTAGTTTTCGCTCAGCGCACCGGCGTAGATTTCGGCGCGGGACGGCAGACGGCCGCGTTTTGGCGGCATACGGTAGATAGGGTACTGGAACTCGCCCTGGCGCGTGTGTCGCGCCTGAACCACGGGCGTGTAATAGCCGGTGAACTGGACGTTGCCGTAATTATCCGCCCCTTCCATCTGCCAGGCATCAATACCAAACTGGCGCATGTTGCGCGTATCGCCGCCCGCCTTCAGCCAGTCCTGTACCGCGCTATAAACATTGTTCTGTGAGCTATACAGACGCGGCGACGCGTTACGGATCTGGTAGACCTGCTCGGAGAAATCCCCGGCGTTGATCGGCGCGCCAACGGCGTCAGGCTGATTTACTAAAGAGAAAGGCTGGGATAACTTCCCGTCTTTATACTGCTGACCGCGATCGGTCGGTTTGGAAGAACAGGCCGCAAGAATCGCTACCATTGCGCCCGTCATCAGATACTTCGCCCAACGTCCTTTCATTATATCTCGTCTTTAAGTTGCCCATTTCCGCGTGATGAAGATAACAAACCGACAAAGCGAATGAAATGCGATCGCATGCCCTTTGGCAAATTCTGAGCAAAAAATATTCCAAATGCCGCAACGCCGTTCAATTTACATACAAAGTTAATGATTTATGTGAAAAAGGGGTTGCATCACAAACCTATCCGAGTATAGTGCGCATCCACGGACGCGGGGTGGAGCAGCCTGGTAGCTCGTCGGGCTCATAACCCGAAGGTCGTCGGTTCAAATCCGGCCCCCGCAACCAACACTTCTAAAAACAATAAACACCCTTAAGGGTGTTTTTTTGTATCTGCCGTTTGTGAATCTGCCGGGCGTTACACCCGGCTTAAAACCTACCCGCGCCGCGCCAGCGTCGCTCCGTCTGAGAAATACGCCCGTATCCCCGCCAGAATCGACTCCGCAACCTCCTGCTGGAACTTTGCCGTCTTGAGCTTACGCTCTTCTTCCACGTTACTGATAAACGCGGTTTCGACCAGTATGGACGGAATATCCGGTGCCTTCAGCACCGCAAACCCGGCCTGCTCAACGCTATTTTTATGCAGCTTATTGATGTTCCCCAGCTTGCCCAGCACCGCTTTACCAAACTTAAGGCTGTCGTTAATGGTCAGGGACTGCACCATGTCGAACATGGTGTGGTCAACGTAGCGGTCGCCGCTTTTGCTCACGCCACCGATCAGATCCGAGGCGTTCTGGGTGTCCGCAAGGTATCGCGCCGCGGTACTGGTCGCACCTTTGGTTGAGAGCGCAAACACCGACGAGCCGCTCGGCTGGCGGCTGGTAAAGGCATCCGCATGGATCGAGACGAACAGATCGGCACGCTGCTTCTGCGCTTTCGCCACCCTCACCTTCAGCGGAATAAAGACATCCTCATTGCGCGTCATGTAGGCGCGCATATTGCCCTCTTTATCAATTAACGCCTTCAGACGACGGGCAATTTGCAGCACCACGTCTTTTTCACGCGTATGGTATTTCCCCACCGCTCCGGAGTCTTCGCCGCCGTGGCCGGGATCGAGCATGATCACAATCGGACGATCGCGCCCTGCTTTCCCCGGCTGCGGGCCGCTTTGCGCAGGCGGCACCTGACGCTGAAGATCGCCTTTGTTGTAATCCTCCAGCAGGGCGAGAAGCGGATCCTGAATATCCGTCGCATTCGCCGGGTAGAGATCCATCACCAGACGCTCTTTAAACGTCGCGACGGGCGCCAGGGCGAACAGCTGCGGCTTAACGTTCTGCTTAAGCTCAAACACCATGCGCACGGTTTGCGGATCAAACTGCCCGACGCGCGCCGATTTAATAAACGGATCGTCACCGCGGATCTGCGCCGCCATGCCTTTCAGCACGGAGTTGAGGTTCACCCCTTCGAGATCCACCACCACGCGTTCAGGGTTGCTGAGGGCAAATTGCTTATATTTCAGCACGCGATTGGATTCAACCGTCACGCGCGTATAGGTCGACGACGGCCAGACGCGCACCGCCACCACCTGACTCGTGGCGGCAAGACCGACCTGGCTGACGCTAAGCAACCACATTGCCCCGGCCCCTTTTAACAAACGGCGGCGGCTTATTGCTGAATTGGATCCCGACATGCTTCTCCCGAGCAAGAAAACAAACTGATATACAAAAGTGCAGATTGACCGAAAACTTTAACGAATGACGCATAAACTGTCATCTATAAAAGGGTAAACAATCATACGTTAACGCACGGATTACTTATTATTTTCTGTGTGTCGCAGAAAATTTGCACTTGCACACGCGCCCACAATCGAATAAAAATACAGAAATTACGAATAAACATTCATTAAGGGTTGTGTCATGGTGAAGGAACGTAGAACCGAACTGGTCCAGGGATTCCGCCATTCTGTTCCCTATATCAACGCCCACCGGGGAAAAACGTTTGTCATCATGCTGGGCGGCGAAGCCATCGAGCATGAAAATTTTTCCAGCATCGTCAATGACATTGGCCTGCTGCACAGCCTCGGGATCCGCCTTGTGGTGGTCTATGGCGCGCGTCCGCAGATTGACGCCAACCTGGCCGCCCACCACCACGAGCCGATTTACCACAAACACACCCGCGTTACGGATGCCAAAACCCTTGAGCTGGTGAAACAGGCGGCGGGGCTGCTGCAGCTGGATATTACCGCTCGCCTGTCGATGAGCCTGAACAACACGCCGCTACAGGGCGCGCATATCAACGTCGTCAGCGGCAACTTTATCATTGCCCAGCCGCTCGGGGTGGACGATGGCGTGGATTACTGCCACAGCGGCCGCATTCGTCGTATTGATGAAGAGGCCATTCACCGTCAGCTCGACAGCGGTGCCATTGTGCTGATGGGACCGGTGGCGGTTTCCGTAACCGGCGAAAGCTTTAACCTGACGTCCGAAGAGATTGCCACCCAGCTGGCGATCAAGCTGAAGGCGGAAAAAATGATTGGGTTTTGCTCCTCCCAGGGCGTCGTAAACGATGAAGGGGTGATTGTGCCGGAACTCTTTCCGAATGAAGCTCAGGCCCGCGTTGAAGCGCTGGAAGCCGAGGGGGATTACCACTCCGGCACCGTCCGCTTCCTGCGCGGCGCCGTGAAGGCCTGCCGCAGCGGCGTGCGCCGCAGCCACCTGATCAGCTATCAGGAAGACGGAGCCCTGCTGCAGGAGCTGTTCTCCCGCGACGGTATTGGCACCCAGATTGTGATGGAGAGTGCGGAGCAGATTCGCCGCGCGACCATCAACGATATCGGCGGTATTCTGGAGCTGATCCGTCCGCTGGAACAGCAGGGTATTCTGGTTCGTCGCTCCCGCGAGCAGCTGGAGATGGAGATCGACAAATTCACCATTATCCAGCGCGATAATCTGACCATTGCCTGCGCCGCGCTCTACCCGTTCCCGGAAGAGAAGATCGGAGAAATGGCCTGCGTGGCGGTGCACCCGGACTACCGCAGCTCTTCACGCGGCGAAATGCTGCTTGAGCGCGTGGCGGCACAGGCGCGTCAGATGGGGCTGAGCAAGCTGTTCGTCCTGACGACGCGCAGCATTCACTGGTTCCAGGAGCGCGGGTTCACGCCGGTGGATATTGATTCTCTGCCGGAAACGAAAAAAGAGATGTACAACTATCAGCGCCGTTCAAAAGTGCTGATGGCTGACCTGGGATGATACGACGCCCTCACCGTCCGGCGAGGGCTTTCGTTCAAAGAGACTCAAATATCGCGCTCAGCCCGCTTCTGCGTTCCGTGCGGGTGGCAATCGCCTGCACCAGCACCCGCTCATCGGTATAGAGCGACAGACGCTGACGCGCGCGCGTAATGGCGGTATAGATCAGCTCGCGGGTAACGACGGGGGAAAGCTGTGTGGGCAGGATCAGCGCCGCATGGTTAAACTCAGAGCCCTGGGATTTATGCACGGTCATCGCCCAGGCGGTTTCATGCTCGGGCAAACGGCTGGGCTGGAAAGACTTCACGCTCCCGTCCGGCATCTGGAACCAGACGCGGAGCCCCTGTCCGCGATCGAGCGCAATCCCAATATCCCCGTTAAACAACCCCAGCGCGCTGTCGTTGCGGGAGATCATCACCGGCCGGCCTTCATACCAGCGCGAGTGCGGAGTACGGTTGATTTTACGCTTTTGCGCCAGCAGCTGTTCCAGCCTGTCGTTCAGGCCGCTGACGCCAAAGGGTCCTTCCCTCAGCGCGCAGAGCAGCTGGTATTCGCCAAACGCGGCAATAACCTGCTCCGGCGTGCTTTGCTGCTGTACGCACGTCAGAAAATGTTGATACCCCAGCAGGGCGTCATCGAGCATCGCCTGATACTCTTCCCCGGTTTGCAGCGATTTTTTCTCAATATCGGTGAAGGTACCGTCAAATACCGCACAGGTGGTGTGGCGGTCGCCCCGGTTCACCGCCGCCGCAAGCTGGCCAATGCCGGAGTCGCTGCCAAAACGGTAGCTTTTTTGCAGCAAACACAGGCTGTCGCGCAGCGCCCCCGCAAGTAAATGATTTTCAGCCGCGAGCGAACATCCGGTCAGGCGCGCCAGCTCCTCGGCGCGTTCAGCGGTATACCCCAGGCTGGCATAGGTGCAAATATCGCCCAGCACGGCCCCGGCCTCCACGGAGGCTAGCTGATCGCGGTCGCCGAGGAAAATGACGCGCGCGTGCGGCGGTAACGCATCAATCAACCGCGACATCATCGTCAGGTCAATCATCGACGCTTCATCCACTACCAGCACGTCCAGATGCAGCGGGTTACCGGCATGGTAGCGCAGACGCTGGCTACCCGGCTGTGCGCCAAGCAAGCGGTGCAGCGTACTGGCCTCGTTAGGGAAAAGCGCAAGCTGATCCCCGCTAAGCGGCAGTTTTTGCAGCGCCCCGCCTAACGACTCCGTCAGACGTGCAGCCGCTTTACCGGTGGGTGCCGCCAGGCGAATACGACACTTTTGTTCACCCGATAACTGAATCAGCGCGGCAAGCAGCTTTGCCACGGTGGTCGTTTTACCGGTACCCGGACCGCCAGAAATCACCGATATCCGCCGCGTTAACGCCACCGCTGCCGCCACTTTCTGCCAGTCTGTCGCGTCGTCAGAGGTAAACAGCGTATCCAGCGTTTGCCGGATCAGTGCTTCATCGCACGGGAGCGGAGCATTGGTCTCGCTGAAAAAGCGCGCCACCGTCAGTTCGTTACGCCACAGCCGGTTCAGATACAAACGCTCGCCCGTCAAAATCATTGGCGTCCCGGTATCGGCGCCGCTGACGGCAGGCGAGCGAAGTAATATGTCCTGCCAGTCCACTGCATCACCCAGCAGCGCGAAACACGCCTGCAGAGCCGGAGGCATTTTCTCATCCACCACCAGACGTGAAAGCGGGAGACAGACATGCCCCTCTCCCGCATCTTTACTCAGGATCGCGGCGGCAAGCATAACGGCAGGCTCTTCGCCCGCCACCATCATGGCAAACTGCACGTCCAGGTGGCGCAGTACTTGTTGTTCAACCGCGTCCAGCAGTAGCGCCTGCATCGTCATGCCACCTCCTCCGTGCTTGCAGCAAACAGGTTATCCATCTTTTCAATCAACTCCGCAGCCGGACGGGTGCTGAAGATACCCGAACGCGGGTCGTTAGCATCCACGCCGCGCAGGAACAGGTAAATGACGCCGCCAAAATGGTCTTCATAGCGATAATCGGCCATGCGATGGCGCAGGTAACGGTGCAGCGCCAGGGTGTAGAGCTGATACTGCAGATCGTAGCGATGCATTTGCATCGCTGAGGCCATCGCCTGCCGGGTATAGGCTTCGCTGTTTGCCCCCAGCCAGTTCGATTTGTAATCCAGCAGGTAGTAGCGCCCTTCGTGGCGGAAAACCAGGTCGATAAAGCCTTTCAGCATCCCCTGCACCTGGCGGAAATTCAGCGGCGGGCACCCGGCGGATAACGGATCGTACTCGCGGATCAGCGCATCAAGCGCCTCGGCCCTGAGCGGGCTGGCGATGGGAAGATAAAACTCCATCTCCACCTGCTTATCTTTGGCGGTCAGCTGGCTCAGCGAGATCCCCTGCGCCGTGAGCGGCGCGTGCAAAACAGCGCCGATCCATTCAGTGAGAACCGGCTGCCACTGTGCGTCGTAGCCGCCGCTCTGTAACATCTTCAGCACCCACTCTTCTGATACCGGCTGGGTAAAATCCAGCTCTTCAAAGAGGCTGTGCAAAAACGTGCCCGGTGAGGCGCCGCGCGGGAACTGATGCGGCGTGAGCACCGGCTCGACGGGCACGCTCCCGGCCCCTGCGGCATCCACGTCCAGTTTTGGCATCAGATCCTGCGCAATACTCTGTCCATGCTGCTGTAAACCGGAGTAACTGGTGACGCGCCAGTCGTCAGCGATTGTGCGAGCCACCTCGCGGGCATGCAGGGCTGACTCTCCCTGCTCCGGCGTCTGCCAGCGGCGGCTGTCGGGCTGGGATGGAATATGCAGGGCAACATGCTCTGAGCAAAGTGATTCGATGCACTGGCGCAGCCCTGCGGCATCTTTAGGTTCGCCGCGCTGAATAAGCCGCCCCAGCGCGCTCAGATGAAAATCACTCTCTCCGCTCTTTTCGCCACGGCGACGGAACAGCGGCGCGACGCCGAGGGAACAGTGCCAGACCGAACGGGTCAGCGCCACATAAAGCAGGCGCAGGTCTTCCGCGAGACGCTCGGCTTCGGCCAGCTCGACGCTGGACTCCGCGTTGCTGAGATCGAGTACCGCTTCGAACGACTCGCGATCGTGGTAAAAAGCCTGGTCCTGCACGCGATAATTGGCGATAAACGGCAGCCAGACCAGCGGATACTCCAGGCCTTTCGACTTGTGAATGGTGACGATCTGAACCAGATGTTTATCGCTCTCGAGGCGCATCTGCTGGCTTGAGGAATTGCTGTTCGGGTCGGCAATCTGCTGGGCCAGCCAGCGCACCAGAGCATGCTCGCTCTCCAGCTGCGTACCCGCCTCCTGGAGCAGCTCGCTGATGTGCAAAATATCGGTCAGCCGACGTTCACCGCCCGCTGTCGCGAGCATGTTCTCCGCAATGTGACGCTGTGCCATGAGCTCGCGCACCATCGCCATCACGCCGCGCTTCTGCCATTTTTCACGGTAGCGAACAAACTCTTCTACCACGGCATCCCACGCGGCTTCGTCATTGTTGAGCGCATCAATGTCACGCGCGTTCAGCCCGAGCATCGCGCTCGCTAAGGCGCTGCGCAGCGTGCTTTCACGCTCCGGGGCCAGCACGGCCTGAAGCAGCCATAGCATCTCAAGGGCTTCCAGCGTTTCAAAAACGCTGTCGCGGTTGGAGAGGTAAACGGACGGTATATTCAGTAGCGTCAGGGAATCGCGGATAAGCGCGGCCTCCTGACGGCTGCGCACCAGCACCGTAATATCGGATGCCTTTACCGGGGCTGGTTTATCCTCCTTCCACAGCAGCGCATCACCGCGCGCGCCTGCGCTGAGCCAGTCCCGAATTTGCGCCGCACAGTGCTGGGCCATCGCATTTTGATAGTCCGCGACGCCCCAGCCTTCCCCGTCCAGCAGCCAGAAGTTCATGGCTGGCTGAGTTTCGCCATTAAACTCGAAGCGCAGCGCGGTATTTTTCAGGGCGAACTTGACCGGCTGGAATGGGATCTCCCGGAACATAAACGCCGTATCCATGCGGCTGAAGAGCGCATTAACGCTTTCCACCATGCCGGGAGACGAGCGCCAGTTGGTGTCGAGCGTGTAGTGCGCGTCGACCTCGCCCCGGGCTTTCATGTAGGTGAAAATATCCGCACCGCGGAAGGCGTAAATGGCCTGTTTAGGATCGCCGATTAACAACAGCGCGGTGCCGGGCTGCTGGCGCCAGATACGGCGGAAAATGCGGTACTGCTGAGGGTCGGTATCCTGAAATTCGTCAATCATCGCAACCGGAAAGCGGGTGCGAATCGCGGCGGCAAGCGCTTCGCCATTTTCACTGCACAGCGCCGCATCAAGTCGGCTCAGCATATCGTCGAACCCCAGCTCGCCCCGGCGGCGCTTTTCGCGCGCGACAGCGTCGCGAATCTCCGTCATGGCGCGAGTGATCATCAGATCGTTGAGCGTCAGAGGCTCCGCCAGCAGGGTTTCAATCGCCACAAACAGCGGATGTTCAGGCACGATGCCGTCGGCTTTGGTCCGCTCAACCAGGAAACGCCGGGAGAATTTCTCCAGCGCGTCCGGGAGCTGGTAACCGCGCGTCTCTTCCTGCGCCCACGCGCTGATCTTCTCGATCCATTTGCCCTGGTTGCCGCGATTGAACTTACGTCGGTCGATCCCGGAGTTCTCAATGATCGCGTCAATCTCACCGACAGATTCAATCCATTTTTGCTTGATGTCGGCAATTTTCGCGATGATTTTTTCATGGCGTGAGGCCAGGGTTTCATCCGCTGGCGGTGGAGATTTGATGACCGGCGCTTCCCCCTGAAGATAACGATCGATAGCGCGCAGCAGCGCTTCGGGCCCCTTCCACAATGCGTGTACCGCTTCGGCAATATCTCGCTGTAACGGATAGCAGTGGCGACGCCAGAAATCCGCGCAGGCCTGATAGCGAAGCACGGATTCATCTTCAATGAGCTGTTGTTCAAACAGCATGCCGGATTCAAACGCGTTCAGGCTCAGCATGCGCTGGCAAAAACCGTGAATGGTGAAGACGGACGCTTCGTCCATCTGCCTTTCCGCGAGGAGCAGCCACTGGGCTGCCTGTTGCTTATCGGCAATCTCTTCCAGAAGGCTCGCGTAGAGAGGATTATCCGTGCTCTGGCGCAGACAGGCGATGCGCAGTTCGTGGATATTGGTCCGAATACGGCCGCGCAGCTCAGCGGTGGCGGCCTCGGTAAAGGTGACCACCAGCAGCTCTTCCACGCTCAAAGGACGTGGAAAAGCGGCGTTACCGCCAAGCCCTAACAGCAGACGCAGATAGAGCGCGGCGATGGTGAAGGTTTTTCCGGTTCCCGCTGAGGCTTCAATCAATCGTTCACCCTGCAGAGGTAAACGTAAGGGATCAAGGGACTCAGCGGTATCGGTCATTCTTTCTTACTCCAGGGCATAGATTGCTGCAGCGCGCTGACGCTCTTCCAGACTTTCCAGCCTTTCGGGTTAACGTAGTCCGTTTTCCCGTTCTGGCTACCGGAAACCTGAGACAGGATAGTGATGCCCTGCGGCTTAATCACGGCCTGATGGAAGAAATCGGCAGCCTTCTGCGGCGTCAGCTGTTTTATCTCGGCCACTACTTTATCACGCGAATCAAATTTCAGATTACCGCGATCGAAATCTTTGCTCAGCTGCGACGCCTCTTCGCCCAGCGTCTGCGGCGGCTGCATCACCTGCGCGATGACGGCCTGCTGGATCTGAGCAAACTCTTCCGGCTTCATGGCCCGCAGTTTTGCTTCCACCTGGGGGAAGAACGCCTGATAGCGCTGCCAGAGATAGGCCGGCTGTTTGTCGCTGCTTTGCAGCAGGAAGCCCAGCCCCCACTGACGGCCTACGTTCATCGAGAAGGCAAACACCGCGTAGCCAAGCTGCTCTTCTGTGCGGAGTTGGTTATAGAACCACGGCTGAATAATCTGTCCCAGAACGGCGCTCTGCGCAGAGCTGGCGAATTCATCATAGCCCGTTGGCACAAACACCGCGGCCAGCGCGGAATCGGTGCTGCTTCCCGCCTTTTCAAAAATCACATTCTGTTTTTTCTCAACCAGCACGTCCTGGTTGCGGCACCACTCGTCGCCTTTCGAACCAAGCTGCGTGCGGACATTTTCTGCCAGCGTTTTGGCCTGTTCTTCGCTCATGTTGCCGACGATAAGAAACTCCGGGCGCGTGTTGGTTTTCAGCGCGTCACGGTAAGCCAGCACCTCTTTTAATGAGATTGATGGCAGCAAGGCACGGCGTTCTTCACGCTGGAAATAAGGTATTTGCGACAGCATTTGCGCCGGCATAAGCGCCTGATCGTAAGCTTTGCCCTTCTCCGCGGAATCCATCATCTGCGCATACCAGGATTTAGCCTGCTCAAGCTGCTCTTCCGTTGGCGTGTAGCTAAAGTAGCCCTCCAGCAGCGCCTTGAAAAGCTGAGGCAAACGCTGGGTATAGCCATTTGCATTAAGCATCAAACCGTTGTTGGCGTTGGTGGAGAAGCTGATGCCACCCACGGCCGCCTGGTTGCTGAGCTGATCGAGCGCGATACCGGCCAGATAGTCATTGAGCGCGAACATTACCTGATTTTTGGCGCTGTTCATCGCTTTAGGGTTACGCAGGACCACGCTGACATCGGCCTTTGGCTCGCTCGCGAAATAACGGCTTGGGGTATACACCACGCGCAGCGTCGGCTCATCAATAATGAGCTCCGGATGTGGGTAATCTTTAGTCGTTTTGATCAGCGAGAAATCATCCGGGATATAGGGGTTCAGCTCCGGCAGCTTCAACGCAATCTCACCGGCCTTCTTCTGCCAGTCGGCGAAGGTCTGGTCGCTGATTTTGTCTACCTGATAAGGGGCATCAACAAAGTACGCCGTCTTGTTATGCGGTTCGTTCGGGCTGATGTACCAGATGCGGGCATTCTGCGGCGTCATCATCGCCAGGCGCGCTTTTACCGCCTCGGCATCATAACGATCGGCAATATTGACCGCGTCAAGCGTGTGCGCCACCGGCACGCGGATCATGGTATCCGCCAGCCACTCGACGTAATCCATATCGCGGGTAATGGACGGGTAACGGAAATCGAGATCCAGCACGTGCGCCAGTTCATCAAAATAGCGCTTATCGACGCCTTTCTCGCGCAGTAAAGAGAGGTAGCTAAAGATAGCCGCCACCACTTCATCACGGTTGGCTTGACCTTTGTCGGTCAGGGTGGCGGAGATCGCCAGCACGCCGCTATTGCCGTTTACCACGGGATCGGAATCGGCGCGGATCCCTTCCACCAGCCCCTGTTTTTGCAGCCAGTCAGATAAGGTTCCCGGGCTGCGGTTACCAATCAGGTAGGTTACCAGCTCGTCGGTTTTGCTGCGAAACTGTGCGGTGTTGTTATCAATGCGGAACTCAACGCGCAGCACTTTGCGGGGCATGGCAGGGACGTAGTGGATGACGATCCCTTTTTGCGCGTCCGTGACAACCGGTACGTCTATCTTCGGCAGGTCGATATTTTTATTCGGCACCCGGCCAAACGTTTGTGCCGCCAGACCGGCAAGCTCCGGCAACGGTTTGTTGCTGTAGATAACCGCCTTCATCAGGTTGGCAGAGTAGTATTTGTCGCGAAACGCATGCAGGGCGTCAATGACCGGGCTTCCCGGTTTATCGCTCAGCGTCTCCAGGTTACCGCCCGAGAAACGTGACCCCGGATGCGCCGGGTTGATGGTCTCGGCGCTGACCTGCGCCATGCGCATACCGTCCCGGGTACGGGCCATGGTCAGCTCCGCATTGACAGCATTGCGCTCGCGGTCGGCGTATTTTTTATCCAGCAGCGGCGCGGCGATAGCATCGGCAAGACGATCAACCGCCCCTGCCAGCGCGTCATTTTCGACTTCGAGATAAAAGGCCGTGCGATACGGTGCCGTGCTGGCATTGTGGCTGCCGCCGTGCATTTTCAGGAATTCAGAGAGGCTATCCGGCTGCGGATATTTTTTAGAACCCATCAGCGTCATATGTTCGAGGTAATGCGCCAGCCCCGGATGCGCCTCAGGATCTTCCAGCGATCCAACCGGCACTACTAACGCCGAGAGGGATTTCACCGCCTGCGGATCGGAAACCAGCAGCACGGTCATACCGTTATCAAGGCGGATAGCCTGATACTGGCGGGTATCTTTTTCGCTCTTACGGATAGTTTCCTGAACGGGTTGCCAACCGGAGCCTGCCTGAGTGACGGGAGCCCAAAGGGCGACAAACAAAACAAACGCTTTGAACAAGGTGCTGCCTGGCATTACGACCTCTTTATCACGGCTTCATCATTAACAAACTGCGTGCTGGACACGCCAACATCTCTTTATTTAGGTACATCAGTCCGTGATAAGAAGTGCATCATAAATGAACACCCCATACTGCGCAATTTTTATACAGCGCTCAGGACTGATTAAATTTAAACAACGGTAACAGGTAGCGCTGTGCCTCTTCCGTAATAGCCTCGAAGTATTCTGGCTCAAGCGTTCGCCATAAACGTTGATACCAGACATCCTCACCTTCACCGCGCACCATCATGTTTCCTTCATAGGCCTGCATAAATTTACTGCGCGCTTTCTGCAGCGAAGCCTCATCCGTTAACATCGCATCATTCTGCGCGTCATAACAGGCTTTTATCCACGCACCGCCGCTTTCGGGCAGTAACAGGAGGGGTTTGTTCATTCCCTGAAGATAGCCCTCAATGTACAAAGACAGATAGCGTAACGCCTGTTCTGCCTCCATGGGTGGGAAGCGCCACTCGCCCTCTTTGCGCACAAAGATCCGGCTTTCGCCTTTATTCCCACCCGCACTGTAGACAAGATGTTCCAGCCAGAGTTGCAATCCTTGTGAAACGCTGAGCAGAGAAGGCCGCCAGCGCAGTAGCCCATCCGGCTGAACCTGGGTTAGCCAGCCCGTGAGCTGTATACCATTGCAGCTGAGATCGATTTCGATGCTTTGTCCGGGCTGGCGGTGCTCCCTTACTCGCTCCGCCAGAGCGGTCATCTCCTGGCACTGCGCCTCCCAGACGATTTCCCCAAAGGCACCATAAGGCAGTTGCCCTGCGGCACGGTAGCGGCGGTAAAGTTTGTCAGCATCTTCCTCTTCAACCAGCGCATTCAGCAGCTGGAGGTTGAGCTGATAGCGCTCCAGCCCTTCCAGGGTAAAGGGTTCTGCATCGGGAATTTCGCTCTCTTCAGAACGGAAGTTGACCTGCAATCGCTGCTGGAAGAAGGCGCGCACCGGATGCGCCCAAAACCGCTGAAGCTGTTCAAAAGTCAGGGTGTTAATAGGCAGCGGGTCAAGCGGCTGAATGAAATCCGTATGGGCACGCCCCTCTTTTTTCGCTGCCGGCAGCCATTCGCGGGCATAGCTCTGCTGTTCGCTGACAATATAGTTTACCGGGTCAAACGGCATGCGGCTGTGGATACAGGTAATGTGCGCCTTCACCCGCTGCTCGCTTTCATCGCAGTTAAGCGCTTCATCGCCAGCCAGATAGTGGCTCTGGCCGATATAGTCCACCAGCTCCTGCACCAGAACGGAGGGGAAGCGCTCGCTGTTGTCCTGAATGGAGCGGCCGATATAGCTGATATAGAGCTTACTTTGAGCGGAGATGAGCGCTTCAAGGAAGAGATAGCGGTCATCATCACGACGGCTACGGTCACCCCGCTTTGGATCTGCGCTCATCAAATCGAACCCCAGCGGTGCCAGGGCCCGAGGATAAACCCCGTCGTTCATGCCAAGCAGACAGACCACTTTAAAGGGAATTGAGCGCATTGGCATCAGGGTGCAGATATTGATGGGGCCAGCCAGGAAACGCTGGCTGATTCGCTCCTGGTCAAGGCGCTGCGTCAGCTCATCTCTCAGCAGCGACAAAGGAATCGCCTCGTGATAGTGGGAATTCACGCCCTCGTCGACGATAGCCTGCCACTGCGTTTCAATGAGCGCCATCGCTGCTTCGGTGTCACTGTCTGGCAGGAAGAAATCATTAAGTAACGCCCTGCAAACCGGGAGCCACTCTTCAAGCGGACGCGGCTGCATTAGCTCACGGCGCCAGCGGTTAAGCTGCATCAGCAGAGAAGCTAAATGCCCTACCAGTTCAGCAATCAAACCGCTGGACTCATCGTAAGGCAGCACGTCGTTCCACTCGCCCTGGCTGCTCTCCATAGCGTAGCCCAGCAGCATACGCGTCAGGCCAAACCGCCAGGTATGCTGCCCGGTTGGGGGAAGCTCGAACTCCTGGACGTTATCGTCATCGATGCCCCAGCGAACGCCTGATTCGTTTACCCACTGGCGAAGGTAGCGCAGCCCTTCTTCATTGATGTTGAAGCGTGCAGCCAGCACGGGAACATCCAGTAACGCCAGAACATCTTCGGAGATAAACCGGCTATCCGGCAGTGAAAGCAGGGTAACAAATGCCTGCAATGCCGGGTGCGACTGACGGGCACGACGGTCAGAGATGGCGTAAGGCAGGTATCGCTCACCCGTCGCACTGCCGAAGACGGCCTGAATAAAGGGGCTGTAGCTGTCGATGTCCGCCACCATCACCACGATATCGCGCGGCGTCAGTTCAGGGTCGTCCTGCAGCATCGCCAGCAGCCGATCGTGAAGCACTTCGACCTCACGCTGCGGGCTATGGCAGACATGGACTGTGATACTGCGATCTTCAGCGTCCAGCTTCCGCTTGCTGTCGCTGCGCTCAAACTCTTTCGCCGTCACGCCCATGACGGCGCGGTTTTCCAGATCCAGAATATCTAACTGAATATTATGCAGCAGGCTATCCGGGGCGATCTCGACAAAGGCGTCAACGTCACCTTCGCCTGATGACGTAATATCGGAGAGCATGTGAATGTAATCACGCCCCAGCTTCCCCCATGAGGCAAGCAGTGGATTAGGCAGGTTCTGGATGCCGTCTTCATCAAAAAGCTGCCCGGCAGTCGAGCCGTCTTTAAACAGCGGGACGGATCGTTCTTCAAAAAGGCGCTTTCGCTGGCGAGTCACCAGCCGCGCAAGCCAGCGTTCGTCGAGGATATCCCCCCAATACTGTCGGCAAGGGTTGGTGAACAAAATATGGATATCAATATGTTTACCCAGCGCATTCAACGCCTTCAGATAAACAGGCGGTAATGCGGATATCCCACAGATAAAAACGCGTGACGGCAGCCGGGCTGGACGCGCCGACGCATTCTCGAGTATCGAGATAAACCGATCGTACAGGTTGGCACGGTGCCACTTAGGCTGCCCAAGTTTCTCAGTATGCTCTACCAGCGCTTTCCACAGCGGTGCCTGCCATATTTGCGCCTCCGGTAGCCCTTCAACCAGTTCGCCCGCTTCCCAGCGAATTAACCAGTCAGAACGGTAAACAAGGTATTGGTCGTAGAGATCGGCGGTGCGCGACGCCAGCTGGAACAGCTTGCGCTTATCGGTATCGTCAATGAGGTAGTGGCGCAGCATGGCGAATTCATCGTGCTGCAGCATCTCCGGCAGCAGCGCCATCAGCTTCCAGCTCATGCCCTGCTTGTTGAAGGCGCTCTGCTCGGGAATATCCGGCAACACGCGAACAAACATCTCCCAGATAAAGCTCGCGGGCAGCGGGAAATCAATATTCGCGGCAATGCCAAACTTACGAGAAAGCGACATTTGCAGCCACTGTGCCATACCGGTGCTCTGCACCAGCACCATTTCAGGCTCAAAAGGATCGTCGAGCCGTTTGTTCTCAACGATAAATTCCATCAGCGCTTCCAGCACATCCAGACGATTTGAGTGGTAGACCCTTAACATAGACGCTCCCGACTACTGGCTAACCGGGCAATGCAGACGCGTTATCTCACCGCGTCGCCCCAGAGGAGAAATAAGTGTAACCGTGATGCTGACACATCCTGCGTGCGTTGTCTGCACCCGACTGGCCTGCCAGCCTGCGGGCAGAACATTTGTTGAGAGCTGGGCCTGATTCCAGGCATGGTGCCAGAGCTGGCGATACTGGTTAAAAAGCGTAAAGCGCGCCGCCAGAGCCCGATGATAGCCGGCAAGTGCCGTGACGATGATGACCAGCAGCAGCATCGCCAGCAGAACCTCTACCATGCTAAATCCTTTTTCCTTGCTTACGGCAGTTGGCATAGCGAACGCTCCTTTAGCGGGCAAAAATCACTCCAGCCGTGAGGAGAAAAGCGAATTTTACCGTCGACGATCTCTCCTGAACGCCAGAGCAGCAGGTCGTTGACTCCGGCAATCAGTAAAACAGTGGTCTCACTCAGCCGCCGTAAACACACTTGCCGCGCGGGTGCCTTTTTGCACTGGACTTCAGGACCGGGTGACCAACTCTGAACGCGGCCCCATTCAAGCGCTGACTGTACAGAAGCCTGCTGCTGCAGCGAACGACTCTCACCGCCAACGAGCGCGCTGAACGTTGTCAGTTGCTGGTTTAGGCCGGTGAGGATCAGCGTACCAAGCACCAGTAAAAGCAGAACCAGCGCCAGCGAAGACATACCGCGTTGACGGTTCACAGGTTATACCCCGTGACCGTATACATAGCCTGATAAGGCTCCCCTTGATCGCCTTTGCGCAGGGCGGACAGTTCGATATTCAGCTCCGGCGCAAACCCGGCGTGTGTTACTTTCCTCACCACAAAATGCGCGATGGCAAGCCTGTCCGGGTCCGTGAGCTTTTCCCATCCCTTACCTTCACACGTGGTTGCCCCACGAAGGGTTTCCAGCGCGCCCGATTCCAGACGAAAACCGGTGCTGTCGTTTTCTGATGCACTGCGATCCCAGCGACCGTTACTGTTGGCATCCCACCGAACAATGACGCAACTGCCTTGCTTTGCGATCGCCAGCCCCTGCCCCTGGCAGTTCCCCGCACAGTAACCCGCACGCTGAAGCTGTTTGCCGAGAGCAAACAGGCGCTGCCAGACCTCTTCTTCCAGCTCTCTCTGGCCGGATTGCAGCAGTACCGCCCGCTGCAATCCGGGTAGAAAGCGTGATGCGCCAATCAACAACAGGCTACTGATGGCCGTGGCAATCAGAACTTCAGTCAGCGAAAAACCGCGCTGTCTCATCAACATGAACCTCCTTGTGAGACCTTACACATTCTGATGCGCCCTCCGTCTGAGACTATGATCAGCCATTCTCCGGCACGGCTTTGAACCCTTATTCGCCCTGCCCATGCCGTATCCCTTAACCCATAGAACCCTAATGACGGCGTGACCTCGCTCACCGCGACCTCAGGCCAGAGAGGAATCAGGACAAAGGGGCTGCCCTTCTCACAGCCTTGTACAGCAGCGCTCGCCAGACACTCCTGTCCCCCAACCCGTAGCTGGGTTACGTGATGGTCGCGGTTGTACCTGTTGGCATCGTTTCGCAGAAACACCAGATAGTCGCGCACCTGGCCGGCGGTTTGCCACAGCCGCTGCTGCCGCTGCCAGCTTTCCCAGCCGTACAGACCTGAAGCGCTGAGTATGACAACCAGCGAGACAGCCACCAGCGTTTCGATAAGCGTAAAGCCGTTCTCTTTTTTCATGCGGGAAGTGTGGCGATTCGCCGTGGGCGTGGCGAGCGGTGAATAAGGGTTTTACGAGGCGTTATCCGAAGAATTGAGCGTGTTGCAGCGCGTTGCACGCTTTCTGGATAACACCCCGGAAAACGGGATAAAGACGAAAAAAAACCGGCGCTAAATAGCACCGGTTGTGTCACGCTTTACCGCATCAGATAGCGACGGGCGCTTTGATGCCAGGGTGCGGGTCGTAGCCCTCAATCTCAAAATCATCAAAGCGGTAATCGAAGATCGATTCCGGTTTGCGTTTGATAACCAGCTTCGGCAGCGCGCGCGGTTCGCGGGTGAGCTGAAGATGCGTCTGTTCCATATGATTGCTGTAAAGATGGGTGTCCCCACCTGTCCAGACGAAATCACCCACTTCCAGGCCGCACTGCTGCGCCATCATGTGGACTAACAGCGCATAGCTGGCAATGTTAAACGGCAGGCCGAGGAACACGTCACAGGAGCGCTGGTAGAGCTGGCAGGAGAGCTTGCCATCGGCCACATAGAACTGGAAGAACGCGTGGCACGGAGCCAGCGCCATTTTATCCAGCTCACCCACGTTCCAGGCAGAAACGATGATACGGCGCGAGTCCGGATCGTTTTTTAGCTGGTTCATCACGGTGGTGATCTGGTCAATATGGCGGCCATCAGGCGTTGGCCATGCGCGCCACTGCTTGCCGTAAACCGGGCCCAGGTTGCCGTTTTCATCTGCCCATTCGTCCCAGATAGAGACGTTATTTTCGTGCAGATACGCAACGTTGGTATCGCCTTGCAGGAACCAGAGCAGTTCATGAATGATCGAGCGCAGGTGGCAGCGCTTTGTCGTCACCAGAGGGAAGCCTTCTTGCAGATTGAAGCGCATCTGGTGGCCAAAAATGGAGAGCGTACCGGTACCGGTACGGTCATTTTTCGGCGTGCCCTCATCGAGCACTTTTTTCATCAATTCAAGATACTGTTTCATGGTTCCTCAGGAAAGTTGTTGCTGTGGACGACGACGATACGCCCAAATCATCATAATGGCACCCGCGACAATCATCGGAATGGAGAGGATCTGCCCCATGCTGATGTACTGTACCCATTCGCCGGTAAACTGCGCATCCGGCTGGCGGAAGAATTCGACGATGATGCGGAACGCGCCATAGCCAATCAGGAACAGCCCGGAAACAGCTCCCATCGGGCGCGGCTTGCGAATAAACAGGTTCAGGATGATAAACAGCACCACGCCTTCCAGCGCCAGCTCATACAGCTGGGACATATGACGCGGCAGCACGCCGTAGGTATCGAAAATGGACTGCCACTCCGGGTGCGACGGCAGCAGCGCGATATCTTCCGCGCGGGAGCCCGGGAAGAGCATCGTGTACGGTACGCTTGGGTCAACGCGGCCCCACAGCTCGCCGTTAATAAAGTTGCCCAGACGACCCGCTCCCAGACCAAACGGGATCAGCGGCGCGATAAAATCTGACACCTGGAAGAAGTTGCGTTTGGTGCGTTTGGCAAAAATCACCATCACCAGGATCACCCCAATCAGGCCGCCGTGGAAAGACATGCCGCCGTCCCAGACGCGGAACAGGTAGAGGGGATCGTTCAGGAACACCGGGAAGTTATAGAACAGTACATACCCAATACGGCCACCGAGGAACACGCCGAGGAAGCCCGCGTAAAGCAGGTTTTCAACTTCGTTTTTGGTCCAGCCGCTGCCAGGACGGCTGGCGCGACGGCCCGCGAGCCACATGGCAAAAATGAAGCCCACCAGGTACATCAGACCGTACCAGTGAAGCGAAACAGGTCCTACTGAGAAAATGACCGGATCAAACTCCGGAAAATGCAGATAACCACCGTTCATCTGTCACCACAAGATGTTGTTATTCCGCTGAAAGTGGACAGCGGTAGAAATGCGATTCTGCCTTAAGCAGAGGCTCCAAAGTTGCGAATCATAGCATAAGGCGGGCGCGGAGGATGCGCCAGAGATGTAAAAGATGTGTATAGGGTTTTGTGCGCAGGTCCCCTCACCCTGGCCCTCTCCCACAGGACTGAGGAATCCCCACAAATTAATACGAGCAGCGAAACATCCCCTCTCCCCTTTGGGGAAAGGGTTAGGGTGAGGGGAAAGGCTTTAGCGACCACCGCGGATCAGGCCGCCCATACCGCGCCGCTCCATAAATGCCGCGACCTGGTGACGCACCTCAGCTGCCAGCTGCGCGTCAAGGCTGCGCTCGGCAAGCTCGCGGGCATCATTGACGTCTATATGACGCAACAAATACTTCACGCGCGCTACAGCGCGGCCGTTCATCGACAGATGGCGGTACCCCAGACCAATCAGGATCGCGACGCACATCGAGTCTCCGGCCATTTCACCGCACAGGCGTAGATCAATCCCGTACTGTTCAGCCTCACGGGCAATCATCGCCAGCGCGCGAATGATCGCCGGGTGCAGGCTATCGTAGATACTGGCGACGCGGGTGTTGTTCCGGTCGACGGCCAGAATATATTGCGTCAGGTCGTTGGTACCGACAGAGATAAAATCAACGCGGTTTGCCAGCTGCGGCAGCATAAAGACCATAGATGGCACTTCGAGCATGACGCCGATCCGTGGTTTCGGGATCGCATAGCCAATCATCTCTTCCACTTCACGACCAGCACGTTCGATCAGGCGCCGCGCTTCGTCGATTTCATCTATGCTGGTGACCATCGGCAACAGGATGCTGAGATTGCCCGTCGCGGCGTTGGCGCGCAGCATCGCGCGCACCTGGATCAGGAAGATCTCCGGCTGATCGAGCGTAATGCGGATCCCGCGCCAGCCCAGACACGGGTTCTCTTCGCTGATGGGCATATACGGCAGCTGTTTATCCGCCCCGACATCCAGGGTTCGCAGGGTGACAGGCTTGTCGTTGAACATCTGCAACATACCCTGATACTGCGCCACCTGCTCCTCTTCGGAGGGGAAACCGCTCTGGAGCATAAAAGGGATTTCAGTGCGGTATAAGCCAATACCGTCGATGCGGCTGCCAAGCTTCTCTTCGTGCTCGGGGCTTAAGCCGGCATTGAGCATGACTTTGATCCGCTCGCCGCTTTTCAGCTGCGCGGGCAGGTTAACGTCATCTTCCGCCAGCTTGCTTAATTCATTCTCTTCGCTGATGAGACGCTGATATTCCTGGAGCAGAACCGGCTCAGGATCGACCAGCAGTTCACCGCGGTAACCATCCACCACCAGCGTGCGGCGGTGCAGCACCGAGGGCTGAATATCCGCCCCCATAACGGTAGGGATACCGAGCGCGCGCACCATAATGGCGGCATGGGAGTTCGCTGCACCATCGCGTACGACAACCCCGGCGAGTCTGTCCTGCGGCAGCTCGGCCAGCGTGGTTGCCGAAAGTTCATCGGCAACCAGCACAAACCGTTTTGGCCAGGCATTTGGCCCCTGAATGGTGTCATCGAGGTGGAACAGCAGGCGCTGTCCCAGCGCGCGGAGATCTCCAGCCCGCTCTTTCAGATAACCGTCGGTCAGCGCCGCGAACTGTTCGGCAAATTTTTCGATGACCTTTTTAACCGCCCACTCCGCGACTGCGCCTTTATCAACCTCGGCAAAAAGTTCACGGCGCAGACGCGCGTCGGAAAGCAGGTGCGAGTAGAGGTCAAAAATGGCCGCCGTCTCTTTTTGCGCACCAGCGGCAAAGCGCTTGCTGTAGCGACGGAACTCATTGGCCGCCTCTTCCAGCGCGGCGGTAAGACGCTCGCGCTCCAGCGCTTCATCAAGCGTGGAGGCTTCGTAGACCTGCTCCATTAACGGCAGCGTGGCGTCCATCCAGCCTTCTGCAATCGCCACCCCTGGCGATGCCGGCAGGGCGCGAATGCGCGTATGGCGATACTGACCGAAGAGCGCGGCAAGCTGAGACTGAGAGAGGATCGCCGCCATCTGTGTCGCCAGCGTGACGAGGAAGGACTCTTCGCTTTCATCATACTGACGCAGCTCGCGCTGCTGGACGACCAGCACGCCGAGCAGCTGACGACGCTGAATAATCGGCACACCCAGAAACGCGCGGAAGCGCTCTTCTTTTACGGAAGGAATGTATTTAAAGCTGGGGTGTTTTTGCGCGTCGGCAAGGTTGATAGGTTCAGCCAGCCGCCCAACCAGGCCGACAATACCTTCATCAAATGCGAGCGTTACGGTGCGTCCCCGCGGCTTTTTCAAACCGCGAGTCGCCATCAGGTAATAGCAGCGCCGATCGTGATCGGCCAGATACACCGAACAGACCTCGGTCTCCATCGCAAGACAGATGTCAGTGACCAGAATATTCAGCGCCTCGTTGAGACGCGGAGCGCTGGCCACCTTCTCGACTATTTCTCGCAAGCGGGTGAGCATGATTTGCGTAGCTTAACCTCTTTTACGTCGCCAGGCAGGTGCGCTCTGCGGCTTAGGCGGGATCTCCTGAAGCTGCATCACCACACTTGCAAACTCTTTCATCACCCTACGGTAAACATCGCGCTTAAATGACACGACCTGACGAACAGGATACCAATAGCTCACCCAGCGCCAGCCATCGAACTCCGGCGTACTGCTGGTTTGCATATTGATGTCCGAATCGTTGCCCACCAACTGCAGAAGAAACCACTTCTGTTTCTGGCCGATACAAACCGGCTTTGTGTCCCAACGCACCAAACGTTTCGGTAACTTGTAACGCAACCAGTTGCGGGTCGAAGCGAGGATGCGAACATCTTTTCGGCTTAAACCGACCTCTTCAAAAAGCTCCCGGTACATCGCTTGTTCTGGGGACTCTCCCGGATTGATCCCGCCTTGCGGGAACTGCCAGGAGTGCTGACCATATCGACGGGCCCACATGACCTGGCCCTGACGATTACAAATTACTATTCCTACGTTCGGGCGGTAGCCATCGTCATCAATCACCGGACTACCCCAAACTAAACCTTATATATGAATGATTGTTTCACACTACAGTGAGGCGGTAAACCACTCTCTTACAGGCCTGCAACCTAATAACATTTGAATAACTCACAAATAAGTGCAGAGTTATAAACAGATGTGCGGTAACGAGGGCAATTTTATTCACCTTTTCTGTGGATATAGTTGTGAAGAAGTGTCTGATTACCGATGAACAACCTGAAACGGCCTCTGCCCTACTGTTTCCCCCCTTAAATATAAATCTATATTTTTCATGATATTATACTGATATCAGCAAACAAAATGCAGAATAGCGTGACGATCGTCACAGCAGGGATCGTCGTGCTGATGAAAGATCGAACAGCGTCGGTTTTATCCACAGATTGTGCCAATAAGTTAGGCACAATTTGTTTGAAATTTGGATTTTCATCGCACGTCAAGGCTGTAAATTGAAACAGTAGTCAGGGTTATGCCCAGTTATCCCACTTTTCTGTGGATAACATGGTGTAAGATCCTGTTTATTGTCAGTGACCAGATTTGAACAACCCGTTTTTCGTCTCTGAGGAAACCGTGGGAAAGTCATAAAAAAACCTATAAATCATGCACATGGAATATTGGTACAGAAAAAGTTAAACTCTATCCACAGGGGACTCTTTCTTCGTTTATTTTTTAATCAAAAGGTTATCGTCATGCATCCGCTTTCACCCTTGCTCTCACCGCCGTCGAGCGAAAGCCAGCTGCTACAGCAGGCTCAGCGTCTGGCAGGCTTCTCGCTGGGCGAACTGGCGGCGATGGCAGGGCTTCCGATCCCGAAGGATCTGAAGCGAGATAAGGGCTGGATCGGCATGTTGCTGGAGCTGTGGCTGGGTGCCAGCGCCGGGAGCAAGCCAGAGCAAGATTTCGCTGCCCTTGGCGTAGAGTTAAAAACCATCCCCATCGACAGTCAGGGTCGGCCCCTGGAGACCACCTTTGTCTGCGTAGCGCCCTTAACCGGCAATACCGGCGTGACGTGGGAAACCAGCCACGTGCGCCATAAGCTGAAACGCGTGCTGTGGGTACCGGTTGAAGGTGAACGGCAGATCCCGCTGGCTGAACGCCGCGTTGGCGCGCCGCTGCTCTGGAGCCCGGATGAAGAAGAGGAGCATCAGCTGCGCCTGGACTGGGAAGAGCTGATGGACATGATTGTGCTCGGTCAGGTCGAGCGAATTACCGCCCGGCACGGAGAAGTGTTACAGCTGCGCCCGAAAGCGGCAAACAGCAAAGCGCTTACCGAGGCGATCGGCGCGATGGGCGAACCCATACTGACGCTGCCGCGCGGTTTTTATCTCAAAAAGAATTTCACCGGCGCTTTGCTTGCTCGTCATTTCTTACTTAAAACATAGTTTTTTACTTATTTTGCGAGCTCACAAACATAATCACCTGGTTTTTAAGATTTTACCGCTTCACCCTGTTGCCATAACGGGTTAATACTACACTATGATTTGATACGAGCCAGATGAGGACGATAACGATGAAAAAATGGGCGGTGTTAATTTCAGCAGTCGGGTTGGCGTTTGCCGTATCGGGCTGCAGCAGCGATTACGTCATGGCGACGAAAGATGGCCGGATGATCCTGACCGACGGCAAACCTGAAGTCGACGACGATACCGGTCTGGTCAGCTACCACGACCAGGCGGGCAATAAAATGCAGATCAATCGCGACGAAGTCTCGCAAATTATTGAGCGATAACGGTCAGAGGTCAGTGGCTTACTGGCCTTTTTGATTTTTTTCTTCCCCTTTTGCTTCCCCTCTGCCATGTTTATATTCCTTTGTCGGGAGGTTCCTGACGCGGTCTACATGTCTATTGAAGGAAGCCGGCTATGCATTATCACCGTATCCCCCACAGCGCTCTGGAGATAAGTCAACTGGGGTTGGGCACGATGACATTTGGTGAACAAAACAGCGAAGCCGATGCCCATGCACAACTCGATTATGCCGTCAGCCAGGGGATTAACCTGATTGATGTGGCAGAGATGTACCCTGTGCCTCCACGCCCTGAAACGCAGGGACTTACCGAAACCTACGTCGGTAACTGGCTGGCAAAACGCGGTAACCGTGAAAAGCTGGTTATCGCCTCGAAAGTGAGTGGCCCCGCGCGAAACAACGATGCCGGGATCCGCCCAAACCAGATCCTCGATCGCAAAAATATTCGCGCCGCGCTGGACGCCAGCCTGAAGCGCCTGCAAACCGACTATCTCGACCTGTACCAGGTCCACTGGCCTCAGCGTCCAACCAACTGTTTTGGCAAGCTGGGCTACAGCTGGAACGAGAGCGCCCCCGCCGTTACCCTTCTGGAAACGCTGGAAGCGCTCACGGAGTGCCAGCGTGCGGGAAAAATCCGCTACATTGGCGTGTCCAACGAAACGGCCTTTGGGGTGATGCGTTATCTGCACCTGGCGGATAAACACGATCTGCCGCGTATCGTCACCATTCAGAACCCGTACAGCCTGCTTAACCGCAGCTACGAGGTGGGGCTGGCCGAAGTGACGCAATATGAGGAAGTGGAACTGCTCGCCTATTCATGCCTCGGTTTTGGCACCCTGACGGGGAAATACCTGAACGGTGCAAAACCGGCCGGGGCGCGTAATACCCTCTTTAGCCGCTTTACCCGCTACAGCGGCGAGCAGACGCAGAAAGCCGTTGCAGCCTATGTGGATATCGCGAAGCGCCACGGCCTTGATCCGGCGCAGATGGCGCTGGCCTTCGTGCGCCGTCAGCCGTTTGTTGCCAGCACCCTGCTTGGCGCGACGACCATGGAACAGCTGAAAACGAACATTGAGAGTTTCCATCTAAACCTGAGTGAAGAGGTGTTAGCGGAGATTGAAGCGGTGCATCAGGTTTATACCTATCCTGCGCCGTAATAAAAGCAAAACGGCAACGCACGTTGCCGTTTTTAGGGTTTGCTCCCTTTCCCGCTGGGATGAGGGCATCAGGCCGCACTTATCAACGACGACGCTGCCAGATCCACAACCCCGCAATCGCCGCCGCGAACAGTCCACCAAATCCGACGCCAATCGCCACCACCGGGACACCCACTTTTACCGCCAGCGAGTAGAGCCCCAGCATTAACAGCATGGCCAGGTTTTCACCGAGGTTTTGTACCGCAATGGCATTCCCCGCCCCGACGGTCTGCTTGCCGCGCTCCTGGAGTAACGCATTCAGCGGTACCACGAAGAAACCACCCAGAATACCAATCAGGATCAGCAGGGCATAAGCGGGCAATAACGCATGTTGCAGCGAGAAAATAAGCACCACGACGCCAATCAGGATCCCCGCTGGCATGCAGCGTGCTACCGTCTCGAGCGTCACCAGTTTCGCCGCCGCGCCTGCCCCAGCCACAATGCCGATCGCCACCATCGCATTAAGATAGGTCGGCGTCGCATTGTCCGTAATCCCCAGCGCTACCGGTACCCACAGGACCAGCAGGAAGCGCAGCGTGACGCCTGCCCCCCAGAACATACTGGTCCCCATCAGGGAGAAACGCGTTTCCCCGTTACGCCACAGCACGCGGCACGCGTTAAAGAAACTGCCGGTCATCGGTTTAAAGCGCCAGGATTGCCCCGGGCGAGCCACCGGCAGCTTAGGAATAAACAGGTTCGCCACGACTGCCCCTCCATACACCGCCGCACATACGCCCAGTGCCGCCAGGACATGCCAGTCGGCCAGTACGCCACCCGCGACGGAGCCGAGGAGGATAGCAGCGATAGTCGACGACTCCATCAGACCGTTGGCCTTCACCAGCTTATCGCCCGTGGTTAGCTCCCCGAGGATGCCATACTTCGCCGGGGAGTAAGCGGCAGCGCCGATGCCCACCAGCGTGTAGCCAATAAACGGGTTGAAGCCGAAGCAGATACTGGCGGCACCCAGCAGCTTGAGACCGTTGGCGAACATCATCACCCGGCCTTTGGGGAAGCTGTCCGCCACCTGCCCTACAAACGGGGCAAAGATAATGTAAGCGCCCACAAACACCATCTGCAGGATCGGCTGGCTCCAGTCGGGGTAAAATTCGGCTTTCAGCAGCGCCAGAGTGGCAAACAGCAGCGCGTTATCACCAAACGCAGAGAGAAACTGCGCGGCGATGACCGCCATCATGCCTTTCGAACGCAGCGAGGTGTTAGTGTGTACTGACTCACGCATTATGCGGTTCCGCCTCTTCAACCATGCCTTTCAGGGTCACAAAATCGGGCTTGCCGCTACCCAGCACCGGAAGCTGCTTCAGGAAGCGAATATCGCGCGGCACCGCCAGCTCTGGAATACCATGCTCACGCGCATAGCTCAGTAGCCTGTCGCGCTTAAGCTCGCCGTCGGTGGTAAACAAAACCAGCGCCTCACCTTTGCTGGCATCACTCTTCACCACCGTCGCATGCATCTTATCTGCAGAGACGGCCGTCGCCAGCTGTTCAACCATTTCCAGAGAGACCATCTCACCGGCGATTTTGGCGAAGCGTTTTGCGCGCCCCTGAATCTGTACAAAGCCCTGCTCGTCGAAACGGACGATATCACCGGTGTCGTACCAGCCGGTTTCAACCTCGCCGTTGACGTTTTCCGCCGTTGGCGCTTCCAGCACGCCAGGGTTTTCCACGCGCAGGTAACCGTTCATCACGTTCGGCCCTTTCAGCTGCAGGCGGCCTCCGTCCTCAATGCCCGGCACGGCCAGCAAGCGCGCATCCATCCCCGGCAGAATTCGGCCCACCGTACCCGGTTTCGCCGCCATAGGGACGTTGATCGAGACAACGGGCGCGCACTCGGTAACGCCATACCCTTCAAGAATGCGCAGGCCAAACTTGTCCTGCCAGATCTGACGCGTGCTCTCCTGCAGCTTTTCCGCACCGGCCACCACGTACCGAACGCGGAAGAAATCATACGGATTGGCGAAACGGGCATAGTTACCCAGGAAGGTTGAGGTCCCGAACAGGACGGTGCAGTTACGGTCATACACCAGCTCCGGCACAATGCGGTAGTGGAGCGGGCTGGGATAGAGAAATACTTCTGCCCCGGTCAGCAGCGGCGTGAACAGCCCCACCGTCAGGCCAAAGGAGTGGAACAGCGGCAGCGCCGACATAAAACGGTCATTCGCGGTAAAGTCGGCAATGCTTTTGATCTGCTCAACGTTCGCCAGAATACTCTTGTGGCTGTGGACCACACCTTTCGGGTTGCCCTCCGAACCCGACGTGAAAAGGATAATCGCGTCATCTTCCGGCTGCTGTTTGACCTGCGCCAGATGCGGCATCAGCAGGTGCGCAAAAATCCACAGCTTGTCGCCGGTGGTCACGTCCGCTTTCAGATCTTCCAGGAAGACCCAGCGCACCTGAGTCAGCTGTTCCGGCAGATGCCACAGCTTGCCTTTGTCCAGGAACTGTCGGGAGGTAAAGACGGTATTGATTTGGGCGGCGGTAATGGCGCTGGTCAGCCCTTTCACGCCCGCCGTGTAGTTCATCATCGCCGGTATACGGCCACGGGAAACCGCACCAAAAATCACCGCCGCGCTGATGCCCGCGTTTGGCAGCATCAGGCCGATCTTTTCGCCCTTCTTGCTGTACTTCTCCAGAATCCGGCCCACAAACAGCGTCTTGGTCAGCAGCTTGCGATAGGTATCCGGGGTAAAGTTGATGTCTTCAATACAGTTTTTCTTTGCACCATAGCGATACTGCGCCGAAAGCAGGGATTCATACAGCGTTTCCCGCGGACGAACGGCCATGCGCGCTTCCATCATAATCTGGTGCAGCATTTCCCCGGCGATTTTACGGCGATCGCGGGCGCGCGGCGCGTCGGGCATCGGAAGCGACGTTGGCGGCAGAATATGCAGGGTGATTTTGGGGAACAGACGCTGCTTCACCAGCCCTTTCAGGCGGCTGAAATGGGTTAACTCTGCGCCTTCGATACGCAGCGGCACCACGGTCGCTTTTGACTTCGCCGCGACAAAACCCGCGCCGTCGTAGATTTTCATCAGCGAACCGGTCACTGAAATGCGCCCTTCCGGGAAAATGACCACCGGACGCCCCTGCTCTACCAGACGTACCAGATGTTTAATCATCATCGGCTTTGTCGGGTCAAGCGGCACAAAATCAATCAGCGGCGTGAGCCAGCGCATATACCACTGCTGGCTGATGGAGGTATAGACCGCAAACACCGGGCGCACGGGCAGAAACAGCGCAAGCAGGATGCCGTCTATAAAGGAAACATGATTGGGTGTGATGAGAACGCGCTCGCCGCGAAGCGCCTGGGCATCGCCAGTGACGTGGATGCGAAAGAGAATACGGAACAGTGTACGGAAAAACCCAAATAGCATCTCAACTCCCTTTGCCAGCCAGTATGAAGGGTTGATAGTAAATGGTGGCAGATTACACGAGAAGTGATACGGGAGCGACAGCAAAGTGGAGGCAAAAAAAAACCTGCGCATCCGCGCAGGTTGGTGCAAGTGATGAGTACGAAACCGTACTAAGAATTCTCACCAATCAATACCTCTGGGATCTTGATTGTGGCTGTTGACCCTGCGCTTCGCCAGCAGGAAAACGCAAGGGAATGAGCCGAAATGCAACCAGGTGTGAATATTCTCTGTTGCTGTTACAGGTTGAACTTTCAGGCAAAAAAAAACCTGCGTAAGAACGCAGGCTGGTGTAAGTCGTGTTAATCAACCGGAGTTGATTCCACCTATCAATACCTCTGGGATCTCGACTCTACCAACCTCTTTAACGTCATCGCCACCGGACAATCGCAACAGCCTGAGGCAAAGTGTAACCAAAGGTTCAGATTGACATTCTTCTGACATGACCAGACGTGTAACGATTACACTATCAGGGTTGGTCTGCGTCACGTTTGTGGCGCGCGGAAACCGGCTTCCCTTGAATGCACGTCACTTTTCCGCAACACTATTTAGTGTGTAAACGCTTACCCCAAATAAGAAGGTTATAAATGGCGACAATAAAGGATGTGGCTCGTCTGGCAGGTGTGTCGGTAGCCACCGTCTCTCGCGTGATTAATGATTCACCCAAAGCCAGTGGCGCATCACGCCAGGCGGTACAAAGCGCCATGGAAACCCTGAACTACCATCCGAATGCCAACGCCCGCGCGCTCGCCCAGCAGTCAACGGATACCATTGGGCTGGTGGTGGGAGACGTTTCCGACCCCTTTTTCGGGGCGATGGTGAAAGCGGTTGAACAGGTCTCCTATCAGACGGGTAATTTTTTACTGATCGGCAATGGCTATCATAATGAACAAAAAGAACGCCAGGCCATCGAGCAGCTGATCCGCCACCGCTGCGCGGCGCTGGTGGTTCACGCCAAAATGATCCCGGATGCCGAGCTGATTCACCTGATGAAGCAGATGCCCGGCATGGTGATTATCAACCGTATTATCCCCGGCTTTGAAAAACGCTGTGTAGCCCTCGACGACCGCTACGGCGCCTGGCTTGCGACCCGTCATCTGATTCAACAGGGCCATACCCGGATTGGCTATCTCTGCTCCAATCACCCCATTTCTGATGCGGAAGACCGCCTGCAGGGCTACTACGACGCCCTGCGCGAAAACGGTCTGCCGTGTAATGACCGCCTGGTGGCCTACGGTGAACCGGATGAGAGCGGCGGCGAACAGGCCATGACGGAGCTGCTGGGTCGCGGACGAAATTTCACCGCGGTCGCCAGCTATAACGATTCGATGGCCGCCGGGGCAATGGGCGTCATGAATGACAACGGGATTGAGGTGCCGGCGGAAATCTCGCTGATTGGCTTTGACGATGTCCTGGTCTCCCGGTACGTGCGCCCGCGCCTGACTACCGTACGCTACCCCATCATCACGATGGCCACCCAGGCCGCAGAGCTGGCGCTGGCGCTGGCCGAACAACGCCAGCCGCCGGAGATTACCCACCTCTTCAGCCCAACGCTAGTGCGCCGTCACTCCGTTGCAGCGCCCGCTGACGCGCAGAGCGAATAGCGATACAGGTGTACGGTTTTATCCGGATACTCCAGCCCATCGCCAATATACTGCCAGCCGTAACGTTCATAGAAGTCGCGGCAGGCAGACCAGAGATGGAGTTCATCGTATCCGGCCCGTGCGGCGAAGCGAATAACATGCTGCTGTAACTCTCCTGCCAGCCCCTTACCGCGCGCCGCGTCATCAACGTAGAGCGCCGCCAGCCACGGATAGAGATCCTGACGGGTAATCAAATCACAGCGCCAGAGTCCCACCGTCCCGAGAAGCCGTTCATCCTCTAAGGCTATAAAGGTCAGCGGCAGGGCACCCGGCGTCTGGCTGTGCTCAACGATGCTATGGAAAAAATCCCGCGCAAGCCCCTCGCCAAAGGCCTGCCAGAGCCAGTCGGTGACCTGCTCCGCATAGCGCGGTGCCTCGTAAAGCGGGAGAATGGCGGTCTTTTTCACGTTTCACCTGCGTTTTTGATGAATATGCTGGCCTGACGCCTCCAGCCCGGTTTGGCGATTATTTTACCAGAGTCAGACTATTTAGTTTTACTTCCGGCAGGCCAGGCGAATCGTGACCAAAAAGCGTGATCGTGGCAGAAGTTTTGCGCTTCCCGCATCGCTTATACGCTGTCAGGTCTGTGTTAAACTGCAGACCATTACGTGGAAGCAGGAATGAAGAATGGCAACAATGCTGGATGTCTCACTGCGCGCGGGCGTGTCGAAGGCTACCGTCTCGCGCGTGCTGAACGGCACAGGTCAGGTTAAAGAGAGCACGCGTCAGCAGGTCTTTGCTGCGATGGAAGAGCTGGGCTACCGCCCAAACTTTCTCGCGCGTTCGCTGGCTAACCAGACCAGCAACAGCATTGGTCTGGTCGTCTCTACCTTTGACGGCTTTTACTTTGGTCGTCTTTTGCAGCAGGCGTCGCGGCAGACCGAAACCCACGGGAAACAGCTGATCGTCACCGACGGTCACGACGCGCCAGAGCAGGAAGAGCAGGCGGTGCAGATGCTGGCCGACCGCCAGTGCGATGCCATCGTGCTTTACACGCGCTATATGAGCGAAAAAGCGATCATCAAGCTGATTAATACCGTGCAAACGCCGCTGGTGGTCATCAACCGTGAAGTCAGCCAGGCACCGGAGCGCTGCGTGTTCTTCGAACAGCAGGATGCCGCGTTTAAGGCGGTGGATTACCTGATCAATCAGGGCCACCGGGAGATCGCCTGCATTACCGTTCCGATCCACACCCCCACGGGTAAAGCGCGGCTGATGGGCTACCGCAAGGCGCTGGAAAAGCACGGCATTCGCCTGGACGAACGTCGGATAAAGTACGGTGATGCGGGAATGACGCGGGGCTATGAGCTGTGTAAAGAGCTGATTGCTGAAGGGGTGTCGTTCAGCGCGCTGTTTGCCTGTAACGATGATATGGCGCTGGGCGCGTCTAAAGCGCTGCATCAGGCAGGGCTTAAGATCCCGCAGGATATCTCCCTGTTCGGCTTTGACGATGCCCCAAGCGCGAAGTGGCTGGAGCCTGCGCTGTCGTCGGTTTATCTGCCGATAGATAATATGATCGTCACGGCTATCGATCAGGCGATCCGGCTGGCGAAAAACCAGCCGGTCGATGCGATCCCGCCGTTTACCGGCACGCTGGTATTACGCGATTCGGTCACAACGGGGCCGTACTTTCATCAAACGAGCTCCAGCGCCAGCAGTTCCTGAATAGTCTGGCGACGGCGGATCAGCCGCGCCTTGCCGTTATCAAACAGCACTTCCGGCAGCAGCGGACGGCTGTTGTAGTTCGAGGACATAGACGCCCCGTACGCTCCGGTGTCGTGCAGCACCAGGTAATCGCCCGGCTTCACCTCCGGCAGCGCGCGGGTTTCAACTTTGCCGCCTTCCTGCTGGGTAAACACGTCACCGGATTCACACAGCGGGCCTGCGACCACCGTCTCGCGGCGCGGGGCGTGCGTTAAATCGCGGCCATCGGCAGCCAGGGCGGTAATGTGATGGTAGCTGCCGTACATGGACGGACGCATCAGGTCGTTAAAGCCCGCGTCAATCAGCACGAAGTGGCGGGAGCCCATCTCTTTGACGCTGCGCACCTGCGCCACCAGCACGCCGGCTTCGGCCACCAGGAAACGACCCGGCTCAATTTCCAGCTTCACGGCATGGCCCAGATGCGCGGCGATCCGATCGCGCGCGGCGCTCCACAGGCCGTAATAGTGATCGGTGTCGATCGCCTCTTCCCCTTCGCGGTAAGGAATGGAAAGACCGCCACCGGCGGAGATCGCCTCCAGATCCTGACCGAAGTCAACAACCTGGCGCACCATTGCCCCGCACACCTGCTCCAGGTGCCCGTAATCAACGCCGGAGCCAATGTGCATGTGAATGCCCACCAGCTTCAGGCTGTAGCGCTGCAGTACCTCAAGCGCGGCAGGCATATCGGCATACCAGATCCCGTGCTTGCTGTTTTCGCCCCCGGTGTTGGTTTTTTGGCTGTGGCCGTGACCAAAGCCCGGGTTGATCCGCAGCCAGACGCGATGACCTGGCGAAACCTGCCCAAGCTGCTCCAGCATATCCACAGAACCGGCGTTCACCGGCACCTGCAGTTCATGCACGCGCGCAAGCGTGGCGTCGTCGATCACATCCGCGGTAAAGACGATCGCGTCAGGATCGGTTTTCGGATCAAAGCCTGCCGCCAGCGCACGCTCGATTTCGCCCAGCGACACGGAGTCAACCTTCACGCCCTGCTCGCGCATCAGGCGCAGAATATGAATATTGGAGCAGGCCTTCTGGGCAAAACGCACCACGTCAAACTGATGCAGGGCGGCGATCTTCTCGCGAACGATCTGCGCGTCGTAGACCCATACCGGGCAGCCAAATTCGGCGGGCAGGCGCAGCAGGTTTTCAGCGTTCAAATCGGTATCCGTCTGGTTGAGCGGGCGTGGCATGGTCTTCTCCAGGTCAATTCATTTTTTATGATTACGCCACAGCGGAAGCAGAATAAAAAATATCGTTTTATCGCGAGTCTATGCAAAAATGATATGGACAGTTCTTTGCTTTCAGGTGCCCTATGCCCGCCGTCAATTTACGCCACATCGAGATTTTTCACGCCGTGATGACCACCGGCAATCTCACCGAAGCCGCGCAAATGCTGCATACCTCGCAGCCGACGGTCAGCCGCGAGCTGGCGCGCTTCGAGAAAGTGCTGGGGCTGAAGCTGTTCGAACGCGCCCGGGGCAGGCTTCACCCGACGGTGCAGGGGTTACGCCTGTTTGAAGAAGTGCAGCGCTCCTGGTACGGACTGGACAGAATCGTCAGCGCGGCGGAAAGCCTGCGCGAGTTTCGTCAGGGCGAGCTGTCGATTGTCTGCCTGCCTGTCTTCTCTCAGTCCTTCTTGCCGACGCTGCTCCAGCCTTTTCTGGCCCGCTATCCCGAGGTCAATCTCACCATCGTGCCGCAGGAGTCGCCCCTGCTCGAAGAGTGGCTGTCGGCACAGCGTCACGATCTCGGATTAACCGAAACCCTCTCGACCCCCGCGGGAACGGCACGCACGGAACTGCTCGCGCTGGATGAAGTGTGCGTACTGCCCGCCGGGCATCGGCTTGCCCACAAAGCGGCGCTGACGCCCGCGGATTTTCACGGTGAAAACTACATTAGCCTGTCGCAAACGGACAGCTACCGGCAGCTGCTGGATACGCTTTTTGCTGAGCATCAGGTGAAGCGGCGGATGGTCGTGGAAACGCACAGCGCGGCGTCAATATGCGCGATGGTGCGTGCGGGCGTTGGCGTCGCGGTCGTCAATCCGCTTACGGCGCTGGACTATGCAGGAAGCGGGATCGTCATCCGCCGTTTTAGCGTTTCCGTCCCGTTCACCGTAAGCCTTATCCGCCCGCTGCACCGTCCGGCTTCCGCGCTGGTGGACGCATTCACCGAACACTTAGTTGAGCATGCGCGTCAGGTGGCGCTTCGCTTACCTGACCTGCAAAACCCGTTATGACAGCATAAATTCCACGGCATCTGCCGCGTGAATGGCTGCGGTATCAAATACCGGAATGGGGCTTCGTTCGGCCGGCACCAGCAAACCGATCTCCGTGCAGCCGAAAATCACCCCTTCAGCCCCCTGCTGCGCCAGTTTCTCTATTACGCTGACGTAATATGCGCGGGAAGTTTCGCTGAAGGTTCCGAGGCAGAGCTCGTCAAAGATAATCTGATTGATGCGCGTCCGGTCCCCCTCATCCGGGATCGGGCTTTCAATCCCAAACTCGCTTTGCAGGCGCCCGCGATAGAAATCCTGCTCCATGGTGTAACGCGTGCCCAGCAAGGCCACGCGCGACATTCCCGAAGCGCGAATGGCGCGTCCGGTGGCGTCCGCGATGTGCAGGAACGGCAGAGAACTGCGCGCTTCAATGTGCGAGGCCACTTTGTGCATCGTGTTGGTACACAGCAGAATGCCCTGCGCCCCCGCACGCTCCAGCCCCAGCGCGGCATCGGCCAGGATTTCTCCGGCTTTATCCCATTCGCCGCTCGACTGGCAGGCTTCGATTTCATGAAAATCAACGCTGTGCAGCAGCAGGCTCGCGGAGTGCAGGCCGCCCAGACGCTGCTTTACCCCTTCGTTAATCAGGCGGTAATAAGGGATAGTCGATTCCCAGCTCATCCCACCTATCAGGCCAATCGTTTTCATCACCCCTCCTTATCTCTTTAAGCCAGTGAAGCAAACTTGTGATCCTGTTTCCAGTTCTTTATTACGTCGTTTTCTTTTTAAGCTGGCCGATATAAATTAAATAAAACACCGTTTTATTATAAAGGGCAAAGCCATGTTTATGTTCCACAAAGAAACCGCGTCTGAAGATCTGGGGAACGGCGTTACGCGCCGCGTGCTGGCCCACGGCGGCAGGATGATGGCGGTTGAAGTGCATTTTGAGCAGGGCGCGATTGGCCCACTGCATAACCACCCGCACGAACAGTTAACCTATGTTCTCTCCGGTGAATTTGAATTTACCATTGGTGAAGAGAAGCATGTCGTGACGGCGGGAGATACGCTCTACAAAAAACCGCACGTGATGCACGGCTGCGTCTGCCTCAGTGCCGGCACGCTGCTGGACACCTTTACGCCTGTTCGCGAGGATTTCCTGAAATAAAAAAGGCGCTGTTTCAGCGCCTTCCTGTATGCAAATTTAATCCGTTACCGGCTCTGGCAATGGGTTTCGGCTGAGCATGGCCTCACGCAGTAACACGCTGCCGCAGGCAAAGAGAGCGCCAAGGATCGCCGCCAGAATGACAATCATGCCTGTGCCCGGGCCGTCTTTTTTCACCGGCATGGAGGGCGAAAGCTGATACCTGAATGGCTCAAGCTTAACGTCTGCGAAGGAGAGTTTTTTCAGCTGCGCCAGGTAATATTCCCGGTTCTGGAAGTCCGCGTTCAGCTCCGTCACGTCCTTCAGATTTTTTTCAATCTTTAGCTTTTCCGCGATACCGTCAGCCCCGAGCGCAACGGAGTAATCCGGATCGTCTTTTATCGCCTGTCCGTTGCTGTAGACGGGCTTCTTAATGCCCGCGGCATTCGCCACTTCCAGCGAATAGTTCAGCCGCTGCAGGTTGGTGTTATGCACATTGGTCAGACGAACGCGGTCGAGCGCCAGCTGCTGTTCTACCTCGTTCGTTTTGAGGGCGATCTGGTTGCGGATATTCTGCACCGTCTCTTTCTCAACGATTGCCGAGATATAGTTGATATACCCTTCCAGGACGGACTGGGCATCGGCTGCGGTCGGCGCGGTGAAGCTCAATGTCCAGGAGACGAAAGGCGCTTTATCCGCGTCTTTTCCCTGAACATCATTCACCGCCTTCATTCTTTCTGCAATATTGACAACCGCACGGTGCAGTTCAAGCGGGTCCACTTCCGCATTTTTAAGCTGCGCCATCACGTAAGTGGAAGAGGTCATATACTCTTCAAGCAATGACTGCGACTGGAATTTTTTAATAAACAGGTCAAAGACTTCCTGACGGGTAACCGGCACCTTCACATCAAGAACCTGCAGCGCAACCATCATCTGGCGCAGCGGGTTCCACTGCGTCTGTTCCGCCGGAGTGATCACCGCTTTACTGGTCCATTTTTGCGGTAGCAGAAGCGCAATTGCCAGACCTGCCAGCGCGAAAACAAAGATAATGGTGGCAATACGCTTTTTCGCGGTAATCAGAACATCTAACAGACCCAGAAGATCGATCTCTTTTGAACTGACTGCTGGAGGGGCATACGAGGGAAAGTCGAGGTCCGTGTTTTTTTTGAAATCCATTGCTGACATAGCCGTTCTTCTGTTTCGAATGCAGTAAATTCCTGCCGGGTGAATTCAGTTGCCCGATAATACAAGAAACTAAGAATAATCTGAATGCGAGAATGGACTATCTGAGGAATTGCTATCAAAGTTGGTAGTTATTTACGGCATTACTCGTGTGAATCCTTGTGTAAACCAAAAAGCCGGGTGGCGGCTGCGCCTTACCCGGCATTAACTCTTACACGCCGATATTTCGCAGTTTCTCCCCGCTCATCAGCTTGCGTTCAATATGCTCCAGCGTCACGCCTTTGGTTTCTGGAATCAGCCAGAATGTCACGCCAATAAACGCCACGTTCAGCACCGTGTAGAGCCAGAAGGTTCCCGCCGCGCCAATCGCATCCAGCAGCGTCAGGAAGGTCGCGCCGATGATCATGTTCGATACCCAGTTGGTGGTGGTGGAACAGGTGATGCCAAAATCGCGGCATTTCAGCGGCTGAATTTCAGAGCACAGGATCCACACCACCGGCGCGGCGCTCATCGCGTAGCCAGCAATACACATCATGGTCATGCCCACGGAGAGCCAGGAGAGGCCGCTGGACGCCGTGCCGTTATCAAACTGCATCAGGCAGTAGCCGAGGATCAGCGTACCGAGCGCCATCACGCTAAAGCCGATCTTCAGCGCCGGTTTACGTCCGGCTTTATCGACGGTGAATACCGCAATAAAGGTCGCGAACATAAAGGTCAGCCCCACCACCAGCGTGGCGATCATCTGCTGTTCGGTGGTGGTAAAACCGGCCATTTTGAAAATGCGCGGCGCGTAATACATGATGATGTTCATCCCGGTGAACTGCTGCATCGCCTGCAGCAACATGCCGAGAAACACCGCGCGGCGCACGTTGCGGTTAGCCTTAAACAGCGACCAGCCGCCCTGCTTCAGCTTCAGGCTTTCGCGGATCTCGTTCAGCTCTTCACGCGCTTTCTCAGACGTGTCGCGCAGCATGCGCAGCACCTCCTCCGCCTCCACGTGACGCCCTTTTTGCGCCAGCCAGCGCGGGCTGTTGGGCAGGAAGATCACTAACAAAATCAGCACTACCGCAGGCAGCGCCAGCACGCCGAGCATCGCCCGCCAGTTACCGCTGTAGCTGAAGTACGTATCGGACAGGAACGCCAGCACGATGCCCAGCGTCACCATCAGCTGGTACATGCTGATCATCTTGCCGCGCACGTTCTCGCTCGCCATTTCAGAGAGATACAGCGGCGCGGTGTAGGAGGCAATCCCTACCGCCACGCCCAGCAGCACGCGGGAGAGCAGCAGCACTTCAACGTTGGTGGCAAACGCCGAGCCAATGGACCCGGCAACAAACAGGACCGCCCCGACCATCAGGCTGTATTTACGCCCAAGGCGGAACGAAAGCCAGCCGTTAAACAGCGCGCCGATGGCCGCGCCGAGCATCATGCTGCTCACCACCCATTCCTGAAGGCGGTTACTCAGCGTGAAGTGATCGGTAATAAACGGCAGCGCCCCGGCGATAACGCCGATATCCAGGCCAAACAGCAAACCGGCCACGGCTGCCGCAATGGAGACAAACTGGTTCATGCGGCGGGTATCGCGCAGCGCGGCGGGCATCAGGGTAGAGTCATTTATAGATGTCATATTTTTCCTGCCTCAACAGCAAAATTCGTTAAGTGAAATTACGAGATAGCGGGGAAAAGTGTCAGGCCGGAATTCGTGAAGATATGGATTATTTCGCTATGGCATAGCGATCTGTGATGGACATTACAATTTCAACTAATGCCGGATAATCACCTAATTTTACTAATGCCTTAATTTTTCAGTAATAAAAGTGTGATGGTAGTCATCTATGAATTTTCAGTATGGATTTTTCGTGTTTATCAATATGGACTTTGGCAAATTTTAAGCAAAAAAAACCTCCGCTGAAGAGCAGAGGTGTTTGTCATAAGTAAGGTTATCGCGCCAGCCAGCCGCCATCAACCGCGACGGTATAACCATTGATATAGTCCGATGCCGGGGAAGCCAGGAACACAACCGGCCCCATCAGATCGCTCGGCAGCCCCCAGCGGCCCGCCGGAATACGCTCCAGGATCGCCGCACTGCGTTCTTCGTCCGCGCGAAGCTGCTGGGTGTTATTGGTGGCCATGTAGCCCGGCGCAATCGCGTTGACGTTGATGTTGTGCTGCGCCCATTCGTTCGCCAGCAGGCGGGTCACGCCCATCACCGCGCTTTTCGACGCGGTGTAAGACGGCACGCGGATGCCGCCCTGGAAGGAGAGCATCGAGGCGATGTTTATGATCTTGCCGCCCTTCCCCTGCGCGATGAAGTGCTTCGCCGCCGCCTGCGACATAAAGAACACGCTCTTGATGTTCAGGTTCATGACGTCGTCCCAGTCGGTCTCGCTGAAGTTGATCGCGTCTTCACGGCGGATCAGCCCCGCGTTGTTGACCAGAATGTCGATATGGCCAAATTCCGCCACGGCGCGCTCCAGCAGTTCCGGAATGGCGTCAATTTTACGCAGGTCGGCGGTCAGGCTGAGAAAACGGCGGCCCAGCGCGGTCACGCGTTCGATGGTTTCCGTGGGCTCAACGATGTTGATCCCGACGATATCACAGCCCGCTTCCGCCAGGCCTAACGCCATCCCCTGGCCCAGTCCGGTGTCACACCCGGAAACCACGGCCACTTTACCCTGCAGAGAAAATGCATCCAGAATCATGTTTGTTCCTTACTCTTTCAGCGCCTGTCATTAACAGGCAGATGTATGCTTAACTGCCCGCGACTAGCGCAGATCCTTAACCGCGACGTGGTCCATGTCATCGAAGACCTGGTTTTCTCCAACCATACCCCAGATGAAGGTATAGGCTTTCGTCCCCACGCCGGAGTGAATTGACCAGCTGGGTGAAATCACCGCCTGCTCGTTATGCATGACGATATGGCGGGTTTCCTGAGGCTGTCCCATCATGTGGAACACGCAAGCGTCTTCATCCATGTTGAAGTAGAAGTAGACCTCCATGCGGCGTTCATGGGTATGGCACGGCATGGTGTTCCACAGATTGCCCGGGGCCAGTTCGGTCAGCCCCATGCTGAGCTGGCAGGTCTCCAGCACATCCGGAACGAAATATTTATTGATGGTGCGGCGGTTGCTGGTGAGGTTATCGCCCAGCGTCACGGGCGCAACGTCCGCAGGCGTCACTTTTGTGGTTGGATAAGCGGTGTGCGCGGGAGCGCAGTTATAGTAAAACTTCGCGGGTTTACCGCCGTCGATGCTGGCAAAGACCACCTCTTTCGCCCCTTTGCCGACGTACAGCCCGTCGCGGTGGCCAATCTCGTAGCACTGGCCGTCCACGGTAATCGTGCCCGGGCCGCCGATGTTAATCACGCCCAGTTCACGACGCTCCAGGAAGTAGCTTACGCCCAGCTGCTTGCCCACTTCACCGCCCACGGAGACGGTTTTCGCCACCGGCATAATGCCGCCCACGATAATGCGGTCGATGTGGCTATAAACCATGGTGTACTTATCGGCTTCGAACACCTGCTCAACTAAAAACTCGCTGCGCAGTCCCTGAGTATCCAGCGTTTTGGCGTGCGCGCTGTGGATGCTTTGTCTGACGTCCACGGTAACCTCCAGATGTGGTCATGCCCGAAGGCAGAAATTAAACGAAACGACGTTTCGTTTTATGATGAGCACATACTAGCGGCATAAAATAGGGTTTTCAATTGCAATTAAAACAACGTTTCATTTTTTATTTTTGTTTATAACAGAAATGACGCGCGGATCACGATTACTCCTCATGAGGAGAAGACCGCGATAAAAAAAACCTCCCGGAGGAGGTTTTTTCAGTGAGAAGAGATTAGCGTTCGATGGCGAGCGCCACGCCCTGTCCGCCGCCTATACAGAGGGTAGCGATCCCTTTGCGCGCGTTTCGCTTTTTCATTTCGTGAACCAGGGAGACCAGGATCCGGCAGCCGGACGCGCCAATGGGATGCCCCAGCGCAATCGCCCCGCCGTTTACGTTGACCCGCAGCGGATCCCACTCCAGCATTTTGCCGACCGAGATCGCCTGCGCGGCAAAGGCTTCGTTCACTTCAATCAGATCCACATCAGAAAGCTGCCACCCTGCGCGCTCCAGGCAGCGACGGGTAGCGTAAACCGGCGCAATCCCCATTAACGCAGGATCCACGCCCACGCTGGCAAACGCCTTAATGCGGGCCAGCACGGGGAGATCGAGCTCAAGGGCTTTGCTTTCGCTCATCATCATCACGGCGGCGGCACCGTCGTTAATGGAAGAGGCATTTCCCGCCGTGACCGAGCCCTGGGTTTCAAACGCGGGATTCAGTCTCGCCAGGCCTTCCGCGCTGGCGTCGGTGCGCGGCTGTTCATCGGTATCTATCACGATAACCTCGCCGTTCTGACGCTGCGTGCTGACCGGAACAATCTCGTCGCGAAAGCGACCGGAATCAATCGCGGCACGCGCTTTTTGCTGCGAACTGAGCGCATAGGCGTCCTGCAGTTCGCGGCTAATGCCGTACTCGCGCGCCAGGTTTTCTGCCGTCACGCCCATATGATAGTCGTTGAACGCGTCCCACAGCCCGTCATGCACGAGGCTGTCGAGCAGCTGGCTGTTGCCCAGCTGCGCCCCGGTACGGCTGTCGGTCAGAACGTGCGGCGCGCGGCTCATGTTCTCTTGTCCGCCAGCAATAACCACATCCGCTTCACCGCACTGAATGGCCTGGGTGGCGAGATGCAGCGCTTTTAATCCTGAACCACAGACGTCGTTGATGGTGATGGCGGATACGGTATTGGGCAGCCCGCCCTTTAGCGCCGCCTGGCGCGCAGGGTTTTGCCCGGCTCCGGCCGTGAGAACCTGCCCCAGGATCACCTCGTCAACTTCATGGGCGGCAATCCCGCTACGTTCCACCAGCGCTTTAACGACCACGCTGCCCAGATCAACCGCCGAGTGACGCGCAAGCGCTCCCTGAAAACAGCCGATAGCCGTACGCAACGCACCCACTATTACGACATCTTTCATCACGACCTCTGTGTTAAATGACATGACGATAGTAGAGGATTGTTACTGGCAATTATCTTAATTGTTTAAAAATAGTGAGTTTAATCACAAGGATTAGCATGCATCCTGCAGATACTGCCGCAGCCAGCTTCCGGCTACGCCGGGAGGGGATCGTTTATTCCACAGCAAATCAATGCCGATCGCCCGTGGCCAGCCGGGAACATTGAGCTGTACCAGCGACTTCGCGGCGGCGAATTCATCCACCAGCGCGCACGGCAGCACGCACCAGCCGAACCCCTGGACGGCCATACTCAGCAGTAGCAGGTAGTTCGGCGCTGACCAGACGGGCCCGCGCGCGATCTCAGCCTCGCGCTCAAGGTAGGTGCTGAGCCTCAGCTCCCGCCAGCCGTGCAGCTCGTCGCTCTGCACCTCGTGTTGTCCGGCGAGCGGATGCGTGGTCGCGACGTATATCGCCATTCGGGTCTGCACCGGCAGCCGGGTAGCGCCAATATCCGTCGGGTAACCGTCTCGCGCTTCCGTCAGGCCCACCTGCGCGCGCTCCTTTTGCAGCAGATCGATCACGTCCTCTTCCTCGCCAATCAGGCATTCGAATTCCGTGTGGGGAAAGCGGGCGTCAAACTGCTTCATCAGATCTTCCAGCACGTCGGGGTTGAGGGTATCGGAGAGGACAAACGTCAGACGCGCCTCCGTTTGTGCCGTTAACGACACCGCCAGCTCATCCAGCCGCGTGCTGGCGGCGAGGATGGCCTGCACGTAGCCCAGCACCTGTTCTCCCTGGACCGTTAACACCGGCTGGCGCGCCGAGCGGTCAAACAGTTCGAACCCCAGATCGGCTTCAAGATTGGCAATGGAGGTGCTGATCGTCGACTGGCTTTTACGCAGCCGGCGCGCGGCAGCAGAAAAAGAGCCTGCCGCAACGGTCTCAACAAACGCGGTAAGGGCTTCAGGTGAATAGCGCATAAACTATCTACTTTATCGATGGATACTATCTTTAATATATCAGCTTTAGCGATAAAAATAGGCTGCATCAACGCCCATACCGGCGAATTAATGAGGTCTACACTATGCAACATCAGGATGCACTCCAACGTAAGCTGCCGGAGCGGATCTTTCATGCTGTCTGTTTCGAAGGGATTGCCACGGCAATTCTCGCCCCCACGGCGGCGTGGCTGATGCAGCGCTCGGTGGTGGAGATGGGTGGGTTAACCATTATCCTGGCTACCACTGCCATGCTCTGGAACATTATCTATAACTTCGGTTTCGACCGTTTCTGGCCTGTCCAGCGGGTCAAACGCACGGCTAAGGTTCGCGCGCTGCACGCCCTGGGGTTCGAATGCGGGTTTATTGTGATCGGCGTGTCGATTGTCGCCGCCGTGCTGGGCGTGACCCTGCTTCAGGCATTCACGCTGGAAATAGGTTTCTTCCTGTTCTTCCTGCCGTACACCATGTTCTATAACTGGGCGTACGATACCCTGCGCGAGAAATTTCTTAAGCGTCGCCAGCAACGACGCGCTCTGGCAGGCTAAACCTCCACTGGCCGGACGTCCGTTCCGGCCAAACTCCGTCGAAGCAACTGCGCTCTCCGGGCATAACTATGGTAAATTGCACGCCATTCTGATGGTTTGTTAGTTGAAACGTTGCTCTAATGTCGAAAATTTGGTCAAAAGATGAGACTCTCTGGAGTTTCGCTCTCTATGGCACGGCCGTGGGCGCAGGAACGCTGTTCTTGCCCATTCAGCTGGGCTCCGCAGGCGCTATTGTCCTGTTTATCACCGCCCTTGTGGCCTACCCGTTAACCTACTGGCCGCACCGGGCGCTGGCGCAATTTATTCTCTCGTCAAAAACCAAAGGTCATGAAGGGATCACCGGCGCCGTCTCCCACTACTATGGTAAGAAGATTGGCAATCTAATCACCACGCTCTATTTCATCGCCTTCTTTGTGGTGGTGCAGATTTATGCGGTGGCCATAACCAACTCGTTAACCGAGCAGCTGGCAAAACACCTGACGGTGGATACCGCCGTTCGCGTGCTGGTCAGCCTGGGGGTGGTGCTGGTATTGAATCTGATCTTCCTGATGGGACGGCATATCACGATAAAAGTGATGGGCTTCCTGGTGTTTCCGCTGATTGCCTACTTCCTGTTTGTCTCGATCTATCTCACCGGAAGCTGGCAGCCCTCGTTGCTCACCAGCCAGATGGCCTTCGATCGCCATACGCTGCACCAGGTTTGGATTTCAATTCCGGTGATGGTGTTTGCTTTTAGCCATACCCCGATTATCTCAACGTTTGCCGTTGACCGTCGCGAGAAGTTTGCCGACGGAGCCATGGATAAATGCAAGAAGATCATGAAGGTGGCGTACCTGATTATCTGCCTGAGCGTGCTGTTCTTTGTCTTCAGCTGCCTGCTCTCAATCCCGCCGTCCTATATTGTGGCCGCCAAAGAGCAGGGGGTAACGATCCTCTCAGCGCTGTCGATGATGCCCTCTTCTCCCGCCTGGCTGGGGATTTCGGGAATTATCGTGGCGATCGTAGCGATGTCGAAATCGTTCCTCGGCACCTATTTTGGGGTGATTGAAGGGGCGACGGAGATCGTGAAGTCGTCGCTGAATCAGGTGGGGATAAAAAAGAGCCGCGCCTTTAACCGCGCGATTTCCATAATGGGAGTGTCGTTAATCACCTTTGCCGTCTGCTGCATTAACCCGAACGCCATTTCGATGATTTACGCCATCAGCGGCCCGCTTATCGCCATGATCCTGTTTATCATGCCGACGCTGTCGACGTATCTGATCCCTTCCCTGAAACCGTACCGCTCCATTGGCAGCCTGCTGACGCTGATCGTCGGCGTGCTGTGCGTGTCGGTAATGTTTGTTGGCTAACCCCCTTTCATGCCCGACGTCTGTCGGGCATGCCTCTTAGTCCCGCCCCGCTGATTCCAGCGGAAAAGGTCTGTCCTGCACTACCGTTTTCATGACAAGCGTAGAGCGAAGGTGCTGCACGCCGGGCATGGCGGAGAGTTTCTCGTCATAGAGTTTCTGAAAAGCCGACAGGTCGCGGGTCACGACGTGCATTAGATAATCCGGATCGCCAAACAGACGCTGTGCCAGCACGATCTGCGGGATCTCTTCTACCGCCTCTTCAAACGCGCTTACCGCCTTTCGGTCCCCCTCTTTTAGCGTCGCAAACACTATCGCCAGAAAGTTAAAGCCCATTTTGGCGGGGTCGAGGCTGGCACGGTATCCCGTTATGGCCCCGCTTTGCTCCAGCGCCCGCACGCGACGATGGCACGGCGAGAGGCTCAGATTCACCCGTTCAGCCAGCTCGGTCAGGGATAAGCGGCCATCAGACTGTAGCTCCGCAAGAATTTTTCGATCGATGCTATCCATGTGGAAGATTTTCTCATTTTAACCGTGTTATGAGCATAACATTGAAAGCCTATTTCGCAGGGTTAGCGATATTCTTTTTCTCAACTTTGACGCACTGCGGGAGTCTTCAGGACGATGGAAATGAGTATTGTGGCCGGCTTTTGGGTGGTTTCTTTTCTGCTCATCATGACGCCGGGTGCCGACTGGGCCTACGCCATTAGCGCCGGGATTAACGGGAAACGCGTTGTCCCGGCAGTGATGGGGTTGATGTCCGGGCATCTGTTAGCCACGCTGATTGTTGTGGCTGGCGTGGGCGTACTGATTGCTCAACATCCGCTGGCGTTAACCGGGCTGACCCTCGCGGGGGCGATATATCTCCTGTGGCTTGGCATTACGCTGTTACGTCACCCCGCCGCACCGGAAAAGGCCACCCACCACGCGGGAAACTGGAAACAGTGGGCGGTGAAAGGGCTCTGCATTAGCGGCCTTAACCCGAAAGTATTTTTGCTGTTTCTGGCGCTGCTTCCGCAGTTTACAGATCCGGCCGGAAGCTGGTCGATAGCGATGCAGATGTCCGCGCTTGGCGTGATGCACCTGGTCACCTGCACGCTGGTCTATCTGCTTGTGGGGTATGGTTCGAGAGCGGTGCTGGCGACCCGGCCGCAGGCGGCGCGTCTGGTGAGCATGGCATCGGGAGGGATAATGGTGCTGATCGCGTTGATACTGCTGTTTGAACAGATGAGATAAAAAAACACCGGCCATCGCCGGTGTGTTTTACGCCCGAATATCGTCATATTCACGCGTATTATCAAACTCATGCTTGGCAAACGGGCACAGCGGAATAATTTTGCGGTTCTCACCGCGCATCTTCTCCACCACTTTCGCCACCAGCCGTTTGCCAACGCTCTGCCCCTTCAGGCTCGGATCGACATCGGTGTGCTCAATAATGCTCAGATGCTCGCCGGTCGGCACGAAGACAATCTCTGCGACCTGATTGCCGTCTGCATCATTCACGTAAAACTTGTTATGGCCTTCCAGAATATCCATGGTTCCTCGCTTATTTTTGGCGGTACTTCAGCGCACCGCTCGGGCAGGTATCAATCACGCTTACAACCGTTTCCACGTCTACTTCGTCGGGAATAATCCACGGCTTGCGTTTCAGATTAAACAGCTTTGCGCTTCCACGCACGCAGTTACCGGAGTGTTTGCAGATCCCGGTGTTGAAGTAAACGTCAATTTTTTCGCCGGTATAGGCCCGGTAACCCGCATCCAGTAGTTCTTTATCCATGACATTGCCTCTGTAATTATTCTCGTGCTGAATGAAGCATAGCCTTACGGGATCCTGATAGCTATCACGAAAAGCCAGCTCACAACGCTTATCTTGTCGGATTGCGTCCCCCTGCGTACGTGGATGGCTGCGTATACAGGCTGTTTTACATATAAAGCGTGAACTGGCGTTCTGTTGCTCAGTATTCCCAGTGAGATGTTTAAAATTAAACAAGTTTAATCTGAAGATATGCCTGTCGTTTACGATAATGTCCGCTCTGCTTATTTAACACGAGTTACCCATGAAGACACGGTCATTATTACTGACTCTGCTCAGCCTCAATTTATTAACCGCCTGCAGCGCTTCTGCGCCAGATAAGGTTGAACAGATACACCATATGCAGGTCCCGCTAGTTTTACCGGGAGAAAAACCGCCTGCCGTTCCGGCATCTCATATTGCAGCGCTTTATCAAGAGAATAAAATACAGATAGACAGATTATCAGCACAGCTGAAATCAGAGTATTTACAGCACGCTACCGCGAAGGATATTTTCACCGAAGATAGCTCCGTTCAGCCAGTCTACGCCTCACTGACAAAACTGGAGCAGCTTGAACTGATTAATCAGCAATACCTGAAAGATAAAAACGTTATCGGCCTGCAAAAGATTAAACTTGCTCTTGAGCCTTTAGTCACTTAAATGGCACAAAGCCCAACTGCTGAGCAGTCGGGCTTTTATCATTGAGAGGCTAACAACGATTAATCGTGCTGTCCAAAACGCCATGTCAGACCTGCCGTTACGGAGCTTACGTCGCTGCTGACGCCAATCTGGTTGGCATTACCCACATTGCTTACCCATTGATATTCGAGGCGGCCAGCCAAATTTTTGTTGAACGCATACTCCGTCCCCACCGCGGCAAGCGGGCGAACGCCTGTATCGAAACGATTGTGACCACTTACATCAGATTCTGCGCGATAGGCCATCGCCCCGGCGCGGCCATAGATATCCCAGCTGTCGGTCACGGCATAGCTGGCTTTTAAGGACATCTGCAGCCCCTGGCTTTTCATTTGTGCGCCCGCGCTATGGTTACCTTTCATCTGCATATTTCCTAAATAATCGTAACCACCTTCTACTGCCAGCCAGGGTGTCATCTGATAGCCAGCGTAAACCCCGCCACCGACATTATCATGATCGATATTATACTGGCTGGAGCCATTGTTATTATCGCTCGCTTTAGAACCGGTGCTGGCGTCAAAATAGTGTGACCAGCCGAATTTAGCCCCGCTATACCATGTACCTGTATCTGCAGCTGCAAATGCATTTGTGGCTGTGAACGCGTTAGCAATAATTAATGCGAAAAGTGTCTTCTTCATACAAATCCCGTTTACTCTGTTGAATAGTTTCAGTGAGCAAACGATATAGATAAACGAGAACAACGTGAAATGCTTTTCTGTTTAATTTTAAATTTTAGAACGACTCCGGTAAATTTCCAACCTCCATTAAATACCCGCCGCGCTTAAATGCGATATATTGACCTTGCTTAAGCGCCGATAATACGTTGAGAATACTGCTGCGTGAAAGAAGCGTGCGGTCCTGAATATATTCCAGAATGCTGGTTCGCATACGCGCCTCTTCGGGCAGTAATATCATCTCCTGCAGATAGCTACGAATCACGGAATAGGTACGTTGCTGCACGACCTGCGCATCACGATAAATGAGATACGCCGTATGATACGACAGCAAGGCCGCAACATCTTCCCAGACGCCCTGCTCGCGAAATAGCGCAGCTGCTTCATCTGCATCAGCACGTAAAATGATGGACTCTCTTTCCGCACGTAATATATGACCCTGTGTCGGCTGGATCATCTCGGCAATGCCGAACAGATGAGGCTCAAAAACGGTCACCAGGAGCAGGCCATCCGATGCCCGCAGCAAAGAAAGCTCACCCTCCTGAAAAAGATACATTTGCTGATGGCCTTTGTGTTTCCAGGTGATCCGCTTACGCGGCACAAGCTTTACTTTATCCGCGATCGGCTCAAGGATGGCCGTCAGACGTTCAATGGATTGCTCAGGCCGAACGGGAGGTAAAATATTCATGACACCACCTTTTAGCGTTGGGTAATGGCCAGTATAGTCTACAACGGTCAATGCTCAGACATGTGTAAGGGGAGAAGTGATATCAGATGGAAAAGCATGAGTAAAAAGAAATTTTGTTTATTTTTGAATTTCACCTTCAGAACAGAGGAAAATGTAAGGGATATCTGCCGCGAGTCAGTGCATTATTGAGATAAACTGGCTAGACTGTTGTCACGCACGTAGTTTCCCAGCCTAAATTTTTCAGAGTCGCTTTTACATTCCTTGCCAGTATTATCCAGGCCGCACTCCTCCCGGCTTTGTCAAAATTGACTACAACTCATTTATCTTCAACTCAAAAATATCGCGATTGTTCTTCAGATCGAGCTTACGCATTGCTTGCCTTTTCTGAGAGCTAATCGTTTTAACGCTGCGGTTTAAACACTCGGCTATTTGCGTTACGCTCAGACCCTTTTGTAGATATTTCATAACGGTCTTCTCTTTTACCGACAAACGATTACTTACAAATGGAATATTATCTTGCATAACTATATTGCATTTGCTGTTATTATTTGACTCATTATTAAGCATTCTTCGGACACGGTGAAGTAAAATGAGAAAATTTTCTGCCGGTAACGTTTTACAGAAATACCCTGCAATCATTGGGGAACATTGCTCAGCGATTTTTTGATGTGAAACACTATCCCCCATCAAAACCAGGGCTGAGTCAGTCAGCTGTAGAGATAACTGCTCAACCAGTTCAAGCATATTGCTTTCACCGTCTGGCAGCGAACAATCTAACAGAAGTATATCTGCCGGCCCTAAGCTCAACGAGAAAAACAACTCCTCGCGGGTTCGGCACATATCTAACACTTCCAGTAAAGGTTCCGAATCTATTAGCTGTTTCACGCCGTTATGAAAAATAGGGTGATCATCAAGAATAATGATATTTTTGGTCATCATAATTACCTTATTTTAGTCTATCCTTACATTAAAAAACGCCATTACGAGAGGTATGGCTCAGCGAAATTCTTTATAGTAATGGCTGTTCCTGCCAGAGCTTCACATAGCACTGATGATTTTTATTTTTAATACCAGGGTTGCACCAGGCGGAATTAGAGGCTGAGCTCCCGCCTCGCCAAAGGCCTGCTCTGGCGGCAGAATGATTTCGAGTTCGCTGCCAACGTTACTCTGGCTTATAATTTTGCTCACTGCCGGAAGCAATGTATCGATTTTAAGCTGCTGAATTTCATTCAGCTCACCGCTGTTATCAAATACGGTGCCATCGGCTAATTTCCCTGTAATAAGCATTTCAGCTGTGCTGTCAGCGCTAAGTTTTGCTCCCTCCCCTTTTTTAATGACGAAGTAATAGGCGCCATCCATCTCTTTCATTCCTGGACGATTTTGTGTCTTTTTAATCAGCTCTTCACCGAGCTTCTTCTGCTGACTGGCCGTCTGTATTTGCTGCTGCTGTTGTTCGGCCACTTTTTCATTAAGCTGGCGGTCAAGATCGCTTACCAGTTCGGCAATTTCATCTTTTGGTAACGCGATACGTTGGCCGAAAGCATCTTTCAGACCGGCAAGCACCATCGGGCGATCGGGTTCAATACCCACCTCCTGCTGCGAACGTAAGACGCGTACTATATCGCTGGCAAACGCCACGCCGTTGGCATAGGAAATTTTTTGTTCGCGGGTCTGAGGCTTAACAGCCTGCTGTTTTTCGGTCAAAACGTTGTTTTCAGCCTTCAGCGCTTCGATTTGTTGCGACATCGCGAGAAGGCTGTCCTCTTTTTCCTTCAGCCGATCGGCAAACGCAGACTGGGTTATTGCGCGGGAATCCTCCAGCATTTGATGGGCGGCAACTTTTGCGCGTAACTCCGCCAGCTCCCGATCGGAATTGTCGTGCTGCGCTTGTGCTTCGGCCAGCGCTCGCTGTAGCGCATCCAGCTTCTCGCGCTGAGCCGTCATTGCCTCCCTGTCAACCTCTGATGAGCTCAGCTTATTTTGCAAAGATTGAACTTCCCCTGCGTGCTTATCCAGCGTCTCTTTGTAGAGGCGCTGCTGTTCTGAAAGTGATTTTTCCAGCGCCTGCACGCGCTGATTCTCCTTCGCCTGTCCGGTTGTTGCGGGCCGCAGAGAAGGCGTTCGGGCAACCGGAGGCTTAATCCACGGTTGCTTTTTCTCCGTATCATCAAACAGTGAATAAGGAATGGTATTATCCGAGTTGTAGCCTGTCAGCGCGGGCTCAGCTGCATTAATCCTTGGGGCCAACACCAGCGCAGCAATGCAGAAACTGAGTCTGGTCAATCTCATGTTTGTCATTCTGCGCTCCATGATGTTGAGTTATTTACAAGAAGTTGCTCTGCCAGTTGACGGGCTTTTAACGCTTTCCCCTGCCGCGACGCTTCTGCATACATACGTAACTTCATTTTTTCCGCTGTTCGTTTCAGGCGCTCATCGCGGCTGTTATTGACTGCCGCGTTGTACCAGGCAAAAGCCAGCTCTGGCTGTGCAGAGACCCCTTCTCCAGCCTGGTACGCCCCCGCCAGATTAAACTGCGCAAGGGCGTTGCCTTGCTTTGCCGACTTGCTATACCAGGTGAATGCCTGGCGCACATCTTTTTTTACGCCTGCCCCCTGGGTATACGCGGCGCCCACATCATTTTGTGCCTGTGCATCGCCCTGCTGAGCTGCCATGAGTAGCCACTTAAACGCCTTCTCAGGATGAACGTTCAATAAACCTGAACGATAATGACGGGCCAGTAATTGTTGGGCACTGATGTTTCCCTGTTCAGCGGAGGCTTCTAACCACCGTCGACCCTCAGCGGGTTGCTGTTCCAGAAGGAGCCTGCCAAGTAGAAATTGTGCTTCCGCCTGATGTTTCTCTGCCGCAGCACGCAGCAATGGTTCGGCTAAAGCATCCTTTCCGGCAGAAAACAGCCAGGCCCCGCTACGTTGCTGAGACAGCACATCGCCACGCCCGGCCTGTTCATGAACAGCCGCCACCTGCTGATTAAATTCATTGAGCAGTGCAGGTTGAGGTGTTTTTTCACGCTCAACAGGGTGTGAGTTGCAGCCAGTCAGGAAAAGCATACCCAGCATCGCTGTTACGCTTTTCATGGGTTAATCCCCTCGTCTGCTTGCGACACGATAGATTGATACAAGGCGATATGAATTGCCTGGCATTCCCGCGCGAGCTGAGCCTGAAATATGCTATCTACTACGCTCTTTATGTCTTCCTGAACTTTATCCCGCGTCAGCAAATACTGGGCACTGTTATTTAACAACACCGTTAATGTTCCGTTATGCTTTTCAAAACGTGCCGCATCGTATTGTTTCAGGGCTGCCAACTCATCCTGACAGCGTTGCAGTGGCTTTGCGTCCTCAGCGGCCTGTGTTAAGGTGGTTGATGGGGTACCTGAATGACCGGCGCAGCCAGCCAGCATCAGTACGCCACAGGCGAATATGAGTCGTCTGGAGTCAGCAGTTAAAAGCGTCATATTAACTTCCGTATATTGGGGCTGATTTTATTTGCTGAATATTTCGAAATGGGTTCCGACTCTGTCAGCTTTCAATTAATACAGTGCACGCAGAAATTTCGCTTAAATCGTTTAGCTTCAGCAAATAGAGATAATTTATTTTCTAACTTTAATAATATATGTTTTTAGTTAGTGAATGTGCCGATGCAAATCATATGAAAAAGCTCACTATTATCGGAACAAGAGCACTCTCAAAACCTGTACAAGACAAACAGGTGGACATGCTTTTTGTTACAAAGCAGAACAGTTCACGGGCCGTGCGGAAGAATGAAATCGCTGCCTTATGATTTAGCATACGCCATCTGGCTGAAGGGCTTCATTTTGACCTGCAAAAAAAGGGACTTCGAACGATCTTTATTCAGAAAATACCTTATACTTGTATCCATTTGTCAGAGTAAACAGAGTGATTTGAGATGAAGGATTTCGCAAAAAAAAATATCTCCATTACCTTGCTGGACGATCACTTTTTAGTCTTACGTGGATTACGCGATGTGTTAACCGAAAATCCAGCATTCAACGTAACGGGCACGTTCACCACAAGCGACGAGTTTTTCAGTCATCTAAAATCCACACCTTGCCATGTTGCAATCGTCGACTATGAGCTGGCTCCATCGGATGTGGATGGGTTAAATCTCATCAAAACCCTTCACCGCCGCCATCCCAATATCGCCATTTTGGTAGTATCTGCACACTACAATCCTGCCACAGTCGCGCTTTCTCTTCGCAGCGGAGCAAAGGGATTTATCGGTAAAAACCGTCCATTTGAGGAGCTGAGTAAAGCGATAACCGAGTTGACGGCCGGGCGAATCTACCTTGAACCTGAAATGACCCAACGTCTTGCCGAACAGCAGCACCACGGAGAAGTGCTCATCAATGGCAACCTGAGCACCGACAATATTAAGCACGCGGTGTCGTTAAAAATGCTCTCGCCCAAGGAGCAGGAGGTCATTCGCTGCTTCCTGACCGGTATGACGGTTACCGACATTGCCGAAAAATTTTCCCGAAGCCTTAAAACGGTCAGTGGTCAGAAGCAAAGTGCAATGCGTAAGCTGGGCCTGAAAGCTGACCATGAGCTGTTTATCATTAAAGATGAGTTGCTGAAAGGTGGCGCTTAAGCTGTTCAATCCAGCGCTCGCCCTCCGTCACTGAAGGAATATTATCCTCGCGCATTTGTTGCTCAAATGCCGCGGCGCACTCAGCCAGCGCATGTTGAGCATAGACCTTAGCTGCGCCGTGTAACCGATGAATGTGATGTAGCATCCAGCGAGCATCCTGCTGTTTTAGCGCCTCGGCGAAGCCCGCGATGTCCTGTAAAAGCCAGGAGGCAACCTCACCCTCCGGCCTTACATTTATAACCTCTGTCGACATGGTGCCAGCCGTCTGGCACCAGCGCATGAGCATTGAAGACAGACACGAGAGCCGCAAAGGTTTGGTCAGCAAGGCCTGCATACCACTGTCCAGACATTTCTGCTGATGCGCTGAGCCACTCAGCGCAGAAATTGCCACAATCGGCGTTCTCTCAAGACCCTGAGCGCTTTCAAAGGCACGTATCCGCCGCGCGACTTCATAACCATCGATATCCGGAAGGTTGCAGTCAAGCAAGATGACATCGTAATAATTTTCCTCAGCAAGCAACGCCAAAGCTTCCATGCCCTCTCCGGCAATATCATAGTGACAGTTGAGCGCCCCCAGCTGTGCTGCCATCATCGCCTGGTTAGCGGGGTGATCTTCTACAATCAGAACGCTGGTGCCTTTTACGAATTCTCGCACGGTGGCAGATTCGCTAACATCTTCAACGGATACGTCACAGAAAATAACTGGCAGTTCAACGATAAAAGTCGCCCCTTCTCCCGGTCTGCTGGTGCAACTTAATCGCCCCCCCGCTAATTTCACCAGTTCTTTGCAGATATACAATCCCAGGCCGCTGCCGCTGTAAGAGCGCGCGGCTGAAGAATCTGCCTGCGTCCAGGCGTCAAAGAGCGTCAGCTGGGCCTCAAGCGGAATGCCAATGCCCGTGTCGCAGACGGTAAAACGTAATCCTTCCGTATTGTCATAAGGTTCTGCAGAGACGAGGAGCGTGACGCTGCCTGCTTCGGTGAATTTAATGGCGTTCGACAACAAGTTACTTATTACCTGACGTAAGCGATGTGCATCACCCACTATCCACTGCCGCTCAAGCGTCGTATCCAGCGTCACATTCAGCAATAATCTCTTTTGAGCTGCCAGGGGACGATGCACTGCCACCAGATCGTCTACCAGTTTTTTCAGTGAAAAGCCTTGCCTGCTCAGGACAAGCTGACTGTGCGACAGCTTGCTATGGTCGAGAATGTCGTTCAGCAAATTCATTAAATGTGTTGATGAGCTGTGCGCAAGGGCGAGATACTCATTGCGCTGTGAAGGGGTGCCGGGCAGCCGTAGTAGCTCCAGGGCCGCAATCATCGCATTCATCGGGGTGCGGATTTCATGGCTCATCACTGCCAGAAACTGACTCATGCGCGCCTCGCTGGCGACAGCACGTTTGCGGTGCCATAGCGCGCGCCACAGCGCCCATGCGAGACCGAGCAGAAGCAGAGCAATGAGCGAAAGTTCCAGCTGGTAAAGGCCGAAAATCATGCCTGCAGTTATCTTTCCAATTTTGAGATCGCCAATCCACTGGCTGAACATGGCGTCTGTTCGGCTTGCGGGCATCTCGCCCAACGCTTTATCGATAATGGTTTTCAACAAAGGCAATTCGGGCAGCGTCCCCATGTGCAGGCCTGCCACTAGCGAGGGAAGTTGTCCGGAGACCACCAGCTTACTGCCCAAACTGCGGTAAAGCAGCGGACGAATGATGAGATCGGCACCGATGGCAACATCGGCGTCCCCTTCCCTTACGCTTCGCAACAGAGCAGGCATATCCTCCTGAGGAAAAAGATGAATCTCAGGATGGAAGCGGCGTAGCCAGCGCTCATAGTCACTGTCCTTACGAACCGCTACCCGTTTACCGCGCAGATGCTCAAGAGTACGTAAATTACTGGCATCATCTCGTGCGATCATCAGTGCATTCGTGGTGATCCAGCGCTGGCTGAAAAGCCATTTTGCACGTTCTGTGTCTGTCATCAGGGACGGTGCGAGATTGGTAACCAGCGCGGCCTTCCGGGGCTCTTCGGCCAGCTTAAAACGCAGCCCGGTCATCTTCTCAATCTGGTCGAGATACGCGCGGCTCAGGCCGAAGTGCCTGCCCCGATCGCTATAATCAAGCGGCCACTCCTGCTGCACGCTATAGCTAATTACGGGATTAGCCACCATCCAGGCATGCTCTTCCTCACTGAACAGCGATGTGGCCCGAGCGCTGATACTCAGGAGGGACAACGCCATTACAATCAATAAAGTTGCAATACGGGAGGGCATAACCATTTTCTCACTTTGCTACCACGGATGTTCGTGTAAATGAGTAGCAATTGAACAGAAAATGTTCTCACCCTAACTACGAGAGCACTCTTAAATCATTAGTCTTTAACAGGATTTAGGGGCGAACAAAGCGCCCATAATTGCTGACGCCACTGTTCAGGACGCCACTGCTCAGGGGGTAATTCAGCTCGCAAACTTTTTTCAATTGTTTCAGCATATTCCGCCAGAGCGTGCAGCTGGTACATCAGCGCCACGCCTTTTATACGATGAATATGGTGTATCATATGACGGCTTTGCTGCCGCTCGCTTGCCGCATAAAAATCCTGCACATCCTCCTGCAATGACTGCCAGACATCTTCCGAGAGCTGGAGGGGTATTTCATCTCTCACCGCTCTTATATCATCTGGCTGAAACCACTTTTGTAACTGAGCGGCGAGTTCACCTAACCGGATCGGTTTTGTCAGCACCGCATCCATCCCGCTTTCACGGCAGCGGGCGAGATGGTTGGCAGACTGCAGAGCAGAAATGGCGATAATGATTGATGGGTCACGCTGCTGCTGCTGTTCTAACAGCCTGACTTTTCGCGACACGGCATATCCGTCCATTCCCGGAAGCCCGCAATCCAGCAGAATGACATCGTAATAATTCTCTTCCTCTAACAGCGCAAGTGCACTTTCTCCGTCTTCAGCCAGCTCGTAATGGCAGGCTAAAAGAGTAAGCTGCTCAGCCAGTAATTGTCTGTTCGCAAAATGATCTTCCACCACAAGCACTGCACACTTTCCGGCGAAATCGGGTAATGCCTGCAAATGAGAGCTACTGCCCCCCTCAACGGCTGAAACTGTCTGCAGTGGCAGGGTTATTGTTACCGTTGTGCCTTTTCCTGGAGCGCTTTCTAGCTGAATCGTACCCTGCATCTGTGTCACCAGGGAGCGGCTGATGTATAAGCCAAGACCGCTGCCACCCGCCTGAGGCTCTCCCTGTTGCCACGCCTGCATCAACTTTTTCTGCAACGCTGGCGGAACGCCTGTTCCACTATCCTCGACGCAAATACGGAACTGCTGTTCTTCATCACTGACTCGCAACTTTACGCTGCCGCTGTGAGTAAATTTGATGGCATTAGAAATGATATTATTGACTACCTGCCGCAGACGATGCGGATCGGAAAGGATCCATTGGAACGGTTCGCTACGGACATCCTCAAAGATTAGCGATAATCCTTTACGCTCGGCGGCAGGCCGCTGGCTGTCGATAACGGCCTCCAGAAGCGCGCCTGGATCAACAGGCTCAAGGGCAAGCGCCAGACTATTCTGGTTGATTTTCTCATGGTCGAGTACGCTGTTCAGCAGTTCCATTAGTTCCTGCGAAGAGGCATAGGCGAGGTCGGCATACTTCTGACGCTTATCGCCACTGCTTTGCTGTAACAACTCCAGCGAAGCAATAATGGCATTCATCGGCGTACGCACTTCATGACTCATTACGGCGAGGAACTGGCTTTTATACTGCTCGCTTCGGATAGCACGACGTCGTGAAACCCAGGCGAACCGCATGGCAATAAGTAACAGCACGATCAGGACACCAATCACTATCAACGGGTACCGATATTGCCATAACACAAAAAGCAAAGTCGGCGTTCCGATATCCACCACGCTGACCCAATGCGCAAATAAACGTTCAGCATCACGCGCGGTGATATTCGCCATGACGCTGTTGAGAATGTCCCGCAGTTCAGGATAAGCAGGGTCAATGCCCATATTCACGCCGCTGACCATTTCCGGAATCTGCGCTACGATGCCGAGATGATTGATATAGTGGCGCTGCAAAATGGGCAACACCACCAAACCTGAAGCAATAGCGGCCACGTTCTCACCCGACTGAACAGATTTTAATGCGCTAACCACATCGGGTTTGACGCTTAGTCGTATGGCAGGATAGTGCTGCCGGATCCACTGTGCGTATTCACCGTCTGCCGAGACGGCTATCCTTTTGCCCTGCATCTGGCTGAGCGTGCGCACCTGAACCTGATCTTTTGTGGACACGATGATGGGCATGGTATTAATCCATGGAAAGGTCAGAAGCCACCGCTTACGCTGTTCATCGCTCAGTAAATTGGCAGTAACAGCGCTGTCCATCATTGGCTTTTGCTCGCCGGTTTGCCCGGGAGGAACATAGATAAAGGTGATGCCGGTGCGCCGCGTGACTTCATCCAGCACTTCCCGGCTTAGCCCAGTATGCTTACCGTCACGCACGGATTCCTGAGGCCAGAGGTTTTTGACGGTGTAGAACACGCGCGGATGGGCATCGATCCAGGCTTGCTGCTGGGATGAAAATTGCTTTTTCGCCATGCACGGTAAGGATACCGCTACCAGCACAATCAGGAACCACCAACGTAGCATTCGCTATCCTTCACAGACCTGGACGTCATCTCCTACTGTATAGAATTTTAAGCAAGTAAAGTAGAGCGAGTAAAAGAATTGCCGGATTTGCGTTTATTTAAGGCCAGCAGCAGCCTGCAAAAGGCAACGCTAATGAACAGTTTTTCTGTTTATTGTAGCGACTTATGGCAACGGCACACTGGAGCCATTTAGCGCGTTATGATGTTGCAAAAAACTCCGGTCCGAACTGAAACCCAGTTTGCGCATTGCCGTCTGCTTCTGACCACTGATGGTTTTTATGCTGCGTTTAAACTTATCGGCGATTTCTGAAACGCTCATACCGTCGATGAAGCATTGAATCACCTCCTGCTCTCGCGGTGACAAAAGTGAAAAGTCCAGCGACGGCTGTTTAGCACTGTTACCAAAAGGCGGCAGATGTTGCGTGAGCTCGGTATTGAACAGCTGGGTCAATTCCAGCGCCATCTCAGGCATAAGATGAATTTGTCCGCTCGCGACATTGCCGACTGCACGGGCTAACTCCTCCGTATGCATGCTTTTACTGATAAATCCTTTGGCGCCTGCATGCAAAGCCAGCAGCACGGTAGCGCTGTTGTAAATGGCAGAAATGACAAGGATTGCCAGCGTCGGATACTGCGTCTGAAGTAAACGCAGCAGGCTGATGCCATCCATATCGTCGGGTGCGAGGGCAAAATCCATTACCAGAACGTCTGCGTCTAAGCTTGCCAGCTCTGCCAATAAGTCACTGCTATGAACATAGCGGCCAACGACCTGGAAGTCATTCGGCTTATTCAGTAGTGCGTACATGCCATGAAGGGCGATCGCCTGGTCATCAATAATGACGATTCGGGTACGATTGAGGGGATTATTACCCATGGTGACTGGTTCCTTTTATTAATGAATTTTAATCCCCAGGTCACGTTACTGGCCTGGGGATTGAATGCATATCAGCTTTTTGTATTACGTTTGCAACTAAAATCGCCAATCATTAGCGTATCGTTCTCACGTTTATAATCCTTGAGGTCGAATTTAACCGTGCAGAGCTCTTTATCGCGAGCATGAACGACCACCTCAGGCGTGTGTTCGTGCATATCCATGATGAAAAAGCCGTCATTCTCTGTGATACCCTGGCCGGCATGATTAACCAGTTTCGCGCCGGAGAGCGGCGTCCCGTTGTGATCCAGTACGCGACCAATTAACGTTAGCGTTTTCATCACGCGTACTTTGCTGTGCGCGACACCACCTTTATTCAGGTGATAAGGCAGTTCCGCGGGCCAAATTTTCAGCGGCGGCGCATCGCGACCGTCGAAATCAATTTGCAGCTGGCCCGGTTTATATGCCGTGGTCGGAATAAAGTTACGTCCGGCTCGCAGCGTACTGCTACCTCCCTGGCTGTCCCGGGTTTTCAGGCGCACCTCAGGATCGTCACTCTCCACATCAACGATAATGCCGGTTTTATTGCCATACGCATCCGGGCTATGGCTCACTGAAACCTTCCCTCCCCCCACGGCCAGGGTATTGTTCATGTTAAGGCCGCCGCTGAAAGCCTGTCCTTGCGAAGAATGATTGGCGTACGCGGTGCCGCTGGCGTAGAGACCTTCAAATCGGGTGTAAAGATTGGTGCTGACGCCGAACTTATCGCCGGTAACGCCTGCGCTCACGTCTTTAAACACGCTCTCTTCAAAACTCTGGCTGACGCTGGCCGACGCAAACAGATCGCGCCCGCCTTTGTTGTCGTTACGACTCCCTAAACTGGCGCTGACGCTCCGGTTTTCGCCGCCCAATGCCAATGAGAGGTTAAGGCTGGCGCCACGATTACGCTTCTGAGCACCTTGCATGTAGGGACGGTCGTAGGCGTTCAGACTTAACGTGACCGGCGTATCTTTTATTTTCATGCGCGTGCGCCAGGTCGCATCCAGACCGACGCCATTCTCACGACTGTAATGCGTGCCGCGCAGCGAAAGTGAATCGCCATTGCCGAGCCGCTGATTGATTGTTGCGCTGCTATTTTGCTGGCGACCAGGTGAATTACGGCTGTTACTTTCCTGATACCAGCTCTGATTGTGGTTAAACATCAGGCTTGTTTGCTGGCCCAGCCTCCAGTTTAATTGCGTGTCGTAACGCGATCCCCAGCGATCGCTGCTTCCTGCGCTGCCGTATAATTGAATATTTTCCGCGGCCTGCACATCCGCAGATACGCCATATTGCTTGCCCTCTGCAGCATGTTGTGCAGCGGCGCCCAGGACCACTTTTGGGTGCGCCATATAGTTGACGCTGGCCCCAAGAGCGGGCTCGCCTTCATTATTTTTATAGCGGCTATTGCCGAGCTGCTGCTCCATGCCGGCATACGCTGAGTATTGCCAGCGCTTATTTGGATTGCGCCAGTTCGACGGCTTATAAATAGTTTCAATGCTGCGGCTAATCTCTTTACCCGCTTCAACAATGCGCACTTCTACATCATAAATGCCGCCAGGCAGAACGGTGGTGTCGAGCTGCTGTAATCCTGGTGCAACCGGCTGACTATTAATCAGAACGCCGTCGCGAAAAATTTCAGCGACAGAGTCCCGATTCGCCGTAACCATGACGGGGTAAAGGCTGGCCTGCCCGGTTTGGATCAACAGCGTGTCGGATGATGCCAGCATGGCCCCCGCCACCGTTTGCACGCTGCTGCCACCCGGCATGTTCGGCTGGCGCAAAATACCCTGGCTATCCGGCTGGAACAGACCCGCTCGTAAGACCCGATCCGGGTATTCCCGCTGAACAAACAATGAGCTCACACGTGCTTCCGTTTGGCTGTTTTCGATATCGCTCCGGCTCAGCTGACCCGCGGCAATCCCCGTCCAGTTACCGAGGCTGCTTTCCAGGTTCAGGTTCTGTGAACCCGACCACGGCTGCTGTTCACCACCGATTAAATTCAGCTGATTACGCAAAATCAGCCCGCTGCTGCCACCTTCCGGCAGCGCAACATGGCGTTGCTCGCCTTGTACCGCGAGAGCCTCCGTTGTGGCAATCGATAGCGTGGTATTTACAAGGTTATAGTAAAGACTGACTAACCCCTGCGGGCACTGCTTATCACAGCTTCCCAGAGAAACAGGTTTACTCAGCGCCTGCGCCCAGCGGCTGCGTGTGGCTGGTGGAAACTGACTCTCGTTTGACTGGATGAAGTTAATGAGCTGTACCGTTTTCTCCTTCGATAACAAAATCATGGCGTCACCCAGGTATTGACCATCGAGTTCAATACGTGTCATCAAAGGGGCATTAAAGAAATGAGAGCTAAAATCTTCAGGCAGATTTTCTGTCTGAGAGATCAAGTCTTCCATTGGCAACGCCGCGGCCTGCAGAGAAATCAGCGTAAATGCGATAACCGCTGCGAGGCGAGTTTTTGAAGATAACGTCATGAGTTTGTCCGCTAAAAAAGGACGCCTGCGCGTCCTTTAATGTGTCAGGAAGGTAACGGATTAAGGCAATTCAAAATCAAACATCATTTTGACTGCACCGTTATAGTCACCCGGCACATAAGTTGGCGTGCCGGTTGGTGTAACGTTTAACGGCAGTGACTGCGTCGTATTTGTGGTGGCGTTGATAATTTCAACCGCGTTTGTTGCTCCCACCGGCAGAGCAAGGTTGTTAATTGAAACCGTCAGCGGGATCGTCTGGGTGCCATCTGATAAGACGGCAGCGGAATCCAGATGCGCGGTAATTTTGCCAACGTTATTTTTGGCCAGCAGAGTGGTGCTCACATCCTCCAGCTTTTCGTTTACGTTGTCCCATGCCATTGTTTGTGTCGTGGTACCAAACGCGGGATCCTGAAACTCAACAAAATATTGTTGAGCAGGTATGTTAGCCTCCAGCTGAAACTGCAGTTCCGTTTGGTCGTCTGCGATCGCGGCGGAGCTGGTGGCGAGCAGTGCAGAAAAAATAGCTTTTTTAGAAAAGTTCATTTAAATATCTCATGTAAAATTAATGGTCATCCGAATGTTTTCGGCGTTTTCTTTCGTCCTTCCAGCAAGGTAAATTGCCAGATTTTTTTCATTTCTTTCCGGAGTTGATGCTGCTTCCCGGGCAAGAGAATAATGGATGCGCTTTCCGAACAACTATTTCCGGCGCACTGCTTAATATTATCCAGCACTATGGTGCTATTACCGTTATTACGAATAGTGATGCTACTTCCTTCACTCTGAATGGTGGTGTTAAATATTGAGTTTTTAGGCCGTACTATCGCTATAGTGCCAAAGCCGGTGAGGACACTGACGCCCGCATTCAGTTTTTTACTGTAATCGTCAAAATCTTTTTTAGTTTGTCCAAACTCATACTGATCCTTAGGCATAACCGGGATAAATCGCACACGGTAATAACGTTCTTTATCCCTGTTGCCAGTAACGATAAAACGCGCCGGCTGCATGTTTTTTGCAGGCACAATCATTCTGGCTGGCGTCACGATCAGGCCATCGACATTGGTATTTGATATTGCACTGGCATCGAAGCGTTTTTCATTTTTTTGCCCATTGGCGCCCCAGGTAATTTCACTGACTTCTGTTTTAATAAAGGCGGTATTATCGCCGTTATTCATGATTCTTTTCAGAAGCGTGCTCTTATCACTTTCAATAAATTCATACATCTGACCAACAGAGATCTGCGGTATAGCAGTTGCCGTAAAGCTCACTGCCATTAATGCTGTCGCTAACAGTTTTTTCACAATGGTAGTCCTCTTTTCATCAGCACCGCCACTAAACCGTTATCCTTGTCTGGCAGCACTTAATTAACGAAGCGAAGTATCTGGTTTTACTGCCTCTAAGAAATATGAGAGCACTCTCGAATTTCTCAATAACAAAAAATAACCAATCAAAATCAATAAGATGCAATAAATTCGCTTTTCTTTAAATTTCATTTCCACTATAAGCTCGATTTATTTTGTTTGATTTTTTTCTGGTTTGAGAGTGCTCTTGTATCAAAATTAAGACGATTTAAGACATCATTTGCAGATGATTTTTGACGTTACACATTGATGTTGTTCAGCGTGAGGTAAAATGAAATACATCTTTATATTGTTATCCTGTGTATCTCTTACACTTATCTTTCTGCCGTCAGGCTATGCTGCGGAAATTACTGTCAATGCAGAATTCAAACCGTCCGCCGCAAATCCTGATGTGGTAGATTTTACAAATATCACGCCATCAACAGGGTTTTGCGTTGGGGATCGTGCAAAAACCTGCCCTGAGGGCACGTTTTCAATCGACACGGGGATTGAGGTCGAAAATAAAATATTAAGAGGTACCGGTGGTGTTTTGCGGGAACAAACATTTCAGAAAGTAAAATCTAACTGGCAATACGTTACTCTTACTGATGCTGAAACGGGCAAGACCATCATTTTGCAGTTTCGCATTACCTTATTAGGCCAACGATTTTACCACCGCGATAAAGGACTTTTAAATAAATTGAACGGCGCTGGTGCACTTCCCGGTGGTGGGTGTACCGGGACACAAGGATGGGCGCTTAGTGACGGTTCCTCATACCGTTTCGCATGGCTTCATCCAGACAGGGCTTCTTCAACATGTAACCGTGCGCCGGTATCATCGCTTGATCTAGATAATGTGAATATCGATGAAGTCTCGATTGGCTATGAATTAAGAAGTATCGCCAGCCCATTAACGTTACCTAACGGCAATTACAGCGGCGGATTCCAGTATACAGTGGGAAAAGACAAGGATATTGATCTTGGGGAAGGAACCTATAACGATACTTTCCTGCAGGTTTATATCAATGCTGAAATCAAGCATGATTTTAAGGCCAGCATTCAGGGTTCTAACAGTATTGAATTAATCCCGCCAGGAGGATGGCGTTCATGGAGTAATAGCAGTAAGCCGCAGTTTCGCCTGGAAGGTACGGGACAGATCCTGATGACGGCATCCTCACCTGTCAGTATTACGGCATACTGCACGCATGAGCAGCTGAAGAGCTGTGCCCTTAAACGCGAAGGAGGGGATGAAACCGTAGCCCTTGATATCAACTTCTCAATGCCAGGAGTGCACGAACGTGACACAGGGGAATCCGTAACCCGAGTGGCTATACCTATTACCACACCAGCCACGCCGGGCGTGATCGTTGAGCCGGATAACTATCTTAACAATGTCGCTGGCCAGGTGCATTTTACCGTTAATGAAGTCGAAAGTCTTAAAATGGCATCGCACCCGGGCTCGACCTGGAAAGGCTCTGCGACGCTGGTATTTGACGTTGATATTCCCTTTTTACCGGATCCCTGAGCGAGAGCGTGATGAACATTGAGCATTCCTTCTCCGCCTGTAGTGACAATAAAAAATTATCGCTGCTTCTGATCCGCCAGTCGAAGCTGAGCTATACCTCCTGCTGCGCCTGCTGCCAGTCAGCGCTCAATGCATGGCGCAACAATAACGTGGCGGGGGGAATTGCGTGTATCGACGATCTGCCCGATGCCGCCAGCGTCGAATTGCTGATGAAGAACCTGAAAAACCTGCGCTACGCAATGGCAGCAGCGCCACGACAGGCAGGAGGCAGCATCATTCTGGTCTGTCAGCAACTCTCCAGTATTACGCAGCAAAGCGCCATTCATCTTCAGCCCGCGATGTTATCGGAGGTGCAGCGTAACTGGATCATGCATGCCTTAAAACCGCGCCTGAAGCAGCAGCAGCAGTCTGCTGAACTGCTGCGACGCTTACTCAACCCGGCTCCGCTGATTGCGCGCATTCGCTACTGGCGCACGGTTGATTCAAACCTGGTCCTGGCGTGTGAACCTGAGCCTCACGATGCCACAATCTCATTTCTACGCCTCAACGAAAGCGGGCTGGAGATGATTGCAAGCTTTCGCCTGCTGCAGGAGATGGTGCAACAGCAAATTCACGCGATTGCACCACTGTCTCTAACAGTCAGCCTTGGCTGGCTCTCCCATGCCAGCTTACCCGAGCTGCTGTACCGGACGCTCTCCTTCTCACAGCAACCGGTACAGCTGGTACTGAACATTGACAGCGGTAACAGCGATACGCTCACAGAACAGGTCCTTACCAATATTCGCGAGCTAAAACAGCAGGGTCTGCGTTTTGTTATGAGTACGCAAGGACGTTGCGGTCACTATTTACGTCTGAAAATGCTCTGTGATGGCGTGCGCTATGATATGGCGACACTCTTGGCCTCAAGCGATGCACAAGCCGAGCTTAAAATGCATCAGCGAGAAGGGAAGTTTATACAAATTGACGGTATCACTTCACCGGAGCAATCGCAGCTGGCTGGCGAACTGGGCGGTGAGCAATTGCTCAGTTATTAACGCAGGAATAGATGCGTGAGCCGAATAGCTCAGCACTTAGTCGTGCATAATATGCACCGTGGCATTGGTATTAATGGTCAGAGGCTTCAGGTTGTTCTGATTTACCCATCGTACCGGCGTAACGGTTAAGTCAGGAACGCTATTTTTGTCGAATGAGTACCATTGGTTAACCGGCATGATGCTTTGTGCTGAAGCATCATCGAAGCGAAACCCAAAACCGTCTTGTGCCGATTTCAGTACATTACTGTCTTGCTCTGCGGCATCACCGCTGACCATAATCTTAAGCTGATCTTTTTTTGCTCCCTGACAATCTAAGCCTAAGGCTATTTTTTTTGTATTTTTATCACTGCCTACCGTTGAAGGGCTGATCTCGTCGGTGAATATTCTTCCAAATGAAACCTCAATCGTATTGCTTGTGACAACACAAGGCGGGGGATAAAAAACCTTACCAGATAAGGTCATCGCCACACTATTTGTATCCTGAGCAGCATATGCGGGTAAAAATCCGCTATAAACGATGAGGGCAACAAGATGAACTCGCATAAACAACCTTAATCAACTGTCAGACGAAATGTCGCACTGGCAGTAAACTTGCCAGGCTGTAAGGCCACTGAGGGGTCTTTTAGCAATACCGCTTCGTATTTAGGCGCTGTATTGAGATCGACGACGTGCGCCTCGTTCATCCTTACCCGGTTATCATCAAGATTCACTTTTATGGCTAACCCCGCTATGTTCGTCGCGATAGCATTCTCATCAAAAGTAGAAATCGCGCCGGGAACAATTGTTATTTTCCCGGTGTAATTATTTGCCGCACAATTGAATGTCATGGCAATATCCTTTTTTTGTAAATCTCCCACAATGGACGTTGTCAGTATCTCATCGCCAAAACTCACTGAAATTGGATTTCCTGAATTGACCGTGCAAGGCGTCTCTAACACCGTAAAATTGACCGTGATCGTAAGGTCATCAGCATTAGCAGCTTTTAGCGATAAGAAAGTAAGTATGCAGACGGCAGCCGTTTTTTTTATCATCGCGAAGTCGTTTAGAAGGGTTCTATTCATGTTTAATTTCAAGCGTTATAGTGGCAGAGAAATTACCCGGTTCTATCACTGCAGTGGAATAGTGTCTCGTCCTGGCATAAAAAGTAGGCACATCGTCCTTGTTAAACGAATACCATGATCCAATTCTAAGTTCAGTATCATCCTGATTATAAATTCCTATGCCTAAACCACTTATGCCGGTTTCAAACCACTGCCAGACATTGCCGCCCATTCCGCGTCCCGTGACGCGATAAGCAAGTTGATCTTTTTTTGCGCCAGCACAATTTAACGCTAAAGGTATATCTTTGCGCTGGGTATTAGCATTCGTAGTCAGCATATCGTCGAACGTAACATCAAGCTCTGATGAAACATTACATGGTGGCGGATAATGCAGTTTACCTGTAATGCTGACTTCAACCTCGTTCGCATCCGATGCTATCACCATAGAACTGAAACTCAACAAGGCGACGAAGAGGCTAAAGCGCTGCTTTTTATTTTGAATAATTGTGCTACTCATCTTCTCACCTGAATATTCTTAAAATGCAATCATCGGGCATTTTATATTGTCTGGTTTATTTGAATACATTACTGATAATCCACTTCCAGCGTGGCCGTAGCGGTAAACTGACCGGGAGTTAAAACGCGTCCTGGCCTTACTATGGGTACCGCCGAAAGTTTAGGTGGTGTAGCGGTGAAATTAAGCCATTCACCATTTGCCAGCTTGTTCCCGCTCTGACGAATTTCAATGGCTAAATCACCATGCGTGGTGTTAAGTACCTCGCTATCGAATTCTGCCCCTTCTCCAACAAAACGTAATTTTAAGGCATTTACCGCAGCGGCACTGCAATCAAGGGTTTCCAGCACTTGTTCATATCTGACGCCGTCAACCGCATTGTGATGTAAATTGTCGCCAAAATCGACCTCGATCGTATCACTACTGAACTTACACGGGACTGGATAGGCCAGTTCTCCGGTGATATTGAGTACCAGATCATTGCTGTTTGCCTGTGAAGTAGCAGAGGCTATCGCCAATAGCCAGATACTGGATAATATTCTCATCAATCACATTTACTCTATTTGGAATTCTGTTCTAACGCTATTACTGATAGCCAATCTCGAGAGTAGCAATTGCAGTAAATGCTCCGGGAATCGGTTTCCGATCAACTGGCACAGCTTTGAAGTGGAAAGCGCCAACGCGTATTTCTGGAACACTATCCTTATCAAAGTTGTAGGTTTTTCTGATGTTAACCCGTCCATTATCGTCCTCATCCGTATTACTTTCATCAATAAAAGTCACGCCAAGATTATCAATGGATGTTTTAATAACATACTGCTGGTCACCCGCCATTCCTTCCCCCCTGATGGCGTAGGTAAGCTGGTTTTTTCCGGCAGAAGCGCAGTTAAATGAAACGGGTAAGTTTATAAATGATGCACTCGTTGAATCAAAAATAACGTCTCCCAGCTCAACATTAACCACGCTGCTTATCGTGCAAGGCGGTGGATAGAATAAAGTACCCGAAAAAGTCACTTCAACTTCTGAAGACTGTGCCGTTGAAACAGGTAAATTCAGCCCGAGAATAAAAAAGATAAAAGCCAGTTGGCGCAAGGTAAGCTTTGATTTTTTACGTAACATTACGCCTCCTGCCTCCTGCGTTAGTTATGCTGAATTTTTAATGTCGCCGTCGCGGTGATATCGCGCGGTTCCAGTTCTGCGGTACCAATTTTTACCGGGACGAGCCACAGTTTAGGAACGGTTGTCTTTGTAAAGTTGAAATCGGTATTAATATTCAAATCGACGGGCGTAGTTGCTCCCGTTTTAAATCGAATGCCCAGTCGGTCATAGCTTGTTTTCAGCAACCCTGCCGGCACACCCGTTCCCGTTGCAGCATCGCCCGCAAACGATAGTTTAAGCGAGTCCTTTTTCGCTGCCGTACAGGTAATGGTCACCCCAATCTCTTTGATATATTCAGTGCCATCAACTTTAGAGGTCGTCATATCGCCAAGCGGAACCGTAATATTTTCACTGCTGACCACGCAGGGAGGTGGATAAAAAAGCTTGCCGGTAATATTAATGGTGACTTCGTTTTTATCTATGTCTGCAGCCTGTGCCGATACGCCACAGCAGAGTGTTATCAGCAATGCTGATGACATCATGTTCATCTTCATAATTAATCCCGATTTGCTGGCAGCGCTTATTTACTGGCGCCTTTGTCCACTTTGCAGCTGGAACCTGAACATTGATAAACCAGTTCCGGCTGTGCACCGTAGTCATTGATATACGTTAGCACCGGTGTTGCTCCCAAACTGGATGCCGGAACGCTAAGCTTTTCGCTACCGTTTGGTGCAATCATCACGGCCTGGAAACCTTTTACGCTTTCTCCCCCTTTTTTATTGCTGGCACCAATAATGGTGATGTAATACGGCGTTGGGTTGTTGAGTAGATAGCTATCACCGGTTTTGCTCATCGTGAGTTTTTCCTGCCACGGCGCATTGCTTTGATTAGCGGCCGCAGCGGCTAACGCCGTCGGGCGATAGAAAAGCTTAATGCGCGTTTGCAAGGCAATTTGCAGCACGTTGCCTTTATCTGCTTTAGGCGGAATTTCGCGCAGGTTAAAATAAAAAAGCGTTTCACGATCCTGCGGCAGCTTTGCGGCACCGGGCATTGCCTGAACTTTGACCTGCCCTTTACCATTAGGCTCAACGCGCTGAACCGGCGGCAGCACCATCAGTGGCGCGTTACCGGTGAGCTTGGTCCCCTCCTCCGATTCGAGCCACGCCTGCGCCAGATAAGGCGATTTCGGGTTTTGATTGCTGATGCTGAGGCTAATCGATTTTTCATTACCCGGATAAACCACGCGGGTACGATCCAGTGCAACCGCAGCATTCACTACAGGAGCAAGTGTCGCCAGTAACGTGCCGGTTAACACGCTGGCTATAAAATGTTTTTTCATGCTTGTTCATTCCACAACATTGTTAGCATAACGCCAACAGACTATTAATTTGGTTCCGGCTTGCGTTCGCAAGGCAGTAACAGCTCAGAGCTCATATCCGCGGGCAGCACAGCAGGAAGGGTAATAACGCACTGCACGGCGCCGCCCCAGCGTACCGACATGATTCCACCCGCCTGGATGCCGCTTAAATAAGCGTGTCCATCATCACTCACAATTCCCGTTTCTTGCTGCTTGCTGTTCAGCACCGTGGCGCCAAAGGGTGGTACGCTGCCATCAGCAAGGCGAATAAACGCCATGGCTTTATCCCCTGACACAACTTCAAAGCTGCGATAACCGATTGCGCCTTCGGTCAAAGTGGCCTGTGACACACTGCGCAAGGCTTCCGCGTGATCGGGCAGTTTTGCCACATCAATACTGACGCTGCTGCGTGAATAGTCGTTCATGCTGCCCACCACTGCCTTACCAAAATAGTTGGTATAGGTACTGCGTCCTGAATCAGCGATGGGGATACCCGACACGCCGTGCGTATCAATTAGCATACGCGTCCCCCCCGACGAGCTAATGCGGTGCAGGGCTGCGCCCTGGGGTGTGACGGTCGCGCCCCCCTGCACTGACACGCCGTACGACTCATACTGACCTTCAACCCAGCTGCCGGTCGCCGTTACATCCGCAATCGAGCCGTTATAACCATAAAAGCCGTTGACTTCGTTTCGCAGCTGCGATTTACCAAAACCAATTTGATAGCTTTGGTTATCGCCGGGACGATCGTAATAACTCACGTTGTTGCGCTGCTCACGTCGGGAATACGCGCCGTTATAGCTGAGACGCGACCGCTCGCCCAGCGGCATGGAGAGCGTTAAATACATGCCTTCATCGTTATCATTCCTGTATTTATTTCGGAATCCCGTCAGCGAGAGATTCACGTTACGGAAACGCCAAAAATCAAAACCTCGCGACATCGTCAGCGTATAGCTGTCGCTTTCCGGGCGATCCCAGTAGGTCTGGTGGTTGTAATTGAGATTGGCCGTCAATCCCAGCGGCTCGATATACTGGTTGAAACTGAGCGTATACATCTCTTTATTACGACCATAACGAGACCACTCGCCCTGAAGACGCGCCGCCAGATAATCATTCATGTTGGCAAAGTCCTGTTCCGAGAAGCGATAGCCCGCAAACGTTATCTGGCTGTTCGTGCTGTCAAAGCGTTTCGAGTAGCTCAGACGGTACGAACGCCCACGCAGCAACGCCCGGTCGGCAAGGCGCATTCGTGACTCTGTGATATCGCCAGAAAGGGCACCGAACATCATTAAGTCACGGCCTACGCCCAGCGACAGCGCCTGATATTGACTGTCGCCCAGCAGTCCGCCATATAGCGACCAGCCGTTGCTGACGCCCCATGCAAATTCACCGCCGGCAAAGAGTGAACCGTTTAAACGGTGTTCCCAGTCAGAGGGCTGCCCCACCGTCACTTTGTAACGCACCAGGCCGGGTCGCGTCAGATAGGGAATAGTTGCCGTGTCAACCTGCAGGCGCTGCTCGTTGCCATCCTGCTCTTCAATCAGCACGTCTAACGTCCCGTTTACCGCGCTGCTCAGGTCCTGAATGCGAAAGGGGCCAGCGGCAACCTGTACTTCTTTAATTAAGCGCCCTTGTTGCGAAATCACTACGCGCGCGTTGGTGCGTGCCACCCCTGTGACCTCTGGCGCATAGCCGCGCAGGTTGGGTGGCAGCATGGCGTCATCCGTTGCCACATTCACGCCGGTGTAGCGAAAACTGTCAAACATGGCGGAGTTGAGATAGTTCTCGCCTATCGTCAGTCTCGCCCCCATCTCACCCAGCGTGCGATAGGCATAAATACGACTCCACTGCCAGGGTTGCTCAGTCCCGGTCTGGTGTGGGGTTTTCTCATGACGCGCTTGCCAGTCGCCGCGCAAACGCCATGCGCCGGCATTGACGCCTGCGGTCCCATTCGCTGACAGATAATGCGAGGCACCGGCGCTTTTCTGTTTTTGTGTCTGCACATTGACGTTGTAATCAAATAGCGCGCCTGAAATACCGTTTTCCCAGCGTACGGGTGGATCCCAGTCCGGATGGCTATATTCCAGATAAGCCTGCGGCACGCTGACATATAATGTCGCGCTGGAGAGATCGGTACGGATTTCCATGCCGGGCAAACTGGCTGTCGACAAACACTGACCGTCGTGCCACCAGGTTAAATCGCGTAATGCACTCTTCTTTAATCCCAATTGCTTTATTATATCCTTAGTTAAACAAGCCTCACTGCCGTTGGGATCGTCATCTGGCACAATAAAATCTATATTTTGTTCTGGTAATTTCTGTTCATTAAGCTGTATGGCGAGGCTATATATACCCGGTAGAATATAGCCCTTACGGGAAAACTGACTTAAGTCATAATTCTCGCGATCTTTCACGTCCAGAATATCGGTATTGAACTGGATCTCCTCTGCATGGACCGAGCTTATTGATCCAGCCAGCACAGCCGCCAGCGCCTTACGGCAGTAAATATTCATCGCTGAACGACGAAAAATACGCATGGGATACCTCAGTTATAATCCACTCTGAACCTGACCGCCGGGCGGTAAAAACCATCCTTCAAAAGCCTGCTGTCTCCCCTGAAATGGAAAGTATATTTTAATGCTCTGGTGTCAAATGAATGCCGAACAGGTTGATAACCATACCCGCTCACTATTTCATTACCTGCTGCGTCACGAATACTAACGTCCGGAAAGTTCAGGCTCGTCTCCTGTGCAGTCATAGCTTCAGCAGGTAAAATTTCAAAACCGATGTCCGCGTGATGGTGAGACAGCGTCGGGGTGTTACACCCTTTCAAATCAATTGCCAGCGATAATGAACGCCTTATATTGTTAACGTCTTCTGAGGCAATATATTTATCATTCCACGCTTTCGCATTATCCGAAAAATTGATCAGGCAGGGGGAGCTTAGGATTTCTCCCTGCAGGCTAACATGGCCATGCTTTAAAAAATCAGCCTGAGCAGTACGTTGTATAAATAATGATAAAACACCTAATAAAAATGCTGCGCTGGGTTTGTGATTATTCATTATGTTTTGCGCAATATATTTTTCAGTTTAACAGTCCCCTTCTGCTCAACAGAAGGAGACGCATCATTAGTTGTAGCTCAGTGCAAATGTCACCGGCACGGTGAATGCCCCCGGCACAATGGGAATCAACTCTGGATCAGCCCCCGTGGTGCTACCGTCACCTTTTAGCTTTGCTGCAAATTCCAGTGTCATATCACCTCTACCAAAGCGCTGAGCAACGGATTCTTCACCCAGTCCGATTTTAGTGCCGTCTTTTTCAGTCAGCACCAGATGCGCACCAGACGCCGAACCGTTCAAAGCAAAGCTTTTCGGGTCAGCGGAAGCGGCATCACCCGTAAACTTAGCGCTGACGGTATTAGCACCAGTGCCCGGAGAACAGCCTTCCAGCTTAATGGTGAAAGGTTTAGGCGCGGTTTCTCCCGTGTTGCCATTAGTTTCAAGAATAGCGTTACCAATCTGGCCCATATCAATATTGCTGGCATCGCCACCTTCGCCAGAGGCAATGGAGCAAGAAGCCGTAACGATTGAACCAGAGAAGTTTACGGTACCGGTAGAAGCCTGTGCAGCCGAGAGACTTGATGCAGCAATTGCCGCAGCCAGTGCTAAACGTGTTAATTTCATTTTTTATCCCTAAGGTATTGATGTTGATATCTGGCTCGGACGTTATTGAGGCTAACATCCGTGAGATAAATTTAAACTTGCAACATTCTTTCCACTACAAGAGCACTCTCAAATTAGGTTTAATTCAGCCATGTTTGTTTTGAGAGCGCTCTTATTTATTAACCCCTCACACTTCGCATAATAACAACCTATAAAATAAATGGTGAAGTCATGCAAAATAGAGCCTTAAATAAAAATAACCCTGCCTTAATACTCTTTATATTACTGAGCTTTGATGGGCAAACTGCGACAATAAATAATCTTGTTACATTAAGCCCCGGCATCGTCATGACCAATAATGTACCTTTTAATTACGGCAATCCTGGACAGGTTTCAGTTCCAGTTCCCAATAGCATGGCTAATAAGTTTTATCCTTCAAGCATACCTGAAGGTCAAACCTGGGTTATTCATAAATTCGTTGAGGAAGAGACAGGAGATGAAAAAATCCTTGCATCCTGTACCAGAACGGGAACTTCGGCGACGTGGCCTAGAATGAGCTGCACAGGACAGGTTAAGATTTTTCCTGGATGGACTAATGAAGCCTTAATCGACGGACCTGTTATTCTTCAACTCAATAACACGGGCAGCAGAAGAACGAAATGGTGCCACTATTTCCGTACAACGGAGGGTGGTTGGGTCTCAGGTTGTTTAGCCGAATTTCAGCGAGAACCCTGCACGTTTACTACAACGGCCTCTAACGTATCGCTCACAACCTACGTTGCAGGCAGTAGAGAAGACCAGGCAACAGCGGCGGTGACATGGTCATGCCCGCAGAACGAAAGGCCCAAAGTAGAAATACTTGACCAAACCTATTCTGACGATTGCAAGACATCCAATGAATATCAGGATGTAAAAAACGCCAGCGGAACTGATATTGCAAAATATCGCGTCAAGCTGGAGGGAGTTTGTAATAACCATACGCCTGCTTATGCCAGCAACGGCACTATTACTACCAAAATATTTGGTAAAGGCGTAAGTGCCGGCACAGGCACAACCTCCTTTGTCATGCGTATATCGTTGCCGTAAGGTTTCTTGTTATACAAACTGTATTACACAAAGTGATGCTCAGAGTGCTACCAAACACTTTCTGTTAATTTCAGAAAACACACAACGGTAGAACACACAGGCGACTAAGAGATAACTATTTAATTTTCTGATAGAGAAGGCTTTTAAGGCTACTGTACAAGGGGAGAGATCTGGAGCGGGCGAAGGGAAATCACCCCCACTCCAAAGATCTCGTAATCCCATGGATTTATTAACAAAAACCTGACACATTGTAGGTAATGCCAGTCAGTTAAGCAACTGACTGGCTTTTTTTCGGGGCTGTGGGGTATCTCCAGGGCCTTTCCTTTACCACCCTCGGGAAGGCCCTTTCCCTTCTTGTCGGTAACTTTACCAGTTGCGCCATGCTTTCAAGATCACGCATCAGCTCAGGGATACGCCCCGGTGAAGCGCCCTGCAGCGTCATCAGCATTCTCATGACCATGCCGCATGATTCTGAGAAGCTCAGCTGATTCGGCCAGTATCCTTTCAGATGGCCCGCCATTTTAATCATCTGATATCGCACCAGATTATACGCCAGTAACACGCCCCATAACTCCTGCTCCACAAGCTCCGGCTTTTTACTTCTCAGCGTCAGCCTGCTCAGTTTCATCGTTTGTTTTATCTCCCTGTACCCCAGCTCTATTTCCCAGCGATGGCTGTACAGGTCTGCCATTTCTCCTCCGGGATAGCGCATGGCGTCCGTCATCGACGTCAGCAGATGGCTGACTTTCCCTTTGCGCGTTACGGTCAGCAGACGGGCTGTCATTTCATCTCCCAGACCCGGCCATTTTTTTCGTGCCTGTGGGCTGGTTTTCAGCTTCACCAGATAATCGCCTTTACCCAGCTTTCTGACCTCTTCATACTGTGCTCCCTTTCTGAGAGGGAGCATCCAGTGAAGGTGTTCTCCCGCCTGGCTCCACGCATTCAGCAGCCCCAGCGAGTAATAGCCTTTATCCATTAACGTAAGGGTGTTATCGCCGGTCTGCTCTATCAGTTGCTCCGCGAGCTCATTTTCGCTGTTTTTCATCGTGCCGAAGGCCGCTGCCGTCAACAGATGGCTGGTCAGCTCCATCTGACAGACCATTTTTACCTGCGGGTAGAGTGCCGGGTTTCCGCCATGCGTCTGACGGGGGAAGGCGCTGTCGTTTTCCGGCGTGTCCGGTGTTCGCCAGAACACACCATCGATGGCCAGCAGGGTCAGGCCGCACCAGTGAGGATGCGGCGTGGCGTTATGCCAGAGCTGCGCTGTTTGCGTGAACACGCGGCGGACGGCTTCGCTTCCCAGCCGCTGACGGGCCTGGATCACGGCGCTGGGGGCAACGAACGGACGGTTGCCGGGTAACATGATATCCAGCCGGTTAACGATCTGATGAAGCGGCTCCTTGCGCTCAAGGGCCATACCGATAATGCACCAGACCATCATTTCCAGAGGAAGGCGCCGTTTGCGTAACGTGACGGTGCCGGATTCTTCAAGGCAGCGGGAAATCAGTTCCGGGTCAAGACAGTCGCCCAGAGAAGTCAGAGGGTTACGCAGAGAATCGTAACGGGATACCAGATCAAGAGCCTGTCCAATATGCATAAAAAAATCCGGATGTATGAAAGCGGTCTAGGTATCTCTGACGTCCTCAAACTTAAGTATGAAGATGTAGAGGGGCAATCTCACCTCAAGGTGAAGCAGGAGAAAACTGGAAACGTAGTGAGGCCAAAGGTGACAGCCGCAATGCTCTCTGTCGTGGCACAACGCAAGGCAGAGCAAGCAGATATGCCAGTGAAGACGGATTTCATCTTTAGCAAGGGCGATCTTCGTAGCAGAGGCAAAGCCGTAACCCGTAACACGGTATTCACTGAATTTGGGAAGATGGGACGTAGAGCAGGATTCTCTAACGTGGGCTGCCATACACCGCGAAAAAGTCGGGGGCGAATCCTATTCGAGAATGGGGTGGCTATAGAGACAATCGCCCATTTCCTGGGACAGACAGATCCGCGCTCAACTATGTATTACATCGGGTACGGTCAGGAGGTGCAGGACGATTTAAAAGAAGAGTTTTCTTTAGAGTGGTGATCGATATGAAACACTTGATTGTGCTGATAGTGGCGCTATTACCAGCCCTGGCGAATGCCGGACAGATAACCCTGATTCTCAGTGATGAAGAGGAGACAGGCAACGTGAAGATTTGCGTATCAGCAACGCCAATTATACGGAGATAGTGACGATCAGACCGTCGCAACAATGCCGCTACACAATGACCTTTGAGGAGGAGTAACCCCTTTACTGGTTGTTACGAAACATAATTTTGCTTAAGTCTAATACTTGTTGCTCATGTGGTCATTGCTTGTAAAATAGCCACTGAAATTATTTCCATAGCAAGTAGAGGGACTTATGAAGCAATACACCAATGAACTCACCGCCGAAATGCTGGCAGCATTTGACCAGTCACCATTCACAGCTGAACAGCTCGCGGAAATGAACGAAGAAGCCCGTAATCTGATCGCTGAAAGAAACGACTACAACCTCGCTCACCCAGTTACAGCCGCTTATCTGATTGCTACAGAGGGTAGCTTAACCCGCAACGGGGGAACGGTAATCAGTGAATACAACGGGCAGCAGATCGAAATTGAAGACGGAACACGCCTAAATGTATCTCTTGTGGGTGATGAAGTTCGTTATCCAGATGGAACCACCGCGAAAATCAGCACTGGAGTAGGCAATACCTCTGGTGACTCCGCCGCTCTTGTCGGTAGCTTACTCGACAACGGCGACGAAATTATCAGTAGCCCACAGAATGCCGGAAGAAGAGTAGTCCGAGCAGGGGAATCGTTGCCAGAAAACTTTCTGAAATAAGGCGGTCACTATGGCATCGGTTAACAGAGGCTGCACAGTTCACGGTAAGAACGTTGGTCTACATGGAGATAAAACATTTACAGGCGCACAATGTATTGCCGCCCGCCCCGGTATGTCTGTCATGGGCAAGTGGAAACTCTATATCGGCGATAAGACCACCCCTTGCCCGAAATGCGGGAAAGTGGGGGTGATAGTGAGCGGTGATCCTCGCTGCTCAAATAGCGCCGCAGTCGCCGTGGACGGAGCAGAAATCCACTGCGGTTGTCCACAGGGTACTAATTTTCTTATCGCGCCTGGCACCGTTGAGGTGAATACCCCTTCTTGGGCGACAGCGCCTGTAGAGCCAGTGCAACATGCACAGGCAGCGAAGAAGCAAAACACCTTTGCTGATACCTGCAAGCCAGAAGATAACCAGCTATTGAACGGCGTTTACCTCTGGACTGAAACAACAAGTGCAGGTCATGCTTTCGTTTCAGTGCATGAGAATAACAGCATCTATCTCTACACCTATGGACGCTATGGACGCACTGATAAAAGTACCTTCACTGGGGATGGGATTTTAGACTTTTTCCAAGATGAAGATGCGCGTAAGTATTACCGATACGAACTTTATGAAATGGGTGCTCGCGCTTTCCGCATTGATGATGCAGATCCTAAAATAACCCGTAACTTCTTCGAAAACCTTTGGAATGGCGGTGTAGCACCAATTCAAACGCCAAACATGCAAGACGGTACAAAGCGAAGAGGCCGCACGATTGATAAGTATGATGTGACTGGTAGCAACTGTACCACCCACTCAGTTGAGGGGATCAAGTTTGCTGGCTCAAAGTTATTCGATCATGGTTACACATCCACGACAACACAGCTACCAATCGACATAGAAGAAGATTTCACTATTCCGGTATCACTGCAAAGTTATCTTGAATCAAAGAGTGCAAACTTCTCCTCAATGCTCGTTGTCGAAATGACTAATACATTCAAACAGCAGTACCCTAACACCGAGAACAAAAGCCCTCAACCAATGAGAGGAAGTGCAAAAATTCAACAAGCTGCTGCCGATTCCGCTGCTGTTGCTGGCTCAACATCCCCATACTCAGGCGGTACAGTAGGCGGTTCATTGGGAAGCACTTACGATGATGAATAAGAAGTTCTGGATCAGGTGGGTAAGTATCGCGCTGATCTGCGTAGCGTATTACGTTATCGTGCTTTATTTCGATCTGGTCTTCGCTCTTAACTTTTCAGAGACAATGAGCCAAGGAGGAGAATTTACCCCTTCTCAATGCACTTGGTTTGTTAAGGAGCTATCGCAAAATCACTCTGATTCGGCTTTAGCCTCTATCATTGGTTTCGCTGTCTGCGTCCCTCTGATCCTGCTTATCTTCAAGAAAGTGAGATAACCGCCAAAGGCTGGAGAGATCCAGCCTTTCCCCTTTTCCCTAATTTTAGATAATAGAAGCCATAAAGCCCCGTTGGTGATACAACAACAAGCGGAGCGTAGCGACTTCATCAGACTGTCAGAGGGATCACACCTTATCAGGATAACCGTGTACCCTTGCGGGAGCGTGGCTGAAAAGCTGATAGAGCCTACATGTCGTTTGTAGGTACGTTATCACCATAAACCTGTTTACGTAGCTTTGAGAGCCGCACATCGGGCTTGAAATGCGTATGATCAATCTTTCGATGACATAACTATGCCTGGATGGGCTTTTTCTTCACGTTTTACTATCGCGGTGTGAGGATGCAACTGCCGCCAACGCTGAGTTATACTGTCATCTCACCATGTAACTTAGCGTGACAGTTACCAAGGGCGGATCACAATGGTAGAACCCATAGGCGACTAAAATAAGTAACTATTTAAGTTGCTGATAGAGAAGGCTTTTAAGGCTTCTCCACAAGGGAAAAATCTGGAGCGGGCGAAGGGAATCGAACCCTCGTATAGAGCTTGGGAAGCTCTCGTTCTACCATTGAACTACGCCCGCTTTGAGGTGCGTAAGGCATTATAGACCTTACGCCTCTTCATACAAGCCTCTTCACCACTAAGTGGCGATTAAATAATCACTTAGCACTTCGGTTTGCTGCCGGGCGCAGGAAGATAACGCTGCGGATCGATGGCCGTCGCCTTATAGCGAATCTGGAAGTGCAGCTTCACCGAATCGGTACCGGTACTGCCCATGGTGGCAATCTTCTGCCCAGCTTTAACGTTCTGGCCGTTGTTGACCAGCATCGTGTCGTTATGCGCGTAGGCGGTGATGTAGTCTTCACCGTGCTTAATCATGATCAGATTACCGTAGCCGCGCAGCTGGTTACCGACGTAAACCACCTTCCCTGCCCCGGAGGCATAAACCGGCGTACCGCGCGCAGCGGCGATATCAATACCCTTGTTACCACCTTCAGAGAGTGAGTAAGGGGCGACAACTTTACCGCTGGCAGGCCAAATCCAGCAGCGCTGTCCAACCGGCGGCCATGACGATTGCGGTACCTGATAGGACGGCGTCACTTTGGCGGTTTTGCCTTTCGATGAGGATTTTTTGCCCGAGGACGAACTGCCGTTCACCTTAAGCTTTTGTCCCACTTCGATGGTGTACGGCGGAGAGATGTTATTCAGGCGCGCCAGATCCTTCACGCTGGTCCCCGTTGCGCGCGAAATCCGGTACAGTGTATCCCCGCGCTTAACGGTATAGACCGAACCGGAATAGCTACCCATATCCGACGATTTGCTTCCTGAGCAGCCTGCCAGGAATAGCGTCAGCGTCAGGCAAAAGATGGCGATGATGGGGTTTCTCGTCAGGCTTCCTGCAAACAAAACAGATCCTCGGTCAGCGTGAATGGCGCTCTATGATAGCAGCCCGGAGAGTTATGGGTCAGCCCTTTTCCGCTCCTGGAGACAAACCGTTCGTATAAGAATGCCGTATAATGCTCTCTGCTGATGGTGCAGAACCATCCGCATCGTTGGCACTGGAGCATGAATGAGTATTCAAGAACACGTTATTTTGGTAAATGACCAGGGAATGGTGATTGGCACTCAGGAAAAATACGCCGCGCACACCACCCAAACCCCGCTGCATCTGGCTTTCTCATCCTGGCTCTTTAACGCCGAAGGCGAGTGTCTGGTAACACGACGCGCGTTAAGCAAAAAGGCCTGGCCGGGCGTCTGGACGAACTCCGTCTGCGGGCACCCTCAATCCGGTGAAAAGACGGAAGAGGCGATTATCCGCCGCTGCCGCTATGAGGTTGGCGCTGAGATCGCCGCGATTACGCCTGTCGCCTCGGAGTTTCGCTACCGTGAAACCGATCCTTCCGGCATCGTGGAAAATGAAATTTGCCCGGTCTTCGCGGCACGCGTCACCAGCGAACTGCGTATTAATCACGATGAAGTAATGGAATTCGAGTGGGTCAGGCTTGAGTCGTTATTCCGCGCGCTGGACGCCGCGCCCTGGAGCTTTAGCCCGTGGATGGTGCTGGAAGCAACGGCCGCACGAGAGGCGTTGAGAGCGTTCGCAGCGCAATAAAAAAGCCCCTTTCGGGGCTTTTTTAGCAACGTAGCACCTTATTTCACCGGGCGCATCGCCGGGAACAGGATCACGTCACGGATGGTGTGGCTGTTGGTGAACAGCATCACCATACGGTCGATACCAATACCCAGACCTGCAGTTGGTGGCAGGCCGTGCTCCAGCGCGGTCACGTAGTCTTCGTCGAAGAACATCGCTTCGTCGTCGCCTGCCGCTTTCGCGTCAACCTGATCCTGGAAGCGCTGCGCCTGGTCTTCTGCATCGTTCAACTCGCTAAAGCCGTTGCCGATTTCACGGCCGCCGATGAAGAACTCGAAACGGTCAGTGATTTCAGGGTTCTCGTCATTACGACGCGCCAGCGGAGAGACTTCAGCCGGGTATTCGGTGATGAAGGTCGGCTGAATCAGGTGCGCTTCCGCAACTTCTTCGAAGATCTCGGTCACGATACGGCCCAGACCCCAGCTCTTCTCAACCTTGATGCCGATGCTTTCAGCGATCGCTTTCGCAGAGTCGAAGTTATCCAGATCAGCCATATTGGTTTCCGGACGGTATTTCTTGATGGCTTCGCGCATGGTCAGTTTTTCGAACGGCTTGCCGAAGTCAAACACTTCTTCACCGTAAGGGACCTGCGTGGTGCCCAGAATGTCCTGCGCCAGGGTACGGAACAGGGATTCGGTAAGCTCGATCAGGTCTTTGTAGTCCGCGTACGCCATATAGAGTTCCATCATGGTGAACTCTGGGTTATGACGAACGGAGATACCTTCGTTACGGAAGTTACGGTTGATTTCGAACACGCGGTCGAAACCACCGACCACCAGACGCTTCAGGTACAGTTCCGGCGCGATACGCAGGTACATGTCCAGGTCCAGGGCGTTGTGATGGGTGATAAACGGACGCGCAGACGCGCCGCCTGGGATCACCTGCATCATCGGGGTTTCCACTTCCATAAAGTCGCGGTTCACCATGAACTGGCGGATACCGGCCATGATCTGGGAGCGAATTTTGAAGGTCTTACGGGATTCATCGTTAGAGATGAGATCCAGGTAGCGCTGACGGTAGCGCGCTTCCTGATCCTGCAGGCCGTGGAACTTGTCCGGCAGAGGGCGCAGGGCTTTGGTCAGCAGACGCAGCTCGGTGCAGTGGATAGACAGTTCACCGGTTTTAGTTTTGAACAGCTTACCTTTCGCGCCCAGGATATCGCCCAGGTCCCACTTCTTGAACTGCTCGTTGTAGATGCCTTCCGGCAGGTCATCACGGGAAACGTACAGCTGAATACGGCCGCCAACGTCCTGCAAGGTCACGAAGGAGGCTTTACCCATGATGCGACGGGTCATCATACGGCCAGCAACGGCCACTTCGATGTTCAGCGCTTCCAGCTCTTCGTTCTCTTTACCGTCGAAGTCAGCGTGCAGTTGGTCTGAGGTATGGTCGCGACGAAAATCGTTCGGGAACGGCACGCCCTGCTCGCGCAGCGCTGCCAGCTTCTCGCGGCGGGTTTTCAGTTCGTTGTTAAGATCGACTACCGCGTCAGCGCCCTGTGCTTGTTGTTCAGACATGTTGGTTCCTCATAACCCTGCTTTCAAACTTGCTTCGATAAATTGGTCCAGGCTGCCGTCCAGCACCGCCTGCGTGTTGCGGGTTTCTACCCCGGTACGCAGGTCTTTGATGCGGGAGTCATCAAGGACGTAAGAACGGATCTGGCTGCCCCAACCGATGTCGGACTTGTTATCTTCCATCGCCTGTTTCTCAGCATTTTTCTTCTGCATCTCCAGCTCATAAAGCTTCGCTTTCATCTGCTTCATGGCCTGGTCTTTGTTCTTATGCTGGGAACGGTCGTTCTGGCACTGTGTTACCAGCCCGGTTGGAATGTGGGTAATACGCACCGCAGATTCCGTACGGTTAACGTGCTGACCACCCGCGCCGGATGCGCGGTATACGTCAATGCGCAGGTCCGCCGGGTTAATTTCGATATCGATATCTTCGTCTACTTCCGGGTAAACAAACGCGGAGCTGAAGGAGGTATGACGACGACCGCCGGAGTCAAACGGGCTCTTACGCACCAGGCGGTGAACGCCGGTTTCGGTACGCAGCCAGCCGTAGGCGTAGTCGCCAATGATCTTGATAGTGACGGATTTAATACCGGCCACTTCACCTTCAGACTCTTCGATAATTTCGGTTTTGAAGCCGCGCGCTTCCGCCCAACGCAGGTACATACGCGTCAGCATGCTGGCCCAGTCCTGCGCTTCGGTACCGCCAGAACCTGCCTGAATATCGAGATAGCAGTCAGCGCTGTCGTATTCGCCGGAGAACATGCGACGGAATTCCAGCTGCGCCAGCTTCTCTTCCAGCACGTCGAGTTCTGCCACGGCTTCGTTAAAGGTTTCTTCGTCGTCGGCTTCGACGGCCAGCTCCAGCAAACCGGAAACGTCTTCCAGCCCCTGAGCCATTTGATCCAGCGTATCTACGATAGCTTCGAGAGAGGAACGCTCTTTACCCAGCGCCTGTGCGCGTTCAGGTTCGTTCCAGACGTCCGGCTGTTCCAGCTCGGCGTTTACTTCTTCAAGACGCTCTTTCTTGGCATCGTAGTCAAAGATACCCCCTAAGAACGTCAGAGCGCTCCGTGAGGTCCTGAATACGGTTTTTTACCGGATTAATTTCAAACATGGTCTGTTTTCTTTTATGGACTTGTCAAAATGCGGTGATAAGAGCGGGATTGTACCGAATCCACGCCCTTTTTTATAGAGATTACTGCCGCTAAATTGGCCAGATATTGTCGATGATGATCTGAAGGGTGCGGTTACCGCGAAACTCATTGATATCCAGTTTGTACGCCAGTTCGACCTCGCGCACGCCGTTGTCCGGCCAGATGGAGGTGTCAACGTTGAAGGCGATGCCGTCCAGCAGCGGTCCGCCGCCCACGGGCTCGACCATCACTTTAAGGTGACGTTCGCCGACGATACGCTGCTGCAGCAGGCGGAAACGACCGTCGAACAGCGGTTCCGGGAACATCTGCCCCCACGGCCCCGCATCGCGCAGCATCTGCGCGACGTCCATCGTCATTTCAGAGACAGACAGCTCACCGTCAGAGACCACTTCGCCCTGCAGCAGCGCCGGGTCAATCCACTCGGTGACCAGCTCGCCAAACAGGCGCTGGAATTCGTCGAACTTCGCCTCTTGCAGCGACAGGCCTGCCGCCATCGCGTGGCCGCCGAACTTGATCATCAGCCCCGGATACAGCGTATCCAGACGCTCCAGCGCATCGCGCATGTGCAGCCCCTGAATCGAACGGCCAGAGCCTTTCAGCGTGCCGTCGCCCGCGGGCGCAAACGCGATCACCGGGCGGTGGAAGCGCTCTTTAATGCGCGACGCCAGAATGCCGACCACGCCCTGATGCCACTCAGGATGGTACATCGCCAGCCCGCCCGGCAGCGTATCGCCGCTGCGCTCAAGTTTTTCGCACAGGGTCAGCGCTTCGGCCTGCATCCCCTGCTCAATCTCTTTACGGGTCTGGTTCAGGGCGTCCAGCTCGTTGGCCAGCACGCGCGCTTCGCCGATGTTGTCGCACAGCAGCAGCGCCACGCCGACGGACATATCGTCCAGCCTTCCGGCAGCGTTCAGGCGTGGCCCGAGGGCAAAGCCCAGGTCGCTTGCCGCCAGCTTGAGCGGATCGCGGTTGGCAATCTCCAGCAGCGCCTTAATTCCGGGACGGCACTTGCCCGCGCGAATGCGGCTTAAGCCCTGCCAGGTCAAAATGCGGTTATTGGCATCAAGAGGCACCACGTCCGCCACGGTGCCTAACGCCACCAGGTCGAGGTATTCGGCCAGGTTTGGTACGGCAATGCCGCGGGATTCGAACCAGCCCTTATCACGCAGCAGGGTCCGTAACGCCAGCATCAGATAAAACGCCACGCCCACGCCGGCGAGGGATTTTGACGGGAAATCGCAGTCGCGCAGGTTGGGGTTAATAATCGCTTCCGCAGCGGGGAGCGTGTCGCCGGGAAGGTGATGATCGGTGACCAGCACCGGGATCCCCAAAGCGTGAGCATGATCGACGCCCGCATGGGAAGAGATCCCGTTGTCTACGGTCATGATCATCTGCGCACCGCGGGCATGGGCCTGATCGACCACCTCCGGGCTGAGGCCATAGCCGTCTTCAAAGCGGTTCGGCACCAGATAGGTGACGTTATCGCAGCCCAGCGCGCGCAGGCTGAGCACGCTCAGGGCGGTGCTGGTTGCGCCGTCGGCGTCGAAATCCCCAACCACCACAATGCGCGTTCCCTCACGAAGCGCGTTGTAGAGCATTTCGGTGGCTTTCTCGATACCGTTCAGTTGCTGCCAGGGCAGCATCCCTTTCACGCTGCGCTCAAGATCCTCCGCGCGACGCACGCCGCGGCTGGCGTAGAGGCGCTTTAGCAGCGCCGGGAGATCGTCCGGCAAATCAACGTGTTCAACCGCCTCGCGGCGGCGCAATTTGATGGGGGCTTTCACGCGAATTATTTACCACCAAACTGTTTCTGGTGCGCGTCGAGGAACTCTTTCATCTCTTTCGGTCCCTGGTAGCCCGGAACAACGTAACCGTTACTCAGGACAATCGCTGGCGTACCGCTCACGCCAAACTGCACGCCCAGCGCGTAGTGGTTAGCAATGTCGATGTCGCAGGAGGCAGGCTTAACGTCTTTACCGTTCATCGCGTCATCAAACGCTTTGTTGCGGTCTTTAGCACACCAGATCGCTTTCATGTCCTGCTCTGGCTTGCTCTGTACGCCTGCGCGCGGGAAGGCCAGGTAACGCACGGTAATGCCCAGCGCGTTATAGTCTTTCATCTGTTCATGCAGCTTGTGGCAGTAGCCGCAGGTGATGTCGGTGAAGACGGTAATCACATGTTTTTCCTGCGCCGCTTTATAGACGATCATCTCTTTTTCGAGCGCGTTCAGGTTTTTCATCAGCAGCTGGTTGGTGACGTTCACCGGCTGCGCGCCGCTCACGTCGTACAGCGGTCCCTGAATGAAGTGTTTGCCGTCTTCGGTGACGTACAGCACGCCGCTGTTCGTCAGTACCGTTTTCATACCGGCAACCGGCGCAGGCTGGATGTCGCTGCTGGTGACGCCAAGCTTGGCCAGAGACTGTTTGATGGCGGCGTCATCCGCATGGGCGAAGCCGGTAAATGAGGCTGCCAGCAGGGTGAACAGCGCGAAAGACTTTTTCATAATTGATCCTGTTACAATTTGTCGGCACTCACGCACGAGGGTGGTGCTGTTGGTGTAGCTGCCGCAGGCGTTCCGTCGCGACATGGGTATAAATTTGCGTCGTTGAAAGATCGCTGTGTCCCAGCAGCATCTGCACCACGCGTAAATCTGCGCCGTGGTTTAACAGATGCGTCGCGAAGGCGTGACGCAATACGTGCGGCGAAAGCTTTTCACTGTCGATACCCGCCAGTGTGGCGTAATGCTTGATGCGATGCCAGAACGTTTGCCGCGTCATCTGCTGCGCGCGCTGGCTCGGAAACAGGACGTCGATAGACGCGCCATTGAGCAGCCAGGGGCGGCCATGCTCAAGGTACGTCTCCAGCCAGTAAACCGCCTCTTCTCCCAGCGGAACCAGCCTTTCCTTGTTTCCTTTACCGATGACGCGCACCACGCCCTGACGCAGGCTGATGTCGCTCATCGTCAGGCCCACCAGTTCCGAAACGCGCAAGCCGGTAGCATACAATAGCTCAAGCATGGCTTTATCGCGTAACTCCAGCGGCAGGTCAACAGCCGGTGACTGTAATAATCTCTCAACTTGTGCTTCGCTGAGATCTTTCGGCAGCCGCTGCGGGAGTTTCGGGGACGCCAGCAGCGCGCTGGGATCGTCTTCGCGAATCTTCTCCCGGTAAAGATGCTGGAAAAGCCGACGCATTGCGCTGAGCAAGCGTGCAGAGCTGGTGGCTTTGTACCCCCCTTCTACGCGTTCAGCGAGCAGCGCCTGCAGGTCGTCGCTTTGCGCGCTGGCAAGCGATAGCGCCCGACGCGCCAGCCACTCCACCAGCATGGTGAGATCGCGCCGGTACGCACTGAGGGTATTCTCGGCCAGATTTTTCTCCAGCCACAGCGCGTCGAGAAACTGTTCAACGAGTGCGAGATCCTTTTCCACATCAGCCCCTTTGATTTTGCAGTCAGGCCATTATGCCTGATTGCGACCGGTTTCTGGTACACTACGCGCAAAGTCAAAGCATGAATTGAGATAGTTACGCGATGAATATTGGTCTGTTCTATGGTTCCAGCACCTGCTACACCGAGATGGCGGCAGAGAAAATTCGCGACATCATTGGCCCGGAACTGGTGACGTTGCATAACCTGAAAGATGACGCGGTCGCGCTGATGGAGCAGTACGACGTGCTGATCCTCGGCATCCCAACCTGGGATTTTGGTGAGATACAGGAAGACTGGGAAGCCATCTGGGATCGGCTCGATTCAGTCAATTTCGACGGTAAAATTATCGCGATGTACGGCATGGGTGACCAGTTAGGCTACGGCGAATGGTTCCTGGACGCACTCGGCATGCTGCACGACAAGCTGGCACCAAAAGGGGCGGCGTTTATCGGCTACTGGCCAACCGAAGGGTATGAATTCACCAGTAAAAAACCGATTATTGCCGACGGCGAGCTGTTTGTGGGGCTCGCGCTGGATGAAACCAATCAGTACGATCTCAGCGACGAGCGCCTGCAGGCCTGGTGCGAGCAGATCCTCGGCGAAATGGCAGAAAAATTCAGCTAACGCGCGTTACTCCTGCGTCGGCTGTTGCAGCAACATCCGGCGCAGATCCCGCCATTCAGACGCGTCCATACTGTCCGCCGCCAGCCACAGGTGCTGGCAACGTCCGCCCCCCACTTTGCGTAACCGTAACATCATCCCGGCGTTAAGCATCCAGGGCACACCGAGAATATCCCACTCTTTTCCCTGCCAGCGCAGGCGGGAATCCATCAGCAGCTTGATCTCGCCCTGACGCGCGTTAATGCGGCGCTGGCTGCGTACGCTGTCAAAAACAACAAACGAAAGTAATAGCAGCCACAGCGGCGTATAGCTGAGCGGCCACGGCATGAGTAACACGATGGCCGCAACCAGACCGTGGAGCAACAAAGACATCCACTGCGAGCGCCACGAGACGCGAAGATCAGATTGCCACAGGACCACGTTCCCGATTCCGTGTTTGAATTAATTGCACCATCCGTTGCAACTCGGTGTCGGCGGGTTTGCCGTGGTTCATCAGCCAGTTGAATAAATCCGGGTCGTCAGACTCAAGCAGGCGAACAAACAGACGCTTATCATCCTCGCTTAAGCTGTCGTACTCATATTCGAAGAAAGGCATGATGGAAATATCAAGTTCACGCATGCCGCGACGGCATGCCCAGTGAATACGGGCCTTGTTGTTAATATCCATGTTCAGGTTCCTGCATTACGTTTGGCACAGTCGGTACCCCGTTCTCTGTTCTTAATTTCTCTACGGGGACACCAGCTAGTGTAACGTGTTTTTGACCGTTTCATTACTGGAATATTGCGATCGACGAGCTGGCTTCCAGAATAATCCTTACAAAGACAGCGGATTACACTATTTTGCGTAGCGCTACGCATAAGCGGTTTATGGCACAAATGGTCTGCTGAAAGCGCTTGCAATGCCTGCAGGCTCTTTTACCATTAGGCATTATCAAAGCGTTAAGCAATTCAGGATACCGTTATGGCATTTACACCATTTTCTCCTCGCCAGCCCGCCGCCTCTGCGCGTCTGCCGCTGACGCTTATTTCTCTTGATGACTGGGCGCTGGCAACCCTCTCCGGCGCCGACGCCGAAAAATACCTGCAGGGTCAGGTCACCGCAGATGTCGCCCAGTTGACTGAACACCAGCATCTGCTGGCCGCGCACTGCGATCCTAAAGGCAAAATGTGGAGCAACCTGCGTCTCTTCCGCCGTCAGGACGGTTTTGCCTTTATTGAGCGCCGCAGCCTGCGCGATGCGCAGCTCAAAGAGCTGAAAAAATACGCGGTCTTTTCCAAAGTCACCATCGCCCCGGACGACGAACATGTTCTGCTGGGCGTGGCGGGCTTCCAGGCGCGTGCGGCGCTGAAAAACCTGTTTGCTGAACTGCCGGATGCAGAAAAACAGGTGGTCAGCGAGGGCGCGACCTCCATCCTGTGGTTTGAACACCCGGCAGAGCGCTTCCTGTTAGTCACGGATGCCGCAACAGCCGAACGCGTGACCGAGGCGCTGCGCGGCGAAGCGCAGCTCAACAACAGCCAGCAGTGGCTGGCGCTTAACATCGAAGCGGGTCTGCCGGTAATTGACGCAGCCAACAGCGCGCAGTTTATTCCTCAGGCAACTAACCTGCAGGCGCTGGGGGGCATCAGCTTTAAAAAAGGCTGCTACACCGGTCAGGAGATGGTCGCGCGGGCAAAATTCCGTGGGGCAAACAAACGCGCGCTATGGACACTGGCAGGCCATGCCAGCCGCGTACCGGAAGCAGGTGAAGACTTAGAGCTGAAGATGGGTGAGAACTGGCGCCGCACCGGTACCGTGTTAGCCGCCGTCCAGCTGGACGATGGCCGTCTTTTGGTACAGGCTGTAATGAATAACGACATGGAAGCGGACAGCGTGTTCCGCGTGCGCGACGACTCTAATACGTTGAGTATTGAGCCGCTGCCGTATTCACTGGAAGAGTGATGCTGTATCGCCCGGTGGCGCTGCGCTTACCGGACCTACGGTTTTGGTGTCCTCCCTCTCCCTGTGGGAGAGGGCCGGGGTGAGGGCCACCGCCCGCACGGTGGAAAAAACTACACCTGCCCTACGTACAAATAAATCGCCAAAAAGTGGCATACGCTGCCGCCCAGCACAAAGCCGTGCCAGATGGCATGGTTGTATGGGATGCGCTTGCAGACGTAGAAAATGACGCCCAGCGAGTAGACCACACCGCCCACCGCCAGCAGCGTTACCCCGCCGACCGCCAGCTTAATCGCCAGCTGATACACCACAATCAGCGACAGCCAGCCCATCGTCAGATAGGTGACCAGCGACAACACTTTAAACCGGTGCGCAATGGTCAGCTTAAACAGGATCCCCAGCAGCGCCAGGCTCCAGATAACAATCATCAGGCCGCGCGACAGCGGTGAATTGAGCCCCACCAGCAGGAAAGGCGTATAGGTACCCGCAATCAGCAGATAGATAGCGCAGTGGTCAAATTTCTTAAGCCATATTTTGGCTCGCTGATGCGGAATCGCGTGATAGAGCGTCGACGCCAGGAACAGCAGGATCATACTCCCGCCATACAGGCTATAGCTGGTAATGGCCATCGCGCTGGCATTGGTATCCACCGCCTGTACCAGCAATAACACTAAACCGACAATCCCAAACACCAGGCCAATGCCGTGGCTGATGCTGTTGGCTACTTCCTCAGCCAGCGAATATCCCTGTGCGATTAATGGTCTGCTCGCCATACAAAACTCCGGGAAAACTAAAGATGATTATTCATCGCAAGACTATGCTAACTGAGAATGATTCCAGTGAACACCTGTTAGCTAAAATAATTTTAACGTAAATTTTTATAATAAAAATCAAAAACATAAACAAATAATTCACCTGACATTTGTTCACATAAAAATTTTAGCGTTACTAATCAATGGCATAAAATTGGCTCCTGCCGTCTGGCTGCGTGATATGATGGATCAATGAGGTCTGAATGAGAGTTTTGCCACTGTGAGTATGTTCACCCACTCCGCCATTGCCAGTCTCAATAACCTGGAAATGATGGTCTACAACTATGTCATCAAAAACCGAGACAAAGTGATGTACATGACCATCCGCGAGCTGGCGGATGCGGCCGGCGTCTCAACCACCACCATCCTGCGCTTTTGCCGCAAGCTCAACTGCGAAGGGTATTCTGAATTTCGCGTGCGCTTTAAGCTCTATCTTGAGCAGAACGAGCCTCAGCAGGCGAATTTCGGCGCCAGCGAAATTATCAGCTTCTTTAAAAGCGTGAATAATGAGGAGTTCGATGCGCTATTAAATGACGCGGTAAATATCATTCTCTCTTCAGAGCGTATTATATTTGTCGGGGCGGGAACCTCAGGCTCACTGGCGAAATATGGTGCACGTTTCTTTTCGAATATTGGTAAATTCAGTAACCATATTGATGACCCTTATTTCCCGGTCACCAATGATATGGCGAAAAATGCGCTGGCCATCGTGCTCTCCGTCTCGGGTGAAACCGAGGAGATCCTGCGCTTCGCCAGCCAGTTCAGCCTGCATCGCTGCAAGGTGCTCTCCATCACCAGCCATGAGCACTCGCGTCTGGCAAAACTGGCGGACTTTAATCTCTCCTGGCACGTGCCCCAGACGCGAATTGGCGGCGTCTACGATATCACCACGCAAATTCCCGTTATCTATATTCTGGAATCTCTCGGACGCAAGCTGGCGAAGAAACTAACGGAATAAAACACCCTGTTTTTTTGATGTGACAAATCACAATTTCCGCAAATTGTTATATCGTGACATTCAATTTCGCTTTGCTAGACTCAATGCCAATAAGCCATTTATTGAGAATAGCAGCGATGAAAAAATTAACCTTACCAAAAGATTTTTTATGGGGCGGTGCGGTTGCCGCTCACCAGGTTGAAGGCGGCTGGAACAAAGGCGGCAAAGGGCCAAGCATTTGCGACGTCTTGACCGGCGGCGCACACGGCGTGCCGCGCGAAATCACGCAGGAGGTGGTGCCGGGTAAATACTACCCAAACCACGAGGCCATCGACTTCCACGGCCACTACAAAGAAGACATCAAGCTGTTTGCCGAGATGGGCTTCAAGTGCTTCCGTACCTCTATCGCCTGGACGCGCATCTTTCCGAAAGGTGATGAAACGCAGCCAAACGAAGAAGGGCTGAAGTTTTACGACGATCTGTTCGATGAGCTGCTGAAGTACAACATCGAACCGGTGATTACCCTCTCCCACTTCGAAATGCCGCTGCACCTGGTGCAGGAGTACGGTAGCTGGACCAACCGCAAAGTGGTCGATTTCTTTGTGCGCTTCGCGGAAGTGGTATTTGAGCGCTACAAGCACAAGGTCAAATACTGGATGACCTTCAACGAAATCAACAACCAGCGAAACTGGCGCGCCCCGCTGTTCGGCTACTGCTGCTCGGGCGTGGTCTATACCGAACATGAAAACCCGGAAGAGACCATGTACCAAGTGCTGCACCACCAGTTTGTGGCCAGCGCCCTGGCGGTGAAAGCCGCGCGCCGCATCAACCCGGAGATGAAAGTCGGCTGCATGCTGGCCATGGTTGCGCTCTATCCGTTCTCCTGCAAGCCGGAAGACGTGATGTTCGCCCAGGAATCCATGCGCGAACGCTATGTCTTTACTGACGTCCAGCTGCGTGGTTACTACCCGTCCTACGTGCTGAACGAGTGGGAGCGCCGCGGCTTCTCCATCAAAATGGAGGCGGGCGACGAGCAGATCCTGCGTGAAGGTACCTGCGACTACTTAGGCTTCAGCTACTACATGACCAACGCGGTGAAGGCGGAAGGCGGCACCGGTGACGCCATCTCTGGCTTTGAAGGCAGCGTGCCGAACCCGCACGTGAAGGCGTCCGACTGGGGCTGGCAGATTGACCCGGTGGGCCTGCGTTATTCCCTTTGCGAGCTTTACGAGCGTTATCAGAAGCCGCTGTTTATCGTGGAAAACGGCTTTGGCGCCTACGATAAGGTGGAAGAAGACGGCAGCATCAACGACGACTATCGCATCGACTACCTGCGCGCCCACGTGGAAGAGATGATCAAAGCCGTCACCCACGATGGCGTGGATCTGATGGGCTATACGCCGTGGGGCTGCATTGACTGCGTGTCGTTCACCACCGGCCAGTACAGCAAGCGCTACGGCTTTATCTACGTCAACAAGCACGACGACGGCACGGGCGACATGTCCCGCTCCCGTAAGAAAAGCTTCGAATGGTATAAAGGCGTGATTGCCAGCAACGGCGAGAAACTTTAACGCCGTGATCCCCTCTCCCCTTTGGGGAGAGGGTTAGGGTGAGGGGTTTATTTCCCGCCAGCCAGCTCGATAAAACTGCCCGTTACGTACGACGCCTTCTCGCTCAGCAGCCAGACAATCGCCTGAGCCACCTCTTCCGGCTGGCCGCCGCGCTGCATCGGCAGCAGCGACTTAACCCGATCAACCCGCCCCGGTTCCCCGCCGGAGGCGTGAATATCGGTATAAATCAGCCCTGGCCGCACGCAGTTCACGCGAATGCCCTGCGCCGCCACCTCCAGCGATAGCCCGGTTGTAAGGGAATCTACCGCGCCTTTAGAAGCGGCATAGTCTACGTACTCACCCGGCGCGCCCAGACGAGATGCGGCGGATGATACATTTACAATCGCCCCACCCTTGCCGCCATGCTTGATGGACATGCGTTTCACCGCTTCGCGACAGCAAAGAAAGTAGCCCGTGACGTTGGTCGCCAGCACGCGGTTAATGCGCTCAGCGGACAGATTCTCAATGGTGGATTGCTCAAACAGAATGCCCGCATTATTGACCAGCGCGCGAAGCGGCTCACCTTCACGATCGATGCTGTCAAACATCGCCAGCACCTGAGCTTCATCGCTGATGTCCGCACGCACGGCAAACGCTTTGCCGCCGGCCTCAACGATCTGTTTGATCACGTCCGTCGCGGCTTTAATGTTGTGGTGATAGTTCACCGCCACGGTGTAGCCTTCGCGCGCCAGCTGCAGCGCGGTGGCTTTCCCAATGCCCCGGCTCGCGCCGGTGACAAGTGCAATTGCCATTCTCTTCTCCCAATAAAAAAGCCGGGTGGCGGCTTTGCCTTACCCGGCCTGTGTTACTACACCAACAATGTTACTGGTATTCGCTCATCGGCACGCAGGAGCAGAACAGATTACGGTCGCCGTAAACGTCATCAAGACGCTTCACGGTCGGCCAGTATTTGTTTGCCACGCCTGCCGGGAAGACGGCCAGTTCGCGGGAGTAACCGTGGTTCCACTCTGCCACTATCTCGTGCTGGGTGTGCGGGGCGTTAACCAGCGGGTTATCTTCCAGCGGCCATTCGCCGTCCTGCACGCGATCGATTTCTATGCGGATGGCCAGCATCGCGTCGATAAAGCGGTCCAGCTCGGCTTTGCTTTCAGACTCGGTCGGCTCCACCATCAGCGTGCCCGCCACCGGGAACGACATGGTTGGCGCGTGGAAGCCGTAGTCGATCAGACGCTTGGCGATATCCAGCTCGCTGATGCCGGTCTGCTCTTTCAGCGGACGAATATCCAGAATGCACTCGTGCGCCACGCGACCGTCGCGGCCGGTATAGAGCACAGGGAAGGCAGACTTCAGGCGAGTCGCAATGTAGTTGGCGTTGAGGATCGCCACCTGGCTCGCCTGCTTCAGCCCTTCCGCGCCCATCATGCGGATGTACATCCAGCTTATTGGCAGGATAGAAGCGCTGCCGAACGGGGCCGCAGAGACCGCGCCCTGACGGGTCAGCATGCCTTCAATCTGCACCACGCTGTGGCCCGGTACAAACGGCGCCAGGTGCGCCTTCACGCCAATTGGTCCCATGCCCGGGCCGCCGCCGCCGTGCGGAATGCAGAAGGTTTTGTGCAGGTTCAGGTGCGACACGTCCGCACCGATAAAGCCCGGAGAGGTAATACCCACCTGAGCGTTCATGTTCGCGCCGTCGAGGTAAACCTGACCGCCAAACTGATGCACCACTTCGCACACTTCACGGATGGTCTCTTCGTACACGCCGTGGGTGGACGGGTAGGTCACCATGATGCAGGAGAGCTTATCACCCGCCTGCTCGGCTTTCGCACGCAGATCGGCCAGATCGATGTTGCCGTTCTTATCACACGCCACCACTACCACTTCCATGCCCGCCATCTGGGCTGAGGCCGGGTTGGTGCCGTGGGCGGAGCTTGGGATCAGGCAGATATCGCGGTGACCTTCGTTGCGGCTTTCGTGATAGTGACGGATCGCCAGCAGGCCCGCGTATTCACCCTGCGCGCCGGAGTTCGGCTGCATACAGAGCGCGTCGTAACCGGTCAGCTTCACCAGCCAGTCTGAAAGCTGGTTGATCATCATGTGATAGCCTTCCGCCTGTTCTGGCGGGCAGAACGGGTGCAGTTCGGAGAACTCAGGCCAGGTGATAGGGATCATCTCTGCCGCGGCGTTCAGCTTCATGGTGCAGGAGCCCAGCGGGATCATCGCCTGGTTCAGCGCCAGATCCTTGCGCTCCAGAGAGTGCATATAGCGCATCATCTCGGTTTCGCTGTGATAGCGGTTAAACACCGGGTGAGTCAGGATCGCGTCATTGCGCAGCATGCTTTCCTGAATGGAGCGGCTGTCGAGCGCGACCTCTTTGTCGAGCGTATCAACGTCCAGACCGTGTGCGTCGCCCAGCAGCACCTTGAACAGGTTCAGAATATCGTCGCGAGTGGTGCTTTCATCCAGCGTAATGCCGACCGCATTGTGGATGTCGCTGCGCAGGTTGATTTCTGCTGCATCCGCACGCGCCAGCACGGCCGCTTTGTCTGCCACTTCCACGCACAGGGTATCGAAGTAGTGAGCATGGCGCAGCTTGAGGCCCTTCTGCTGGAGGCCGCAGGCCAGAATATCGGCCAGGCGGTGAATGCGGCTGGCAATGCGCTTCAGGCCAGCCGGGCCGTGGAATACTGCATACAGGCTGGCGATGTTTGCCAGCAGGACCTGGGAAGTACAGATGTTGGAGTTCGCTTTCTCGCGGCGGATATGCTGCTCGCGGGTCTGCATCGCCATGCGCAGCGCGGTGTTACCGGCAGCATCTTTTGACACGCCGATGATACGGCCTGGCATGGAGCGTTTGAATTCATCTTTCGCGCCGAAGAACGCCGCGTGCGGGCCGCCGTAGCCCATCGGTACGCCGAAGCGCTGCGCGGAGCCGAATACAATATCCGCGCCCTGTTTGCCCGGCGCGGTCAGCAGCACCAGCGCCATAAAATCGGCGGCAACGCTGACAACCACTTTGCGGGATTTCAGCTCGGCAATCAGCGCGCCGTAGTCGTGAACTTCGCCGGTGGTACCCACCTGCTGAAGCAGCACGCCGAAGACGTCCTGATGATCCAGCACTTTGTCGGCGTCGTCGACGATCACGTCGAAGCCGAAGGTTTCCGCGCGGGTGCGCACCACGTCCAGCGTCTGCGGATGCACGTCAGCCGCCACGAAGAAGCGGTTGGCATTTTTCAGCTTGCTGACGCGCTTTGCCATCGCCATCGCTTCGGCGGCTGCGGTCGCTTCATCCAGCAGAGAGGCGGAGGCGATATCCATACCGGTCAGATCCAGCGTAACCTGCTGGAAGTTCAGCAGCGCTTCCAGACGCCCCTGGGAGACTTCTGGCTGATAAGGGGTGTAAGCGGTGTACCAGCCCGGGTTTTCCAGCATGTTGCGCAGGATAACCGGCGGCAGCTGCACGTTGGTGTAGCCCATGCCAATGTAAGACTTATAGCGCTTGTTCAGGCCTGCGATAGCCTTCAGCTCCGCCAGCGCGGCAAACTCCGTGGTGGCTTCCCCCACCTGAGGCGGCGTGGCAAGCTGGATGTCTTTTGGCACAATCTGGCCGATCAGTGCGTCTAATGAATCCGCGCCAACCGTCTTCAGCATCTCCTGCTGTTGCTGAGCATCCGGCCCAATGTGACGTTCAATGAAGGCGCCACGGTTTTCAAGCTGGCTTAAAGTCTGTGTCATGAGCGATGGTTCCTGAAACGTGCAGTGAATGTGTTTTCTCCCTCTCCCCAAAGGGGAGAGGGAGAATGGCTTACTCGTCTTCTAACAGTGCTTCGTACGCGGTCGCATCCAGCAGCGCGGCAACCTGAGATTCGTCGCTGGCTTTGATCTTGAAGATCCAGCCGCCTTCATACGGCTCGCTGTTGACTAGTTCCGGGGAGTCGCTCAGCGCGTCGTTCACGGCAACAATCTCGCCGCTTACCGGTGCGTAGATATCGGATGCCGCTTTGACGGACTCCGCCACGGCGCAGTCATCGCCCGCGCTGACGGTTGCGCCCACTTCAGGCAGGTCAACAAACACCATGTCGCCCAGCAGCTCTTGCGCGTGCTCGGTGATCCCTACGGTGTAAGTGCCGTCCGCCTCTTTGCGCAGCCACTCGTGTTCTTTGCTGTATTTCAGTTCTGCTGGCACATTGCTCATTGAAGTTCTCCTGATAAAAATAGTTAGGCGACCGGCTTACCGGCGCGAACAAAAATCGGTTTGGTCACGTGGACCGGCATTTCGCGGTTGCGGATTTGTACCACCGCCGTGTCGCCAATGCCCGCCGGCACGCGTGCCAGTGCAATACTGTAGCCCAGCGTCGGGGAGAAGGTACCGCTGGTGATCACGCCTTCGCGAGGATTGCCGTCGGCATCGGTAAAACGCACCGGCAGTTCGCCGCGCAGCACGCCTTTTTCCTTCATCACCAGGCCAACCAGCTGTTCGGTATCCTTCTCGCGCTGCATCTCCAGCGCTTCACGGCCAATAAAATCACGGTCAGCCGGTTCCCACGCGATGGTCCAGCCCATGTTGGCCGCCAGCGGAGAAACCCCTTCATCCATCTCCTGACCGTAGAGATTCATCCCCGCTTCCAGACGCAGCGTATCGCGCGCGCCCAGACCCGCAGGCTTCACGCCCGCTTCTACCAGCGCGCGCCAGAAATCGGCTGCTTTCTCGTTCGGCATCGCAATTTCGTAGCCCGCTTCACCGGTATAGCCGGTGGTGGCGATAAACAGATCCCCCGCCTGCACGCCGAAGAACGGCTTCATGCCTTCGGTGGCGTTGCGCTGATTGTCGTCAAACAGAGACGCGGCTTTTGCCTGCGCGTTCGGCCCCTGCACGGCGATCAGCGACAGATCGTCACGGACGGTGATGTCGATGGCATAAGGTTCGGCGTGTTGGGTGATCCAGGAGAGGTCTTTTTCGCGGGTGGCGGAGTTTACAACGAGGCGGAAGAAATCTTCGGCGAAGTAGTAGACGATAAGGTCATCAATCACGCCGCCCGAGGCATTCAGCATGCCGGTATAGAGCGCTTTGCCCGGCGTCTTCAGCTTGGCGACGTCGTTTGCCAGCAGATAACGCAAGAACTCCCGGGTGCGGCTTCCGCGCAGGTCGACAATCGTCATGTGGGACACGTCGAACATACCGGCATCGGTGCGCACCGCGTGGTGCTCATCAATCTGCGAGCCGTAGTGCAGCGGCATCATCCAGCCATGGAAGTCCACCATGCGGGCGCCGCATAACACGTGCTGTTCGTACAAAGGAGTCTGTTGAGCCATCTTGTCCTCGTTGAAAAATTCACCGTGAAACCCGGTATCGGCCTCGTTCCCGAATGCCGACGCAAACGTTCTCTTTTACCTGAACTTACCACCGAAACCGGCGGTTAACCATAAGGTAAAACGGGTCATCACATTAGCTTATGACCAAAAAACGCTGAAAAGCCTACAGAGTTATTCACTGGAAAAATGCGATTAACCCCGCACAAAATTAACAATGATCTAACAGGATTTAGCACATGGTGATATTTCGTGCGGAAAAACGGGCCGAATTTCCGTCACGTAAAAATCATGACATGAGAATATCTAATGCGAAAAATGGCGTGGAATTAGAATATTTCAAACGAGGGAATTTTCCCGGCGCAGAGGCCGGGAAAATAAAGTGTGACGGGGATCGAGATTAGCGTAACCAGTCGGGAAGATCGTTTAGACCCATTGCCTGACGAAGAAGTTGAGGTTTGACGCCGGGAAGGGTGTCGGCCAGCTTGAGGCCGATATCGCGCAGCAGTTTTTTCGCCGGATTTGCCCCGGCAAACAGCTCGCGGAAGCCCTGCATGCCTGCCAGCATCATCGCCGCACTGTGCTTGCGGCTGCGCTCGTAGCGACGCAGATACAGATGCTGGCCGATATCTTTACCTTCACGATGCAGACGACGCAGCTCCTCGACCAGCTCCGCCGCGTCCATAAAGCCGAGGTTAACGCCCTGCCCCGCCAGCGGATGAATGGTATGGGCCGCATCGCCCACCAGCGCCAGACGGTGCGCCGCAAACTGGCGCGCGTAGCGGCCGGTTAACGGGAACACCTGACGCTCGCTTTCAAGCGTGCACAGGCCAAGGCGGTTATCAAACGCCACGCACAGCGCCTGGTTAAAGGCCTCCGGCGTCGTCTCCTGCATCTGCTGGGCTTTCTCCGGCACCAGGGACCAGACAATCGAGCACAGGTGCGGATCGGCAAGCGGCAGGAACGCCAGAATACCGTCGTTGTGGAAAATCTGCCGGGCCACGCCGCCGTGCGGCTCTTCGGCACGGATCGTCGCCACCATCGCATGATGGCGGTAATCCCAGTACGTCAGCGGAATATCGGCCTTGTTGCGCAGCCAGGAGTTGGCGCCATCGGCCCCCACCACCAGACGCGCGGTGAGCATGTCGCCGCTTTGCAGGGTGATAAACGCCTCGTTTTCGCCCCATGCCACCTGCTGGATCTGCGCAGGCGCTACCAGCGTCACGTCGCTGCACTGCTCTGCTTTCTGCCACAGCGCGTGGTGGATCACCGTATTCTCAATGATATGGCCCAGATGGCTATAGCCCATGCTTTCATCATCAAAGGCAATATGGCCAAAGCTGTCTTTGTCCCACACTTCCATGCCGTGATAGCAGCTGGCGCGCTGGGCGATGATATCTGACCAGACGCCGAGACGCGTCAGCAGCTTTTCGCTGGCCGCGTTAATCGCCGACACGCGGAGTTCCGGCGGGGCATCAGGCGCGACGGGCTGGGGCGGCTTTTGCTCCAGTACGGCCACGCGCAGGCCGCTGCCCTGTAATCCACAGGCCAGCGCCAGCCCAACCATTCCGCCGCCAACGATGGCAACATCAACATTTTGCACGGTGATAACTCCTTAACGCGCGACCCAACCCAGGGTCCGCTGCGCCAGCACGTCACGTGCCGGAATGAACAGTTCCATCGCCATCAGCCCGAGGTTGCGACCAGCAACCAGCGGCGCCCAGCGATTGGCAAAGAGATGGACTAAACCATCGGTGACGCCAATTGTCGCCTCTTTATCGGCCTGGCGTCGCGTCTGGTAATGGCTTAGCACCGAATATGCACCGCAGTCTTTTTGTTCGCTCCACGCCTGCGAAAGCGTTTCTGCCAGGCTCATCACATCCCGCAGGCCGAGGTTAAAGCCCTGACCGGCGATGGGGTGGAGGGTTTGCGCCGCGTTGCCAACCAGCGCCACGCGGTGAGAAACAGACTGTGATGCCGTGGTTAACGACAGCGGATAGACCGCACGTTTTCCGGCATGGGTAATACGCCCCAGCCGCCAGCCAAAGGCTTTCTGCAGCTCGGTACAAAAACGTTCGTCTGACCAGGACTTAACCTCTTCGGCCTTATCCTGCGGGTGGCACCAGACCAGCGAGCAGCGCCCGTCCGTCATCGGCAGCATCGCCAGCGGGCCGTGCTGGGTGAAGCGCTCGAACGCCCGGCCGTTGTGTTCTGCTGCGGTCGAGACGTTCGCAATGACCGCGACCTGCCCGTAAGGCTGCTGCCGCCACTCTACGCCGCACTGGGTGCCGAGCGCCGAGCGCGACCCGTCAGCCGCAACCAAAAGCTGTCCGTCAAGCACGGTGCCATTGTCCAGCGTTACGCTGACCGCGTCTTCACTGCGGGTGAAGCTGGCAACGCGTGCCGGGCAGTGCAGCGTAACGCCCGGCGCGTCCTGCAACAGGCGGAACAGGCGCAGGCCAATATCGTGCAGTTCAACGACCTGACCCAGCGCGTCAATACGGTAATCGTGGGCATCCAGCGTCACAAACCCGGCATGGCCGCGATCGCTTACGTGCACGGTATTAATGGCGGTGGCGCAGTCGGCGATGGCCTGCCAGATGCCAATGCGCGACAGCTGCTGGCAGGTTCCTTGCGCCAGGGCAATGGCGCGGGAATCAAACCCAGGGTGATTCTTCGCCTGCGGCGCGACGGCTTCAACCAGATGCACCGGAAGCTGGCCCTTCGTCAAATGCGAAATGGCCAGCGCCAGCGTGGCGCCGGTCATGCCGCCGCCAACGATAATCACGCTCATACGCGCGCCGCTGCCATCAGCGCCTCGATATCGTCCGCTTTTTTCACCACGCTCGCGGTCAGGTTTTCGTTGCCGGTTTCGGTAATGACGATGTCGTCTTCAATACGAATGCCAATTCCGCGGTATTCCTCTGGCACGTCGGCATCCGGCGCGATGTACAGACCCGGCTCGACGGTCAGCACCATGCCCGGCTCAAGCACGCGCGAACGTTCAGGGCCGTACGCGCCCACGTCGTGCACGTCCAGCCCCAGCCAGTGGCTCAGGCCGTGCATAAAGTACGGACGGTGAGCATTCTCGGTAATCAGGGTGTCGACATCCCCTTTGAGGATCCCAAGCTTAACCAGCCCGGTAATCATGATGCGCACCACCTCACCGGTCACCTCCTGAATGGAGGTGCCAGGGCGATACAGCGTGAGCGCCGTCTCAAGCGATTCGAGAACAATGTCATAAATCGCCCGCTGCGCCGGTGAGAATTTACCGTTCACCGGGAAGGTACGGGTGATGTCGCCCGCATAACCCTGATATTCGCAACCGGCGTCAATCAGCACCAGATCGCCGTCGCGCAGCGCGCTTTCGTTTTCGGTGTAGTGCAGAATGCAGCCGTTTTCCCCGCCGCCAACGATGGTGTTGTAGGACGGGAAGCGCGCGCCGTGACGGTTAAATTCGTGGTGAATTTCGCCTTCCAACTGGTATTCGAACATTCCGGGACGACATTTTTCCATCGCGCGGGTGTGCGCCAGGGCGCTGATTTCGCCCGCACGGCGCATCACGTTCAGCTCTTCTTCAGATTTGAACAGACGCATCTCGTGCACCACCGGACGCCAGTCCGTGAGGGTGGCGGGCGCGGACAGGTTCTGCCGCGAGCCTTTACGCAGCTTTTCCAGCGCGTTAAAAACAATCTCATCGGCGTAGGCGTATTCGCCCTGCGCGTGGTAGAGCACGTCGAGGCCATTAAGCAGCTGATAGAGCTGCTGGTTGATTTCGCTAAACGCCAGCGCGCGGTCAACGCCCAGCTTTTCCGGGGCGGCCTCTTGCCCTAAGCGGCGGCCAAACCATATTTCAGCGGTTAAGTCTCGTACGCGGTTAAAAATCACGCTGTGGTTGTGGGTGTCATTGCTCTTAATCAGCACCAGCACCGCTTCCGGCTCGTTAAAGCCGGTGAAGTACCAGAAATCGCTGCTCTGGCGATAGGGATATTCGCTGTCTGCGCTGCGCGTCACTTCGGGCGCGGCAAAAATCAGCGCCGCGCTGCCCGGCTGCATCTTTGCCAGCAGCGCCTGACGACGGCGCAAATACTCTTGTTGCGAGATAACCATGACACCCTCCTGTGCGTTATTTTTCTTAATGTAAGGTTGGCTTGCGAACTTCCGGCGCGGTCGGCTGCGAGCGCGTGAAATTGTCGTGGCACAGCAGCGCCGCCACGCGCACGTACTCGATGATCTCTTCGAGAGACATCTCCAGCTCTTCCTGATCTTCTTCTTCATCGTAGCCAAGCTGGGCGATGTTGCGCAGATCGTCAATCGCTTCACCCGCTTCGCCGGTGACTTTATCAAGCTTAGGCTGGGTGACGCCCAGGCCAAGCAGATAGTGGTTTACCCACCCCGCGAGCGCATCGGCGCGATCGAAGACGCTGACATCGTCGCCTTCAGGCAGATAAAGCTGAAAAAGGAAGCCATCGTCTTCCAGCGAATCGCTGGTTGCCGCGTGCATTTTTCGCAGCGCTTCCGCCAGTTCGTGGCCAAACGCCAGCCCTTCGTTCGTGAGGTCGTGGATCAGCGGCTGCCATGAGCTGTCGCTGTTTCCGCCACACAGTATGCCGCTGATCAGACCGTGCATTTCGGCAGGGGTAAGACCGACTCCCTGCTGGTTCAGTAACTGGTTTAAATCCTTGTAACCAGGCATTTCGTTCTGTATAGACATACGCATTCGTCATCAAAGGGAGGATATTCATGATATGCTACCACTTTGGACCCTGGTGATACCAGAAAAGGGCTTGTATCTTCACATCAGGGTAGCTATAGTGTCGCCCCTTCGCAGCCCCCGGGGCAGTAAGCGAAGGCAGCGCAGTCAATCAGCAGGAAGGTGGCATGTCTGCACAACCCGTCGATCTCCAGATTTTTGGCCGTTCACTGCGAGTGAATTGTCCGCCTGAACAAAGGGATGCTTTGAATCAGGCTGCGGACGATTTGAATCAGCGGTTGCAAGATCTAAAAGAACGCACTAGAGTCACAAATACTGAGCAGCTGGTTTTCATCGCCGCGTTGAACATCAGCTATGAACTGACTCAGGAAAAAGCGAAGACCCGCGACTACGCGGCTAGCATGGAGCAGCGCATTAAAATGCTCCAGCAGACCATTGAACAGGCGTTGCTTGATCAAGGTCGCAATCCCGAAAGACCGGGACCAAAGTTTGAATAACACTTCTCAGTTGACTATGGTAGAGTAACTGTGAAGACAAAATTTCTCTGAGATGTTCGCAAGCGGGCCAGTCCCCTGAGCCGATATTTCATACCACAAGAATGTGGCGCTCCATGGTTGGTGAGCATGCTCGGTTCGTCCGAGAAGCCTTAAAACTATGACGACACATTCACCTTGAACCAAGGGTTCAAGGGTTACAGCCTGCGGCGGCATCTCGGAGATTCCCTCTTTCTTCTTCTACCCACTACCATGACTCAATTCCCTGAAGTTACTGCCTCACGCCAGGATATTCGTCAGCTCATTCGCCAGCGTCGTCGCGCACTTACGTCCGAACAACAAGCATACTTTGCGCAGCAGGCCGCCGCCCGCATGATGGCGTATCCGCCTGTGGTGATGGCCAACACGGTCGCTCTGTTCCTGTCGTTTGATGGCGAGCTGGATACCCAACCGCTTATCGACCAGCTCTGGCGCGCCGGAAAGAAGGTTTACCTGCCGGTACTGCATCCGTTTAGCCAGGGTAATTTGCTGTTTCTGCACTACCACCCGCACAGCGAACTGGTGGTAAATCGTCTGAAAATTACCGAACCGAAACTCGACGTGCGCGACGTATTACCGCTTTCCGAGCTGGACGTGCTGATTACGCCGCTGGTGGCGTTTGATGAACAGGGTCAGCGTTTAGGCATGGGCGGGGGATTTTATGACAGAACCCTGCAAAACTGGCAGCAGTACGGGCTGCAGCCGGTCGGCTATGCGCATGATTGCCAGGCTGTAGAAGCCTTGCCGGTGGAGAAATGGGATGTGCCGCTGCCGGCGGTGGTGACGCCCGGCAAAATCTGGGTCTGGTAGAAAAAAGCCGGGTGGCGCTTACGCTTACCCGGCTTACAAAACCTCAACGTAGGTCGGGTAAGGCGCAGCCGCCACCCGACACCACAGACCGCACGTATCAGTACAGCAGACGCGCGCGAATTGTCCCCGGTATGGCCTTCATGCTCTGCAGCGCTTTCTCGGCAACATCTTCATCGGCTTCAATATCAATAACCACATAACCCATCTGCGAGTTGGTTTGCAGGTACTGGGCGGCAATGTTCACGCTCTGCTCGGCAAAGATCTGGTTGATGGCGGTCAGCACGCCAGGACGGTTTTCGTGGATATGCAGCAGACGACGACCGCCGTGCAGCGGCAGAGAGACTTCCGGGAAGTTCACCGCAGAGAGCGTTGAACCGTTGTCGGAATATTTGCTCAGCTTACCCGCCACTTCCAGGCCGATATTCTCCTGCGCTTCCTGAGTAGAACCGCCGATGTGCGGCGTCAGGATCACGTTGTCGAATTCGCACAGCGGAGAGTTAAACGGATCGCTGTTGGTGGCCGGTTCCGTCGGGAACACGTCGATGGCCGCCCCCGCCAGATGCTTACGCTTCAGGGCATCGCACAGCGCAGGGATATCGACCACCGTACCGCGCGCGGCGTTGATCAGCAGAGAGCCCGGCTTCATCAGCGCCAGCTCTTCCGCGCCCATCATGTTTTTGGTGGAGGCGTTTTCCGGCACGTGCAGGCTGACTACGTCGCTCATGTTCAGCAGGTCAGAAAGATGCTGTACCTGCGTCGCGTTACCCAGCGGCAGCTTGCTTTCGATATCGTAAAAGTAGACGTGCATCCCCAGCGACTCCGCGAGGATCCCCAGTTGGGTACCAATGTGGCCGTAGCCGATGATGCCCAGCTTTTTACCACGGGCTTCGTATGAGCCCGCGGCCAGTTTGTTCCACACGCCGCGGTGCGCTTTGGCGTTAGCTTCCGGGATACCGCGCAGCAGCAGCAGCAGTTCGCCAATTACCAGCTCCGCCACGGAACGGGTGTTGGAGAACGGGGCGTTAAAGACCGGGATACCGCGTTTTGCGGCAGCGTTCAGGTCGACCTGGTTGGTGCCGATGCAGAAGCAGCCAATAGCAACCAGCTTTTCTGCCGCGGCAATCACGTCTTCAGTCAGGTGGGTACGGGATCGCAGGCCAATGAAGTGGGCATCACGGATGGCGGCTTTCAGCTCTTCCGTGTCCAGCGCGCCTTTGTGAAATTCGATGTTGGTGTAACCCGCCGCACGAAGGCTATCAAGCGCTTTCTGGTGCACGCCCTCGACCAGCAGGAATTTAATCTTGTCTTTCTCCAGTGATACCTTTGCCATTTCCCCGACCCTGTTTTTATCTGAACTGATGTTGTGCTGGATTGAAATCCGCTGTAGCCAACATATCAAAAAAAACTATTGCAGCAATATGAACGTTTGCGTCGGCACTCTGAAGAAAAGTCATACAGGGCAAAATGACAGAGTAAAATGCTGAGGAAATTTACAAACGTGGCAGGATCGGCAAAAGAGGCGGAAAAGCGTGACACAAGTCACCAAATTTAGCTTTTCAAAAATTTTTTAGCGGGGGGAGCACTCCCCCCGTCAGATCATTTTACGATGGTTTTCACACCGTCAGCCGTACCGATCAGCGCCACGTCCGCGCCGCGGTTGGCAAATAACCCTACGGTGACGACGCCAGGAATGCCGTTGATAGCGTTTTCCAGGGCAATCGCGTCGAGAATCTCCAGACCGTGAACGTCGAGGATGACGTTACCGTTGTCGGTGACCACGCCCTGACGGTATTCCGGACGGCCGCCTAGCTTCACCAGCTGACGGGCAACCGCACTGCGCGCCATTGGGATCACTTCAACCGGCAGCGGGAAACTACCCAGAATGTCGACCTGCTTGGAGGCATCCGCGATGCAGATGAACTTGTCCGCCACGGAGGCGATGATCTTTTCGCGGGTCAGCGCCGCGCCGCCGCCTTTGATCATCTGCATATGGCCGTTGATTTCATCCGCGCCATCAACGTAAATGCCCAGACGATCCACTTCGTTGAGATCGAAAACGGTAATGCCGAGGCTTTTCAGCTTTTCCGTGGACGCATCGGAGCTGGAAACCGCGCCCTCGATCTGCCCCTTCATCGTGCCCAGTGCATCGATAAAGTGCGCCGCCGTTGACCCCGTACCAACACCGACAATGGTCCCTGGCTGTACGTACTGGAGAGCGGCCCATCCTACTGCTTTTTTCAGTTCATCCTGCGTCATGATCGTTTTGCCTGTGGTGTGAAAACTCAGGGCGCATTATAGAACACGTCGAATGGATTTCGTCTGCCAGGAAGGGAAAATTGTGTCATAGTGCAGATTAAGCAAAATTTAGGAGCCAGCCAGAGCAATGAAACGTCCGGACTACAGAACACTACAGGCACTTGATGCAGTTATTCGTGAACGCGGCTTTGAGCGCGCAGCGCAAAAGCTGTGTATCACCCAGTCCGCCGTATCACAGCGTATCAAACAGCTTGAAAACATGTTCGGGCAGCCGCTGCTGGTGCGTACCGTGCCGCCGCGCCCAACGGAGCAAGGGCAAAAACTTCTCGCCCTGCTGCGTCAGGTTGAGCTGCTGGAAGACGAGTGGCTGGGTGACGAACAAACGGGTTCCACGCCGCTGCTGCTCTCGCTGGCGGTCAACGCCGACAGTCTGGCGACCTGGCTGCTGCCGGCCCTTGCGCCAGTGCTGGCCGACTCCCCTATCCGCCTGAATCTGCAGGTTGAAGATGAAACCCGCACCCAGGAGCGCCTGCGTCGCGGCGAAGTGGTTGGGGCGGTCAGTATCCAGCCTCAGGCGCTGCCAAGCTGTCTTGTCGATCAGCTGGGCGCGCTCGACTACCTGTTTGTCGGTTCAAAAGCCTTTGCGGAGCGCTACTTCCCGAATGGCGTCACCCGCGCCGCGCTGCTGAAAGCGCCTGCCGTGGCGTTCGACCATCTGGACGATATGCACCAGGCGTTTTTGCAGCAAAACTTTGACCTGCCGCCGGGCAGCGTGCCGTGTCATATCGTCAACTCGTCAGAAGCCTTTGTGCAGCTGGCGCGTCAGGGCACCACCTGCTGCATGATCCCGCACCTGCAAATTGAGAAAGAGTTGAAAAGCGGTGAGCTAATTGACCTAACGCCGGGGCTCTATCAGCGCCGGATGCTTTACTGGCACCGCTTTGCGCCGGAAAGCCGCATGATGCGCAACGTCACGGATGCGCTGCTGGCGTTTGGGCATAAGGTGTTGAGACAGGATTAATCGCTTGAATTCCCTCTCCCTGTGGGAGAGGGTTAGGGTGAGGGCAAATTACTGCGCCTTAGCCGCCTCAGTTTGCTGAGTTTGAGTTGGCTCCAGTTGGAACACCACATCCACCTGATCGTCGAACTGAATGGTCGGCTGCTCGTAAGTTTCCTGAGCAGAAACCGGCGCGGCGTCCGCCTTCATCATCCGCACCATCGGGCTTGGCTGGTAGTTAGAGACGTGGTAACGCACGCTGTATACCGGGCCAAGCTTGCTCTTAAAGCCAGACGCCAGCTGTTCCGCCTGATGAATGGCATCATCAATCGCCGCTTTACGCGCTTCGTCTTTGTATTTCTCCGGTTGCGCAACGCCCAGCGACACCGAACGGATTTCGTTCAGGCCGGCCTTCAGCGCGCCGTCCAGCAGGGAATTCAGCTTGTCCAACTGACGCACGGTCACTTCCACGGCGCGCACGGCGCGATAGCCTTTCAGAATGCTTTTGCCGTTCTGGTAGTCGTAATCCGGCTGGGTACGAAGGTTAGCAGAGCTGATGTCTTTTTTAGCGACACCGTTCTGCTCCAGGAAGGAGAGGTATTGCGCAACACGATCGTCCGCCTGTTTCTTGGCGGAAGCGGCATCTTTCGCCGCCACGTTCACTTCAATCGCCAGGGTTGCAACATCCGGTACCGCATCGACGCTTGCGGTGCCTGACGTGACGATGTGCGGGCCTTCCGGCAGTTCACTTGCCTGCACCGACACCGCACCGAAACTTACTAATGCCGCCAGGGCCATCACTTTAAACTTCACTGTCATTCCTCCATGTTGCGAAGAGTGCCCCAACAACAGGGCGCATGCCAGCAAGCTTAGCGGGTCTTGTTCAGTTGTCCATAAGACAACGCTTAGTTGAGCAATCCCTGTACATGATGAATGCCCTCTTTCGCCAGCTGGAAAGCGATAAACCACATCACCAGACCGACCAGCGTATTGATGATGCGCTGCGCTTTGGCAGTCCGCAGCCGCGGAGCCAGCCACGCCGCCAGGATCGCCAGGCCGAAGAACCAGAGGAAAGAGGCGCTGACCGTGCCGAGCGCAAACCAGCGTTTTGGCTCAACGTCCAGCTGTCCGCCCAGGCTGCCCAGCACCACGAAGGTATCGAGGTAAACGTGCGGATTTAGCCAGGTGACCGCCAGCATGGTGACGATAATCTTCCAGCGGCCCTGCTTCATCACTTCAGCGCTTGCCAGCTCAACGTTGCTGCTCATCGCCGTTTTCAGGGCACCGAATCCGTACCACAGCAGAAACGCCACGCCGCCCCAGGTCACCAGCGCCAGCAGCCAGGGTGACTGCATCAGCAGCGCGCTGCCGCCAAAAATGCCGGCGCAAATCAGCAGCAGATCGCTCACCGCGCACAGCAGGGCAATCATCAGATGATACTGGCGGCGAATGCCCTGATTCATGACGAACGCATTTTGCGGGCCGAGGGGGAGGATCATGGCCGCACCTAAGGCAAGCCCTTGAAAGTAATACGATAACATGACGAAATTCTCACAGTATTGTTCTGAAGGTTGACTATACTGCGCGAATCACATTAGCGGAAATGGATAATATTAATTGGGTATTAGCATGACTAATAACAAAAAAGCCCGGTGGCGCTAGCGCTTACCGGGCCTGCAGGTAAAGTTATTCTGCTTCTTTGACTTTTTTAACGTTTACGTCCATCTGCGGGTAAGGGAAGCTGATGCCGTTGGCGTCGAAGTCGCGCTTGATGCGCTCCAGCACGTCCCAGTATACGTTTTGCAGATCGCTGCTTTTGCTCCAGATACGCACCACGAAGTTAATAGAGGAAGCGCCCAGCTCGTTCAGGCGAACCGTCTGCTCTCTGTCTTTCAGAATGCGGTCGTCAGAGGCGATGATATTCGCGATCAGCGACTTCACCCGATCGATATCGGAGTCATACGCCACGCTGATAATCAGCTCGTTACGGCGAACCGGCTCGCGGGAGAAGTTAATGATGTTGCCCGCGATGATTTTCCCGTTCGGCACCACCACGATGCGGCCATCGACGGTACGCAGGGTGGTAGAGAAAATCTGCACCTGCAACACGGTACCGGCGATGCCGCCAAGGTCAACATATTCACCGGAACGGAACGGACGGAAGGTCACCAGCAGCACGCCTGCCGCCAGGTTTGAAAGCGAGCCCTGCAATGCCAGACCAATAGCCAGACCTGCAGCACCAAGTACGGCAATAACGGATGCCGTCTGTACGCCCACACGACCCAGCGCCGCAATCAGCGTAAAGGCAATGATGCCGTAACGTACCAGCGCGGAGAGAAAATCAGCCACCGTGGCGTCGATGTGTCGCGCGACCATCACACGGTTGACGGCGTTCGACACGATGCGCGCCACGATCATACCCACGATGATGATGGCAATTGCCGCAACGATGTTCACCGCATAGCTCAGGAGCAGCGCCTGGTTACGCACCAGCCAGTTACCGGCGTGATTGATGCTGTCTACAACATCGAGTTGTTCCATTTATTCTTCCTTTTGTTAAACCAAAACACTAAATCTATCCCTCAGAGAGACAGGCAGGTCAGTAAAGGGTAAACAAAAAGCGCAAGTTTTGCCAAACAGATCACAAAAGCAGATGTTGCAGCATGTTGAAAACGCATAAAAAAAGGCCCGCATTTGCGGGCCTTCTGATGCTGTTAGCAGCTCAAATTACAGAACGTCGATCGCGTTCAGTTCTTTGAATGCCTGCTCCAGACGGGTCACCATGGACGTCTGCGCTGCGCGCAGCCATACGCGTGGATCGTAGTATTTCTTGTTCGGCTGGTCTTCGCCTTTCGGGTTGCCCAGCTGGCCCTGCAGGTAAGCTTCGTTGGTTTTGTAGTACTGCAGGATACCGTCCCAGGTTGCCCACTGGGTGTCGGTATCGATGTTCATTTTCACTACGCCGTAGCTTACGGAGTCTTTGATTTCCTGAGCAGAAGAACCGGAACCGCCGTGGAAGACGAAGTTCAGGCTGTTGTGCGGCAGGTTGTGTTTCTTGGAAACGTATTCCTGAGAATCACGCAGGATAGTTGGCGTCAGAACCACGTTACCTGGTTTGTAAACGCCGTGTACGTTACCGAAGGACGCAGCGATGGTGAAGCGTGGGCTGATTTTGCTCAGCTCGGTGTAAGCGTAATCAACGTCTTCTGGCTGGGTGTACAGGGCAGAAGCGTCCATGTGGCTGTTGTCTACGCCGTCTTCTTCACCGCCGGTGCAGCCCAGTTCAATTTCCAGGGTCATGTCCATTTTGGCCATGCGCGCCAGGTATTTAGAGCAGATTTCGATGTTTTCGTGCAGTGACTCTTCAGACAGGTCAATCATGTGAGAAGAGAACAGTGGCTTACCGGTAGCCGCGAAGTGTTTTTCACCCGCGTCCAGCAGACCGTCGATCCACGGCAGCAGTTTCTTCGCGCAGTGGTCAGTGTGCAGGATAACCGGAACACCGTAGTGCTCAGCCATCTGGTGAACGTGGTGCGCACCAGAGATAGCGCCCAGGATTGCAGCACCCTGAGGAATGTCAGTTTTCACGCCTTTACCTGCGATGAACGCAGCGCCGCCGTTAGAGAACTGAACGATAACTGGCGCTTTAACTTTAGCAGCAGTTTCCAGTACGGCGTTGATGGAGTCGGTACCTACGCAGTTAACTGCTGGCAGAGCGAAGTTGTTTTCTTTAGCTACCTGGAACACTTTCTGTACGTCATCACCAGTGATCACGCCAGGTTTTACGAAATCAAAAATTTTAGACATGTTGCTTAGTCCTGTATCTTCGGCCGTTAGAAAAGGTGCGAGCTCTTAAAAGCGCGCTGAAAATTGGGCAGGTTTCCCTGCCCTTGAATGGCTTACTTCTTAGCGCGCTCTTCGAGCATTGCTACTGCTGGCAGTACTTTGCCTTCCACGAACTCGAGGAATGCGCCGCCACCAGTGGAGATGTAGGAGATCTTGTCAGCGATACCGAACAGGTCGATTGCTGCCAGGGTGTCACCACCGCCTGCGATAGAGAACGCTTCGCTGTCTGCAATAGCGTTAGCAACGATTTCAGTCCCTTTGCGGAAGTTCGGGAATTCGAACACGCCGACAGGACCGTTCCACAGGATAGTTTTTGCGTTTTTCAGGATTTCAGCCAGTTTCTGTGCAGAAACGTCGCCCAGGTCCAGGATCTGCTCTTCATCTTTGATGTCGTTAACAGATTTCAGGGTCGCGGTAGCGGTTTCGGAGAACTCGGTCGCCACGCGAACGTCAGTTGGAACCGGGATATCACAGGTGCCCAGCAGGCGTTTGGCTTCGTCAACCAGGTCTGCTTCGTACAGGGATTTACCCACGTTGTGGCCCTGAGCGGCAACGAAGGTGTTCGCAATACCACCACCGACGATCAGCTGGTCAGCGATTTTAGACAGGGAATCCAGAACGGTCAGTTTGGTAGACACTTTAGAACCACCAACGATAGCAACCATTGGGCGAGCAGGTTCTTTCAGCGCTTTACCCAGTGCTTCCAGTTCGTCAGCCAGCAGAGGCCCCGCACACGCAACGTCGGCGAATTTACCGATACCGTGGGTAGACGCCTGCGCACGGTGCGCCGTACCGAACGCATCCATTACGAATACGTCGCACAGCGCAGCGTATTTTTTGGACAGGGTTTCGTCGTCTTTCTTCTCGCCTTTGTTGAAGCGAACGTTTTCCAGAACCACCAGCTCACCGGCGGCAACTTCAACGCCGTCCAGGTAGTCTTTCACCAGGCGAACCGGGTTGGACAGTTTGTCTTTCAGGTAATTAACAACTGGCAGCAGAGAGAACTCTTCGTTGTACTCGCCTTCGGTTGGACGGCCCAGGTGGGAGGTGACCATCACTTTAGCGCCCTGCTTCAGAGCCAGCTCGATGGTTGGCAGAGATGCACGGATACGCGCGTCGCTGGTCACTTTGCCATCTTTAACCGGTACGTTCAGATCGGCACGGATGAAAACGCGTTTACCAGCCAGATCCAGATCGGTCATCTTAATTACAGACATGGTGAATCCTCTCGTTGATTCTTAAAGTTTTGCAGACGCACGATGCGCCTTACCTGAAACCTTGAGCGGCCATTGCTAACGTGGTGTCGAGCATTCGGTTAGCAAAGCCCCATTCGTTATCACACCAGACCAGCGTCTTGATAAGGTGTGCGCCACTGACTCGCGTCTGCGTGCCATCGACGATGGCGCTGTGCGGGTCGTGGTTAAAATCTACTGAGACCAACGGTAATTCCGTATAGTCAACTATACCATGAAATGCTCCCTGTGCCGCTTTTTGCAGCAACAGGTTGACTTCACAGGCTTTTACCGGTTTTTTCACCGTCACGCTGAGGTCAATTGCCGTCACGTTAATTGTCGGAACACGCACGGCAATCGCTTCAAAACGGTCATTAAACTGCGGGAAAATTCGGGTGATCCCCGCAGCCAGTTTCGTGTCCACCGGGATGATTGACTGGCTCGCCGCGCGAGTGCGTCGTAAATCCGGGTGATAGGCGTCGATAACCTGCTGATCGTGCATGGCGGAGTGAATCGTGGTCACGGTGCCGGATTCAATGCCGTACGCATCGTCTAACAGTTTGATGACCGGAATAATGCAGTTGGTGGTGCAGGAGGCGTTGGAAACGATGAGGTGTTCAGCCTTCAGCTCATGCTGGTTGACGCCAAACACGACGGTCGCGTCGAGATCGTTACTGCCGGGATGAGAAAACAGGACTTTTTTTGCGCCAGCTGCCAGATGCGCTTCGCCGTGTTCGCGGTTACCGTAAACACCGGTGCAGTCGAGCACCACATCCACGCCCAGTTCACGCCAGGGCAGCCCTGCAATACTGCTCTCATGCAGCACGCGAATCGCATCGTCACCGACAAACAGCTGCTCTCTTTCCTGACGAACGTCCCAGGCAAAGCGGCCGTGGCTGGTGTCATATTTCAACAAATGCGCCATGCCCGCAGCATCCGCCAGTTCATTGATTGCCACCACGGTGATTTCCGCACGACGCCCGGATTCATATAAAGCACGAACCACGTTGCGCCCGATGCGACCGAAGCCATTAATCGCTACGCGTACGGTCATAGATCTCCTGCAAAGCTATCCCTGAGTTTGAGGTGGCTGAAAGAGTAATCCAGCTACGCCCGAAGGGGAATCTTTGCTATCACAAACTGCGATTGATTGGTCAATTGTCGAACATTTAATCGACTGAAACGCTTCAGCAAGAATAAGCGAATCGAGGAATAAAAGGAATGTCTGTCCAGATGAATAAGCGAGCTATATGACTTGCGTCACATTTTGGGTGGAATAATGCCTACAAAAAAGCCGGGTGGCGCGCTAGCGCTTACCCGGCCTGCTTTATACGCCCTCTCCCCATGGGAGAGGGCCGGCGTGAGGGCATCAGCCCGCACCGGACAAACAATTACAGCAGTTCTTTCGCCTTAGCGACAACGTTCTCAACGGTGAAGCCGAACTCTTCGAACAGCTGTTCTGCCGGAGCAGACTCACCGAAGGTGGTCATACCGACGATAGCGCCGTTCAGACCCACGTATTTGAACCAGTAGTCAGCGATACCCGCTTCCACCGCCACGCGAGCGGAAACCGCTTTAGGCAGTACGGATTCGCGGTAAGCCGCATCCTGCTTGTCGAACGCATCGGTAGACGGCATGGAGACCACGCGCGCCTTCACGCCTTCGGCAGTCAGTTTTTCCCATGCTGCTACGGCCAGTTCAACTTCAGAACCGGTCGCGATGAAGATCAGCTCAGGCTGGCCCGCGCAATCTTTCAGCACGTAACCACCGCGCGCGATGTTAGCCAGCTGCTCTGGGGTACGCTCCTGCTGCGCCAGATTCTGACGGGAGAGGATCAGCGCGGTTGGGCCATCCTGACGCTCAACGCCGTATTTCCACGCCACCGCGGATTCAACCTGGTCACATGGACGCCATGTGCTCATGTTCGGGGTCACGCGCAGGGAAGCCACCTGCTCTACCGGCTGGTGAGTTGGACCATCTTCGCCCAGACCGATGGAGTCGTGGGTGTAGACCATCACCTGACGCTGTTTCATCAGCGCGGCCATACGCACGGCGTTACGCGCATACTCTACGAACATCAGGAAGGTAGAGGTGTACGGCAGGAAACCACCGTGCAGGGAGATACCGTTCGCGATAGCGGTCATACCGAACTCACGTACACCGTAATGGATGTAGTTACCGGCAGTGTCTTCGTTGATTGGCTTAGAACCAGACCACAGGGTCAGGTTAGATGGTGCCAGGTCAGCGGAGCCGCCCAGGAATTCTGGCAGCAGCGGACCAAACGCTTCGATCGCATTCTGAGACGCTTTACGGCTGGCGATTTTAGACGGGTTCGCCTGCAGCTTCGCGATGAACTCGCTCGCTTTCGCGTCGAAGTCAGACGGCATATCGCCTTTCATACGACGAGTGAATTCAGCCGCTTCCTGTGGGAACGCTTTCGCATAGGCAGCGAACTTCTCGTTCCAGGCCGCTTCTTTCGCCTGGCCCACTTCTTTTGCATCCCACTGAGCGTAGATTTCAGACGGGATTTCGAAGGCAGGGTATTTCCAGCCCAGCGCTTCGCGAGTCAGCGCGATTTCCGCGTCGCCCAGCGGTGCGCCGTGGGAGTCATGGGTGCCCGCTTTGTTCGGAGAACCGAAGCCGATGATGGTTTTGCACATCAGCAGGGACGGTTTGTCGGTCACTGCACGCGCTTCTTCTACTGCACGTTTAATCGAGTCAGCATCGTGGCCATCAACGCCACGCACAACGTGCCAGCCGTAGGCTTCGAAACGCGCGGCGGTGTCGTCAGTGAACCAGCCTTCAACGTGACCGTCGATGGAGATACCGTTGTCGTCATAGAACGCAACCAGTTTGCCCAGCTTAAGGGTACCGGCCAGGGAGCACACTTCGTGAGAAATGCCTTCCATCATGCAGCCGTCGCCCAGAAACGCGTAAGTGAAGTGGTCAACGATGTCGTGGCCAGGACGGTTGAACTGCGCCGCCAGGGTCTTCTCGGCAATCGCCATACCCACAGCGTTAGCAATACCCTGACCCAGCGGGCCGGTGGTGGTTTCTACGCCAGCGGTGTAGCCCACTTCCGGGTGACCTGGAGTTTTGGAGTGCAGCTGACGGAAGTTTTTCAGCTCTTCGATAGGCAGATCGTAGCCGGTGAGGTGCAGCAGGCTGTAGATCAGCATAGAGCCGTGGCCGTTAGACAGCACGAAACGGTCGCGGTCAGCCCATGCCGGGTTCTGAGGGTTGTGGTTAAGGAAATCACGCCACAGGACTTCGGCGATATCAGCCATACCCATAGGGGCACCCGGGTGGCCGGATTTGGCTTTCTGTACTGCGTCCATGCTCAGCGCACGAATAGCATTAGCAAGCTCTTTACGTGAGGACATTTTAACTCCAGATCGGACTGTTAAAGGCCATGCCCTTGACGACAGCGCGTTTTGGGCTACGCCGGAAAAAAGTGCCAACAATGTAACCCAAGCCGCAGGGCATGTACATGGACCATTCTTTTGCAGCTTAAGAAATCTCTGGATCATGCTCGCATGTTGCGCAATCTGCTCGCCCGCGCCTGTAGATATTCCTTATACTTATCCCGCCCCGGCTTCGTTGCGGGTGCACTTTTCGGATTTTATTCAGATTAACGAGTACGGAAGCAACCTCATGAAAATGCGTGCAATAGTGCTGGCCCTGGGTACAACGCTCGTGCTGAGCGGCTGTCAGAATATGGACTCTAACGGTCTGATGACCTCAGGCGCAGAAGCCTTTCAGGCCTACTCCCTGAGCGACGCGCAGGTTAAAGCGCTGAGCGATCAGGCCTGTAAAGATATGGACGGAAAAGCCACGCTTGCGCCGGCTGACAGTACCTACACACAGCGTCTGAATAAGATTGCTTCCGCGCTCGGCGATAACATCAACGGCCAGCCGGTGAACTACAAGGTTTACATGGCGAAAGACGTCAACGCCTTCGCGATGGCCAACGGCTGTATCCGCGTCTACAGCGGGCTGATGGACATGATGACCGACAATGAAGTGGAAGCGGTGATCGGCCATGAAATGGGCCACGTTGCGCTCGGCCACGTGAAAAAAGGGATGCAGGTTGCCTTAGGCACCAACGCCATTCGTGCGGCGGCGGCCTCTGCGGGCGGTATCGTTGGCAGCCTGTCACAGTCGCAGCTTGGTGATGTAGGCGAAAAGCTGGTTAACTCCCAGTTCTCGCAGCGTCAGGAGTCCGAAGCGGACGACTACTCCTACGATCTGTTGCGCAAACGCGGTATTAATCCATCCGGTTTAGCCACCAGCTTCGAAAAGCTGGCAAAACTGGAAGCGGGTCGCCAGAGCTCCATGTTTGACGATCACCCGGCTTCAGAAGCGCGCGCGCAGCATATTCGCGACCGAATGGCCGCAGACGGAATTAAATAATATTGGCAGGAGGCATTTATGCCTCCTTTTTATTTCGCATGAATTGCTAACTAAATCGCACGTATCGGTAACACCTCTGAAAGCCCCGTCAAATCTACCCTTTCCGGCTGAAACGTCTGGTCACATATTGATTGCAATCGTTAACCTTTCCGGTAATTATCAAACGCGCAGTAATTCAATTTAATATATTAAGACAGAGACGTTCCCTCCGTGAAAAAAGAATTATCGTTAATTGCTTTAAGTTTATTCGCCGCATTACCCGCCGCTGCAAGCCAGCAATCTGACAGCAAGGGTTTTATCGACGACAGCCATTTAGACCTGTTTTTACGCAATGCGTATATCAGCCGTGACTACCATCAGGGCCAGCAGGATAAAGCCGAATGGGGCCAGGGCATCATCGCCACCTTTGAATCCGGCTATACCGAAGGGCTGGTGGGCTTTGGCGTGGACGGCATCGCGCAGTACGGCGTGCGCCTGGACGGCGGTCGCGGCAAGAGCGGCGCGGGCGGTATCGACTTCTTTAAACAGGAAGACGATGGCCGGGCCAAATCCGATTTAGCGAAATTTGGCGCTACCGCCAAAATGCGGATCTCGAATACCGTGCTGAGCTACGGTAACCAGCGTCCTGAACTGCCTATTGTTAACGCCGACAGCTCCCGACTGCTGTTTGAAAGCTACACCGGTGCCATGCTGACCTCGAAAGAGATCGACGGCCTGGAAGTGAACGCCGGTTACTTCACCGACGAGCAGCGTAAAAGCGACGACCGCCACGACAGCGGCCTGAAAAGCCTGACCTTCGGTGGCGCAAGCTACCAGTTCAACGACCAGTTCAGCGGCGCGCTGTACGCCTCTCATAACGAAGAGGTGATGAACAAACAGTACCTGGGGCTGAATTACAAACAGCCGTTCAGCACCGGGCAGCAGCTGGTGCTCGACTTTAACGGCTATAACTCACGTCTGGATCAGAGCTACGCGGACAGCCTCGACACGGGCCGCAGCAACACTATCTGGAGCCTGGCGGCGAGCTACATCTGGGATATTCACACGTTCAAAGTAGCGTACCAGCAGAGCAGCGGCAGCACCGGCTACAACTACGGCGGCTATCGCGATCAGGGCGGCGTAGGTGATGGCGGCAACACCATCTTGCTGGCGAACTCCTACTGGTCTGATTTCAACGGTGAAGACGAGCGCTCATGGCAGGCGTCGTACGGCCTGGACTTCGGCGGACTCGGCCTGCCGGGCCTGAGCTGGACCACCGCCTACGTGCGCGGCGACAACATTAAGACGTCTGAAACCAGCAACGGCAAAGAGCATGAATGGTTTAACCAGATCCAGTACCAGGTGCAGGACGGCCCGGCGAAAGATCTGAAGCTGAAGCTGCGCTACTCCGTGCTGCGCGTCTCCAGCAACGCCAGCGAGTACAACGTGGGCGGGGACGAGATCCGCGCTTACGTGGAATACCCGTTTAACGTGTTCTGATTTTCCCCCTCACCCGCTCCCCAAAGGGGAGAGGGGATTGTATACACCCTCTCCTCTTTGGGGAGAGGGCTGGGGTGAGGGGAAACCTCACACCTCAGTAAAGCGTCTTCTGCGGCGGCCCGGCAAACTTCAGCGCGCCAATCTGCCCCATCCGAACCTCCACCACCGACGGCCCCGGCATTGCCAGCGCTTCCGTCATCACGGCTTCAAAATCCTCTGCCCGCTCAACGCTCCACGCCTGCAGGCCAATTGCCTGTGCCAGCAGGGTAAAGTCCGGCGTATGCAGTTCGTTATAGTACTGACGCCCGCCGAAGTACTTATCCTGAATACCGCGCATCACGCCGTAGCCGCCGTCGTTCATGATCAGCAGCGTCACGTTAGCTTTCTCCTGCGCCAGCGTCGCCAGCTCGCCTAAATTCAGGCTCAGGCCACCGTCGCCCACCAGCCCCACCACCTTACGCTGCGGGTTGGCAATCGCGGTACCAATCGCCATTGGCAGCCCCATGCCAATCGCCCCGGCAAGAGAGTGAATGTTCATCAGCGGACCGTTAGCGCGAAGCAGACGACTGCCCCACAGGCTGCCGGAAACGGTGATATCGCGCACCAGCAGACCGTCCTGCGGCAGGGCTTTCTCGATGGCGTCGTTAAGCTTCGCATAGGCGCCGCACTGTTCGCGCAGCTCCTGCTCTGCTTCGGAAACCGCCTGCTGCACCTGCGTATCCCACTGCGCGTCCCCCCATTCCCGGCCCTGAGATTTCTCGGCCAGCGCGGGAAGCAACGCGGAGCAGTCGGCTATCAGCGTGTTATCCATCAGGTAATTGCGGCTCGCCGCCGCCGGGTCGATATCAATCTGGACGCGCGGAGAGGGCAGCGCCAGCGTCCAGGAGCGGGTTTCGTTGCTGCGCAGGCGTGAACCGGCGACCAGCGTAAAGTCACACTGCGCGATAAGCGCCTCCACCGACGGCGAGTTGTGGAACGCCCGCAGGCTGGCGCGATGGCTGTCCGGCAGCACGCCGCGCGCGTGGGTGCTTGAGATCACCGTCACGCCCGCATCCGCCAGCGTTTTAACGGCGTCAGCGCTTCCCAGCGCCCCGCCGCCCAGCCACAGCAGCGGCCGTTTCGCCTGCCTGAGCTGCGCCCACAACGCATCCACCATCGCGGGATCCACGGCTGCAGCCGAAGCCGGTTTCACCGGTGAGGTCACCAGCGACAGCGGAATTTTAGCCCCCTGAATATCAATCGGGATCTCCACTGATACCGGCCCGCACGGCGGCGTCTGCGCTTCCTGAATCGCTTTATGCAGAATCGCTATCGCCTGGCTGGCGTTGCCGATCCGATAAGCCCGCTTTGAGCTGGCCTTCAGGAAGGTCAGCTGGTCGCGGGTTTCGTGGATAAACCCGGTGTCGGCATCCAGCCACGCTTTCTCCACCTGTCCGGTTAAATGCAGCAGCGGCGTGCAGGCGTTCATCGCCTCCACCAGCGCGCCGACCGCGTTGCCCGCACCCGCGCCGGTGCTGGTTAGCGCCACGCCGAGGCCGGAAAAACGCCCGTGGGCGTCGGCCATGGTGACGGATCCCGCCTCACCGCGCGCGGGCACGAAGCGAATGTTGCCGCGCTGCCCCACCGCGTCCGCGATCGGAAGGTTGTGAATGGAGATGACGCCGTAGATGGCCTCAACCTGATACTGCTCAAGCGTTCTGGCGATGGCGTCGCCGACGGTTATCATTTCGCTCATTGCTCACCCTTTCTCAGTCGCACCAGTGGTTGACGCTATTACCCGTCGCCAGATAAATGCTCTTTTGCTGCATCCAGGCTTTCAGCCCCTGAATGCCCTTTTCGCGGCCCAGACCGCTCTCTTTAAAGCCCCCGAACGGGGTCGAAATCGCAAAAACTTTGTAGGTGTTGATCCACACCGTGCCCGCCTCCAGCTGCTCGCTCAGGCGCAGCGCGCGCCCGGTGTCGCGGGTCCAGATCCCTGCCGCCAGGCCGTAAACCGAGTCGTTCGCCTCGCGGATAAGCGTGGCTTCATCGCGAAACGGCATCGCCACCAGCACCGGGCCGAAAATCTCCTCCTGGCAGGCGCGGGCGCTGTTCGTCAGCCCTTCGATAATGGTCGGCTGGAAGAAGCTGCCGTTTGCCAGGTCTGGATCCGCCGGGATCTCCCCGCCGCACAGCACGCGGCCCCCTTCGCGCTTCGCCAGCTCGACGTATTCCTGCACGCTCTGGCGATGTTTCTCATTGATCAGCGGCCCAACGTGGACGCCCTCGGTGAAGGGGTGCCCCACGCGCAGCCCGCGAGTTAATTCCAGCAGCCGCGCCATCAGCGGCGCGTAGATGCTTTCGTGAATAAACAGCCGGGACCCGGCGATGCACGCCTGCCCTGCCGAACTGAAAATGCCGTAGCAGATCCCGCGCGCGGCCTGATCAACGTCGGCATCCTCCAGCACGATGGTCGGGGATTTTCCGCCCAGCTCCAGCGAGGCCGGGATCAGCTTTTCCGCCGCCACGTGCGCCAGATGGCGGCCGGTGGTGGTGCCGCCCGTAAACGAAATTTTCCGCACCTTCGGATGGCGCGCCAGCGCATCGCCAATCACCGAGCCTTTGCCCGGCAGGACGCTCAGCAGCCCGGCAGGTAGCCCGGCCTGTTCAAAAATCCGCGCCAGCTCCAGCGCCATCAGCGGCGTGGCTTCGGCGGGCTTTAGGATCGCTGCGTTACCCGCCGCAATGGCCGGCGCGACCTTCTGCATCTCGCTGGCAATCGGCGAGTTCCACGGCGTAATGGCGGCCACCACGCCGAGCGGCTCATAGCGGCTCAGGGTCAGCAAATCCGGCTGGCGCGGCGTCGGGAGCTCGCCTTCCAGCAGCTCGCAGGCGGCGGCAAAGTAGCGCGCCGTGCCCGCCGCGCTCATCACCAGCCCGCGCGCTTCCGCCAGCGGCTTGCCGTTATCGCGGCTCTGCATCTGCGCCAGTTCATCCACGCGGGATTCAATGAGATCCGCAACCTTGTGCAGGATCTTCGCCCGCATATGCGGCAGGCAGTTGCGCCACGCGGGATCGCGCCACGCCCGCTCGCCGGCCTCGATCGCGTCCTGCAGGTCGTCCAGACTTGCCGCATTCAGCGTCGCATTGATCGACCCGTCAGCCGGGAAATGGCTCTGCATCGTGTTACCGCCGCCGCGTCGCCACTGGCCGCCGATAAAAATCTTCAGATCGTCCATCGTCACTCCTCAGCTCAGCGCCAGTTCGCGGCAGGCGCGCACCGCGCTCAGTGCCGCAAGGGTGGAGGTTTTAGGATTAGACGCCAGCGGCAGCCCGCTCAGCTCCAGATGGAACTCGCCGAACAATCCTTCGACGTGCAGCGTGTGGGTATTGCGTTTCGTTGCCGGGTCGACCATCAGCTGCACGCGGGTGTCGTCCATCCCTACGCCGCCGAGCGCCACGGTTGCCGCCACGTTGGCGTTCGCCGGGAACAGGCGCGCCGCCTCGCGGGCGCTGCCTTCAAAGAAGACCTGCGCCTCTGAGACCGCGTTAAGATCGATAAGCTGCTCGGCGTAGCTGCCGCGCCAGCTGGCCGGGCTTTTGCGCGACTGATAGGTGACGCGCTCAAGCCCGCCCTCTTTCGCCGCCGCCAGCCCGTCAATGCCCGCAACCGCCCCGGAGAGCAGCGTCAGCCTGCCGCCCGCCGCGAGCAGGCACTGTTCCAGCGCGCTGTCCGCCAGCGCGCCGGTTGAAATAACGGCCAGATGCCAGCCGCGGCGCAGGATCGCTTCGCCATACTGCGCCACCGCCTGCTGGCTGGCGCACTCCAGCACCAGGTCGGGCGTTTGTGCGCAGTCTACCGGCGAGGTCAGCGCGATTACCGCATCACCAAGCTGCGCGCGAATGGCCGCGTGGTGGGCTTCACGCGCCACGATCCAGCCGATAGCCACGCCGGCGGGTAAACGTTCAATCACCGCCTGCGCCATGGCGCCAAACCCAATTAACATTACCTTTTTCATGATGCGTCCTTACAGATGGCGGCAGAAGCCGCCGGAAACGTCCAGCGCGGCGCCGGTGGTAAACGACGCCAGCGGCGAGGCGAGAAACAGCAGCGCCTGCGCGGGCTCCTGCGGCTTGCCGAGACGCGCCATCGGGATGCCGCGCCTGCGCGCGATATCCGCCGTCCACTCCGGCCAGCTCTGGCTTTTATCCGCCCGGTTTTCAAAGCGGCGCTGCCACTGGCCGGACTCCACCATGCCGAGCAAAATGGAGTTGACGCGAATGCCTTTGCCCACCAGCTCTTTCGAGAGCGTGAGCGTCATATTTAGCAGCGCGGCACGGGCAGCGGAGGTGGCGATCATGTGCTCCTCCGGCTGCAGCGCCAGCAGGGAGTTGACGCAGGTGATGGAGGCGATGTCGGACCGCTCCAGCAGAGGCTGAAACGCCTGAACAGGGTTGATCACCCCGAACAGTTTGAGTTCGGCTTCGTGCAGCCACGCCTCGCGCGGGGTGTCGTGGAAGTGCGCCACGTAGCCCTGCCCGGCGTTGTTGATCAGCATATCCGCCGCGCCGAAGCGAGCCTGAACGGCATCCGCGAAGGCCTGCACCTCGTCGGCGTTCAGCACGTCGCAGCGGTAAGAGAAAATCTCCCCGTTAGGGTATTCGTTTTGCAGCGTCGCGTGGGCGCTGGCGAGCCGGTCCGGGTCGCGGCCGCAGAAGGCCACTTTTGCCCCCTCGCCCAGCAGCAGGCGCAGCGTTTCAAAGCCAATGCCGGAAGAACCGCCTGTGACTACCGCTACGCGGCCGTCAATTTGTGCATTCATCGCGCACCTCTTCGTTAATGCGTAAAAGCTGTTGGTTAACAAACGCGTCGTTATCGAGATAGCTGGCGTGCCCGGCCTGCGGTATGGCGGTAAACGGCATGCGGTAGCGCAGCGCCAGCCCCTGCACCAGCTCGGGCTGCGTGATGGCGTCCTGCTCGCCGCACCAGACTTCAAACGCGCCTGAGTAACCTTTAAGCCAGCCGTGAATGTCGTCGTGCGCCAGCATCCACGCGGCGGCAAGGTAGCCCTCGGAACGCAGCGCGCGCATGCCCGCCGCGACGGTGGCGATATCTTCCGCGCGCGCGCCGGGGCGCAGCAGCTTCGCGGCGCGGGTCTGCGCGAGGATTTCACCGCCGAGCGCCATCTGCTGCTCGCGGCTGCGCCAGACCTGCTCCCGCTGTTCCGGGACTGCATTGCCGTAGCCCTGCGCGGCGTCCGCCAGCACCAGGTGCAGCACGCGCTGCGGATACTTCGCCGCAAAGGCGCTGGCCACCATCGCTCCCAGCGAATGGCCCACCAGAACCGCCTGCCAGACGCCCGCGCGGTCGAGCATCGCCGCCAGCGCGTCGGCGTAATCCCCCGCGTTTGCACGCTCAACCGCCAGCAGCGGGCTTTCGCCATAGCCGGGCATGTCCCACGCCAGCACGCGAAAGCCCTCCAGCGCCATCTGCTTGTGCCAGGAGGCCGCGCCGGAGCTGATGCCGTGCAGCAGCATCAGCGGAATACCGATTCCCTGTTCACGAAAACCCGTCATCGTGCCCCCTTAGTTCCGCTTCACTTTTGAGAGCGGATGATCGGAGGGATAGGTCGGGATTTCCGGCTTGTTGGTTCCCAGCATGACGCACATCAGCGCCTCTTCTTCCCCGTGGTTAAACAGGCCGCGATAGATCCCCGGCGGAACGGAGATCAGATCGCGCTCGCGCAGCACGGTTTCGGTGTAGTTGTCGCCGTCCTGGATCATCAGCGTGATCTGCCCTTTAAGCATGAAGAACACCTCTTCCACGTCGTCGTGCAGGTGCAGCGGCCCCTCGCACTTCGACGGCAGCACCATGGTGGAGAAGGTAAAGTGATCCGCCTGCACGGTGTTGGTGTCGTTCGCGACGCCCGTTGCGCCGGTGCCGATGTAGCGCATCTGCGCCCGGCGGTATTTCGGGTCAAAATCGGCCTGGAACTTCAGCGCGTTCCAGTCGTACTTGCGGCCTTCGAAGCGCGCGATGCGCGACTCGACCCACTCTTCCATCGTCAGGTGGTCAGGTTTGATGCCTGATGTGTTGGTTACGGTTGAATCAGTCATGACACTCTCCTCAGTAACGTCTCAGCAGCGGCAGTAACAGGACGCAGCCCACCGCCGCCATCACCGCCAGAAAAATCAGCCCGGAATCCATGCTGTGGGTGAAGGCGATAAGCGCGCCCATCACCGCCGGCGACAGCGCGCCCGCAAAGTTTCCCAGCCCGTTGAAAATGCCGCCCGCCGTGGCGCTCACCCGCGGATGGGTGGCCTTCGCCAGCAGGGCGAAAATGTTGGGTGCACCGGTGCCCCACATGAAGGTGCTGAAGCTCATCGCCGCGATGATGGTCAGCGGGGTGTCGAGGTGCATCACCGCCGCGAGACCTGCCGCCGCCCCGGCCATGGAGATAAAGCAGGCCGCCGCGCGCCTATCGACCCGGTCCGAAAGCCACGCGCCAATCACCTCGCCCGCCAGCATGGCGATGAACGGCATCGACGACAGCCAGCCCGCGTGTTCCAGATGAATGCCTTTGCCCTTGATGAGATAGCCCGGCAGCCAGCCGTTGATGCCCCAAAGGTAGGTCAGGAAGGCAATGTTAAAGATGCAGATGATCCAGAAGTGCGGGCTGACGAACAGCTCGCGGCGCGCGGCGCGGCGCTCGTCCTGAGACGCCTGCGAGGTGCCGGGTTTTGCCTCCAGACGGATCCCGCGCAGCCCGACGCGCACGAAAATCAGCACCGGCACGGTGAGCATCGCCATCACGAAAAAGGTGCTCTGCCAGCCGAAGGCGTTCAGCAGCCAGAGGGAGAGCGGGAAGCCAATCGCCGCGCCCACCGGCGTGCCCAGCAGCCACAGCATGGTGGCGCGCGCCTGCAGATGCTGCGGGAAATTGTGACGCACGATGGCGAAGGCCAGCGGGAACAGCGGCCCTTCCGCCACGCCCAGCAGGATGCGCAGCACGATCATCAGCGTGTAGTTATGGGTAAAGCCCATCGCCACCATCAGCACGCACCAGACGACCATCATTCCGGTGAGCAGGCGCAGCGGGGCGATTCTGTCGCCTAAGCCGCTTAAAAAGACTGACGAAAAGCCGTAGCTCAGCAGAAAGGCGCTCATCAGAATGCCGAGGCGCGTGGTGTCGAAATCAATGCCCATCGCCTGCTGGAAATGGCCGTCAGAAAACAGCGCCGCAATGCTGATTTTGTCGAAAAACGCCAGCAGCACGCAGGCCAGCAGCGACAGCGGGATGGCCCAGCGCACCGCTTTTTCAGGCGTGCGGGCTCCCTCACCGCTCGCCTCAGCGGGCGCGGTGTTGGTCTCTAATGTGGTCATGTCTCCCCCTACGGGTGCGGGTTATCGCAGTGACATCAGTGAAAAGGTCGGGTCGGCGAGCGGCACGTCCGATAAATCCCGCCCTGCCGCCATCCAGCGCTTCGCCAGCTTGACGGTGCGCGCATCGTTAAACGCCACCAGCTGCGTCAGCCGCCCGCTTTCGTCCAGCGAGAAGTACAGCGAATCTTCACGCGCTATCGTTGTGCTTCCCGGCTGCGGAATACCGAGGATTTGAATGTTGTGCTGATATTGATCCGACCACAGCCACGGCGCGTCGTCGTAGCCTGGCGCATCGGGGTTGAGCATCGCTTTTGCCGTCGCCACCGCCTGATTCTGCGCAAACGCCCAGGACTGAATGCACAGGCCGTAATGATGATGCTGGGCCACATCTCCGGCGGCGAAAATGGACGGATCCGACGTGCGTCCCTGAGCGTCCACGACGATCCCCCGTTCGGTGCGAAGCCCCACGTCGCGCGCCAGCTCCAGATTGAGATCGACGCCGATCCCCACCACCACCGCGTCAAAGGTTTCGCGCTGGCCGTCGCAGTGGATGACCGGCACACCGCTATCGTCCTCCAGCTCCAGCGCGCCGCAGCCGGTACGGATCTCCACGCCCTGCTCGCGGTGAAGGGCTTCCAGGCGCTGCGACACCTCGCCGCTCACCGAGCGCATGCACAGCGCGGGCTGCTGCTCGAACAGCGTGACCGCCACGCCGCTTTTGCGCGCGGAGGCGGCAATTTCCAGGCCAATCCAGCCGCCGCCGATAATCGCCAGCTTTTGGCTTTCCGCCAGACGCCCCTTCAGGCGCTGCGCGTCCTGCCAGTGGCGCAGGGTGTAGACCTGCGGATGCGCCGCCCACGCCTCCCCCGGCAGACGCGCCCGCCCTCCGGTGGCAATCAAAAGAATGTTGTAACTAATATGCTCATCGTTGCTTAACCGCACCGTTTTCGCCGCGCGGTCGATCTGCTCCGCACGCAGCGGGCGGTGCCATGTCAGGTTCAGCGCCTGCTGTGCTTCTTCACTAAACAGCCGCGGGAGTGCCGCGTCCGGCTCCAGCAGGGACGCTTTCGACAGCGGCGGACGTTCGTAGAAATCCCACTCCTCTTCCGCCACCACGCAAATCTCGCCGTCGAAGCCTTCGTCGCGCAGTGTTTTCGCCGCCCAGCCGCCCGCCTGGCCGCCGCCGATAATGACAATGCGCGACGTCATACCGCCTCCGGCTTTTTCTGCTGGCGGCGCGTGTCGTGGTCAATCCCACCTTCCACCGCCCATTCGGTAAAGGAGACCAGCGAGTGCTCCAGCTCGCGCGGCTGCCAGTTTTCGGTCAGGTAGTCGTCGTTGGTGTAATACTCAAACGCGCCGCCGGTCGGGCTGTTGACGTACCAGAAATAGGCCGACGACACCGGATGGCGGCCCGGCCCGATAAAGGTGCTCCAGTCGTGTTTATTCATCGCAATCCCGCCGCCGATCACCTCATGAATATCACGTACCGTGAAGGCCACGTGGTTGAGACCGCGCCTGCGGTTCGGCAGCTGCAGCAGGAACAGGTTGTGATGGCCGCCGCGCGCGCCGCAGCGCAGGAACACGGCCCGGTTGATGTAGCGGTCAGAGACCTGGAAGCCGAGCACCTCGCGGTAGAATTTTTCCACCGCCGCCAGCTCTTCCACGAAGAACACCACGTGCCCAACGTTGATGGGCTGGGCGCGATCGTAAACCGGGCTCGGGGTGTCGATCCGGCGGGCGTCGCCCCACTGGTTAATCGGCTCGACGTTCAGCTCCACCTCGGTCTGCTGGGTCACCTGCACGCGCAGGGTCATGCCGTTCGGGTCGAGGCACTCCAGCGCGTCGCCCACCTCGCGGAAGCCGGGCTGCTGCGCAAGCTTCGGGCGCAGCGCGTCAAGATCGGACTGCGCGGCAACCGCCCAGGTCATGCGGCGCAGGGTGTTGCCCGCCTCAAACGCCGGCGGCAGGTCGGGGCTGTCGATCGGGTTTAGCTCCACGCGCGCGCCGCTCAGGGTGGTAAAACGCTGGCCGCTGGCATCGCCCGTCAGGCCAAAATCACGCATAAATTTGGCGCAGTGCGTCAGGTCTTCCACGCCAAATTCCAGCTTTTCAATTCCGGTTACACTCATCGTTCGTTGCCTCATCTGGCCCAAATTGGGCGTAAACCATGCCCGACGCAGTTAAGCGCCTGACGTTAACTCACTGATTTAACTGGCCTGTGACAAATACCCTAAAAAGCCAGAAATTTTATCCGCCGCGAGGCGAACCTCGTTTTGCAGGCGCTCGCGGTCGGTCTGCGGGATCTCCTCCGACGGCACCAGAATGCTCACCACCGCCGCCACGCGTCCGCTTCGGTCGTACACCGGGTAGACGATGGAGGAGATGCCGTGGCGGAAGAAAGATTCGCCGATGACAAACCCGCGGGCTTTGTCCTGCTGCACCATCTGCCACAGGGCCTCGCGGTCGTGAAGCTGCCCCGGCGTGTTGCCCGGCAGGCGCTCGTGCGGGAACAATTGTTCAAAATCGGCGCGGGAAATATCGGTCAGCAGCATGCGGCCGAGCGAGGTGCAGTGCACCGGCAGACGGGTGCCAATGCTGACCTGATTGATGCGCGACCCGGCGGCGCTGACGCGGGCGATGTAGATAATGTCGCGCCCGTCGCGGATCGCCAGATGGCTGCTGCACTGGCTGACGTCGCGCAGCTGTTCGATCACCGGCTGGCCGACCTGCGCCACGTCCAGCGAGGCGATGTACTCAAAGCCCAGGCGCAGCACGTTCATGCCGAGCGAAAAGGTATTGGCTCGCGCGTTGCGCTCCAGAAACCCCATGAACTCCAGGGTCTGCACCACGCGGTAGGCGGTCGCCTTCGGCATATCCACCAGCCGGTGCAGCTCGGCAAAGGTCAGTTCGCGGTGCTGCTCGCCGAAGGCCAACAGCAGCTGCAGGCCGCGCTCCAGCCCCGGCACCAGATACTTCACTTCCCGATCGTTTGCCATAATCGCCATACCTCAGTTAAAGACAAAACCGCCGTTGACCGGGATCAGCTGTCCGGTGACAAACCGCGACAGATCGCTTAACAGCCAGACCACGCTGCCGGTCACATCTTCCGGCTGCTGCGCGCCCGTTAACGCCCGGCCGTTTTCGTAGAGCTGATGCCGTTCGGCGGGCACATATTCGGTTGCCTCGACGCGGGTCAGCCCCGGCGCGATAGCGTTGATGCGAATGCGCTTTTCGCCCAGCTCGCGCGCCATCGAGCGGGTCATGGCGATCACCGCCCCCTTGCTGGCGACGTAGGCCATCAGGCGCGGCGCGCCCCACAGCGCGGTATCGGACGCCACGTTCACGATTGCCGTCCCTTCGCGCAGCAGCGGTACGGCGGCGCGCGTCACCAGCCAGGTACCTTTGACGTTCACGCTCATCACGCGGTCCCACAGGTCCGGGTCGTAATCGAGCATGTTTTTACCGCCCACGCCGGTCGCCATCGCCGCGTTGTTCACCAGACCGTCAATCTGACCCTGCTCGCCAATGGCGCTAAACACCTGCTCAATGGAGTGCGGATCGGCCAGATCGATGACGTGTGATTCGATCGCAAAGCCCTGCTTGCTCAGCCCGTGGGCGCTCTCGGCCAGCTCGCCTTTGAGGATGTCGCACATCACCACCGCCGCGCCCTGCTCCGCGCAGGCTTTGGCAAAGTGATAGCCCAGCCCGCGCGCGGCGCCGGTCACGACGATGCGCTTTCCGCCCAGCAGTCCGTTCATCAGGCGGCTCCCTGCTGCGCTTCGCGCATCGCCAGCTGCTCTTTGGCGGCCTTCTGCATCATGCGGCGCAGGCGGGAAAGGCCGACGTCGTGCTGATAAAGGTATTCATGGTCGCGGGCGTTCGGGGCCAGGCTCTCCAGCACCACGCGGTCCTGCTCCAGCACCTCCCAGTGCAGCTTTTCCAGACGGTTGCGGTACATGAAGCGCCACATATCGCGTTGCCAGCCCTGCACGCGGCGAATGCGCCAGAAGAAGACGCGGCAGTTGTCGTTATCTTCCGGCACCACCATGCCGACGATAAAGAAGTGGCCGCCCGGTCCGAAGCGCTTCTTATACGGAATGGAGAGACGCATCCAGCAGGTGCCGCTGTTGCCCAGCTCCACCCAGTCAAAGTTGACGCCGCTCTGCCCTTTCTTCTCGAAGATGAAGCCGGTTTTGGTCGGCTGAAGAACCATGTCGGCCTTGCGATCCCCCTCCGCCATCGAGTGCGAGGATGAATGCAGATAGGTGCCGTGCATCGGATCCATCACATTTTCCAGCGCGTACTGGTAGTTGCATTTCCACGCTGCGGTGCAGAGGAAGTTGCTGAAATTTTCCGCGTCGGCGAGTTCATCCGGGAAGGTCAGCTCGTCCGGCTGCTGGTCGGCGGTCACGCCAAACCACAGGAAGATGGCGCCGTGCGCCTCCTGCACGTTGTAGCTGCGCACGCACTGCTGGCCAACCAGCGGGCATTTATCCACGGCGGGCACGTCTTTCACTTCGCCGTTGCCCGCAACTTCTACGCCGTGATACCAGCAGGCGATACGGTCGCCGAGGTTCCAGCCCATCGACAGGCGCGCGCCGCGGTGCGGACAGCGGTCTTCCAGCGCCTGGACCTGGCCGTCCTTGTTACGCCAGACCACAATCTGCTCGCCCAGGCGGGTGATGCCCACGGGAGCAGACTGCACTTCCCAGCTTGCCAGCACCGGATACCAGAGGCCGCGCAGACCTTTATCAAGATAATGTTGTACGGTAGTCGTCATCGCGTTGTCGTCAGTAGCCGTTAACCTGTAAGAAAGCCTGGAAGCTGGCGTTGCTCCACGGCTCGCCCTGCTGGTCGTGCATGCGCACCGCGTTCAGCCCGTTCACCAGTTCCGGTAGGGTTTCAACGCCCTGTTCGAAGAGATCTTCCAGCGTCGCAATCAGGTTCACCTCCCAGTTTTCCGGCTCGCGGCTGCGGGTTTGCCAGATGAGATTCTGGTAATCGCCCGGCTTATGAATGGCACCGTTACCGCCTTCGGCAGGTGGGGTAAACTGGCGGCTTTCCGGCAGCGCCGGATTGTAGTTCAGGGTGTCGCTCATGCCACGGTCTCCTCGACGAAGGTAATCTGGATTTGGTTTTCAAAGACCCGAACCGGGTAGCGGTTAAGGTTGCGACCGCCGGGGCCGTGCAGGCACTGGCCGGTTTTGACATCGAATACCGCCTCGTGCAGCGGGCACTCCACCTTGCCGTCTTCGACGAAACCCTGGCTCAGCAGGGCATAAGCGTGCGGGCATACGTCTTCCAGCGCGTAATACTCGCCGTCAATCAAATAAACGCCGATCTCTTTACCCTCGACGCTGCCGCTAAAAGGGAAATCTTCCTGTACTTGTTCTGCGTCACATACGCCTATCCAGCTCATCACGATCCTCCAGGCTTTCGTTTCATATATGAAACTCTGTTTCTTATTTAATACGGTCAATATAAAAGCGATGAATGTTTCGTCAAGCGGCAATGTGAAGAATTTGTTAAGCGAAAGCTAATTAATTAACTAAGTGTGGAAAGGATCACGAAAAAATGCAGCGATATGAAATTTTCATTATTGCGGCGTGAATGAATACGTTTTTTCAATGGCTTTAAATTTCAATATTCAGATATTGACTTCCTTTGTTTTTGCTTCGTAAAAATAAAAGAGCGGAAGAACCTTGCGTTTCACCTGTGAAACGATTTTTTATTTTATCTTTTAAAAACAAAGAGTTTCACAAGTTAACTATTTTAGGTCCGTGACAATCACGCTGATAAAAATACCACTATGCGCACGCGTAAGGCAGGCATCATGACGGCAAGATGGCAAGGAACAATTGCACTGTTATTACTCATCATTATCTCCTACGTCGACCGGGTAAATATTTCAGTAATGATATTAAATCCAGAATTTGCCCGGCACTTTCAGTTAAATGAAAACAGAATGTTACAGGGAATGCTAATGACCTGCTTTCTTCTGGGTTATGGTTTTTCGGCTTTATTATTAACACCAGTTATTGAAAGCAAATTTAATTATCGGCAGGGGTTATTAGGCAGCATTGTGATTTGGGCCGTGGTCTGTGCGATCTCTCCCCTGCTCGGCTCTCTGATGGGGATGCTCATCGCGCGCGTGATCCTGGGGATAGCGGAAGGACCGCTCTTTTCGCTGAAGACGCGCTTTATCAGCGATAACTTTAGCGCGGATGAGATCGGCAAACCCAACGCCGTAACCGCGCTGGGCGTCTCGCTCGGGCTGGCCGTGGGCTTTCCGCTGGTGACCTGGCTGATGGCCCATCTGGGCTGGGCCGGATCGTTTTACGCGCTGGCGATACTGAATCTTGCTCTCGGCGGCGGGCTCATCTGGCGCTACCTTCCCGCGCCGCGCGGCATCCCGAAGACAAAAAAACCGGGGTTTGCCCAGACCTTTACGCTGGCATGGCAAACGCCGCTGCTGGGCTGGATCTTACTGGTTGAAATCGCCACGCTGAGCTATCTCTGGGGGAACAGCGCCTGGCTGCCCGCATGGCTGCGCGATGAACACCACTTCTCGCTCCACGCCACCGGCATGCTTGCGGCCATTCCCTTCCTGCTGAGCCTGGGCTCTAAATTTCTCGGCGGCGTGCTGCTCGACAAAATGCGTCCGGAGCAGGCACCGGTGCTGTTTGTGGCGGGTGGAGCGCTGACGGCGCTATCCGTGGTCGGGCTGATGCTCAGCCATCAGCCCGCATGGCTGGCGCTGTTTATGCTGTCCGCCAACGTCTTCTGGGGGCTTCAGGGGGCGGCCATTCCTGCGGTGATCCAGCATCACGCCGCGCGGGAAGCGGTGGGAAGCGCATATGGGATCGTTAATGGTATAGGGAATATCTGCGCGGCGTTTATTCCGCTGCTGATGGGGATGGTGATGAAAACGGTCGGGTCGGTTAGCTCAGGCTTTTCGGTTTTGGTCGTTTCGCAGGTTATCACCCTGCTGGCCGGGGGTATGTTGCTGCTGCGCATGCGTCGCGCAGCAGCAATCAGCGCGTAAGGCTTATTCGCCTTTTTTCGCCGCCTGGATGTAGAGCATTTCCAGCGCCAGGGTCGCCGCGGCCAGCGCGGTGATCTCAGACTGGTCATAGGCAGGCGCCACTTCAACCACGTCCATCCCGACGATGTTCAGATCCTTCAGGCCGCGCACTAGCTTAATGGCGCGGTCTGAAGTCAGGCCGCCGATGACCGGCGTACCGGTGCCAGGCGCAAAGGCCGGATCCAGGCAGTCGATATCGAAAGTCAGGTACACAGGCATATCACCGACGATCTGCTTAACCTGAGCCAGAATATCGTCCACGCCGCGATCGTTGACCTGGCAGGCGTCCAGCACGGTGAAGCCGTTATCTTTGTCGAACTCGGTACGGATACCGATCTGCACCGAGTGGTTCGGATCGATCAGGCCTTCGTTCGGCGCGGTGTAGAACATAGTACCGTGGTCAAACTCGCAGCCGTTCGCGTAGGTGTCGGTATGCGCATCAAAGTGTACCAGCGCCATTTTGCCGAAGTGCTTCGCGTGGGCGCGAAGCAGCGGCAGGGTCACGAAGTGGTCACCGCCGAAGGAGAGCATGCGCTTGCCGGCAGCCAGCAGTTTTTCGGCGTGGGCCTGCAGCTTTTCGCTCATTTCACGCGCGTCGCCAAAGGCGTACACCAGGTCACCGCAGTCCACCACGTTCAGGCGCTCGCGCATGTCGAAGTTCCACGGGAAGCGGTTATGCTCCCAGGCCAGGTTGGTAGACACCTGACGGATCGCCGCCGGACCGTGGCGACCGCCCGCGCGACCGGACGTTGCCATATCGAACGGCACGCCGGTGATCACCCAGTCCGCGTCGCTGTCGTACGGCTGGAAGTTCATCGGAAGACGTAAAAAACCAAACGCGTTAGATACCAGAGAGTTATCGTACTGATGACCTAAAGTGCTCATGTCCTGACCTCATTGAAAGTCGTTGGGTTGAAAAATGTAAAAAAAATCCCTTCCGCGTCGTTAAGCCCGACGAGGAAGGGATCGATAGATAAGTAAAGCTGCATGGAAGAAAGAATAGCGTCTGGGATGTTTAATTTCAAGTCATTCATAACATGCTCACATAATTCAAATACCAACCATTCTCAAAACAAATATTGAATGATTAAAATATAAAATCGCCAGCGACTAAATCATTAACCTCAGCAATAATTAACGAATGATTTTTTAAAAACAAGCCATTATTTCTGCTTTGACGCTCCTTTAACATACATATCCATAAATAATAAGAATGCGAAGGCATGAATTAGGAATTTATTTAGGTCCGACCAGTAGTTTTTAGATATTCCTCTCATTACAATCCCCGCGCTTTATTACAATTTATTTCAAAATGGAATTTTCTATGAACAAATACTTAAAAGCATGTCTTTTTACCATTCTGGCGGGAGCAGGTTCTGCGGCGGCAGCGGAAGATGGCACTATTACCTTTGACGGTACCATCAGCGATGCGACTTGTACTATTACCGGTGGCGATGCGCAGGGTGAATCCACCTCCCCTGACTTCACCGTGCATCTGCCGACCGTCAGCACCACAGCGCTGGCAACTGCGGGCCAGCGTGCGGGGGATACACCATTCTTCATTAAACTGAGCGGAACAAACTGCACAAATAATAAAATCGCCAGCGTGTTCTTCGAACTGGCACAGAGCACCAATATCAATACCGCTACCGGTAACCTGAAAAACACCGAGACGACTGGCGGTGCCACGAATGTTGAAATCGGTCTTTCCGATTCAGCTAAAGCAGCACTTAACCTGACTACGGCGAATAATAACGCTAAAACTGCAACCATTACCGGTAATACCGCTCGTTTCGATTACTGGGCACAGTACGTTGCAACCGGCGGTGCGGCATCGGCAGGTAAAGTAACCACTGACGTGGTGTACTCCATCAAATATCAGTAAGCCTATTTAAGCAGTGGGCGTTGTCCCACTGTTTTTTTTGACATATTCAGGGAACCAATTTCGATGGTGAGTAATATATTAAAAGCGATGTTAATGATGGCATTGTTCGGGCTACCTTGCGCCCATGCCACCATTCAGATTTTAACCACGCGCGTCGTTTTCAACGGTAATGAAAATGAGCAGACCGTACGTATTAATAATCTGGGGAAAACGCCTGAACTGGTTCAGGTCTGGCTTTCAAGCACAGATAAAACAGACGGTGTTGAAAAAGAAAACCTGCCTTTCTTCATTAACCCGCCCGCAGCGCGTATTAACGGCCAAAAAGGTAAAGTATTCCGTATTTTCCAGACTGCCGAAGCCATAAATAAATATCCCAAAGATCGCGAAAGCCTGCTTTGGTTAAACGTGCTGGATATTCCACCTGAAATGCCGGAAGACGCTGATAAGAACAAACTCAAAATGGCTTTCCGCACGCTGATTAAATTCTTCTATCGCCCCGCAGGCCTGAAAGGCAACCCGATGCAGGCAGCTGACGAGCTTAAATGGGAGCTGCGCAAAACGGCGAAGGGTTACGACGTGGTTGGAACCAATAATTCTCCGTTCCATGTGAATATGACCAGCGTATGGCTGACGAATGCGGAAAATAAAGATATTGAAATACCGGGAGAGATGATTGTGCCCTACGGCACGCTTGTTTATCACTTCCCTCAGGTCAGCGCGGTGAGCGGACGCGGCATATTTAAATATAACTATATTACCGATCTGGGTGCATATATTAAGCGCACTTATAACTTTTAACATCATTTAAGCCTCATTTTTGGGATAGCTGAATGTCCGCACTTTATAAAAAATACAAGCGTCGCAACAACGCAAAAAATCACTTTAGCCAGATTTTACTTCTGGCATTCTGCGTTTCAGGCCAGGTGTACGCCGAAAGCGAGAAAAAGCCGGTCAATTTTTCTCGCGGCTTTATGAATTTCTACAACAGCGGGTTGGATCTGACTCAATTCGATGGGGTCGAAAAGATCCAGCCCGGTGATTATAAACTGGATGTGATAAGCAACAGCAAAAACAGAGGCACCTGGCCCGTCACGTTCATCTCGGCAAAAAACCAACAGGGCGTAAATGCGTGCCTGACGCCGGAAATGATTATCCGCTTTGATATAGACACCCGCAAGCTGCCTGAAAACTGGAAAACGGGCAGCTGTCTGGTGCTTGAAGAGCTGGTCCCGGGCTCCCGCGTCGTCTACAACCAGGAGGACGAGCGACTGGAGGTAACCGTTCCTCAGGCGATGCTGCTTAACACGCCAGAGGGCTACATCAGCCCGGAACTGTGGGATAACGGCGAACCCGCGCTCATGGCCTCGTATGCGCTGAGCGGCTCCAGCACGCGCAACCGCGAGCTGGGGGAGACCAGCAACTATCTTTTCGGCAATTTACAGACGGCCATGACGCTCGGCGCCTGGCGTTTCGTCACTTACGACACGCTGAATATGGGCAACGACATTGCCGATGAAGGTGTTGATCACCTGCAGGCGTTTGCCACCCGGGGGATCGCCTCCTGGCAATCCGAAGTGGTGCTGGGCGATCTGAGTACCACCGGCGATATGTTTGATACCACGGCCATTCGCGGAGCGAGGATCGCGACGGACGATCGTATGCTGCCAGATTCCGTTCGCAGCTATGCGCCCGTCGTGCGTGGATTTGCTAACAGCAACGCTACGGTCACCATCAAACAATCTGGCAATACGCTGTATGAAAAGGTGGTGCCGCCGGGCGAGTTTGCCATCAGCGATCTCTACGCAACGGGTTATAACGGCGATTTTGAAGTTACCGTCAAAGAGACCGACGGCACGCTTCACACCTTTACGGTCCCCTACTCCAGCGTTCCGCAGCTGCTGCGTGAAGGCTATTTCCGCTATTCGCTCTCTGCCGGGGAGATCCGAAATACGTTTCTCGCCGACGATCCCTGGATGACGGAGGGCACGTTGCAGTACGGTCTGTTTAATAATCTGACGGGCTACGTTGGCGCACAAACCGCATTCGACGGGGATTACAACGCCCTGCTGGGCGGCGTGGCGATTAACACATCATTGGGCGCGTTAGGTATTGACGTAACCCGCTCCTACACGAACTTTTCGTCGGGCATTGAAAACGACGATTGCGGCTCGCTGTGCAATATGTCTTTGCGCATCAGCCTTGCTAAAAACCTCTCGGAAACCGGTACGAACTTCAGCCTGGTTGGCTATCGCTACTCCAGCAAAAATTACTATTCCCTCTCGGATGCCGTCAGCGTGAAGCAGGCGATAGAACACGGCAACGATAACTATCTACCGGAACGCTACCGCGAACGTCTGGAAGCAAACATTAACCAGATGCTGCCGCCTGGCTGGGGGAGTTTTTACGTCAGTGGCTTTGTCGGTAACGTCTGGAACGATCGGCTGAGTCGTACAGAAAAATCCAACTATGCGGTGGGATATAACAACCAGTTCGGCAGCTCCACCTGGGGGATTTCCCTCGGCCGTACCAACAGCGAGGACGGCGGTCACGATGATACGATCTATCTGAGCGTTTCAATGCCGCTGGGCCACCGCTATGAAAAGCAGGCCCGACTGGGAGCAAACTTCAGTTACAACAGCGATGAAGCCACCTTCCGTACCTCGTTAAGCGGTTCTGCCGGTGAGCGCTCGCAGTATGGTTTCAGCGGCTACTTCAGCGAATCCAGCCGACCTGAAACGAACTTCGGCACCAACCTCTCGTACGTTGGAGATAGCGCCTCCGGCGGCGTCGCGTTTAGCCAGTCCCTGCACAGCTTTATGGGTGGACTCAATATGAACGGCGGCGTGGTGGTGCATCGTGGCGGGATCAACCTGACCCCAACCTTAGGCGACACCATCGGGATTATCGAAGCCAAAGGAGCAGAAGGTGCTCGCGTTTATCCTGACTCCACTGCCGTCATAAAAGATAACGGCTATGGGATTGTCGGCTACCTCGCCCCGTATAAGTACAACGAAGTCTTTATCGACCCGAAAGGCACCTCAATGAGCGTCGACGTTGAGGATACGCGGAAAAGCATTGTGCCCACTGCCGGTGCGGCCGTGCATATCAAGATGGAAACGCAGCAGCAACAGCAGACGTTTGTGCGATTTATTCATGCCTCCGGTATAGAGATCCCGTTTGGTGCACAGGTGACTGATGCCGGCAATAACTCACTTGGCATGGTGGGACAAAGTGGCCTCGCCATGGTGACGCTGTCTGACGCGAAAAATCCGCTCACCCTTAAGTGGAATAAAAATAAGGTGATGAACACCTGTATTGCTGACGTGAATAACGCTTCTGAGAACCGTGCTGCTCAGGATATTAAAAACGCGGCTCCCCTCGATGCAATAAATATTACCTGTAAAGGTCTTTGACATAAGATGAATAAATACATCACGGCTTCGCTCAGTACTATATTGCTGTCTCTGGCACTCCTGTTTTCATTTGAAGCAAATGCGGCGCTGTGCCAAATGGACGGCGCGGTAAAAGTATTAACCATTACCGACAATATCACGCTCAACCCGGCGGACAAAGGTACCGCAGGCACCATACTCTGGTCGAAGACCTATACGGTACCTAATATCAAATACAGCTGTGACGCCTCCACGCAAACGCAGTGGCATGCAGAATATAGCCGTAGCTACCTCGCTGCTTCGCTGGATAATGTCTATAACACCGAGATCCCCGGTATTGGCATTCGGATAAAATGGCCGGCAAATGCAAGCAATTCCTGGCTACCGGGTAACTCAGGCAACCCTGTTACCTGTAGCCCGAGCTGTTCAATCGACAATAGCTCGGTACTGGTTGAGTTTGTACAAACCAGTACCATCGAGCAAGGGGAAACCGAGGTTCCTGCGGGTGAAATCGTCCATGTAAACGTTAAGCCGTTACTCGCCCCGGAAGATGAACTGCGTATTCTTAACATTAATTTCGGAGTACCGATTAAAGTCAATACGCGCTCATGCTCCATTTACCCCTCTACGACGAACGTCGATTTGGGCACCTACAGCGTGGCATCTTTCCAGAACAACCCGACTTTCCAGGGCGATAAGAAAGACTTTTCTATTACCGTGACTTGTCCCACCGTTGAAAAAGTGGGTTTAACCATTGTCTCGATGCTTAATTCACCTTTTGGATCATCACAAGGTTTATTGGGCGTGGAGAGCGGTGAAGGCTACGCAAACAACTTTGCCATTCTGGTTTCCGAGAAATTGAACCCTTATGTCTCAAGCGCAGTAACGCTTGGGAAAGAATCTGTTTTTGATGTCACCTCACGCGTAACCAAAAACTATCAGGCACAAATATATGTTCCCACGGACGTGAATCGGGCGAATTCATTAAGCGCCGGAAGGGTTGTCGGCGCTATTCAATACACAATGGCAATAAAATAACGATCAAGGAGAGATAAGTGTTTCAGCGTTTATCAAAATATGCGCTTTTTTTGGTGCCACTCATTCCGGCGGTTCACGCTGCAGGCATGCTGCCTGGCCAGCAAAATAAACAGGAACTGGATCGTCTGGAAAGAAAAACCAGCCAGATCCTGATCGAAGAAGCCAAGCGTACCGAGCAGTTACTTCAGCAGCAGCGAAGCCAGCGGGAAGCCGAAAAGGAGAGCCTGGCCGGTAGCGACTCGACGTGGAAGTTCCAAATCGACCATATTACGATTCTGGACGACACGCGATTTGAGCACGCCCCGCAGCGCCAGGATATTATCGATCGCTATGAAGGTAAGGCGCTCGGCAAAGCAGAAATCTTTGAGCTGGTAAAGGAACTGACCGACTTTTATATTTCTCGCGGCTATGCCACCACGCTGATCGGTATTGAGCCGGGAAATATTAAAACCGGAACGCTTACGCTTCGCGTACTGTGGGGAAAAATTAACGATTTTAAGGTTAACGGCCAGCAACCGTCTTTCCGGGAAAGTGCGCGACTTTTCACCGCTTATCCGTTTGCCAAAGACAACCTGCTGAATATGCAGGATATCGATCAAATGGTCGAAAACCTGCTGCGCGTTTCATCCAAAGATAATATCGAAGTTCAGCCATCCGTTCTGAACGGCTACTCCGATCTTAACCTGCTGCATGAAGCGGAGTTTCCGCTTTCGGTCGTGGCCGGGCTAAATAACTCCGGGGTAAAAGCTGATGGCTGGCAGCAATATTACGGCAGTCTGACCGCTAAAAATATTGCCGGGCTGAATGATATTTTTAATGCCTATTACGCGCAGTATAACCTCAAAAATAACCAGGATAATCAGGATGCATGGTCATTAAGCTATAGCGTCCCGCTGGGCTACTGGGCTTTCGAAGCTTTTTATTACCAGTCAAGCTATGACAAAACCCTCGCCGGATATAACGACGATTATGCGTCAGCCGGGGAATCCGATCGCGCTTCGCTGCGCGTAAGCCGCATGCTGGGGCGTAACGCTACGGGCAAAACAAGCTGGTGGGCGAAAGTCGAAAGACGTAATAACGAAAACAGCATTGAAAACCAGCAAATTGGCGTCAGCTCCAAAACCTACACCTCGCTTTCAACCGGTGTGACCTGGGTTGGCGCGCTGATGAACGGATGGTTCTACGGCGATCTGGGCGTGACGGCGGCAGTGCCGTGGTTTGGATCGGCCTGGACAAACGATGCCGACCTCACCGGTTTTGATACCAACTACATGAAGTACAACGGCATCGCCAGCTGGACACGCCCGCTTTTCCAGGCCGCTCGCCTGGGCGGCGTCTATGAGCTTAATGCCGGCTTCCAGTATACCCCTGACGTCCTTGTCAGCGATGCCAAATTAACCCTGGGCGATGAATTCACCGTACGTGGATTTAAAGACGATAGCCTGCTGGTGGATAGCGGTGGCTGGATCTCGAATACGCTGCAGTTTCCTTTCAATATTGGTGTCGGCGGAATTTACCAGTTGATTCCTTATTTTGGCTATGACCTGGGATACGCCAAAGATAATTGCCCTGTCGGTGCCAGTGTATGCGATAGCCAGTTCATGATGGGCGGCTCGGTCGGTATTAAAGCGACGGGTAGCCATTTTTCAACGTATGTCATGGCTGGCTGGCCCATAAAAAAACCGGATTCACTGGAAGAGAATACCGTCGATAACACGGTGGTTTATTACAAGCTGGAAGTAATTTTTTAATTTAAGGATACCTCATGCGTAAAAAAAACAGATCAAAACCCGCGCTTACAGCCGGGAACTTACATAAACATCTTTGCCCTCTTTTTATTTCGATTGCCGGTATTCTTTCGGCAAACGCAGAGGCCGCTACAGTACCCGATACAAACCAAAGCAATGGCCCAACCATGGGACAAGCGGCTAACGGCACACCGGTGGTTAATATTACCGATCCCAATGCGAAAGGCGTGTCGCTGAATAAGTTCGACCAGTTTAACGTCGATCAAAAAGGGCTGATTCTGAATAACAGCATGCAGGACGGCGTATCGAAAATCGGGGGTTATACGGTTAAGAACGCCCAGCTGGAACACGAAGCGAAAGCCATTATCAGTGAAGTGACAGGCGCGCAGGCATCCTATATTAACGGGACGATGGAAGTCTTCGGTAAAAAAGCGGATGTAATTATTGCCAACGAAAACGGCATAAACGTTAATGGTGCCACCACCATTAACGCTAATAGCCTGACCCTGAGTACCGGTAAAGTCCAAATTAAAGAAGATGGCAACTATAAGCTCGCCGTGGAAAAAGGCAATGTCTCACTGACGGGACAGGGTATTTCCACCGATGGGCTGAGCTATTTTGATATCGTCAGCCGTAGCGCCAAACTTGAAGGGGAAATCTCCGGCAACGCAGATATCAAAATTGTCGCAGGCCAGAACGATTACGATCTGACCAGCCGCAGCCATACCGTTCGTGCCACGAGCGATCGGAATGTCCCGGATGTCGCCATTGATGGCCGGGCAATGGGCTCCATGTACGGCGGTAAAATTCAGCTTATCAGCACCGAATCGGGCGCTGGCGTGCGCCATGAGGGCAGTATTATTGCCACCGACGACATCGACATCAGCGCGAACGGCGACGTCACCCTAACAGGCCTGCGCAGCGATAAAAACGTCAACGTCAGCGGCAAAAACATTGCGCTCAATAAGAACAGCAGCGGCGTGGGCAGTACTGAAGCGCAGCAGGATATCGTCCTGCGTGCACTCTCTGGTCTGACGGTCAATAATGACCTGATCTCCCGGAACGGCACTATCCGCATTGATGCCTCTACCCTGCTGCAAAATAGCGCGGCGATCGTGGCGAAAAACGGCGCCACAACGGCAGTACCGGCTATCCAGATTAACGTTGCGGGCCAGTACACGCTGAGCGGCAAACTCAAGGCGCTGGATGCTAGCGGCGGCGTTATTTCCGGCGGCGTGGTGACGTTGAAAGATGGCGACTTTGTGGTCATGAAAAACGGCCAGCAGGTTGCATTCAGCAGCATCGTTTCTGATACCGAAATTGTGAGCAATAGCGGCGATGTGAAAATCAACGCTGGCAGCCTCAACAACAACGAAGGCGTGATCCTCGCGAAGAGAGGCACCCTGCAGATCGATCTGAACGGCGCGTTCGAAAACAACGGCTCCATCAGTGCAACCGGCGATATTCGTATTGCCTCCGGTTCAATGAAGAATAACGGCATTCTGTATGCCACCAATGCGCAGACCCTGACGGTCGGACGCCTCGACAACGCCGGTCGTCTGTATGCCGATAATAACCTGGTCATGACCGCCAGCGCCCTTAATAACAGCGGCCGCATCGGTGCCGGTAGCGGTGAAGTCCGCATCAAGTCCACAGGCGATATGAGCAACAGCGGCACCCTGAACGGTGACGATGCGCTGGTGTTTATTGATGCCGACGGCAACATCGTCAATGACGGCACCATCGCCAGTAACAGAAACGATGTTACCCTGGCTTCAGGCGGTCAGTCCGTCAGCAACAAGGGGCGTATCGAAGGGCTGAATGTGACTGCCAGGGCGAGCAACGCTAACGCCACCGTCAGCAACAGCGGCAGCATCAACGCCGGTGAGCAGTTAACCCTGGAAACTGCCAACCTGAAAAACCAGGCCGGCACGCTGAGCGCCGCCAAAGACATGCAGCTCAAGGTGACTAAACAGCTGCACAACAGCCAAAACGGCACCATACTGGCCGGTAAAACGCTTACCGTAACCGGCAGCGGTGACTTAGCGCTGAACAATGACAACGGGAAAATTCAGGGCGAAAATATCACCGCCACCGGTCTTTCCAGCGTAACCAACACCCACGACGCGCTGCTGGCGGCAAAAGAAAACATTACCCTTTCTGCAACGTCTGTACTCAACGATGCCGCGACAATTCAGGCCAGCAGCCTGATGCTGGATCGCATCGATACCGTTGATAACCTCAATGCCGCCACGCTGTACGCCGCCAACACGCTGACGCTTTCCAGTCTGAATACGCTGAATAACGACGGCGGTTTTGTGATTTCTGACGGTAAGCTGACGCTGTCGGATATTAAAACCGTTAATAACACTCAGGGTGCAACCCTGTTTGGCGCTGGCGATACCACGCTGAAAAACGTGGGTACCCTCAATAACAGCGGCGCATCGCTGATTAAATCCGATACGGCGCTCTCTGTTGCCTCCGTAACCACGCTCAATAACAGCAGCGATGCGGTAATCGCCTCTTCCGCCGATCTGAATATCAACGCCGTGAAGACGTTAAACAACCAGTCCGTAATGGTGAGCAACGGAACAATCACGATCGATACCGTTGACGAGCTGAAAAACGAAGGCGTCGTTCAGGCGGGTCTGGATCTCATCATCCGCAATATCAAAGATCTCACCAGTACAGGCGAAAACCACGTTCTGGTCGCGCTGCGCAATCTGACAATGGAAGACATTGAGTCGCTGACCAACGGCAACGGCGCGATTATCTCCGCCAATATGAATGTGGTGCTCAATGCCATCGGTATTCTGACCAACCACACGGCGGGTATTATTCAGGCCGTTGAAGGATCGCTGGATATAACCGCAGAAATCCTGCGAAACATGGGCAACATCACCGACGAAGATGGGCAACAGTCTGTATCCGCTATTGTGGCGGGCGGAGACATCAACATTGATGCCGTTCATGTGTACAACAACGATGGGGCGGCCATTGTCTCAACGCTGAACGATCTCACAATCGATGCGTTCGGTAGCGTGATTAATGCCAACAATGCCGTTCTTTCCGGGGCTCAATCCACCACGCTGAACGTTGCGAAGGGGAATGTGACTAACGAAAACAACGCGCTAATTGCAGGGAACAACGTCACAATCAACGCCGGAAATTTGACGAACCATCAGTCCGGCGCAACGATCGCGAATAATGATTTAACGCTGAATATCGACTCGCTGAATAACACAAGCGGCATCCTTGAAGCTGGCCACGATCTTCTCCTGAAGATAAAAGACTCGTTATCGCTTGATGATAACAACAGCAATATCCGCGCGGGGCATGACATGACGCTCAGCACCCAGGGCTCGCTGTTCAACAACACTATGACCGAAGCCAAAGGCAATCTGAACCTGCAGGCTGACGGCACATTTGTGAACAACAAGTCAGTGGTGACGGGCGGGGATCTGCATATCCGCGCGAAGGACGTTGCCAATAACAGTAATACTCTGCTCTGGTCGCTGGGTAATCTGGAGATCGATGCCCGCGAAGGCGCGTTCGTGAACGACTATACCGGCAACGTGATGAGCATGGGCGACATGTCCCTGATTGCCAATACGATCCTCAACTACGCGGGGATCATTCGCTCCGAGCAAAATATTAATATTGATGCGGCATATCTGGAGAACCAGAGCACCTGGACAGGGGGTGAGATTTCCCAGACCCAAACCCAGGATGCCGTCGGTCAGTGGTCGGGCATTGATAATGTTATGACTAAAGCCAGCATTACGACGGCACTGCACATTCCCGTGCTGTCGTCCGATATTGCCATGGATAAGCTTGGCGAAATCAGCGCCGGAAAAGATATTAATATCAACCAGCGCGGCATTTTTACTGAGAAAGAGATCAAAAATACTGGCGGTCTGATTCAGGCTGGTCGCGATATTACCATTACCGGCAATCTCCTGAACTCCCCGAAATATACCGCGGAGTCTATGTATGATTATCTTAACCTCACGCTCGAAGATCCTATTGTTCTGACGGACTTCTGGAAAGTTGCCATTGACCACTACACTACGCTGACCTTTACTTCGTTATATCAGTACTTTAACTTTATCTTCGGTGACGGTCAGCCTGAAACCAAAACCGGGAAAGAAGACCCAAACCGTGAGCGTAGCTATAAATCGCTGCTCGACGCCTCCAATTCGTCAACCCAGCTAAGCTATGTGATGAGTAAAGTGTTTGGCGAAACCTGGAACGCTCAGGAATTCAGCACGCTTAGCACCGCCTGGCGCAGCCTCACAGAGAGCTCATACAATCCGTTAAGACAAAATATGATCTATTTTGTGCCTGCAGAGAAAGGTGAAATCACGGCGGGTCGCGACTTTATTCATAACGGCGGCACGCTGGATAACGGTCTGGCCTACGCTGGCATCATCAAGGAAAACGCAACCATTCAGAATATCGACGTGGGTGACTACAGCGTGGATACGGTGATTGCGGGCTATGATGTTGACATGAACACCAAAACCGTTGAAGAACTGGCGATGGGTATCAGTCCGCTGCCAACCATAAAAGATCTGGTTTCGCTGCCAGGGATGTTCGAAGTCACGAACGAATTTAAAAAAGCGTCGGCGGCAGAGAAAAACGGCACGGAATATCACGGCCCGAGCAATAACATCATCCCGATTTTCGAAACCCGTCCGGAGATGATCGACCAGAGCCAGTACAGCGGTTCTGACTACTATTTCGATCAGGTGGATTACACCGCAACGGAGCCGGTTAACGTTATTGGCGACAACTACTTTATCTCCGAGCTGATCCGTCGTGAAATCAGCCATTCCGTCGGCAGTATCTTCGCCGTGCGTGATGGGCTCGAAGGCGATGCGCTGGTACAAAACCTGATGGATAACGCCGGTGTAGCCGCCAAAGACAGCAATCTGAATCTGGTGGTCGGGCAGCCGCTTAGCGAAGAACAGCGCGAGGGTTTAACCCAGGATATCGTCTGGTTCGTCAGCCAGAATATCAAAGGGACAGAAGTGCTGGTGCCAGTTGTATACCTGTGTCCGGAAACGCTTCATCAGATTGAATCCGGCGATGTGACCAAAGGCACGGCGGCCATTGCGGCCGGAAATTCGCTTTCCGTTGATGCGACAGCAATCAATAACGTCAACGGCACCCTGACCACGCAGGGAGATATGTCTCTGGTGGCGCAAGGCGATATCAAGAATATCAGTAACGCGACTGACGCCGGTATCAATGCGGGTGGCAATATCAGCATGACGACCGTCAGCGGCAACATTGCCTCTAACGGGGCGGCGATCAATGCCGGCGGCAACGTTGATATGGCAGCCGAAAATGGGGATATCACCCTGACCGCTTCCGTAGGACACGGCGAAGACGGCAAGCAGGTTATCCATGCGCATGACGACGGCGTTACCGCTGGCGGCACGGTTAACATGCAGGCCAAAACCATCACCTCCAATGCGGCGGATATCACCGCAGGCCAGGATGTGAACATGAAGGCCACCGAGGGTGACGTCACCTTCAACGATCTGCATCAGATCGAGAAAGCGCAAAATGGCCAGGCGATCAACGCGGGTACGACTACCGCGGAAGTGCTGGGCGATGTCTCTAACGTGCTGCTTAACGATCTGGCGGGTGCTTCCATCACCGTCGGCGGCACGTCGACAAAGACCACCGAGACCACGACGAAAACGGCAGAAAATATCTCCAGTATTAATGCCGGTAACGTCAGCATCAACTCAAGCGAAGACACCACGCTTAACGGCGTTAACATCAACTCCAGCACAACGACGATCAATGCTGGCGGCGATGTCTCAATGAACGCAGCGAAGACAACCACGGAAACCACCACCTCCAGCACTCAGCATAAGGGCGGCGTCACCGTGGGCGCGGGCGTCTCGCTTTCAGGCGGCAGCAGCGGCGTTTCGGTTGATTACAGCGGCAATAAGGAACACGGCTCCAGCTCGTCCACGTCTCATCGCAATACCATCATCAACGGCGACAATGTCAACGTGAACGCGGGTGGCGATCTGAACATGAACGGTGCGAACGTTGCTGCTCACACCGCTGATGTTAACGTGGCGGGTGACATGAATGTCGTCTCTCAGCAGGACACCGAGCACACGGGAAGCAGCCGTACAAACTGGGGCGCATCTGTGGGTATTGCCGTTTCTGGTGCAGGTGTAGTCCCTACCGTTGCAGGAAACGGTGGCGGCGGCTCCGAAAGCTATGACTCAGCGAAAACCACCACACAGTCGGGCATCAATACCACCGGCGAGATGAACGTGAAAACCGGCGGCGATCTCAACATGACCGGTGCTAACCTGGTGTCTCAGGATGGTACCGGTTCGGTTGCCGTGGCGGGTGATATCAACGCGAAAACGCTGGAAGATCGCGTTGAACAGGATGGTATTTACGGCGGTGCCGGCCTTGGCTTTGGTGGCACACCGGGTCAAAGTGCCGGTATTCCGTCTGCCAACCTGTATGTCGATACCGTGGATGAAATTCACTATAACGAAACGCAGAAATCGACCATTGCGGTGGGTGAAACCACCAGCGCTGGCGTTAACGGCGACGTGAATAGCAACAAAGACGAAATGTCAGTGGTCACGCGCGACGAAAAAGAGGCCGGAAACAATATCTCCTACACGCTTGCCGATCCAGGCATTCGTAAGAAGAAGAAAGCGGACGCGGATATTGATACCGACACGCCTTCTGTTCCGGATGAGGTTCCGTCCGGTGGCGGTTGCCCGCATACCTGCATTCCGGTAAAACCGGGCAGTTCGTCGCAGACCACCATCAAAAATACGACGAATAATTCGCAGCATGCGACCACGTCAACAACGGTGAAAACAACAGAGACGATCAACGCAACGGCGGCATCATCTTCCTTGCGCGCAGATAGCGTGGCAACGAACACGGTGCGCAGCGAGGCCGTTCCTGCCGTCACGCCTTCCCAGGCGCAGCCGCTTACGCCGAAAGAAAGCACGCCAGCCGCGAAGAAAACGCCTGCAACCGCCACGCCGGTGAAAAAATGGGCGGTACCGGATACCCACTATCCAGTGCTCTCTCCTGGCTCCTCTACCGCGAAAACCGGTAAAGACATGCCTAAAACACCGGAACATAAGCAGTGGAATGGCGAAATGACCAACGGCGTTGCGCCGTCCAGCGATGCTAAGGGCAGTGACGTTAAGCTCTCTCCGGGCTCTTCCACCGGGCAGACCGGCATGGATATGCCAAAAACGCCTGAACACAAAAAGTGGAACGGCGATATGAGCAAGGGCGCAATGAACGCGCGCCCGCAATGGAAACCGCTGCAGGTTGATCGGCCGATCAACATCTACGCATCGGTGACCATTACCTTCACCGACCAGCAGTACAGCTAAAAGCAAAAGGGTCTGACTTTCGTCAGACCCTTTTTTTAGCGGCCATTCCGGGGATTATTCATCTTCCAGGTAGGTATACCCGTACAGACCCGCTTCGAACTCTTCCAGGAACTGCTGCTGCAGCGCATCGTCCAGACCGGTGTTTTTCACCTGATCGCGGAACTGGGTGAGCAGCGTTTTCGGATCCAGCTGCACGTATTCCAGCATGTCCGCCACGGTGTCCCCTTCGTCAGACAGCTCCACTTCCACGCTGCCGTCAGGGAACACGAACACGTCAACCGCTTCGGTATCGCCGAACAGGTTATGCATGTTGCCGAGGATCTCCTGATACGCCCCGACCATAAAGAAGCCCAGCATCGGCGGGTTCTCCGGGTCGTACTCCGGCATTGGCATGGTGGTGGCGATACCGTCGCCGTCAACGTAGTGGTCGATAGCGCCGTCGGAGTCACAGGTGATGTCCAGCAGCACGGCACGACGTTCAGGCGCGTGGTTCAGCCCTTCCAGCGGCAGAACCGGGAACAGCTGATCGATACCCCAGGCATCCGGCATAGACTGGAACAGCGAGAAGTTGACGTAAATCTTATCCGCCATACGCTCCTGCAGCTCGTCGATAATCGGACGGTGCGCGCGGTTGCTCGGGTCGAGCTGCTTCTGCACTTCATGGCACATGTTCAGATAGAGCTGCTCCGCCCACGCGCGCTCCTGCAGGCTGAAGGTGCCTGACGAGTAGCCGACGTGAATATCGTGCAGATCCATCTGGCTGTCGTGCAGCCACTCGCGCAGGGAACGGCGCGTGCCCGGCTCGTGCATCTCCTGCCAGGTTTCCCACATGCTTTGCAGGGAGCGAGGGGCATCATCTTGCGGAGGCGTCGCTTCGCTGATTTCGCTACGCTCAACGCCAATGATGTTAGACACCAGCACCGTATGGTGAGCGGTAACCGCGCGGCCAGATTCGGTAATCACCGTCGGGTGCGGCAGGCCGTGCTCTTCGCAGGCATCGCCAATCGCCCAGATGATGTTGTTGGCATATTCGTTCAGGCCGTAGTTCACCGAGCAGTCGGACTGCGAGCGGGTCCCTTCGTAGTCCACGCCCAGGCCGCCGCCCACGTCGAAGCACTGAATATTCACGCCAAGCTTGTGCAGCTCAACGTAGAAACGCGCGGATTCACGCACGCCGGTGGCGATGTCGCGAATATTCGCCATCTGCGAGCCGAGGTGGAAGTGCAGCAGCTGAATGCTGTCCAGACGACCGCGCTCGCGCAGAATCTCCACCAGCTGCAGCACCTGGTTCGCCGCGAGGCCGAACTTGGATTTTTCGCCGCCGGAGGACTGCCATTTACCGGAACCCTGCGACGCCAGACGCGCACGCACGCCAAGGCGCGGGATGACGTTCAGACGCTCGGCCTCTTCCAGCACGATGGCAATTTCGGTCATCTTCTCGATAACCAGATAGACCTTGTGGCCCATCTTCTCGCCAATCAGCGCCAGACGAATGTATTCGCGGTCCTTATAGCCGTTACAAACGATCACCGAGCGGGTCATGCCCGCATGCGCCAGCACGGCCATCAGCTCCGCTTTGGAGCCCGCTTCCAGCCCCAGCGGTTCGCCGGAGTGGATCAGGGATTCAATCACGCGGCGGTGCTGGTTCACCTTGATCGGGTAAACCAGGAAGTAGTCGCCTTTATAGCCGTAGGATTCACGCGCGCGCTTGAACGCGGCGTTAATAGAACGCAGACGATGTTGCAGGATCTGCGGGAAGCAGAACAGTGCAGGCAAACGCTGGCCCTGTGCTTCGCGGGCTTTCACCAGCTTGGCGAGGTCCACGCGCGCTTCAGGGACGTCCGGATCCGGGCAGACGCTGATGTGGCCCAGTTCATTGACGTCGTAGTAGTTATTGCCCCACCAGGCAATATTGTAAGTGCGCAGCATCTTGCTGGCTTCCTGGGAGCTCATCGCAACCTCCTGCATAGAACGTAGTACACCCTGTTCGCCCGCTGACGAAGGCGAAAAAGAAGACATGTCGTCAGACATAGCGAACCTCAACTCTTTGTATTAAGTGTAAAACAGTTGACTACTATCGCAGCGTTATACGGCGATAACAACCCATAAACGGCTCCGTTTCCCAGCAGAGTATGCTGAAATCCAGACCGTGCGACCGGTTTCTTATTCATATCATTGTAAAACACGTATCCGAACTCTGTATGACAAGGTTCGGCGAAACCACGAGAAAACTCTTGTATTAACAAGAGCGCCCTTGTTCAGTTTTCACAGAGCGTAACCGGCCCTTGAATCCTGAGAAGCGCCGAGATGGGTATAACATCGGCAGGTTTGCAGACTAGAAATGCGGGTTGCGGGAATCAATGGCGCGCCAGAACGGCAGCGCTGAGTTAGCGGAAAACGATGGTTCATTATCTCGTATCACCTCCACGGCCGCCTCTGCTGAAACGGACCTCAAGCCAAAGCTAAAAGTTCACTGCTCAACCCGGCTGGAAGTGGCGACACGATGAGTTCATCGAGCGCTTTTTTTGTATGAGCCGCGCGCCGCGTTTTATACCGATAAGGGGGCTAAAAAGCAAAACAAAAATGCGCGCGTTGCCAGCAGCGTCAGGAAAAATTTCCAGCAGCCATTTCAACGCAGTGAGAGGTGAATCAAAAAAAACTGGAAATCGGGCGAAGAAGTGACCTAAAATAGCCATCCAGATGTTAATCCATCTATACTGATTAACACTCATACTGCCAGTGTCAAAAACCTGCAGGCCTTGGTAGAATTATCTCCTTTGGCTATTCCACACAGCAGCTTGAGCTAACCAAATTCCTCTTAGGTGAAATAAAACATGGCAAAACACCTGTTTACGTCCGAGTCCGTATCAGAAGGACATCCTGATAAAATTGCTGACCAAATCTCCGATGCGGTGCTGGATGCGATCCTGGCGCAGGATCCTAAAGCGCGCGTAGCGTGCGAAACCTATGTCAAAACCGGCATGGTTCTGGTTGGCGGTGAGATCACCACCAGCGCATGGGTTGATATCGAAGAGATCACCCGTAACACGGTGCGTGAGATCGGCTATGTGCATTCTGATATGGGCTTTGATGCCAACTCCTGCGCGGTGCTGAGCGCGATTGGCAAACAGTCTCCAGACATTAACCAGGGCGTTGACCGTGCCGATCCGCTGGAACAGGGCGCGGGCGACCAGGGCCTGATGTTCGGTTATGCAACCAACGAAACCGACGTGCTGATGCCAGCGCCTGTGACCTACGCACACCGTCTGGTGCAGCGTCAGGCTGAAGTGCGTAAAAACGGCACCCTGCCGTGGCTGCGCCCGGATGCGAAAAGCCAGGTCACCTTCCAGTACGACGACGGTAAAATCGTCGGTATTGATGCGGTGGTGCTCTCTACCCAGCATGCCGAAGATATCGATCAGAAATCCCTGCAGGAAGCAGTGATGGAAGAGATCATCAAGCCGGTTCTGCCGACCGAATGGCTGAGCTCTGCGACCAAATTCTTCATCAACCCAACCGGACGCTTTGTTATCGGCGGCCCAATGGGCGACTGCGGCCTGACCGGTCGTAAAATCATCGTTGATACCTACGGCGGCATGGCGCGTCACGGTGGCGGCGCGTTCTCCGGTAAAGATCCGTCTAAAGTTGACCGTTCTGCCGCGTACGCTGCACGTTATGTGGCGAAAAACATCGTTGCTGCCGGCCTGGCCGACCGCTGTGAGATCCAGGTTTCCTACGCTATCGGCGTGGCTGAGCCAACCTCCATCATGGTGGAAACCTTCGGTACCGAGAAAGTGCCTTCAGAACAGCTGACCCTGCTGGTGCGCGAGTTCTTCGACCTGCGTCCATACGGCCTGATTCAGATGCTGGATCTGCTGCACCCAATCTACCAGGAAACCGCTGCATACGGTCACTTTGGTCGTGAACATTTCCCATGGGAAAAAACCGACAAAGCCGCTCTGCTGCGTGAGGCTGCCGGTCTGAAGTAATCGACTGACAGCGCTAAACAGGCCAGCCTTTGTGCTGGCCTTTTTTGTGTCAGGTGGCGGCCAAAAAGCCGCACGACTGGAAGCGATTACACCGCACCGGATATATCCCGCTTTCAGAATATTCTCTTTGCATGATCGCCTTTCTTCTGCTGTTACATTTCCTTTCAGTTAAGTCTGAAATTCAAACAAACGCGATGCACATCACCTCGTTTACCTCTATATTTTCAAAGCTTTAATATTTTTTACGGTTATACGCTAGTGTAACCGATTACACCATTGTGATTAATCTCACATATTTTTATGGGTCGCTCACCTACCCTTAACATCAATAAAACTGATAACCCAACTGGAGGGCATAATGCCTGACAATAAAAAACAGGGGCGTACGTCCAACAAGGCGATGACTTTCTTCGTCTGCTTCCTCGCCGCCCTGGCAGGATTACTCTTTGGCCTGGATATCGGCGTCATTGCCGGCGCTCTTCCCTTCATCGCAGACGAATTCCAGATTAGCGCGCATACCCAGGAATGGGTGGTCAGCTCCATGATGTTCGGTGCGGCCGTTGGGGCCGTCGGCAGCGGCTGGCTCTCCTTCAAGCTCGGACGCAAAAAGAGCCTGATGATCGGTGCGATCCTCTTTGTCGCCGGTTCGCTCTTCTCCGCTGCCGCCCCTAACGTTGAAGTGCTGATTCTCTCCCGCGTGCTGCTGGGCCTTGCGGTGGGCGTGGCGTCTTATACCGCTCCGCTGTACCTCTCTGAAATTGCACCGGAGAAAATCCGCGGCAGCATGATTTCCATGTACCAGCTGATGATCACCATCGGTATTCTCGGCGCTTACCTGTCCGATACCGCGTTCAGCTACAGCGGCGCATGGCGCTGGATGCTCGGCGTGATCATTATCCCGGCCATTCTGCTGCTGATTGGCGTCTTCTTCCTGCCGGACAGCCCGCGCTGGTTTGCCGCAAAGCGCCGCTTCGTTGATGCCGAACGCGTGCTGCTTCGCCTGCGCGATACCAGCGCCGAGGCGAAAAACGAGTTGGAAGAGATCCGCGAAAGCCTGAAGGTAAAACAGTCCGGCTGGGCGCTGTTTAAAGAGAACAGCAACTTCCGTCGGGCGGTGTTCCTCGGCGTGCTGCTGCAGGTGATGCAGCAGTTCACCGGGATGAACGTCATCATGTACTACGCGCCAAAAATCTTTGAGCTGGCGGGCTACACTAACACCACCGAGCAGATGTGGGGCACGGTTATCGTGGGCCTGACCAACGTGCTGGCGACCTTTATCGCCATCGGCCTGGTGGACCGCTGGGGACGTAAGCCAACCCTGACGCTGGGCTTCCTGGTGATGGCGACGGGTATGGGCGTTCTCGGTACGATGATGCATGTGGGCATCCACTCCCCAACTGCCCAGTACTTCGCGGTGGGCATGCTGCTGATGTTTATCGTCGGGTTTGCGATGAGCGCCGGTCCGCTGATTTGGGTACTGTGCTCTGAGATCCAGCCGCTGAAAGGGCGTGATTTTGGTATCACCTGCTCTACCGCAACCAACTGGATTGCCAACATGATCGTCGGCGCAACGTTCCTGACCATGCTCAACACCCTGGGCAATGCCAACACCTTCTGGGTCTACGCCGGTCTGAATATCTTCTTTATTGTGCTGACCGTCTGGCTGGTTCCAGAAACCAAACACGTTTCACTGGAACACATTGAACGTAACCTGATGAAAGGTCGTCCGCTGCGCGAAATCGGCGCACACGACTAATCCTCTTTCGGGAGGCGCCTCTTGCGCCTCCCCGCTTCCCGCTTTATGCTCTGCCCCTATGAAAGCTCCCCGTCTCCCCATTGCCATTCAGCAAGCCGTTATGCGCAGCCTGCGGGAAAAACTCGCCCAGGCCAACCTGAAGCTCGGCCGCAACTATCCTGAACCGAAGCTGGTCTATCAGCAGCGCGGCACCGCGGCCGGCACCGCCTGGCTGGAATCGTACGAGATCCGCCTTAACCCAGTGCTGATGATGGAAAACCAGCAGGCGTTTATTGAAGAAGTGGTGCCGCACGAGCTGGCGCATCTACTGGTGTGGAAACACTTTGGCCGCGTCGCGCCGCACGGAAAAGAGTGGAAGTGGATGATGGAGGCGGTGCTCGGCGTTCCGGCCCGCCGCACCCATCAGTTCGAGCTGGAATCGGTGCGCCGCAACACCTTCCCCTACCGCTGCCGGTGCCAGCAGCACCAGCTTACCGTCCGCCGCCATAACCGCGTGGTGCGCGGCGAGGCAACCTACCGCTGCGTCAAATGCGGCGAACCGCTGGTCGCCGAGTAATATCCTGAACTTTCAGGAACTTTCCTGATCTCACTGATTGCATACGGGAACAACATTCGTTACGTTGCGGGCTCGTTTTGACACGGAGTGTAAGATGTCCCGTAATTTCTCTCTCGCGGTCGCTTTTCTGACGACGGCGCTTTCCGGCCAGGCCCTGGCCGACGGTATCAACAGTTTTTCCCAGGCCAAGGCAGCAGGCGTGAAGGTGAACGCCGATGTGCCGGGCGATTTCTACTGCGGCTGCAAAATTAACTGGCAGGGCAAAAAAGGGGTCGTTGACCTCGAATCCTGCGGCTATAAGGTGCGTAAAAACGAAAACCGCGCCAGCCGCATCGAATGGGAGCATGTCGTTCCGGCCTGGCAGTTTGGCCACCAGCGCCAGTGCTGGCAGGACGGCGGACGTAAAAACTGCGCCAAAGATCCGGTATATCGCCAGATGGAAAGCGATATGCACAACCTGCAGCCTGCGGTTGGTGAAGTGAACGGCGACCGCGGCAATTTCATGTACAGCCAGTGGAACGGTGGCGAAGGCCAGTACGGCCAGTGCGGCATGAAGGTGGATTTTAAGGAGAAAGTCGCCGAGCCCCCAGCCCGCGCGCGCGGCAGCATCGCCCGCACCTACTTCTACATGCGTGACCGTTATGACCTCAACCTTTCGCGCCAGCAGACGCAGCTGTTCAATGCCTGGGATAAGCAGTATCCGGTGACGGAATGGGAATGCCAGCGCGATGAACGCATTGCCAGAGTCCAGGGGAATCATAACCCGTACGTCCAGCGGGCTTGCCAGGCGCAAAAGAGCTAACCTACACTACGGCAATTCGCTTATACCGCATGACATATGGAATTTTTGACTATGCGCATTCCCCGCATTTACCACCCTGAACTGATTACCGCAGGCCGTGAGATCGCCCTGTCTGACGACGCCGCTAACCACGTTGGCCGCGTGCTGCGCATGGGAGCAGGCCAGGCAATACAGCTGTTCGACGGCTCTAATCAGGTTTTCGACGCGGAAATCACGCGGGCGGATAAAAAAAGCGTGCATGTAAACGTTTTGCGCGGCGAAGTGGACGACCGTGAATCGCCGCTGCACATCCACCTTGGGCAGGTGATGTCGCGCGGGGAAAAAATGGAGTTCACTATTCAAAAATCCATTGAGCTGGGTGTAAGCCTCATTACGCCACTTTTTTCCGAGCGCTGCGGCGTTAAACTGGATGCTGAACGTCTGAACAAAAAGATCCAGCAGTGGCAGAAAATCGCCATTGCTGCCTGCGAACAGAGCGGCCGCAACCGGATCCCGGAGATCCGCCCGGCGATGGATCTGGAAGACTGGTGTGCGGAAGAGGATAGCGGGCTGAAGCTCAATCTTCATCCGCGCGCCAGCGCCAGCATCAATACGCTGCCGCTGCCCGTTGAGCGCGTACGCCTACTGATTGGACCCGAAGGCGGCCTGTCGGCGGACGAAATTGCGATGACGGCGCGCTACCAGTTTACTGATATTCTGTTGGGACCTCGCGTTCTGCGCACTGAGACAACGGCACTCACGGCCATTACCGCGCTACAGGTACGGTTTGGCGATCTGGGTTGAAGTATTAACGGAGAAGAACATGATAAAGCTCGGCATCGTGATGGATCCCATCGCAAACATTAACATCAAGAAAGATTCCAGCTTCGCCATGCTGCTGGAAGCGCAGCGTCGCGGCTATGAACTCCACTATATGGAGATGAACGATCTTTATCTGATCAACGGTGAAGCCCGCGCACGCACCCGCATCGTTAACGTCGAGCAGAACTACGACAAATGGTACGAATTCGGCACCGAGCAGGACATTGCCCTGGCCGACCTCAACGTTATCCTGATGCGTAAAGACCCGCCGTTCGACACCGAATACATCTATAGCACCTACATCCTTGAACGTGCCGAAGAGAAAGGGACGCTGATCGTCAACAAGCCGCAGAGCCTGCGCGACTGCAACGAGAAGCTTTACACCGCCTGGTTCTCTGACCTGACGCCGGAAACGCTGGTGACCCGCAGCAAAGCGCAGCTGAAGGAGTTCTGGCAGAAGCACGGCGACATCATCATGAAGCCGCTGGACGGCATGGGCGGCGCGTCTATTTTCCGCGTGAAGGAAGGCGACCCGAACATTGGGGTGATTGCCGAAACGCTGACCGAGCTGGGCACCCGCTACTGCATGGCGCAGAACTATCTGCCAGCCATTAAAGATGGCGATAAGCGCGTGCTGGTCGTGGACGGTGAGCCGGTGCCTTACTGCCTGGCGCGTATCCCGCAGGGTGGTGAAACGCGCGGTAACCTGGCGGCCGGTGGCCGTGGTGAACCCCGTCCGCTGACCGAAAGCGACTGGGAAATTGCCCGCCGCGTTGGCCCTACGCTGAAAGCCAAAGGCCTGATCTTCGTTGGCCTGGATATCATCGGCGATCGCCTGACTGAAGTGAACGTCACCAGCCCAACCTGCATTCGCGAAATTGAAGCGGAGTTCCCGATCTCGATCACCGGAATGCTGATGGACGCCATAGAAAAACGTTTACAGAAATAACCTGTGACAGCGCCTGTGTTTATCCCCATACTGGGCGCTGTCGCTTTTTAAACCAGGAAACAGTACCTCTGACAATGAATTTACAGCATCACTTTCTTATTGCCATGCCTGCTCTCCAGGATCCGATTTTTCGCCGCGCCGTGGTTTATATTTGTGAATACAATGAAGACGGCGCGATGGGTATTATCATCAACAAACCGCTGGAAAACCTGCAGGTTGAAGGGATTCTGGACAAGCTGAAAATCTCGGCTGAAGCGCGCCTGCCGGAAATTCGGCTTGATAAACCGGTGATGCTGGGTGGTCCTCTTGCCGAAGATCGCGGCTTTATCCTGCATACTCCTCCGGTATTCTCTTCCAGCATTCGCATCTCCGACAACACCGTGATCACCACCTCGCGCGACGTGCTTGAAACGCTGGGCACCGCTGAGCAGCCTTCCGAAGTGCTGGTGGCGCTGGGCTATTCGTCGTGGGAGAAAGGCCAGCTTGAGCAAGAGATCCTCGATAACGCCTGGCTTACCGCGCCTGCGGACATGAATATTCTGTTTAAAACCCCGATTGCCGATCGCTGGCGTGACGCGGCAAAGCTGATTGGCATCGATATCCTGACGATGCCTGGCGTAGCGGGGCACGCCTGATGAGCGGAACACTGCTGGCCTTCGATTTTGGCACCAAAAGCATCGGCGTCGCCGTGGGTCAGCGCATCACCGGTACCGCGCGTCCGCTCACGGCCCTGAAGGCCAACGACGGCACGCCAGACTGGAACCTTATCGAGCGCTTGCTCAAAGAGTGGCAGCCGGATGACGTCATCGTTGGGCTACCGCTGAACATGGACGGCACGGAACAGCCGCTGACCGCCCGGGCGCGTAAGTTCGCCAATAAAATCCATGGCCGCTTTGGCGTCTCCGTGAAGCTTCATGACGAGCGTCTCAGCACCGTCGAAGCGCGTGCAGGCCTGTTTGAGCACGGCGGCTTTCGGGCGCTCAACAAGGGCAGCGTGGACTCCGCCTCAGCCGTCATCATCCTCGAAAGCTATTTCGAACAGGGCTTTTAAACGCAGGGGCCTACAGCCGCCCCTGCGCCCGCCTCTCCGCCAGGCTCTGGTCAAAGTTCTGCATTCCCGCCTGCTGACCGGTTTGAATGATGCCGGGCAGCTGCCACGTCTTCCCCTCACGAATCAGATTCGCCGCCGCCGCGGTGTTTACCAGCAGCTCATACAGCGCGACGCGCCCGCCCTGAAGATCGGGAAGCAGCTTTTGCGCCAGCACCGCCCGCAGGCTGCCGGCCAGTTGGTTACGCACCGGATCTTTCTCCTGCGCCGGGAACGTATCGACCAGCCGTTCAATCGCCTGTGCTGCCCCGCGCGTATGCAGCGTCGCCAGCACCAGATGCCCGGTCTCCGCCGCCGTCAGCGCCAGGCGGATCGTTTCGCTGTCGCGCAGCTCGCCCAGCAAAATAACGTCCGGGTCCTCGCGTAAGGCACTGCGCAGCGCCTCTGCAAATGACGGGCTGTGCTGGCCTATCTCCCGCTGCTGAATCAGGCAACGTTCACTCTGGTACATAAACTCAACCGGATCCTCGAGGGTGAGGATATGGCCGTCAGTATGGCGGTTGAGAAAATCGACCATTGCGGCCAGCGTGGTGGATTTGCCGCTGCCGGTCGCTCCCGTGACCAGAATCAACCCGTTGTCGCTGGACAACAGTTCGGGAATGGCTCGCGGCACGCCCAGCGACGAGAGCTGCGGACAGGTGCGCGGCAACAGCCGCAGGGTAACGGAGATGCCCTTCATCTGCTTAAACGCACTGCCGCGCAGACGCTGGTCTCCTGCGACGGTCACGGCAAAATCGACCTGCCCGCTTGCCCACCAGGCTCCCTGCTGCTCGTCGTTGAGCCACGCTTTCAATAACGCCCCGACGTCAGGCGGCGGAAACGGGGCCGGCTCAAGGCGGCCTAATCTGCGCCAGCGGGGTGGTGAATCACTGCACAGGTGTAGATCGGAGACGTTATGCTTTACACTAAGGGCCACAATTTCTTCCACATCCATAGACTACTCCTCGGAAAATGAACGACATTGCGCATAACCTGGCACAGGTCCGGGACAAAATCTCAGCCGCTGCAACGCGTTGCGGCCGTGCTTCAGAAGAAATTACGCTACTTGCAGTCAGTAAAACCAAGCCTGCGAGCGCCATCGCAGAAGCCATTGCTGCTGGTCACCGGGCGTTTGGCGAAAACTACGTGCAGGAAGGCGTGGATAAAATTCGCTATTTCCGGGAACAGGGTAAAACCGACCTGCAATGGCACTTTATTGGACCGCTGCAGTCGAACAAAAGCCGTCTGGTGGCAGAGCACTTTGACTGGTGCCATACCGTTGACCGTCTGCGCATTGCCACGCGCCTGAGCGACCAGCGCCCGGCAGAGATGCCCGCGCTTAACGTGCTGATTCAAATCAACATCAGCGATGAAAACAGCAAGTCCGGCATTGCCCTGAGCGAGCTGGATGCGCTGGCCGCAGAGGTGGCCGCCCTGCCGCGCTTAACCCTGCGCGGGCTGATGGCAATCCCGGCACCTGAGTCAAGTTATGAAAGGCAGTTTGCCGTGGCACAGCAAATGGCTGTAGCATTTGAGGCGCTTAAAGCGCGCTATGAAACGGTAGACACGCTTTCACTGGGCATGTCGGATGATATGGAAGCCGCCATCGCGGCAGGCAGCACTATGGTGCGCATCGGCACAGCCATTTTCGGTGCGCGCGACTACACCAAATAATAAGGAAACCTGAGGAACGCCATGAAGACGTTGACTTTCCTGCTCTCAACGGTCATTGAGCTGTACACGATGGCGCTTTTGCTGCGCGTCTGGATGCAGTGGGCCCGCTGTGACTTTTACAATCCGTTCTCCCAGTTTGTCGTAAAAATCACGCAACCTGTTGTCGGACCGCTGCGCCGTATTATCCCGGCCATGGGCCCCATCGACAGCGCTTCGCTGCTGGTGGCGTTTATTCTGAGCGTGATCAAAGCCATCGTGCTGTTTATGGTCATCACCTTCCAGCCGATTATCTGGATTGCCGCCGTCCTGATTCTGATCAAAACCGTCGGTTTGCTGATCTTCTGGGTGCTGCTGGTGATGGCGATCATGAGCTGGGTGAGCCAGGGCCGTAGCCCGGTGGAGTACGCCTTGATTCAGCTGGCCGAGCCGCTGCTGCGTCCGATCCGGAACCTGCTTCCGTCCATGGGCGGCATCGACTTCTCCCCGATGATTCTGGTTCTGCTGCTCTATGTAATCAACATGGGGATCGCCGAGCTGCTCCAGTCTACGGGCGATATGCTGCTGCCGGGGCTGTGGATGGCGCTATGAGTGCAGTAAGCACCTGCGCCGACGGGCTGGTTTTACGGCTGTATATTCAGCCAAAAGCCAGCCGTGACGGTATTGTTGGGCTGCATGGCGACGAGCTAAAGGTCGCCATCACCGCCCCGCCGGTCGATGGCCAGGCGAACGCGCATCTGACCAAATATCTGGCAAAACAGTTTCGCGTCGCCAAAAGCCAGGTCATCATTGAAAAAGGTGAACTTGGGCGGCATAAACAGGTAAAAATCCTTAACCCGCAATCTATCCCGACGGAAGTCGCGGCTCTGACAGAACAGGACTAAACCATGCAAAAAGTTGTTCTCGCGACCGGTAACGCCGGTAAAGTGCGCGAGCTGGCCTCGCTGTTAAATGATTTTGGGCTGGACGTGGTGGCTCAGACCGAGCTGGGCGTGGAGTCCGCCGAAGAGACGGGGCTGACGTTTATCGAAAACGCGATCCTGAAAGCCCGCCATGCGGCGCAGGTAACCGGCCTGCCCGCGATTGCCGACGACTCCGGTCTGGCCGTCGATTTCCTCGGCGGCGCGCCGGGAATTTACTCCGCGCGCTATTCCGGCGTGGACGCCACCGACCAGCAGAATCTGGAAAAGCTGCTTGTGGCCCTGAAAGACGTGCCGGACGAACAGCGCGCCGCGCAGTTCCACTGCGTACTGGTTTATATGCGTCACGCGGAAGACCCAACGCCTATAGTCTGCCACGGCAGTTGGCCGGGCGTGATTACCCGTGAAGCGGCTGGCAGCGGCGGCTTTGGCTACGACCCGATCTTCTTTGTCCCGACCGAGGGCAAAACCGCTGCGGAACTGACCCGCGAAGAGAAAAGCGCGATTTCCCACCGTGGACGCGCGCTGAAACTGTTACTGGAAGCACTGCGTAATGGCTAATTTGCCGCCTCTGAGTCTGTATATTCACATCCCGTGGTGCGTGCAGAAATGCCCGTACTGCGATTTCAACTCGCACGCGCTGAAGGGCGAAGTGCCGCACGATGACTACGTCGCGCATCTGCTGGCCGACCTGGATGCCGATGTACCTTACGCACAGGGACGTGAAGTTAAGACCATTTTCATTGGTGGCGGTACGCCGAGCCTGCTGTCAGGCCCGGCAATGCAGACGCTGCTGGACGGCGTGCGTGCACGCCTGAACCTGGCGGCGGATGCGGAAATTACGATGGAAGCCAACCCCGGCACCGTTGAGGCCGACCGTTTTGTCGAGTATCAGCGCGCGGGCGTGAACCGCATCTCCATCGGCGTGCAGAGCTTCAGCGAGCCGAAGCTGAAGCGTCTGGGACGCATTCACGGACCGGAAGAGGCGAAGCGAGCGGCCAACCTCGCAACGGGGCTTGGCCTGCGCAGCTTTAACCTTGATTTGATGCATGGCCTGCCGGATCAGTCCCTGGAAGAGGCGCTGGACGACCTGCGCCAGGCAATTGAACTGAACCCGCCGCACCTGTCTTGGTATCAGCTCACCATCGAACCCAACACCCTGTTCGGCTCCCGCCCGCCGGTGCTGCCGGATGACGATGCGCTGTGGGATATCTTCGAGCAGGGCCACAGGCTGTTGACCGCTGCCGGGTATCAGCAGTATGAAACGTCCGCGTACGCAAAGCCGGGCTACCAGTGTCAGCACAACCTGAACTACTGGCGCTTTGGCGACTATCTGGGCATTGGCTGCGGCGCGCACGGCAAGGTGACCTTCCCGGACGGACGCATTCTGCGCACCGCCAAAACCCGCCACCCGCGCGGGTATATGGAAGGCCGCTACCTGGAGCGTCAGCACGACGTTGAGGCGGCGGATAAGCCGTTTGAGTTCTTTATGAACCGCTTCCGCCTGCTGGAAGCCGCCCCGCGCGCGGAGTTTGCGCTGTACACCGGGCTGGCGGAGTCGGTGATTCGCCCGCAGATTGACGAGGCGCTAGCGCAGGGGTATCTGACCGAGTGTGATGAGTACTGGCAGATCACCGAGCACGGCAAGCTGTTCTTAAACTCCCTTCTTGAGCTGTTCCTCGCCGAAGATTCCTGAAGCCTGATTCAGGATTTTGCATCCCGTTCTGCCGGCTGAGGGAAAGGCTGGCAGAGTGTGGGGATGGAAAAATCAAAACAACTCCGCAAACAAATGACACCCGAAGAATTACGCCTCTGGTATCTGCTCAGAGGTCGCCGCTTCTTTGGGTATAAGTTTCGCCGACAGATGCCGGTTGGACCGTACATCGTGGATTTTGCCTGCTTTAAAGCGAAGCTGATTGTTGAGCTGGACGGGGGGCAACATCAGGATAAAGAGGCCTATGACTCTCGTCGCACCGAGTTTTTAAATGCGAACGGCTGGGAAGTCGTACGGTTCTGGAATCATGAGTTCAGGACTAATGAGGAGGAGATGCTGATGGAAATTCTGCAAAGATTGCAATGCCTGATGCCCTCACCCTAACCCTCTCCCACAGGGAGAGGGAACTGGTTACTCCCTCTCCCTTGGGGAGAGGGCCGGGGTGAGGGGGGCCCAGCGCGCAGAGGGCTACTTCAACGTCCCCACCAGCGCCTTCCGGCTATCTTCCAGCGACACCACGCGTTTACACACGTCTTTGCCGAACTGCTGGAAATCATCTTCCTGGTTCTTCCACTCGTTCTGAATCGAGGTCTGCAGGCCGCCCAGGCTGCCCAGCACGCCCTGTAGCGGGTTACCGCCGCCTTTCAGCACGGCTTTGGCGCCCATCTCGTTGATGCTGTCCTGCAGGATGCCGCCCATCGCCTGGTTCACCAGCTGCTGGCCGTCAGCGCGAACCTGATCGATCGCCTTGTAGTGGAACGTCATGCCGTCGGAGCGCGTCTCGATAATGCGGTTCATCTGCTCTTTGAGCTGCTTGTCGAGCCTGGTCAGGCGGGAGCGCATGTTGCTGCTCTCCCCCACCTCTTTAGTGATGATTTTGTCCAGCGCGACGCGGCTCTTTTCGACGCGCGTCAGGGCGCCTTCGTTAATCCATGGCAGCGCGGTACGCAAATCGGCCTGATAATCTTTCGCCTGCTCACGCTGTGCGGCAGTCAGGGTGTACTGTTTGCCGTTAAAGGTGACGTTCCCTTCCGGCGTAATCACCAGATTGCCGTTCTCGCCTTTGACCTGCACGGTTTGCGGGCTTAACACCACGTCATCGCGCGGGGTGACGCTACATTGATAATCCGCATGGGCGGTGAATCCGGTTGCCATCAAAGCAACAGCCAGCAACGTTTTGCGCATCTTAAACACTCCCTCAGACAAAATGGGCCAGCTAATGCTGGCCCGCTTACTGCTTTATTAGTCCCACCAAACGTCGAAAAGTTCGCTGATGCGGACATCTTCCAGCTTGTGCTCTTCAAGCCATTTGCGAACCAGCGCCTGATGTTCTTCGGTGCATTTGCCCACTTCCTGGGTGCAGATCAGACCTTCCCACGCCAGATAGCCGCTACCGTCGAAGGCCAGCTTGTTAGGCTCGATTACCTCGTTGATGAACGCATCCACGTCCCGATCGATCTGTTCTACACTGGTGCCTTCCGGGAAGCGCCAGGCAACGGAGAAGCCCACTTCCTGGAATTCTTCGATGTGCATCTTTTTACGCAGACGACGGCTACGATTCTTTGCCATTATTTCACCCTCTCGAACATTAAGTCCCATACACCGTGACCAAGACGATGGCCACGCTGTTCAAATTTCGTTACCGGACGCGATTCCGGACGCGGTACGTAGTCGTTGCTCTCGGACTGGTTTTTGTAACCATCCAGCGACGACATCACTTCCAGCATGTGTTCCGCATAAGGTTCCCAGTCGGTCGCCATGTGGAAGACGCCGCCCAGTTTAAGCTTACTTTTCACCAGCTCGGCAAACGGTGCCTGAACGATACGGCGTTTATTATGACGCGCTTTGTGCCACGGGTCAGGGAAAAAGAGCTGAACCATGTTCAAAGAATTGTCATGAATCATTTTGTGCAGCACTTCCACCGCGTCGTGACACATCACGCGCAGGTTCTCAACGCCCTCTTCATGGGCGGTTGCGAGACAGGCGCCCACGCCCGGCGAGTGTACTTCAATGCCGAGGAAGTTCTGCTCAGGACGCGCCTTCGCCATGGTCACCAGCGATGTGCCCATACCAAAGCCGATCTCAAGCGTGACGGGCGCGTCGCGGCCAAACAGCTCAGTAAAGTCGAGTGGCTGCTCGCTAAACTCAACGCCCATCACCGGCCAGTAGTTGTCCAGCGCGTGTTGCTGCCCTTTTGTCAGGCGGCCCTGACGACGGACAAAGCTGCGAATACGGCGCAGCGGGCGGCCGTTTTCATCAAATTCCGGTGAAATGACGTCGTTTTTCATAAAAGAGTTGTCTGCTTGTGAGAGTGTTCGGGAAACGGGCATTATCCAAAGTTAAGGCTTCTATGCAAGCATGGGAAAGATCCGGTTTACAGCAGATTGACGCTGTGCTGCAATCTGCGTCCCTGATTATGCGAATCGATGACCATGCAAGCCTCTCAATTTTCAGCCCAGGTGCTGGACTGGTACGACAAATACGGGCGTAAAACCCTGCCCTGGCAAATTGAAAAAACGCCGTACAAAGTATGGCTCTCCGAGGTGATGTTGCAACAAACGCAGGTCGCCACGGTGATCCCTTACTTCGAGCGTTTCATGGCGCGCTTCCCGACGGTGACCGATCTGGCCAACGCCCCGCTGGACGAGGTGCTGCACCTGTGGACCGGTCTTGGCTATTACGCCCGCGCACGTAACCTGCACAAGGCCGCACAGCAGGTCGCGACGCGCCATAACGGTAAATTCCCGGAAACCTTCGACGAGGTGGCGGACTTACCCGGCGTCGGGCGTTCAACCGCAGGCGCCATTCTTTCCCTGTCTTTAGGCAAGCATTTCCCGATCCTCGACGGCAACGTGAAGCGCGTGCTCGCGCGCTGCTATGCCGTCGACGGCTGGCCGGGGAAGAAGGACGTAGAAAAACGGCTGTGGGAGATCAGCGAAGCGGTCACCCCGGCGAAAGGCGTCGAGCGTTTCAACCAGGCGATGATGGATCTTGGCGCAATGGTCTGCACGCGCTCAAAACCAAAGTGCGAACTCTGCCCGGTGAATAACCTCTGCGTGGCCTACGCCAACCATTCATGGGCGCAGTATCCAGGTAAAAAACCCAAACAGACGCTGCCGGAGCGCACCGGCTATATGCTGCTGATGCAGCACGGCAACGAGGTGTTCCTCGCCCAGCGTCCGCCAAGCGGCCTGTGGGGTGGTCTATACTGCTTCCCACAGTTTGAGGATGAAGCCTCGCTTCGGGAATGGCTTAAGCAACGCGGCATTGCGGCAGATGCCCTGACGCAGCTGAACGCGTTCCGCCATACTTTCAGCCATTTCCATCTGGATATTGTGCCTATGTGGCTTCCCGTGTCCTCATTCACCTCGTGCATGGATGAAGGCACTGCTCTCTGGTATAACTTAGCGCAACCGCCATCAGTCGGGCTGGCGGCTCCCGTGGAGCGCCTGTTACAGCAATTACGTGCCGGTGCAATGGTTTAGCATCGGCTAAAAAAGAGGAATACGTATGGCCAGAACCATTTTTTGTACTTTCCTGCAGCGCGACGCTGAGGGCCAGGATTTCCAGCTTTATCCAGGAGATCTGGGTAAGCGCATCTACAACGAGATCTCCAAAGAAGCCTGGGGACAGTGGCAGAAAAAGCAGACCATGCTGATCAACGAGAAAAAGCTCAGCATGATGAACCCGGAGCACCGCAAGCTGCTGGAGCAGGAGATGGTGAGCTTCCTGTTCGAAGGCAAAGACGTACACATCGAAGGCTATACGCCGCCGGAAAAATAACAGCGTGCGGGTGAAACCCCGCCGTTAAAGCAAACACAACACGCACTCCCGGAATGATGAAAAAACTTTTAGCGCTAGCCCTTGTTGCGCCGTTGCTGGTCTCGTGTTCGTCCAAAAAAGGCGATGAATACAACGAAGCCTGGGTCAAGGACACCAACGGTTTTGACATTTTGATGGGGCAGTTTGCCCATAACATCGAGAACATATGGGGATTTAACGAAGTTCTTATTGCCGGACCGAAGGACTACGTTAAGTACACCGACGCCTATCTGACCCGTAGCCACATCAACTTTGATGAGGGTACGATCACCATTGAAACCATCGCAGGCACCGACCCTGCGGCACGGCTGCGTCAGGCGATCGTCAAAACCCTGTTGATGGGTGACGATCCGGGATCTATCGATCTCTACTCCGATGCGGACGACATCACCATCTCAAAAGAGCCGTTCCTGTACGGTCAGGTTGTCGACCAGACCGGACAGCCGATCCGCTGGGAAGGCCGTGCCACGAAATTTGCCGACTACCTGCTGCAGACGCGCCTGAAAAGCCGCTCTAACGGCCTGAAGATTATCTACAGCGTCACCATTAATCTCGTGCCGAACCACCTCGACAAGCGTGCGCATAAGTACCTCGGCATGGTGCGTCAGGCCTCGCGCAAGTACGGCGTGGATGAGTCGCTGATCCTGGCAATTATGCAGACCGAATCGTCGTTCAACCCGTACGCGGTCAGCCGTTCTGACGCGCTGGGGCTGATGCAGGTTGTCCAGCACAGCGCCGGTAAAGATGTCTTCCGCTCGCAGGGCAAATCCGGCACGCCGAGCCGCAGCTACCTGTTCGACCCGCAAAGCAACATTGATACCGGCACGGCCTATCTGGCGATGCTGAACAATGTCTATCTTGGCGGAATTGATAATCCGACCTCACGTCGCTACGCGGTAATCACCGCCTACAACGGCGGCGCGGGCAGCGTGCTGCGCGTGTTCTCGAATGACAAAGTGCAGGCCGCGAACATCATCAACAGCATGGCGCCGGGGGATGTCTACTCAACCCTCACCACCCGCCACCCGTCTGCGGAATCCCGCCGCTATCTGTACAAGGTGAATACGGCGCAGAAGAACTATCGTCGCCGCTAGAAACTAACATCTCCCCTCACCCTAACCCTCTCCCCAAAGGGGAGAGGGAACTTGAACACCCTCTCCCCTTTGGGGAGAGGGCAGGGTGAGGGGGAATAAACCGCACTCACCCCATCCCACCCATACGAAAATGTTATTTGCATCACAATCCAAACTGCAAATTAATGTGGATTGCATTTTTTTGCGGGAGGTAACAAAACATATCGTTGCCAACTGATAGAATTGCATCAAATAACAACCCTGAATGTTCCAAAAACAACATATCTCCCGCTCACTTGTGAGGAAAGTAACATGAACCTTAAGCTGCAGCTTAAAATATTGTCGTTTCTGCAGTTCTGCCTGTGGGGTAGCTGGCTGACTACACTCGGCTCCTATATGTTTGTGACGCTCAAGTTCGACGGTGCGTCAATCGGTGCCGTATACAGCTCGCTGGGTATTGCGGCTGTCTTTATGCCAACGCTGCTCGGTATCGTGGCGGATAAGTGGTTAAGCGCGAAATGGCTGTACATGCTTTGCCATCTGGTGGGTGCGGGGACGCTGTTTATGGCGGCCGAAGTGACCACGCCGGGGGCGATGTTTATGGTGATCCTGCTTAACTCGCTGGCCTATATGCCAACGCTTGGGCTGATCAACACCATCTCCTACTACCGCCTGAAATCTGCCGGCCTGGATATCGTCACCGATTTCCCGCCTATCCGTATCTGGGGCACCATCGGCTTTATCATGGCGATGTGGGGCGTGAGCTTCGCGGGCTTCGAGCTGAGCCATATGCAGCTGTACATCGGCGCGGCGCTCTCCGTGCTGCTGGCGCTGTTCACCCTGACGCTGCCAACCATTCCGGTGTCTAACCAGCAGAAAAACCAGAGCTGGAGCACCATGCTCGGCCTGGACGCGTTCGCGCTGTTCAAAAACAAACGCATGGCGATCTTCTTTATCTTCTCCATGCTGCTGGGCGCGGAGCTGCAGATCACCAACATGTTCGGCAACACCTTCCTGCACAGCTTCGATAACGATCCGCTGTTTGCCGGCAGCTTTATCGTTGAGCACGCGTCGGTGATGATGTCCATCTCGCAGATCTCCGAGACGCTGTTCATCCTGACCATCCCGTTCTTCCTGAGCCGCTACGGCATCAAGAACGTTATGCTGATCAGTATCGCCGCGTGGATGCTGCGCTTCGGCCTGTTCGCCTACGGCGACCCGAGCGCGTTCGGTACCGTGCTGCTGGTGCTGTCGATGATTGTTTACGGCTGCGCCTTCGACTTCTTCAACATCTCCGGTTCGGTGTTTGTGGAAAAAGAGGTGAAGCCTGAAATCCGCGCCAGCGCGCAGGGTATGTTCCTGATGATGACCAACGGCTTCGGCTGTATTCTGGGCGGCGTGGTGAGCGGTAAAGTGGTTGAGATGTACACCACCAACGGCATCACCAACTGGCAGCCGGTGTGGCTGATCTTCGCGGGGTACTCGCTGGTGCTGTTCTTCGCGTTTATCGTGCTGTTCCAGTACAAGCATGTACGCGAACCGCACGGCGTACAGCCAGTCGCGCATTAATTGTTGTGCCGGGCAGGCGAAGCCGCCGCCCGGCTATTTTATTGCAGCAAGTACCCACCCCACTGACAGCAAATCCGCGCTGCCTCCAGGGCTTAAATTCCGTTCGATCAATGCATTATCCATTCTACGCAACGCCTCGCGGTCCCAGCCGTTAGCCAGCAGCTCCCGCGCGTAGCCCTGAACGTAGCGCAGCCCCTGAATGCCGCCGCGCGACACGAGATTGCTGTCCTGATTGACCGCCATCAGGCGCAACAGCAGGCCGTGAAGCGACCGTTCGTTCCACTGCCTCAGCGCCTTACGTACCGTCGCAAAACCGCTCTCCGCTTCGCCTCGTGCCCCGGTTAAGCCGTACTGCTGATACTGCCGCTCGCCCGCCGTCGCCCGTCCGCTGCGCGCGGCCAGCTCCCGCGACACCAGCCCGCGGCAGATGTTACTCACCTCACAGCAGAGACTGTCTGCCGAGACGTTTTTCACACGCCCGGCGGCGAAGCACAGTAAACCCAGAGCAAAAATCCCGCCCTTGTGGGTGTTCACCCCGCCCGTCGCGACGTACATCGCCTGCTCGCAGGCCATCCCCATCGGGCGGATTATCCGTAGCTGTGCGTCAGCGGGCTTATCCGCATGCGCGTTACCAAGTTCCGCAAAGCGTGAAAACCAGGGCGCAATCGCCATAATGCTGCGGACAAACAGCGCGTGGTCCATATCGCGATGGGAACCGCTGTTAAGCGTGTCCACCAGCCCCGGCTTGGGCGTCAGCTCCAGCTCCTGCCACAGCGCCGCTTCGGCAAGCGAGGGCACGTCAGCCGGGCGCGGCTTAGTCGCGAGCAAACCAGTCATCAATCATCTTCTCCACGCGGGAAACCACCGCCTCAACAGGATGCTTTCGTGAACGGGAGCAGGCGTGAGCGGGCTCGTCGCAGATCAGGCAGCGTCTGAGGTTCGCCCCCAGCGACTGGCGCCCGACGTGGCCGTTCTGAGGGCAAATCACGTCCAGATCCCACAGCCTGCCGAGCGGGTGCGTCTGCTCCAGCTCCGCACAGTGCGCTTTGATTTCCACCGCCGGATGCGCCACGCACCAGATGGCCTCAGGCCCGGTGGGCAGCCACAGCACCTGACGATCCAGCACCTGCCAGCGGTGCTCCCACAGCAGCTGGTCGCACGTTTGTAGCGCCACGCCCATGGTGTTGCGATAGCGCAGGCTGTCCTTAATTTCCCCTGGCGTGACCAGCGTGAGGGAGATCACCGGCTGTTTATAGTGCTCAAGCACGTCAGCCTGACGGGCTGCGCGGCGCTCTTTCGCCGCCAGCAGTTCCTCCAGGCTGACACCCGCCCGCACGGGTGTCGCAATCGTCATATTCACTCCTTTACCTGTCGCACAGTGTCGATCACGCTGCCGTCGCGGTAGCGGATCACCCCGACGATTTTGTCTGTAAATTCAATCGGTTTTGGTACGCCGGTCAGGGAAATTGCCCGCTCGTAGAGCGCGCTGATGTCCACAACCTTCAGCCCGGCCTTCAGCAGACGCTCGCGGATCTCCGGGCGCGCCGGGTTGACCGCAATGCCGTGATCGGTAACCAGCACGTCGATGCTTTCGCCTGGCGTAAGCCGCGTGGTAACCCGCTTCACGACCGTCGGAATGCGGCTTCGCAGCAGCGGCGCGACGACGATGGTCAGGTTTGCCGCGGCGGCCACGTCGCAGTGTCCGCCGGACGCGCCGCGCATCACGCCGTCGGAGCCGGTAATAACGTTAACGTTGAAATCAACGTCGATTTCGAGGGCGCTGAGGATCACCACGTCGAGCTGGTCGCAGCTTGCCGCCTTGCTGCCGGGGTTGGCGTAAACGTTGGTGGAGATCTCCACGTGGTCCGGGTTGCGCGCCAGCGAGGCCGCCGCCTGGCCGTCAAAGCACTGGGTGTCGAGCAGCTTTTCAATGAGCCCCTTCTCGTGCAGATCCACCAGGCTGCCGGTGATGCCGCCGAGCGCAAAGCGCGCCTTCACGCCGCTGCGCTCCATCTTCTCTTCCATAAAGCGGGTGCAGGCGGTGGCCGCCGCGCCGGAGCCGGTCTGCATCGAGAAGCCCGGTTTGAAGTAGCCGGAGTGTTCAATCACGTCCGCCGCATAGCGGGCAATCATCAGCTCGCGCGGGTTGCTGGTGACGCGCGCCGCGCCGACGCTGATTTTCGCCGGGTCGCCCACGCTCTCCACCTGCACGATGTAGTCCACCTGGTCCTGCACCAGGCTGGCGGGCATATTGGGGAACGGCACCAGCTCTTCGGTCAGCAGTACCACCTTGCGGGCAAAGTGCGCGTCCACCATCGCGTAGCCCAGGGAACCGCAGCACGATTTACCGTGCGTCCCGTTGGCGTTGCCAAACTCATCGCTGCACGGCACGCCGAGAAACGCCACGTCGATATTCAGCTCGCCGTCCTGAAGCAGCTTCACGCGCCCGCCGTGGGAGTGAATCTGCACCGGCTCGTCCATCAGCCCGTGGGAGATGGCGTCCGCCAGCCTGCCGCGCATGCCCGAGGTGTAAATCCGGGTGATGACGCCGCTTTCGATATGCTCGATCAGCGCGTCGTTGCAGGTCATCAGCGAACTGGAGGCCAGCGTCAGGTTTTTGAATCCCATTCGCGCCAGCAGCGCCACGACGGTGTTGATCACCCGGTCGCCTTCGCGAAACGCGTGGTGGAAGGAGATGGTCATTCCGTCCCGCAGGCCGCAGCGCTTAACCGCCTCTTCAATGGAGGCGCAGAGCTTGCGGCTATGCTTCGCGTCGCTGTCCGCCAGCCACGGCGTGGCGCTGTGGGCGGTATCAAAGGGTTTTAAGTCTCGCAGATGGGGAAAATTCACGTGAAGAAGTTCTGTCTGATTCATCATCTCATCCTTACCGACGCACGCCGGAGGCCGCCGCGCGCTCCAGCACCACCTGCGCGTGGTTAATAATCGGTGCATCCACCATTTTGCCGTTGAGCGACACCACGCCCAGGCCGTTACGCTCGCCCTCTTCTGCCGCCTCAATCACCCTTTTGGCGTGATCCACCTCTTCCTGAGTCGGGGCGTAGGCGTTGTGCAGCAGGTCAATCTGGCGCGGGTTAATCAGCGATTTGCCGTTGAAGCCCATCTTGCGGATCAGATCGACCTCGCGCAGGAACCCGGCCTCGTCGTTAACGTCTGACCACACCACGTCGAACGCGTCGATGCCCGCCGCGCGGGCGGCGTGCAGCACGGCGCAGCGGGCGTAGAACAGCTCGGTGCCGTCGCCGCGCTCGGTCTGCATGTCCATCACGTAGTCAAAGGCGGCCAGCGCAATGCCGATGAGGCGCACAGAGCTGCGGGCAATCGCCACGGCGTTGATGACGCCAACGGCTGACTCAATCGCTGCCATCACGCGAGTGGAGCCAACCGCCCGGCCGCACTCGCGCTCAATGCGCTCAAGGTGGCCTTCCAGCTCGTAGATGTCGTCCGGCGTGTCGGTTTTCGGCAGACGAATAACGTCCACGCCCGCGCGCACGGCCGCCTCCAGATCCAGCAGGCCAAACGGCGTGCTCAGAGGGTTAATGCGTACCACGGTTTCGATATCCTGATACATCGGGTGCTGAAGCGCGTGGAACACCAGCATGCGCGCGGTATCCTTCTCGCGCAGGGCGACGGCGTCCTCAAGGTCAAACATGATGGAGTCGGGGCGATAGATAAACGCGGTGGAGAGCATGGCGGCGTTGGCGCCCGGCAGGAACAGCATACTGCGGCGGAGCTTGCTCATTTCAGCGCCCCCCAGTTGATGGCCTGCTCATCGGCAGCGCGCAGAAGCGCGCTCTGCAGGCGGGCGCGGATCACACAGTCCAGCGCCCCTTTGTCTTCAATAATGATGAGTCCCTGGCGCACGTTCATAGCGCACAGCGTGTCGTTGACCACCTGGCGAATCTGCTCGCCAAACTGCTTAATCACTTCACTGTGGATGACAATCTCCAGCTCATCGTGAGCGGGAGCGATTTTCACCATCAGGTCGCTGGACTCCTGCGTTCCGGCCAGCGCCTCCCTTACAATTTTCATGATAAATTCCTGATAGTTATGCGACTTCCGCACTCGCACGATAATGCGTTTCGAGATGCGCGAAGGTGGAGTCCGGGACGATCTCCCGGATCCGGGAAAACTGCTGTGTCTTCAGTAAGCGGCGCACTTCGGACGCCGAAATAGCGTTGCCGGTGGCCTTGATGCGCGGCATTTCCACCACCTCGATGTGCGAGGCCAGCAGGTCGTGCAGCGTCTGGTTGTACTGGCGGGTGATATCGCAAAACGGCTCCGAGCCGATGAAGCGGTGGGTGATGCCGAGCGCCGGGGCGATGAAGTCCCGGAAGATCAGCACGTCGATCTCGCTCCACGCCTGCTGCACTTTGCCGGTCTCCTTCAGGAAGTAGGCCGGGAAGGTGGCGCGGGAGATGATGTACTGCGAGCCTTCATGCACCACCACGTTTGGCAGATGCGCCACGCCCGCGCGCACCATCTCAAGACGGGCGCTGAACGGGAAGAAGGACGCGTCTTCACGCACCACGAACAGATGCAGGGCATCGCACCGCTGCGCCGCCTGCTCCACCAGATGTCGGTGGCCGAGGGTGAACGGATTGGCGTTCATCACTATCGCGCCAATGTTCTCCCCGCACCTGCGCTTCGCGCGCAGGGAACGGCAGTAGCGCTCGATACCCTGCGGGGTGTTCTCCATCAGCACCGCGTTGTTGCCGCTCTGGGCAATCGGCCAGAAGCCGCTGCGGGCAAAGCGCTCCCGATTGCACGGACGGGTGCAGAGGAAGAGGTGAAAATGGCCGCGCTCCAGCGCCGCATTTTCCACCTCTGCCAGCAGCCGCGCGCTGAGGTTCTCGCCGCGAAGCTGCTCGTCGACCGCCACGCACTTGATAACGTTGGCGGCAAGCCCTGCGCAACCCACCAGCTGCGCGCCGGACCAGGCTTCGACAAACAGCGTGATGTCGTTGTCCAGGCCAAGGCCGCTGTCTGCCAGCAGGTAGCGGATCTGGCTTAAGCGTTCCGGGTGTTTCGCCACGAGGGTGTGGCGAAAATCGATGGGTTGACTGTTCATGCCGCCTTTCTCAGTGAGCCGCCGCAAGCCCGACGGCTGGCGCTTCCACGATCACGTTGCTCAGATGACCGATATGCTCGATCTCCACCTCAATGCGATCCCCCTCCTTCATAAACAGCGGCGGGTTACGCTTTTTACCCACCCCGCCCGGAGATCCGGTGATGATCACGTCGCCCGGGCTTAAGCGGGTGAAGGTGCTGATGTACTCGATCAGCTCCGCGACCTTGTGGATCATGCTGCTGGTGTTGTCTTCCTGCACCATGCGGCCGTTCAGCCAGGTGCGGATCGCAAGCTGGTGCGGATCCGGGATCTCATCCGCCGTCGCCATCCACGGACCAAACGCCCCGGTCTGGCGCCAGTTTTTTCCGGCGGTGAACCAGGTGTGCTGCCAGTCGCGGGCGGAGCCGTCCATGTAGCAGCTGTAGCCCGCCACGTGGCGCAGGGCGTCGTCGCGTCTGATGTTCTCCCCGCCCTTCCCGATGATCACCGCCAGCTCGCCTTCGTAGTCGAATTCGCTGGAGTGGCGCGGCTTCAGCACCGGCTCGTTGTGGCCGGTTTGTGAATCCGGGAAGCGGACGAACAGCGTCGGGGCCGGGTTGTGCTGGTCAAACTCCTTGCGCTTGTCGGCGTAGTTCATGCCCACGCAGAGGATTTTTTCCGGCTGCACGATCACCGGCAAGAAGGTGATGGCGCTCATCGGCACGTCCACCGCGTCGTTCAGGTAACGGGTGGCCAGCGCCAGCCCGTTGCCCTGCAGCAGCGCCTTGAGGTCGCCGTAGCGGTCGCCCAGACGGCGGCCTAAATCAATCACGCCTTCGGCCTGGACGATGCCGTAGCTGCGTTTTCCCTGGTATAAAAAGCTTGCGAGTTTCATTGTTCTTTCCTGAATACTTAAACGAGGAAGTTACCCAGAATCAGCAGTGAAATAGAGACGTTAATCGCCCCGCCGATTCGGGTTGCAATCTGGGCGAACGGCATCAGGCTCATGCGGTTGCCTGCGGTCAGGATCGCCACGTCGCCGGTACCGCCCTGCCCGCTCTGGCAGCAGGAGACGATGGCGACGTCAATCGGGTGCATACCAATCTTTTTGCCGACGAAGAAGCCGGTCGCCACCAGCGCGGAGACGGTGCTGACGATCACCAGCAGGTTGCTGACGGTGAAGGCCGCCACCAGTTCATGCCACGGGGTGATGGCCACGCCAACGGCGAAGAGAATCGGGTAGGTCACCGAGGTCTGGAAGAATTTGTACACCACCTGCGAGCCTTCCAGCAGGCGCGGAGAGGCGCCGTTGCAGAGCTTCACCAGCACCGCCATAAACAGCATGCCGACCGGAGCAGGCAGGCCAATCAGCTTGTGGCCGAGCATGCCGAGCATGTAGAGCAGCACCGCCAGCAGCGCGCCGGAGGCGATGGTGGTGACGTCCGCTTTGCCGGAAAACGCTGGCTGCGAGACGGTGGCATCGGCATTCGCGCGGTTAGGCATCAGCTGGCCTTCACCGGTCAGGTGCGGGTAGCGTTTACCGAGCTGGTTCAGGCAGCCGGAGATAATGATTGCCGTCAGGCCGCCGAGCATCACCATCGGCAGCACGCGGCCGAGCGCCACGCCCTGGTCCATGTGCAGCAGGGTGGCATAGCCGATGGAAAGCGGAATTGCCCCTTCCCCGACGCCGCCCGCCATAATCGGCAGAATGATAAAGAAGAAGATCTGGAACGGCTCAAGGCCCAGCGCCAGGCCGACGCCCATCCCCACCAGCATGCCGACGATTTCTCCGCACAGCATCGGGAAGAAGATGCGCAGGAAGCCCTGAATCAGCACGGTGCGGTTCATGCTCATGATGCTGCCGACAATAATGCAGCAGATGTAGAGATAGAGAATGTTGGTGGATTTGTAGAACTTAGTGGTGGACTCGACCACCACGTCCGGCAGCAGGCCGTAATAGACCAGCGCGGAAGGGATAAAGGTGGCGCAAATCGCCGCCGCGCCGAGCTTGCCGACAATCGGCAGGCGTTTGCCAAACTCGCCGCAGGCAAAGCCGAAGAAGGCCAGCGTCGCGACCATCACCACGATGTCGCTCGGCAGCTTTCCGCCCAGGCAGTCAATCGCAATCAGCGCGCCCGCCAGAACGAACAGCGGCAGAGGAATAATCCCGATTTTCCAGGTATCCATAATATGCCACCAGCGCTCCTTGAGCGAAGGCCGCTGAATTTCAATCGGGTCGTGGGTAACAGAGAAAGAATCGTCAGTTGTGCTCATAATAAGCCCCTTAGTTATTTTGTGCGTTCAGCTTAGAGTCACAAAGGCTTACTTTATGTGAGGAATGGCATATTAAAAGCGAAGTTTTAATGGCAGCTATGGTTTTAATGGTTTCTTTTATTTAATGTGATTTATGCCTTATTTATTATCGTGGTTTTTATGGTTTCTTTTCTGAATTGAACAAGCAAATAACATTTAACTTAGCGACATGAAGAGCCTAAGCCTTCAGGATAAATCATTTACAGCCCTTGCTGTGCAAGGGATCACAAGTTTCCCGCAAAGCGGACATCCGCATGAAAAAAGATGATATATTGACGATCTTTGCCGCTACTTTGCGTGATAGTTATGAAAGTCTCTTTCCAGATTAAGCTGTTTATTTCGCTGGTTGCCTTTTTCTCAGTGCTTTTTGCGCTGCTGGGCGGATATTATTATGCCGATGTCGGAAAACAGCTATATCAGGAAATGAGCGCGCGCGCCAAAATACAGGCGGAAGAGATTGCGCTTATTCCGTCATTGCGTACTGAAGTTGAACAAAAAGATATCAACGCCATTCATGATTTTATGCAGAAAATGGCCGCGCACAGCGACGCCAGCTTTATTGTCATTGGCGATAATACGGGACGGCATCTTTTTCACTCCGTCTTTGCCGACAGGGTGGGCACGACGCTGGTCGGCGGCGACAATGAAGCCGTGCTGCATGGAAAGAGCACGACAACCATTCGTAAAGGCGGGCTGGGCATTTCGCTGCGCAGTAAAGCGCCCATTTTCAACGACGCCGGGCAGGTAGTCGGCATTGTTTCGGTGGGCTATCTCACCAGCTACCTGGACACCATTACCGTCAGTAAAGTGGTCAATATCCTGATTGCCGCCGTGCTGCTGCTGATCGCCCTCTTTGTCTTCTCCTGGTTCTTTACCCGCAGCATCAAGAAGCAGATCTTCTCCCTGGAGCCACGAGAAATCGGCCTGCTGGTGCGCCAGCAAAAGGCGATGATGGAGTCCATCTACGAAGGCGTAATCGCCATTGATAACGAACGGCGCATAGAGGTAATCAACCAGGCGGCGCGCAAGCTGCTGGGCCTGAGCCAGCCGGCCCGGGAACTGCGCGGGCAGTTGATAAGCCAGGTGATCGATCCGGTCCCGTTCTTCGACACGCAGACGATGCTGGCGAAAGATACCCATGACGAGATTTGCCGCTTTAACGATCTCACGGTCATTGCCAGCCGGGTACACATCATGCTTGAGGGGTCACTGCAGGGCTGGGTGATCACCTTCCGCGATCGCAACGAGATCGACTCGCTGAGCGCCCAGCTCAGCCAGGTAAAACGCTACGTCGATAACCTGCGCATTATGCGCCATGAGCAGTTAAACCGGATGACCACCCTCTCCGGCCTGCTGCATATGGGCCGCTATGAGGAAGCGATTGGCTACATTCAGGCGCAGTCGGAGCATGCCCAGGAGCTGCTGGACTTTATCTCCTCCCGCTTTAGTTCCCCGACACTTTGCGGGCTGCTGCTGGGGAAAGCCGCCCGCGCGCGGGAGAAAGGCGTCGAGCTGAGTTTCGATCCGGCGTGTCGGCTGGACAAACCGTTCCTGCCGCTGGGGGAGCAAGAGCTGATTTCGATTATTGGCAACCTGCTGGATAACGCCATCGAAGCGACGCAGCGGTCGCCGCTTCCCCATGCGCCGGTGGAAGTGCTGATAAAACTCAGCGAGCAGGAGCTGATTATTGAAGTGGCCGACCAGGGCGTTGGCATTACACCGGCGATCCGTGACCGGATCTTTGAACGCGGCATCACCACCAAAACGCGGGGCGATCACGGGATTGGCCTGTATCTGATCGAAAGCTACGTCACGCAGGCTGGCGGCACAATAGAAGTTGCCGATAACACGCCGCACGGTGCCATTTTCTCACTGTTTATCCCGGCCTCGGGAACCGTCCGGCAACTGGAAGATACCGACTATGCAACATGAACTTATCGACGTACTGATTGTTGAAGACGAGAACGAACTGGCACAGCTGCACGCGGAGCTGATAAGTAAACATCCGCGCCTGCGGCTGGTCGGGATTGCCTCGTCGCTGGCCGACGCGCAGGTTCAGCTTGAGAGTAAACAGCCGCAGCTGATGCTGCTGGATAACTATCTGCCTGACGGCAAAGGCATCACCCTTATCAGTAACCCGATGCTGACCCGCGCCAACTGCTCGGTGATTTTCATCACCGCCGCCAGCGATATGGACACCTGCAGCCAGGCGATTCGCAACGGCGCGTTTGACTATATCCTCAAGCCGGTCTCCTGGAAGCGGCTCAGCCAGTCGCTGGAGCGCTTTGTGCAGTTTGCCGAACAGCAGCGGGTCTGGAAGATTGTCGACCAGCAGAACGTCGATTCGCTCTATCAGCTACAGGCGAAAAACTACCGCCAGGACAGCGGCAGCAAGGGCATTGAGGAGAATACGCTGGCGCGGGTTCAGGCGCTGTTTAACGCCAAGGCAACCCACTGCTTTTCGGTAGATGAAGTGGTAAGCGAGACGGGATTGAGTAAAACCACCACCCGGCGCTATCTGGAACACTGCGTGGAAACGGGTTTTCTGAGCGTGGAGATGCTGTACGGCAAGATTGGGCACCCGAGGAGGATGTACAAGCGTAGTGCGGCTTAATCCCCTCACCCCGGCCCTCTCCCCAAAGGGGCGAGGGTGAAAAGACGGCTCCGTGCCATCCCCTCTCCCCTTTGGGGAGAGGGTTAGGGTGAGGGGCAACGGCCCACACTACTTCAACACATACCCATACAGCCGCTTGATCCCGTCGGCATCCTTCTCGCTGTACACGCCCTGCAATTCCGGCGAGAAGCCCGGCAGGAGGTTGATGCCCTCCTCCAGCGCCAGGAAGTAGCGCTGTACCGCCCCGCTCCAGACTTCACCCGGCACCACGCACAGCACGCCCGGCGGATAGGGCAGCGCCCCTTCAGCAGCAATGCGCCCTGCGGCATCCCGTATGCGCACCAGCTCCACCTCTCCGCGAATATAGGCCCGGTTCGCATCCTGCGGGTTCATCACCACCGCAGGCAGGCTCTCCTTGCGGAACATCGCCTTCTGCAGATCCTTCACGTCAAAGCTGACGTAGAGATCGTGCATCTCCTGGCACAGCTGGCGGAGCGTGTAATCCCGGTAGCGCACCGGGTATTTCTGAAAGATCGTCGGCAGCACGTCCGCCAGCGGCGTGTCGTCTTCAATATGCTGCTCAAACTGGCCCAGCATCGCCACCAGCTGCGCCAGCTTCTCGCTGCTTTCGGCAGGCGTCAGCAGGAACAGGATCGAGTTGAGATCGCACTTCTCCGGCACGATGCCGTTTTCACGCAGGTAGTGCGCCAGAATCGTCGCCGGGATACCGAAATCCGTGTACTCCCCGGTTTCGGCATCAATGCCCGGCGTGGTCAGCAGCAGCTTGCACGGGTCGACAAAGTACTGCTCGCTCGCATAGCCTTCAAACCCGTGCCATTTGGCCCCCGGCTCGAAGCTGAAGAAGCGAAGCTCGCTGGCGATAGCGTGAGTCGGATGATCCTGCCACGGCCGCCCCGCCACCACCGGCGGGATAAACGGTTTGATCATATGGCAGTTGGCAATGATAGCCTTGCGCGCCTCAATGCCCAGCTCGACGCACTCCGCCCACAGCCTGCGCCCGCTCTCCCCTTCGTGGATTTTGGCGTTCACGTCCAGCGCCGCGAACAGCGGATAAAACGGGCTGGTGGAGGCGTGCAGCATAAACGCGTTGTTCAGCCGCTTGTGCGGGCAGAAGCGCGCCTGGCCGCGAATGTGGTTATCCTTTTTATGGATCTGCGACGTTTGCGAGAACCCGGCCTGCTGCTTATGCACCGACTGGGTCACGAAAATGCCCGGATCGTTCTCGTTCAGCTCCAGCAAGAGCGGGGACGTTTCCGCCATCATCGGAATAAACTGCTCGTAGCCCACCCAGGCGGAGTCAAAGAGAATGTAGTCACACAGATGGCCGATCTTGTCGATCACCTGGCGAGCGTTGTAGATCGTCCCGTCGTAGGTGCCAAGCTGGATGATCGCCAGGCGGAACGGGCGGGCCTCGTCGGCCTTCTCCGGCGCAGCCTCGCGGATCAGGTTCCGAAGATACGCGTCATTAAAGCAGTGCTCGTCAATCCCGCCAATAAAGCCAAACGGATTTCGCGCTGCCTCAAGATACACCGGCGTGGCGCCCGCCTGGATCAGCGCCCCGTGGTGGTTAGATTTATGGTTGTTGCGGTCGAACAGCACCAGGTCGCCGCGCGTCAGCAGCGCGTTGGTCACCACCTTGTTGGCCGCTGACGTACCGTTCAGCACAAAGTAGGTTTTGTCCGCGTTGAACACTTTCGCCGCGAACTTTTGCGCGTGCTTGGCGGAGCCTTCGTGGATCAGCAGATCGCCCAGCTTAACGTCGGCGTTGCACATGTCGGCGCGAAACACGTTCTCACCGAAGAAATCATAGAACTGTCGCCCTGCCGGGTGTTTTTTGAAAAATGCCCCGTGCTGGTGGCCCGGACAGGCGAAGGTGCTGTTGCCCATCTCCACGTACTGGCTCAGGGTGTCGAAAAAAGGCGGCAGCAGATCCTCTTCGTAACGGCAGGCGGCGCTCTCCAGTTCCAGAAACTCCTGAGCTTTACCCGAGATAATCGCCGTGACGCCATCAGGCATCTCTCCAGGCTCTTGCGAGAACATAAACACCGGTAGCTGAAAGCCCGTACGCTTCAGCAATGCGAGAATGCCGCTGTAGCTTTCAACCACCGTAATGACGACTGCCGCCACATCGGTGAAATCGGTGTTATCCAGCGTCACCTTTTCACGGTGCGTAGAAACTTTGGATACCAGCTCATGGCTGACGGCAATTTTCATGGTTTTCATAAGCGCAAATACCCTCACCGAACGGTGAGACAGGAAGGAGAAAATTCGCGCAATCATGTCACCTTTTATTTTGAGGCGCAAGAAGGAATCAGTATGCACGAAACCACCCAAAGCTAAGGCCCGCGCTGGCCTGACGTGCCATAATAATGCAATATCAATGAGTAAATAACAGGAGTTAACCGTGGTTATCGGGCCATTTATTAACGCCGGAGCCGTATTGCTGGGCGGCGTACTGGGCGCAGTGTTGAGTCAGCGGCTGCCGGAGCGTATCCGCTCATCCATGCCCTCTATATTCGGCCTGGCATCCTTAGGCATCGGCATCCTTTTAGTGATCAAATGCGCCAACCTGCCCGTCATGGTGCTGGCCACCCTGCTCGGCGCGCTGATTGGCGAGTTTTGCTACCTGGAAAAAGGCATCAATAGCGCGGTAGGCAAAGCCAAAAACCTGATTGCCCGTCCGGGCAAGGCGAAGCACGGCACGCACGAGTCGTTTATTCAGAACTACGTCGCCATCATTATTCTGTTTTGCGCCAGCGGCACCGGGATTTTCGGTTCGATGCAGGAAGGGATGACGGGCGACCCGAGCATATTGATTGCAAAAGCGTTTCTCGACTTCTTCACCGCCACCATTTTCGCCACCACGCTCGGCATTGCCGTTGCCGCGATTTCCGTGCCGATGCTGCTTATTCAGCTGGCACTCGCCACCTGCGCCACCTTGATTCTTCCGCTGACCACGCCGGCGATGATGGCGGACTTCACCGCCGTCGGCGGCCTGCTGCTGCTGGCGACGGGCCTACGTATTTGCGGGATCAAGATGTTTGCGGTGGTGAATATGCTGCCCGCATTGCTGCTCGCCATGCCGCTTTCTGCGCTCTGGACGCACTTTTTCGCTTAAGAGTGCGGCGAAATGGCGAGAGATTGCGCAGTCTGTAACGAAAACAACATTTTTCGTTGACGGCAACGGGCAGATCGGGTTTAATGCGCCCCGTTGCCCGGATAGCTCAGTCGGTAGAGCAGGGGATTGAAAATCCCCGTGTCCTTGGTTCGATTCCGAGTCCGGGCACCACTATTCATAAGGCCTCGCTGCAAAGCGGGGCTTTTCCTTTTCTGGCTACGGTAGATTTCTGGTCGTTGCAACAGGTTATTTGTTTGCTGGATTTCTCACCTTTTTCGCAGATCTTCGTTACTTTTAGACGTATCAACATCCTCTGGTATGCCTTTCCTTACCTCACAGCTACGGTCTTTCTACGGTCCCTTTCTCTCAGATTATTCATAATGAAGTAGAAAATACGGGGGAAACGGGGGAATTATCATTTCGCCTTAATCCGCTGATCTTAACGTGATTTTGTCGCGGGGAATAAAGTGGGGAAATCCCCGTTAGCAAGCGGGGAAACCTGACAACATATGCCCTCCACCAGTCACATGGGGATCTCCACTAGTCCGTCCACCTGCAACAAGCTCTTCTTTATCTTTCACTTCTTACCGTTACTAGAATCCCCCACTCTCCACTCCTTCATAAAATGATTTATCAGTAATAACACTTCTTAGCCTAAACGTATTGCACTGTTCAATCTAAGAACCAGTTTTAAGCAAGGGCGTACATAGCCTGTGGTAGCTTGGCATAAAACTAATTAAAGATATATTATCTAAATAGCTGACGACTTAGATATTTTGCACTATCAGTAGCGCTGATAAATATCTGACGGCTATTTACATATCATCATGAAACGCAATTTTCATGCTAACTGAAACAACCAGAAAAAATATTAATTCCACCCCATAAAAGTCAACAAGTTACAAATATCAGTTTCATCAGAAAAATAACCCTTGATAACTCTCAAGTGAGAATTCGGTATACCAAATTCCAGTCGAAACTTATCGGCGACTTTCTCTGGTTGAGGATCCAATATAGTAACATAAGGAATGTTTTTCCTATTCATAAATGCATCAACAAAAAGTTGGTTACTTTTTAAATCTGTTCTAGGGAAAGAATACCCAATAATAATGATATGATCTGCTCTTTCAATTCCTTTTTTAGCATTATCCCACAGGCCATCAAATAAAGCCCCATATCCATGGTAATTTTTTATTTTTACCGGAGGGATTATCAATGGAATGGATACTAGACCTCTATCACTCGCAATCCCCTCAGGAACCCAAGGTAATTTCATTCTGGTACGAACTAAAAAATGTCCATTATCAACCATCCTACCACGATCATCTAGTATATTTGGTGGATAATATCCATAAGAGAAATCCTCATAACCTGCTGAATATCTCCCAGCGAAACATGGATAAGGTTCAATGGTATTTTCATAGACCCATACAGTATCTGGTGCAGATTCCTGCGTTAGCACTATATCCTTTTCAGGGCTCATTGGATGACTACTTAACCAATTTACAGAGCCATGTAACTTAATTAGTTGTGGCGCATTCAAATTTGTATCATTTGGAGCCACCCATCCATTACGATATATACTTTTAGGTAGGAATCCATATCCAACATCAGTATTCCAATCCGTTTCAACATTTAAAGCACGATCCATTAGGGTATCCCAATTGAAAGTAGCAATCATATCGTGATGGGATAATATTTTTGCTAAAGAGGAGTGAGGGCGTGATACTGGACCATTTTGAATTGAATTTATTACTGAAGAAAATATGAATATTAGCTGGGTGTAAGACTTGAAAGCTCTTATTCTATCTATAGTAGCCTCTTTACCTATATATAAATTTAGATTTTCTTCTATTTCAGTGTATAACTCCTCTATGTCAATATCCTTTGAAAAGAATTCACTTGGATTTTCTTCTTTAACTCTTACAATAAAATCCATTAAACCATCTATAAGAACCCATGGATTGGATGAGACCTCCAAATGACAAAATGTAGAGAAAAAATCCCTTGCAATAGGCATTTTCACGCCTGTAGGACTATCAGAATAAGCTTTTGATGCTCCAGCCCCGAGTAACAAAAAATTCATAAGATCTTTCCCCCCGAGGAGTTAGAAAAAATTAAAGTAAGTAACTTCGTTCATGACAATTTGACTAAACATATTTCAAAATTATCCTTAACCAGTTTTTAATACTCCAAATCATCAAGTATGATTACTACCTCAGATAGATTTAATGAGGATTATTTAATATATAACCCTAAGTAAATGACGAACTAATTATTACTCAGGAGGATATTTTTAAACAGCAATCGATGGATCGGGCTTTCACTATAATTAAAAATCTCTTCATCACCAAGTAAAAACTGCAAATATGCATCATCTAAATTCGTCAAAAATTTAGCGGAAAAGACAAGCTTTTCCTTACTAAGCAATATAAATTTAATTATTTCATCTTGCGTAATAAGATATTTATCCTGTTCATCTTGCAATGCACTTTTATTCCACGCGTGAATCAACACAGGACGAGAGTTAGTATCCACCTTGAATATAAATGAAAAAATCCTTTCTGAGCAACCATCTGCATCACCATCATATGATTGACTAAACACCCACCCTTTTTTTTCACATGGAATTTCGTCATACTCAATAACGAACTCCTTTGTTCGAATCCCACTCAATAGTTTACCATAGAAAATTTCAGATTTTTCTATAGTGTCAGCAATAATCATTGATTTTTCCTGCATGTCATTAAGCTTTATTCTAATGGCTTCAATATAAACCTCATCATCTGTATGATTAGTAACTATACTTGAAAGTTGTAAAATAATACCTTTTGTCAAACGAAGATCTTTTTCAAGGCTGAATAATCTATATTTCAACATTTTCAAGGCTTGCAAATTAACGTATTCTAAATTTATTTCACTACTTGGCTGATCTAAAAAATGAAATAATTTTTGGTCGTGTTCGCTACAGTAACCTGGAAAGTTTGTAATATCACGTATGTGTTTATTACAAAAAGAAAAAAAGAATGAATTATTTTTTAGATCGCGTTTTAAAACGAATGCTTTATTATCACAATCGGCGAGGTGTATCAGAACCGATTTTTCTGAAAGTTCATGCGAGTAAGCGCTAGGTTTTTCACAATGTTCATGACCACACAGCCAATTTTTCTTTTTACCTTCATTGATGATTTCACCATACACTGCATTCACTTGATGATGAATATCTTTTTTTGGGTTTTGATAGAAACCTAAGAGAAGAATATCTCTTAGAGA
>NZ_JAWNEB010000002.1:0-527624 GCF_034107265.1 Enterobacter sp. 168J2 | reverse complement strand
CGCCAGCGTTCAATCTGAGCCATGATCAAACTCTTCAATTTAAGTTTGATGCTCGTGAATTAAACTTCGTAATGAATTACGCATGTTCACTCAGAGACTTGGTATTCATTTATTGTCCGAAGACATTAAGAATCCATGTCACTTTGAGTGCCCACACAGATTGTCTGATAAATTGTTAAAGAGCAGTGCAACGCGGCTTTCGCTCACCGTTGCGAGGTGGCGTATATTACGCTTTCCTCTTTCAGAGTCAACCCGTTATTTCAGGATTTTTTCTCTTCAACCGACCGGGTTAACTGTGAAGTGATTCACATCCGCCGTGTCGATGGAGGCGCATTATAGGGAGCTGCCGAGGAATGACAAGCGGAAATATGCATTTTTATTTCGACCGCTCACCTTTTCGCCAAAAAGGCTATTTCTGATGCTTTTTTATCTCTTTTGGCAGCTCTGCTAGGCTATTAATCACCCAATCCGCTGCACTTTCTGCTTCTGGCGTTACGGGCTTACCGGTACGCACTAATATTTTGGTACCCACTCCCGCCGCTGCGGCCGCCTGCATATCTTCCAGCTTATCGCCCACCATGTAGGAAGCAGCCATATCAATGTGCAAGAACTCCTGTGCCGAGTTAAACATGCCTGGATGCGGTTTACGGCAGTCACAGGTCTGACGATACTCTTCCACGGTTCCCTGCGGATGGTGCGGGCAATAATAGATGCCATCAAGATCGACCCCGCGATCGGCCAGCGACCAGTCCATCCATTCCGTCAGCGTCTCAAACTGCGCTTCGGTGAACTTACCACGCGCAATACCAGACTGATTGGTGACCACCACCAGCGCATAGCCCATCTCTTTTAGCTGGCGCATTGCCTCTATAACGCCGTCGATAAATTCGAACTCATCGATCTCATGCACATAACCGTGATCCACATTAATAGTGCCATCACGGTCGAGAAAAATTGCGGGTACTGATTTTGCCACCGGTTTGCTCCTGAAAAAGGCCTGTTGAGCTAGTATCTCATGAATCGCAGCGCAATAAAGTGCTCATCATACAGAGTTGGATTGATTTAGACGTCTGGATGCCTTAACATCCGTTTTGTTTACGGTCATCACCCGTATCTGGCAGAAGAAAATGCCACGGCTAACTTACATACGATAAAAATAATCTAATGATTAAACTTTCCAATATCACCAAAGTGTTCCAGCAGGGGAACCGAACCATTCAGGCGCTGAACAATGTCAGCCTGCATGTTCCTGCTGGTCAAATTTATGGCGTCATTGGCGCATCGGGTGCAGGTAAAAGCACGCTGATCCGTTGTGTTAACCTGCTTGAGCGCCCAACCCAGGGCAGCGTAGAAGTTGGCGGTCAGGAACTTACCGCTCTTTCAGAAAAAGAGCTGACTAAAGCGCGTCGCCAGATTGGCATGATCTTCCAGCACTTTAACCTGCTGGCTTCCCGCACAGTGTTCGGCAACGTCGCGTTACCGCTGGAGCTGGATAACACGCCAAAAGAAGAAGTGAAGCGTCGCGTTACCGAACTGCTGGACCTCGTGGGTCTGGGTGATAAGCATGATAGCTACCCGGCAAACCTGTCCGGTGGGCAGAAGCAGCGTGTCGCTATTGCCCGCGCGCTGGCCAGCAACCCAAAAGTACTGCTGTGCGACGAAGCCACCAGCGCACTGGATCCGGCCACCACGCGTTCTATTCTGGAGCTGCTGAAGGACATTAACCGTCGCCTGGGCCTGACGATCCTCCTTATTACGCACGAGATGGACGTGGTGAAACGCATCTGCGACTGCGTGGCGGTCATTAGTAACGGCGAGCTGATCGAGCAGGACACGGTAAGCGAAGTATTTTCCCATCCGAAAACGCCGCTGGCACAGCAGTTTATTCAGTCCACGCTGCATCTGGATATTCCAGAAGATTATCTGGAGCGTTTGAAAACCGAACCTACGGCTGACAGCGTCCCGATGCTGCGTATGGAATTCACCGGTCAGTCCGTTGATGCCCCTCTGCTTTCCGAAACCGCGCGTCGCTTTAACGTGAACAACAACATTATTAGCGCGCAGATGGATTACGCCGGTGGCGTGAAGTTCGGCATCATGCTGACGGAAATGCACGGCACCCAAGAAGAAACCCAGGCCGCAATCGCCTGGCTGCAAGAACATCATGTAAAAGTAGAGGTACTGGGTTATGTCTGAGCCGATGATGTGGCTACTGGTTCGCGGCGTTTGGGAAACGCTGGCAATGACCTTCGTATCGGGTTTCTTTGGTTTTGTGATTGGCCTGCCGGTAGGCGTACTGCTGTACGTGACGCGTCCGGGTCAAATCATTGAGAACGCGAAGCTCTACCGTACGCTCTCCGCGCTGGTGAATATCTTCCGTTCCATACCGTTCATTATTCTGCTGGTGTGGATGATTCCGTTTACCCGCGTGATCGTCGGTACGTCTATTGGACTGCAGGCGGCCATCGTTCCGCTGACCGTAGGTGCAGCGCCGTTTATCGCCCGTATGGTGGAAAACGCCCTGCTGGAGATCCCAACCGGTTTGATCGAAGCTTCCCGTGCGATGGGTGCCACGCCGATGCAGATCGTCCGCAAGGTTCTGCTGCCTGAAGCACTGCCGGGCCTGGTGAACGCGGCAACGATTACGCTTATTACTCTGGTAGGGTATTCCGCGATGGGCGGTGCCGTGGGTGCCGGCGGTTTAGGACAGATTGGTTATCAGTACGGCTATATTGGATATAACGCTACCGTGATGAATACCGTTCTGGTATTGCTGGTTGTTCTGGTTTACTTAATCCAGTTCTCTGGCGATCGCATCGTCCGGGCTGTTACTCACAAATAACGATACACAACACAAACTCGACGAGTTAAGGATAAAACATGGCGTTTAAATTAAAGACCTTCGCAGCAGTAGGCGCGCTGATTGGCTCTCTGGCACTGGTGGGTTGCGGTCAGGACGAAAAAGATCCAAACCATATTAAAGTGGGCGTTATCGTAGGTGCAGAACAGCAGGTTGCTGAAGTTGCTCAGAAAGTGGCGAAAGAAAAATACGGCCTGGACGTTGAGCTGGTGACCTTTAATGATTACGTTCTGCCGAACGAAGCGCTGAGCAAAGGCGATATCGACGCCAACGCCTTCCAGCATAAGCCATACCTGGATCAGCAGATCAAAGATCGCGGCTATAAGCTGGTTGGCGTGGGTAACACCTTTGTCTACCCGATTGCCGGCTACTCCAAGAAGATTAAATCACTGGACGAACTGCAGCCGGGCTCTCAGGTAGCCGTGCCTAACGATCCAACCAACCTCGGACGTTCCCTGCTGCTGCTGCAGAAAGTGGGCCTGATCAAACTGAAAGACGGCGTTGGCCTGCTGCCAACCGTTCTGGATGTCACCGAGAACCCGAAAAATCTGAAAATTGTTGAACTGGAAGCACCGCAGCTGCCGCGCTCTCTGGACGATGCGCAGATTGCCCTGGCCGTTATCAACACCACATACGCCAGCCAGATTGGCCTGACGCCAGCGAAAGACGGTATCTTCGTTGAAGATAAAGACTCCCCGTACGTTAACCTGATCGTGACTCGCGAAGATAACAAAGACGCGGAAAACGTGAAGAAGTTCGTTCAGGCCTATCAGTCAGACGAAGTTTACCAGGAAGCCAACAAAGTGTTTAACGGCGGCGCTGTTAAAGGCTGGTAATCTCACCTCAGTGTAATATCATCAGGACGGGCTTATGCCCGTCTTGTCATTTGTGCAGTCACCTGATTCAATATCTGACGTTTTGATTATCCATTGAGGAATTATTATGCGTGCTTTACCGATCTGTCTTTTAGCACTCATGCTGAGCGGCTGTTCCATGCTAAGCAGATCTCCTGTTGAACCCGTTCAAAGCACGGCAACCCCGCCAAAAACAGAGCCTGCAAAACCGAAAGTGGTTCGCCCTGCGCCGGTTCGCATTATCACCAAGGCTGACGAACTGGTCGGCAAACCGTTCCGTGAACTGGGTGAAGTGAGCGGCGAATCCTGTCAGGCAACCAATCAGGACTCTCCACCGAATATCCCGACAGCGCGCAAACGCATGCAGATTAACGCCGCAAAAATGAAAGCTAACGCGGTGCTGCTGCACAGCTGCGAAGTCACCAGCGGCACGCCGGGCTGCTACCGTCAGGCGGTTTGCATCGGTTCTGCGCTGAACATTACGGCGAAATGAGTGCGTTTCAGTTTGAGCAAATAGGGGTTATTCACTCTCCGTACAAAGAGAAGTTCGCCGTGCCCCGCCAGCCCGGTCTGGTCACCAGCAGCAGCGGCGAGCTTCATCTTCAGGCGCCTTATAACCAGGCTGATGCGGTACGCGGGCTCGAGTCTTTCAGTCACTTATGGGTGGTATTTGTCTTTCACCAGACAATGGAAGGCGGCTGGCGTCCCACCGTACGTCCCCCGCGCCTGGGTGGAAATGCGAGAATGGGCGTGTTTGCAACTCGCTCGACCTTCCGTCCAAATCCGATCGGGATGTCGCTGGTTGAACTGAAAGGCATACGCTGCCAGAAGGATCAGGTCATCCTTGAGCTGGGCAGCCTGGATCTGGTGGACGGCACGCCGGTTATCGATATCAAACCCTATTTGCCTTTCGCCGAAGCCCTCCCGGATGCGCGCGCAAGCTACGCTCAGGATGCACCGCAGGCGGATATGCCAGTCTCGTTTACGCCTGAGATCGCCCTGCAGCTGAGTCAGCTAGAGAAACGCTATCCTCGCTTACGGGATTTCATTACTGAAGTTCTGGCACAGGATCCCCGCCCGGCCTACCGTAAAGAAGAGGAAGCAGGAAAAACGTACGCCGTCTGGCTGCTGGATTTTAACGTGCGCTGGCGCGTTACTGGGGCAGGTTTCGAAGTGTTTGCCCTTGAACCCAGGTAATTTTGTTCTCCTCTCTTTTGGCATCTTTGCCACACTGGTAAACTAAACCACTTTTTTTGTGTCAGGCTGGCGTTTCAGCCTGTTCCAATCGTCGAAATGGAACCGTAACAACATGCGTACTAGCCAATATCTGCTCTCCACTTTGAAGGAGACACCTGCCGACGCCGAAGTGATCAGCCATCAGCTGATGCTGCGCGCCGGGATGATCCGCAAGCTGGCCTCCGGGTTATACACCTGGCTGCCGACCGGCGTGCGCGTCCTGAAAAAAGTCGAAAACATCGTGCGTGAAGAGATGAACAACGCCGGTGCTATCGAGGTGTCTATGCCCGTGGTTCAGCCCGCTGACCTGTGGCAGGAGAGCGGCCGTTGGGAGCAATATGGCCCAGAACTGCTGCGCTTCGTCGATCGCGGCGAGCGTCCGTTCGTTCTCGGTCCAACGCATGAAGAAGTCATTACCGATCTGATTCGTAATGAGCTGAGCTCTTACAAACAGCTGCCGCTGAACTTCTTCCAGATCCAGACCAAGTTCCGTGACGAAGTGCGCCCACGCTTCGGCGTGATGCGCTCTCGCGAATTCCTGATGAAAGATGCCTACTCTTTCCATACCTCACAGGAGTCGCTGCAAGAGACCTACGACAAAATGTACGAGGCTTACAGCAAAATCTTCTCCCGCATGGGTCTGGATTTCCGCGCGGTGCAGGCTGATACCGGCTCCATCGGCGGTAGCGCATCCCATGAGTTCCAGGTTCTGGCGCAGAGCGGTGAAGACGATGTGATCTTCTCTGACTCTTCAGACTACGCGGCGAACATCGAATTTGCAGAAGCGCTGGCACCAAAAGAACCTCGCGGTGCGGCAACGCAAGAGATGACGTTGGTTGATACGCCAAACGCGAAAACCATCGCCGAGCTGGTTGAGCAGTTCAGTCTGCCGATTGAAAAAACCGTTAAAACGCTGCTGGTGAAGTCTACCGAAGGCAGCGCTTACCCGCTGGTTGCCCTGCTGGTGCGTGGCGATCATGAACTGAACGAAGTGAAAGCCGAAAAGCTGCCGCAGGTAGCCAGCCCGCTGACGTTCGCAACGGAAGCGGAAATCCGCGCCGTCGTGAATGCCGGCCCTGGCTCTCTCGGTCCGGTGAATATGCCGGTTCCTGTCGTGATTGACCGCACGGTTGCTGCAATGAGCGACTTCTCTGCGGGTGCTAACATCGACGGTAAGCATTACTTCGGCATCAACTGGGATCGCGACGTGGCGACGCCGGAAGTGGCAGACATCCGTAACGTGGTTGCAGGCGACCCAAGCCCGGACGGCCAGGGTACGCTGATGATCAAGCGCGGTATCGAAGTGGGCCACATCTTCCAGCTGGGTGATAAATACTCTCGCGCGCTGAACGCCGCCGTTCAGGGTGAAGATGGCCGTAACCAGATCCTGACCATGGGCTGCTACGGTATCGGGGTGACGCGCGTGGTGGCTGCGGCCATCGAGCAGAACTACGACGAGCGCGGCATCGTCTGGCCGGACAATATCGCGCCGTTCCAGGTGGCTATTCTGCCAATGAACATGCACAAGTCTTACCGCGTGCAGGAGCTGGCCGAGAAGCTGTACGCCGAGCTGCGCGCTCAGGGCATCGAAGTGCTGATGGATGACCGTAAAGAGCGTCCGGGCGTGATGTTTGCCGATATGGAACTGATCGGTATCCCGCACACCGTCGTCATCGGCGACCGTAACCTCGACAGCGATGAGATTGAATACAAATACCGCCGCAGCGGCGAAAAACAGATGATCAAGACCGGCGATATTCTTGATTACCTGGTGAAAGCCATCAAAGGCTAAACAAAAAACCCCGCTCTGACGGGGTTTTTTAATGGCTCAACGTCAGCTTATTTACTGATACAGTCTTTACCCGCGACAAACTTCGCGTCTTTATCTGCCACAAGCGTTTTCACCATCTCCCCGCTATCCGGGTTTGGCTCCAGCGTAAAGTGGCCGTCAACCGTCAGCAATACCGGCTTGCTGTCGTTGCCGCGCGCCACGGCGTAATCACGTTCAAGCTGCGCATTGTTTGCCACGCTAACTTTCTTACCGGTAGCGCAGTCGGTAAAGATCGCCGCGTCCGCCATATAGAAATACATCCCCCGCATCGCCATCGGCGTGGCAGGCAGCGCCGCTTTCACCGGCGTCAGCGTGTAGTTGAACTGGGATTCAATCGGATTGCCTTCCCGGTCGAGCATTTCCATGTTCTCGCCTTTAGGGCGGAACCAGGTTTTGTCACCGGAGGTATCCGTCAGGACCAGTTTCTCCGCCGTACGCGCCCATGTCCCGTAAGTCGCAAATGAAGAAGGTTCTTTCGCGCCCTGATAGCGCTGGTTCATCACCCAGGTACCGTCTTTTTGCAGGAACAGTGACGTTTCAATGCCTTCGCAGTCCGCGCAGGGCAATACGCCGCGCCAGCTCTGCTGCATTGGCTTTAACTCTTCATTCTGCGCTGGCTGCAAAACCTGCGTTTCAGAACGGTTGTTACACCCGAAAAGCGCAAACAGCGTACTCACTGCCAGCGCTGAAAATAATGCTTTTTTCACAATGAATTCCTTATGAAAATTGTGTTCCCTTTCGTCACTCCATCGGGCGACGAACTTTACCGCGTAATGCTTTCACTGTGGATTTTTGGGCTTTCGAGGACAGCCGACGCTCTTTCGATGCGCGAGTTGGCCGCGTTGCCCGGCGGCTTTTTTGTACTGCCGTTAACTCTTTGATGACCGCCACCAGCCTGGCTATCGCCGCTTCCCGGTTAAGCTCCTGGCTGCGGTACTCCTGGGCTTTGATCACAATCACGCCATCGCTGGTGATCAGGTGATGGCTGGCGGCAAGCAGACTTTCTTTATAATACTCTGGCAGGCTTGATGCCCGAATGTCAAAACGCAAATGGATAGCCGTCGAAGCCTTGTTGACATGCTGCCCGCCCGCGCCCTGAGCACGGATGGCGGCGATCTCCAGCTCGTTATCAGGGATGCTGACGTTTCGGGACAGGACGATCATGACGCAGGCTGCCAGGCCGTCAGATGAATTTCCAGATTATTCTGAGAATCAGAAAGCCAGATGGCTCCGTCCTGAATCGTTGCCTGCAGCGCCATCGTCCGGCTGGCAAACTCGCTCAGCTGCGCCAGCTGTTCATCATCCAGATACCAGACGGCGAGATTTTTAAACTGCGCGCATTTATTCTTATTTTGCTGCCACCAGATCTCCGCCGCGCGCTGGTTATAGGCGAACAACGCCACTTCCGCAGACTGAGTACACGCCTTTTTAATCCTGCGCTCGTCCGGCAGACCGAGTTCAATCCATAAATCGATCCCCAGATGGTCGTTGCGCAGCCAGGCTTCAGGCTCGTCTTCCGCGCTTAACCCACGGGTAAACTGCAGACGTTCGTTGGCGTACTTAATCCACGCCAGCAGGCGCAGCATCATACGCTCCTGCGTTTCGGAGGGGTGGCGTGCCAGCGTAAGCGACGCGTCCAGAAACTGGTTGCGATCAAGATCGGCCACGTTGACCACTGCTTTGTAAATTGTCGCTTTCAGCGCCATGAGAGAACTCCATTCGAATCAGCCGCACATTGTAGCGAAAACGGAGGCAAAAGGCTGTTACGGAGTAATAAATACACCGCTATCAAGGCGCTGATATTGCTTAAATGAGTATGGTATAGTCACCTTGCTAAACCGAGTTTATCTTCGTAGGCTTAATGATATCTCACAGTAAGTCAGTGCGCTGGCGGGAGGGGATGTGAATAATTATTGTGAGTTAATTCGCAAACGGTATGCGGAAATCGCCAGCGGAGATCTGGGGTATGTCCCGGACGCGTTGGGCTGTGTATTGAAGGTGCTTAATGAAGTGGCCTCTGATGAGAGCCTTTCAGAGTCGGTCAGGGAAAAAGCAGCGTATGCTGCGGCGAATTTACTGGTGAGCGATTATGTCGATGAATGATACTTATCAACCCATCAATTGTGATGACTATGACAACCTCGAACTCGCCTGCCAGCATCATTTAATACTGACGCTGGAGCTAAAAGATGGCGAAGTGTTGAAGGCGAAGGCCAGCGATCTGCTTTCACGCAAGAATGTGGAATACCTGGTCGTGGAAGATGCCGGTGCGACGCGCGAGCTGCGTCTGGACAAAATTGCCAGCTTCAGCCACCCGCAAATCGGCACCGTCGTGGTGAGCGAATCCTGATGACACTAACGGGCAGCCGGGCTGCCCGTTACGCTTTCCGCCACTCGAAGCAGACCCCCTCTTCTGTCCAACCCGCTTCCGTGATGAACACCCCTGCAGCAGCAATCAGCGTTTCACCGTAGAACAGCAGCGGCGTGGTGTCGCGCAGCCACGGCGGCACGTTGCACTCCTGCCATATCTTTTTCAGCTTCCTTCCCCCGTTGCGTCCGACGATATGCAGCAAGCCGCCAGCCTTAAAGCGCACGCTGACCGCTTCACCGGGCTTTGGCAGACGCACATGACCCGTCGGCATCAGAGAGACGCTCCCTGCATCCTGGGGCAATATCAGCGGTGCCTCTGGTGAGGGCCAGTGGAGCACCACATCGGTCAGCGAGGGGGAGGATTTTACCCACCAGAGTTTGCCTTTATAGCGTCTGACCTCATATCCACTCAGGTGTACGCAGGGGGAAGCATCTTCCCGCGCCTGCGCGACTTCGTCCCAGATACGGCTCAGCATTGCCCGCGACGGCATCGGAGCATGATGAGTGGCAAGCCAGCGGCGTAACAGCGCGGCCCGGCGCGCCGGGCTTATCGCCTCCAGAGGCGCAATTGCCAGCGCCCCGTCTTCTGAAATCAGGTCAGACAGCTCCTCACTGAGTAACTCATCCAGCAAAGTTTCCTGTTCGGCGCACAGCATGGCGCTTCTTGCTGTCGCGTCGGCAAAATGCGGCCAGCGCTCGCTCAATAGCGGGAGGACGCGCAGACGCAGGAAGTTACGATCGTAGCTGTCGTCCCGGTTGCTCTCATCTTCGATCCAGCTCAGCTGATGCTCCCGCGCCCAGGCTTCCAGCGACACGCGGGTCTCGCCAAGCAGCGGCCGCATTAATTGCGTTCCGGCAAAATCAGAACGCGCCGGCATGGCGGAAAGCCCTGCGGGTCCGCTGCCCCGCTTAAGCGCCAGCAAAAAGGTTTCGCACTGATCGTCCAGATGCTGCGCCGTGACCAGCGCCTCGCCGGGCAGCAATACGCCGGCAAAAGCGGCATAGCGGGCTTTACGCGCCTGCGCTTCAATACCCAGCCCTTCATCAGCAAGGGTGACGCGCTCAACGACGAGCGGGATAGCCCACGCCTCACACAAGGCTTCACAGTGCGCCACCCACTCCTCTGCATGAGGGCTTAGCCCGTGGTGGATGTGTATAGCCCGAAGCTGGACGCCAGGATCCCGGTCGCGCCAGAGCTTAAGGCGATGCAGCAACACGGTGGAATCCAGGCCACCGCTAAACCCCACCAGCAGCTGGCGGTACGGTGAAACGGCTTGTGCGATAGCGGGTAAGGTCATAGGAAATTACACATAAAAAATGCCCGAACTGAGCGGGCATTATCACACAGGATAAACATTACTGCTGGTAAAGCTCCAGCGGCAGGCCATCCGGGTCGTTAAAAAAGGTGAAGCGCTTGTCGGTAAACGGATCGACGCGAACGGGTTCGCACGTCACGCCGTGCGCTTCCAGATGTTTTACTGCGCTATCAAGGTCATCAACGCTGAAAGCCAGATGACGCAGGCCGCAGGCTTCCGGGCGGGACGGACGCGAAGGCGGGAAAGGAAAAGAGAACAGCTCAATCACATACTGCCCGTTTAGCGCGAGATCGCCCTTCCAGGAGTCGCGCTCCTCGCGGTAGGCCTCGCTCATGAGCGTAAAGCCAAGAATGTCGCAGTAGAAGGCCTTACTTTTCGCATAATCGGTGGCAATGATCGCAATATGGTGAACCGCTTTTAAACCCAGCATAGCTTCTCCTTTTTATGATGCCTGAACGTTACAACCGAAAAGCCACACCTGGCAAGCGGTCACCTTTATTTTAGGACTCGCACCCAGTACACGCCGTTTTCATCGCGTTTCGCGCCGTGGATATCCGTTTCAAAGCCCGGATAGTGACGCCCTACCGAACAGAGCATCAGCAGGAAATCGAGCACCGCCCGGCTCTCCTCGGTGATCATCTCACCCGGCATCAGCAGCGGCACGCCTGGCGGATACGGCAGGATCATGTTGGCCGATACCCGCCCGACCAGATTTTCCAGCTCAACGGTTTCGACTTCACCTTTCACCTGCCGCTGCCAGGCCTTGTGCGGCGTCAGCTTCATATCAGGCAGGACGTCAAACGCCTGGAGCATCAGGCGCGGCAGATCGTGCTGGCGGATCAGCCTGTGGATCCCCTGGGCCAGCTCCTGAATGCGCATGGTGCGGTAGAAGTCAGGATCTTCCGCGTAGAGATCCGGCAGCATGTTCTTCACCCGAAGGTTGAGATCGTAGGCGCGCTTAAACTCCATCAGGCCGCGCAATAGCCCCATTGCCCGGGTTTTGTCGATCCCGATGCTGAACAGGAACAGTAAATTATAGGGGCCGGTCTTTTCCACCACCACGCCGCGCTCGTCAAGGAACTTAGCCACCAGCGCGGCGGGGATCCCTTCCTCGCCCATCACGCCCTGTTCGTCCATCCCCGGCGTCAGGATCGTCACCTTCACCGGATCGAGGAACATGTGGTCCGCATCAGCATCCCGGAAGCCGTGCCAGCTCTCTCCCGGCGCGACGGGCCAGCACTCCGCCTCGTCGATCTCTTCCGGCTGCCAGATATCGAAGAACCAGCCGTCGGCCTCATCCTTCAGCCGCTGGACCTCTTTGCGGAAATGCAGCGCCCGTTCCACCGAGCGGTTAATCAGGCGTTTACCCGGATTGCCGCGCAGCATCGCCGCCGCCGTCTCGATAGAGGCCACCAGCGGATAGCTCGGAGAGGTGGTGGTGTGCATCATAAAGGCTTCGTTAAACGTATCCTCGTCGTACTCGCCTTTAATGTGGATTAACGAAGCCTGCGAAAACGCGGCCAGCATTTTGTGCGTCGACTGCGTTTCGAAAAATACCTTGCCCGGCACGCGCTCACCGCTCATGCCGCTTTTACCCGAATAAATCGGGTGGAAATTGGTATAGGGCACCCACGCGGAATCGAAGTGGATCGACGGCACGTCCAGCGTCTGCTTAATCCAGTTCGTGTTATACAGCAGACCGTCATAGGTGGAGTTAGTGATCACCGCGTGGACAGGCCAGCTTGCGTCGGGGATCGCCGCAACCTTACTTTCGATGGCTTGATGCGTGAACTCCCGGCGCGGAATGCCGCCGAGGATACCGAGCGCGTTACGCGTGGGCGACAGCCAGATCGGGACGACGTCGCTCATCATCAGCAGGTGCGCCAGCGATTTATGGCAGTTACGGTCAATCAACAACGTGCTTCCGGTTGGCGCGGCGTACATCCCGACGATTTTATTCGAGGTTGAGGTGCCGTTGGTTACCATATAGCTCTGCTCGGCGCCAAAGGTGCGGGCGATATACTCTTCGGCTTCCAGATGCGGGCCGGTGTGGTCCAGCAGAGAACCCAGTTCGGTCACTGAAATCGACACGTCTGCTTTCAGGGTATTGCCGCCGAAGAAATCGTAGAACAGGCACCCCACCGGGCTTTTTTGATAGGCCGTTCCGGCCATGTGTCCCGGCGTACAGAAGGTGTATTTCCCCTCTTTCACATAGGTGAACAGCGCGCGCGTAAACGGCGGTGTGATGTTATCAAGGTATTCGCCGGTGTATTGCTGAATACGGGTCGCAATGTCCTCGGCCACGCCGAGCGAGTATTCGAAGAACCACAGCGCCATGCGCATATCGTGCGCGCTGACGTCCATGGTGGAGTGAGTGTTGATAAAGGCATAGAGCGGAAGGTATTCATTGAGCCTGTTTATCTCGCTGCACAACTCCATGTCGTATTCGTCCCAGTCGAATATCACGCCACAGATGCGCGGATTATGTTCGATGAATTTCAGCAGATCGGCGCTGTTCTGCGGCCAGATTAGCTGATATCCGCGTGCTTTCAGGGCTTGCTCCAGCTCCTTGATGGGCTCGTCTTTATAAAAGACGCCGTGTGGCCCCATGATGGCTATGATGTTCATGGTTTACCTCCTTGAAAAACATCAGATAAGCATAGTTAAGGTAAACGGCAGGTATAAAAAAAGCCGCAACAAAGTGCGGCTTTTCAGATAATTGTGAAGCTTACGCGTAACCGTAAGTCATCAGACGCTGGTAACGACGGTTGAGCAGGTCTTCTTTGCTCAGGACGTCCAGATCGGCCAGGTCGGCCAGCAGCTGTGCTTTCAGGGAAGCAGCCATCACTTCCGGCTTACGATGCGCGCCGCCCAGAGGTTCCGGGATAACGGTGTCGATCAGCTTCAGCTCTTTCAGACGCGGCGCAATAATGCCCATCGCTTCAGCAGCCAGCGGCGCTTTGTCGGCGCTTTTCCACAGAATGGACGCACAGCCTTCCGGAGAGATAACGGAATAGGTGCTGTACTGCAACATATTCACTTTATCGCCCACGCCAATCGCCAGCGCACCGCCGGAGCCACCCTCACCGATAACGGTACAGATGACCGGAACCTTCAGGCGAGACATCTCGCGCAGGTTGCGGGCGATAGCTTCAGACTGGCCGCGCTCTTCCGCGCCCACGCCTGGGTATGCACCCGGGGTGTCGATGAAGGTGATGATAGGCATATTGAAGCGCTCGGCCATCTCCATCAGACGCAGGGCTTTACGGTAACCTTCTGGTGCTGGCATACCGAAGTTACGACGGATCTTCTCTTTGGTTTCACGGCCTTTCTGATGACCAATGATCATCACCGGGCGTCCGTCCAGACGCGCGATGCCGCCAACGATAGCTTTGTCGTCAGCGTATGCGCGATCGCCTGCCAGTTCGTCAAATTCGTCAAACGCCAGGCGGACATAATCCAGGGTGTACGGACGCTGTGGGTGACGCGCCAGCTGGGCGATCTGCCATGCGCCAAGATCGGCAAAGATTTTGCGCGTCAGTTCTACGCTTTTTTCGCGCAGACGATGCACTTCTTCGTCGATGTTAATATCCAGTTTTTCATCCTGACGGCTTACCGCTGTCAGAGAATCGATTTTCGCTTCCAGCTCAGCAATCGGCTGTTCGAAATCAAGGAAATTCAGACTCATAGTATTCCTGTATTAGTCAAACTCCAGTTCCACCTGCTCCGAACCAATGAGGCCACGGAGATCGTTCAGTAAACGATCGCTCGGAGAGACACGCCACGTTGCACCAAAGCGCAACCGCGCACGTGCATCCGCCCTCTGATAGTAGAGATGTACTGGAATGGTCCCCGAGCGGTGGGGTTCCAGAGACTGACGGAGTCGGTTTAAAAGCTGGTCATCAATTTGCCTGTCCGTCAGCGAGATAGCAAGCCCGCGAGCATATTTTTCCCGGGCTTCGTCAATGTCCATCACTTCGCGGGCGGTCATTTTAAGCCCCCCGCTGAAGTCATCAAAGCTGACCTGTCCGCTGACGATAAGTATGCGGTCTTTTTCCAGCAATTGCTGGTATTTATCCAGCGCGTCGGTGAACAGCATCACCTCCAGACGCCCGGAACGGTCATCTAACGTACAGATGCCGATACGATTGCCGCGCTTGGTGACCATAACCCTTGCAGCAATCACGAGCCCCGCAGCCGTGGTGATTTTACCACGATCTGTCGGATGCATGTCTTTTAGCCTGTTGCCTCCGACATAGCGCTCAATTTCTTTGATGTACTGGTTGATCGGGTGACCCGTCAGGTACAAACCTAACGTTTCACGTTCGCCATCCAGCACCACCTGTTCTGGCCAGGGCTGACAGTTAGAGTAAGACTGCTCAATCTGCTCTGGCTCTTCCGCCAGTACGCCAAACATATCTGCCTGGCCAATGGCTTCCGCTTTCGCGTGCTGATCGGCAGCTTTCAGCGCATCGCCGAGCGAGTTCATCAGCGCCGCGCGGTGCGGCCCCAGCCTGTCAAACGCGCCGGACATGATCAGCTTTTCCAGCACGCGGCGGTTCAGTTTTTTGGTATCGGTACGGGCACAGAGATCGAACAGCTCGCGGAAGTAGCCACCGTTATTACGCGCTTCGATGATCGCCTCGATCGGCCCCTCACCCACGCCTTTGATCGCGCCGATACCGTAGACGATTTCCCCGTCATCGTTAACGTGGAAATGGTACAGACCCGAGTTAATATCCGGCGGCAGGATCTTCAGCCCCATGCGCCAGCACTCGTCCACCAGGCCGACTACCTTCTCGGTGTTGTCCATATCGGCGGTCATAACCGCCGCCATAAACTCAGCGGGATAGTGCGCTTTCAGCCACAGCGTTTGATACGAAACCAAAGCATAGGCAGCGGAGTGAGATTTGTTAAACCCGTACCCGGCGAATTTCTCCACCAGGTCGAAGATTTTCATCGCCAGTTCGCCGTCAACGCCGTTTTTCTTCGCCCCGTCTTCAAAAATGGAGCGCTGCTTGGCCATCTCTTCCGGTTTTTTCTTACCCATCGCACGACGCAGCATATCCGCGCCGCCGAGGGTATAGCCGGAAAGCACCTGGGCAATCTGCATAACCTGTTCCTGATACAGGATGATGCCGTAGGTTGGCTCCAGCACCGGCTTCAGGCTTTCGTGCTGCCACTGCACGTCCGGGTAGGAAATCTCTTCGCGCCCGTGCTTACGGTCGATGAAGTTATCCACCATCCCTGACTGCAGCGGGCCCGGACGGAACAGGGCCACCAGTGCGATCATATCTTCGAAGCAGTCGGGCTGCAGGCGCTTAATCAGGTCTTTCATGCCGCGGGATTCAAGCTGGAAGACGGCTGTCGTCTCCGAGCGCTGCAGCATGTCGAAACTTTTCTTGTCATCCAGCGGGATGGCCGCGATATCCAGCGGCGGCTCGCCGTTCTTCTCGCGGCGGGCGTTGATCATCTCCAGCGCCCAGTTGATGATGGTCAGCGTGCGCAGGCCGAGGAAGTCGAACTTCACCAGCCCGGCGTATTCCACGTCGTTCTTATCGAACTGGGTGACCGGGTGCTGGCCCGCTTCGTCACAGTAGAGCGGCGCAAAGTCGGTGATTTTGGTCGGCGCGATAACCACGCCCCCCGCATGCTTACCGGCGTTACGCGTCACGCCTTCAAGCTTACGCGCCATGTCGATCAGCGCTTTGACTTCTTCGTCAGCTTCGTAGATTTCCGGCAGCTGAGGTTCGGCTTCAAACGCTTTTGCAAGCGTCATGCCCGGATCGGGCGGTACCAGCTTAGAAATACGATCGACAAAGCCGTACGGGTGACCCAGCACGCGTCCCACGTCGCGGATAACCGCTTTCGCCGCCATGGTTCCAAAGGTAATGATCTGCGAAACCGCGTCACGGCCGTACATATCGGCCACGTGCTCGATGACCTGGTCGCGTTTTTCCATGCAGAAGTCAACGTCGAAGTCGGGCATGGAAACACGTTCCGGGTTAAGGAAACGTTCGAACAGCAGGTCAAATTCCAGCGGGTCGAGGTCGGTGATTTTCAGCGCATACGCCACCAGCGAGCCCGCACCCGAGCCACGGCCCGGTCCAACCGGAACGCCGTTATCCTTCGACCACTGGATAAACTCCATTACGATCAGGAAGTAGCCGGGGAAGCCCATCTGGTTAATCACCTGGAGTTCAATATCCAGGCGTTCGTCATACTCCGGACGACGTTTTTTACGCTCTTCTTCATCCGGGAAAAGGAATTCGAGACGCTCTTCCAGACCCTCTTTCGATTTCATGACCAGGAAATCTTCCGTAGTCATGTCCCCCGTCGGGAACTGCGGCAGGAAGTATTCGCCGAGGCGCACGGTCACGTTACAGCGCTTGGCAATCTCTACGCTGTTTTCCAGCGCTTCCGGAATGTCGGAGAAGAGCTCGCACATCTCCTCTTCGCTGCGCATATACTGCTGCGATGAGTAGTTGCGCGGGCGCTTTGGATCGTCGAGTGTGAAGCCATCGTGGATAGCGACGCGAATTTCGTGCGCGTCAAAATCGCCGGACTCCAGGAAACGCACGTCGTTCGTTGCCACCACGGGCAAGCCGCGCTCTTCAGCCAGCGCGACAGCAGCGTGCAGATAGTTCTCTTCATCCTGGCGACCGGTTCGAATCAGCTCCAGGTAGTAACGATTCGGGAAGTACTCTTCATAGAACGAGACGCACTGATCCACCAGCGCGCTATTACCGCGCAGCAGTGATTTACCGACATCGCCCATGCGGCCGCCGGAGATCAGCAGCAGCCCTTCGTTCAGCTCAGCCAGCCAGTCCCTGTCAATCCACGGGCCCAGCGCGCCGTAACCGCGCTGATAGGCTTTTGAGATAAGCAGGGTGAGGTTTTGGTAGCCCGTATTGTTCATGGCCAACACGGAGATTTGCGTCAGCTCATCGCCGATGAGATCGCTCTGCACATGAAAATCCGCACCGACGATAGGCTTCATTCCCGCGCCATGCGCCGTCCCGTAGAACTTCACCAAGCCACACAGGTTGGTAAAATCGGTGATCGCCAGCGCAGGCATGCCCAGAGAGGCCGCCTTTTTTACCAGCGGCCCGGTCTTCGCCAGCCCATCGATCATGGAGTAGTCGCTATGCACCCGCAGGTGTACGAAACGTGGTTCAGCCATCTTCAGATTCCGCGTTACTTAATTGCTTGCGTATTGATTCAGGACACCAGTCCCAGCGCGCGCTTCACCGGGCCAAAGCTGCGCCGGTGATGTTCGGTTGCGCCATGTTCAGCCAGCTTTTCCAGATGGAAAGCCGTTGGATACCCCTTATGCTGGCCGAAACCATACTGAGGATAAGTGAGGTCCAGCGCGGCCATTTCGGCGTCGCGCGTCACTTTGGCAATAATAGAAGCTGCACTGATCTCTGCGACGCGGCTGTCGCCTTTAACAACGGCCATAGAAGGCATCGGCAGCGCCGGGCAACGGTTTCCGTCGATCAGCACATATTCAGGCACAACCTTCAGGCCAGCAACAGCTCGCTGCATTGCCAGCATCGTGGCGTGCAGAATATTCAGATCGTCGATTTCATTCGGCTCTGCGCGCCCAACGCTCCAGGCCAGCGCCTTCTCTTTAATTTCATCGAACAGCGCCAGGCGGCGCTTCTCACTGAGTTTTTTTGAGTCGTTCAGACCAATAATCGGGCGCGTTGGATCGAGGATCACCGCGGCGGTCACCACGGCACCGACCAACGGGCCGCGCCCGACTTCATCCACTCCGGCAACGAGGTGCGTGTGGGGATAAATAAATTCCATCATTTTGCTAACTCCAGCACTGCATCAGCCGCTTGCTCATCAGCATTACAGCGGATCAGCTGATGCAGTTCACGGAAGGTATCGTGCATCTGGTGGCTGGTCTTGCCGTTTGCCAGCAGCGGCAGCAGGGCATCCGCCAGCGCCTGCGGCTGGCACTCATCCTGCAAAAGCTCTTTAACCAGCTCGCGCCCGGCAAGCAGGTTTGGCAGGGAGACATAATCCGTTTTCACCAGACGTTTTGCCAGCCAGAAGGTAAACGGCTTCATACGATAACCGACCACCATCGGGCATTTCGCCAGCATACACTCCAGCGCTGCCGTGCCGGAAGCCAGCAGTGCGGCATCGCTCGCATACATGGCTTCTCGCCCTTTCCCGTCGAGAAGACGGACATGAAGATCCGGGGCAACGTCGGCTTTGATGCGCTCAAACTGCTCGCGGCGTTTGGCATTCACCAGCGGCACCACCACTTCAAGATCGGGGTAAGTCTTGCGAAGAATTTGCGCCGTTTTCAGGAAATCAGCGCTGAGCATTTCCACTTCCGCGCCCCGGCTGCCCGGCAGCAGCGCCAGACAGTGCACATCATGCGGGATACCAAGCACGTCACGCGCCGCGTTTTTATCCGGATCCAGCGGCATCGCATCCGCCATGGTATGGCCGATAAAACGGCACGGAACATTAAATCTGTCGTAAAACGCTTTTTCGAAAGGCAGGAAAGCCAGCACCAGATTGGTGGACCGTCCGATTTTGAAAACGCGTTTCTGTCGCCACGCCCACACGGACGGACTGACATAGTGAATGGTTTTGATGCCCTGCTTTTTCAGATTACCTTCGAGGGTAATGTTGAAATCGGGTGCATCGATACCGACAAACACATCGGGTTTGAGTTCGGTAAAGCGGCGGGTGAGATCGGCACGAATATGCAGCAGGCGTCGCAGGCGCCCCAGCACCTCAACAATGCCCATAACGGCCAGCTCTTCCATTTCATACCAGGCTTCACAGCCTTCTGCCTGCATCAGCGGGCCCGCTACGCCCACAAAGCGAGCATTGGGTACACGCGCCTTAAGCGCACGGATGAGACCTGCACCAAGAATATCGCCGGAGGTTTCTCCGGCGACCAGGGCTATCGTAAGCGGACGACTGTCGACCATTAACGAATCAGGCCCCTTGTTGAACGGTCAAAGAACTCCATGAACGCGTTCACTTCAGGATGCTTATTCGCCAGTTCGGCAATTTCCGGCTTCGCCTCTTCCAGCGTTTTACCGCTACGGTACAGCAGCTTGTAGGCGTTGCGGATGGCGGTAATCGCTTCGCGGCTAAAACCACGACGCTTGAGGCCTTCAATGTTCACGCCAAACGGCGTGGCATGGTTGCCCTGCGCAATCACATACGGTGGAACGTCCTGCGCCACACCGGAGCATCCGCCGACCATCACGTGTGCACCAATGATGCAGAACTGATGGACTGCGGTCATGCCGCCAATAATTGCGAAGTCATCAACCGATACGTGTCCTGCCAGCGTTGCGTTGTTGGCAAGAATACAGCGATCGCCCACGGTACAGTCGTGCGCAATATGCGCATTTACCATAAACAGGTTGTCGCTGCCCACCTTCGTCAACCCACCACCCTGCACTGTTCCACGATGAATGGTGACGCTTTCGCGAATACGGTTACGATCGCCAATTTCCAGACGGGTCGACTCACCAGCATATTTCAGATCCTGGTTAACTTCGCCGATGGAAGCGAACTGATAGATCTCGTTATTGCAGCCAATGGTCGTGTGACCATTCACGACAACGTGAGATTTCAGTACTGTACCCTCACCAATTTCGACATGGGGTCCAACAATACAGAACGGGCCAATGTGGACGTTAGCACCAATGATGGCACCGGTTTCCACAATAGCGGTAGGGTGAATAAAGGCGGATTTATCAATCACGTATCAGGACTCCCGGCTACGAGCACACATCATCGTCGCTTCGCAAACAACTTTGCCGTCAACCAGCGCTACGCCTTTGAAGCGAGTCAGGCCACGACGCGTTTTTTCAAAAGTGACTTCCATGATCATCTGATCACCAGGCACGACAGGACGCTTGAAGCGCGCTTCATCAATACCTGCGAAGTAATACAGTTCACCCGGCTCCAGCTTACCGACGCTTTTAAACGCCAGAATACCGGTAGCCTGAGCCATCGCTTCCAGAATCAACACACCCGGGAAGATAGGCTTACCCGGGAAGTGTCCCTGGAAGAACGGCTCGTTCACGGAAACATTTTTCACTGCGCGCAGAAAACGACCTTCTTCAAAATCCAGCACGCGGTCTACCAGCAAAAACGGGTAGCGGTGCGGCAGAAGTTCTAAAATCTCTTCAATATGCAGAGTATGAGTGTCAGTAGTCAAAATACTCTTCCTGTCAAAATGTACTGATAACAATAATAACACGGCCTGCCGGTTTATTAGAAAGCCGACAGGCCGGGAAAGATAGCGTTAAACGGGTGACGTTTAGTCTTGTTGATCGATCTTACGCTCAAGAGACTTGAGTCGCTTGCTCATATCATCAATGTTCATCACCAGCGCTGCTGTTTTACGCCATACCTTGTTGGGTTGCAGCGGAATACCGGAGGAATAGACGCCAGGTTCAGTGATAGGACGCATTACCATGCCCATACCCGTCACCGTCACCTTGTCGCATATTTCCATATGGCCATTAATCACGCTCGCGCCGCCAATCATGCAGTAACGACCAATTTTCAGGCTGCCCGCCATGATGACTCCCCCCGCAACCGCGGTATTGTCGCCAATCACAACGTTATGCGCAATCTGGCACTGGTTATCGATGATAACACCATTGCCAATGATCGTGTCGTCGAGTGCACCACGATCGATCGTGGTACAGGCCCCGATCTCCACGCGATCGCCAATAATAACGCGACCAAGCTGTGGGATCTTAACCCAGTTACCGCGATCGTTCGCGTAACCAAAGCCATCAGAACCAATCACGGTACTGGACTGGACGAGGCAATTTTCGCCGATTTCAACTTCATGATAAACGGACACGTTGGCCCATAAACGGGTTCCAGCGCCGATTTTCGTATTTTTCCCAACGAAGCATCCAGGGCCAATGACGACGTTATCGCCCAGCTCAACGCCAGATTCAATAACCGCATTCGCGCCAACGGCCACGTTGTTACCCAGCTTAGCCGTCGGATCAATCGCTGCACTGGCAGCAATGTTCTGCGCCGGCTGCGGCGTGGTATCAAGAATTTGAGCCATGCGTGCATACGTCAGGTAGGGATTTTTCACTACCAGCGCGCTTCCAGTGGCAAAGGGAAGATCGTCCTGCGTCAGAACAACAGCTGACGCCTGGCATTGAGCCAGTTGTTCACGGTACTTAGGGCTTACCATGAAGGTAATCGTGCCAGCTTTAGCAGATTGCATGGACGCAACAGCGGTGATGACGATATCGCCATCACCGTGTAATTCTGCATCCAACTGCTGAGCTAAATCAGCCAGTCGAATTGAAGGCATTACTTATTTAACCTGTTTCAGAACATCAGCGGTGATGTCTTTAACATCGCTGCTGTTGAAAGCAACGGCGTTCGCATCAACAACCAGATCGATGCTCTGATCGGCAGCAACTGCTTTAACAGCAGTCTGAATGCGAGTCACCAGCTTGCCGCGCTCTTCGTTAGAACGACGCTGACGATCCTGCTCGAAAGCCTGAGCTTTCTGGGAGAAGGTCTGGCGCTGAGCCATAACGTCTTTTTCCAGTTTGCTGCGATCGCTTGCTTTCATGGTAGAACCATCACGCTGCAGACGCTGCATTTTGGACTGAAGATCGCCTTCCATACGCTGCAGTTCGCTCGCACGGCCTTTGAATTCGTTTTCCAGAGTCGCAGAAACACCGGTTTTCTGAGCGACTTGCTGGAACAAATTACCCATGTTGACGATTGCGATTTTGTCTGCTGCCTGAGCAGAAGTTGCCATCGCTAAACCGAGACCTGCAGCTAATAACCACTTTTTCACAATTAACTCCTTACCATCCCATTGGCACCAGAAGGTACCGTTCTTTGCGTGGCAAGGCGACCGTTTTACCGATCGCCGGTTGTCAGCGCTACACTGCCAACGCATTCCATTGCAGCGGATTATTACCAGGTTTTACCAATGTTAAACTGGAATTGCTCCGCTTTGTCTCCATCGTATTTCTTAAACGGCTGGGCGTAGGAGAAGACTAACGGCCCCAGCGGTGACATCCATTGTAATGCGATACCGGCAGACATGCGAATATTGCCCGGATCGCTGTAGTCCGGGACGCCAGCCAGACGCATCTGCTCAGTATTCTCCCAGTTGGTATCCCACACCGTACCCGCGTCTAAGAAGAAGGACGTACGTACGGAGTTTGCGTATTTATCACTGATAAATGGCGTTGGGGTGATGAACTCGAGGCTGGCCACGGCCATGGCGTTACCGCCCACCGCATCATCAGATCCACAGACGTTTTTGTTACCCGAGCCATCAGTAGCTGGCTTATCACAATTATCTTTATCATTACCGCCGTAATAAACCGCTTTCGGACCAATGTTATTGGACTGGAAGCCACGCACGGTGCTTGAACCACCCGCGTAGAAGTTCTCATAGAACGGCAACTCTTTACTGCCGATACCGTCACCATAGCCCCAACGGGTACGACCCAGAACCACCCACTTGTGATCGTCATCAATCGGGAAGTAGGACGCGGTATCCAGCGTCACCTTATAGAACTCGTTGTCGGAACCAGGAATGGTCACCTTACCGTTCAGGTTGACGCGAGAGCCTTCCGTTGGGAAGTAACCGCGGTCAAGACGGTTATAAGTCCAGCCGTAGTTGAAGGTGAAGTCATCTGCAGCAAAACCGTTGTCATCGCTGGACGTGCTTGCAGACTGGCCGATAGAGTCCAGATAACGCCACATCGCCACCTGCGGCTGCATGTTGGACAGGTCGTTATGCACGTAACCTAAGCCCGCTCGCAGGGTGTTGTATTCGTTAACCGGGAAGCCAAGCGTTCCGTCCACACCGTAACTTTTGTTGGTGTAGGAAGACAGATCTGCATCATCCGCTTTAAAGTCGTTATAGAAGATACGACCGCCCAGGCTCACACCGTCAACGGTGAAGTATGGGTTGGTAACGGAGAACTCAGAGTAGGTCTGGTAGTCGTTTTTGGTACCGTTAATACCAACAGAGTAACCCGTACCCAGCCAGTTATCCTGCTGGACGCCTACCTGGAAACTCACGCCGCTTTCCGTGCCGTAGCCCACGCCGAAGTTAAAGCTACCGGTGTTACGCTCTTTTACTTTATAAACGACATCAACCTGATCCGGGCTGCCCGGTACACGCTGAGTTTCAGTGTCTACGGTTTCAAAATAGCCCAGACGGTTCAGACGCTCTTTACCCTGGTCGACCAGGTCGCTGCCCAGCCAAGCACCTTCCATCTGGCGCATTTCACGGCGCAGAACGGAGTCTTTGGAGGTGTCGTTACCGACGAAGCGGATCTTACGCACGTAGAAACGGTTACCCGCATCAACGTTAACGTGCAGCTTAACGGTTTTATCCGCGTCGTTGATTTCCGGCTGAGTCTGTACGCGCGGATAGGCATAACCATAGCGGCCGAGCAGCTTCTTAATGCTGTCTTCCATTTTGGTGACTTTGGACCCGCTATACAGATCGCCCGGCTGAATTTTGGTCAGCGATTCGATCTCAGCAGAATGCCCCGCCAGGTTACCACTCACTTCAACACCGGAAAGCTTGTACTGATCGCCTTCAGTGATGTTAACCGTAATGTAGATACCTTTCTTGTCCGGAGTCAGACTGACCTGAGTCGAGTCGATGTTGAAGCGGGCATAACCGCGATCCAGATAGTAGCTGCGCAGGGTTTCAAGGTCGCCCGCCAGTTTCTGCTTCTGGTATTTACGATCGCCAACTACGTTCCACCACGGCACTTCATCGCGCAGCTGGAAGGTCGAGATCAGTTCGTCGGTGCTGAACGCGTGGTTACCCACGATGTTGATCTGCTGGATCTTCGCAGAAACACCTTCCTGGAAGACCAGCTTCAGGTCAACACGGTTACGCGGGAGCGGAGTGACAACCGCTTTCACGCTGGCGCTGTATTTACCGACGCTGTAGTAGAAGTCTTCCAGACCTTTTTCAATGTCTGAAAGGGTTGTGCGGTCCAGAGATTCACCCACACGAACGCCCGATGCTTCAAGGTTTTGCTTGAGCATGTCATCTTTCACCGACTTGTTGCCGGAGAAAGTGATACTGGCGATCGTTGGACGTTCTTTTACCTGTACCAGCAGCGTATCACCATCGCGCAGGACGCGGACGTCCTCAAAGTTGCCGGTGGCAAACAGAGCACGGATGGTGTTACTGATATCTTCATCATTAACCGTATCGCCGGGGCGCACAGGCATACTGAGGAGGGCCGCACCAACGGCGACACGCTGAAGGCCTTCGAAATGAATATCTTTCACTACGAACCCGTCAGCACCGTATACGGTGGCGCTGCTAAACAGCAGCGACGCTATGAGCAACTTTTTCATCGCCATCGTTATTATGCGTTCTTCCTAACTAACTCTCTTACAACCGAGAGAAATCATTGAAAAGTGCAAGCCCCATTAACAGCACCAGCAAAATCGAGCCAATGCGATAACTAAAGTCTTGAACTCGCTCGGATACCGGCCCGCCTTTTAGCTTTTCAATCGCTAAAAACAGCAGATGACCCCCGTCTAAAACGGGAAGCGGGAACAGGTTGATAATCCCAAGGTTCACGCTAATAAGCGCGAGGAACATGAGATAGTAAATCACCCCGAACTCCGCTGACATCCCAGCCCCCTGAGCAATCGAGATTGGCCCACTGAGGTTGTTCAGTTTCACATCACCGGTTATCAATTTCCCCAACATGTTGACCGTCAGCTTCATCAGTTGCCATGTTTTATCCGTGGCTTCAAGAATGGCGCTGAACGGCCCATACTGGCGTATTGTCTTGTACTCATCTGGCAGCGGGATCACTTTTGGCACAACGCCTGCAAACCCTTCTGCCTTTTTGCCGACCGACTTCGTATCCGGGATCAGCGTCAGCGAAAGCGGACTGCCTTGCCTTTCAACTTCCAGCGCGAGGGACGTCCCCGGATTATCGCGCACCAGAGTAACAAAGGTCATCCACTCTGTTAATGGTTGACCATCGACTTTAACGATCCTGTCGCCAGCTTGCAAACCCGCTTTGCTCGCCGCCGAATTAGCCTGTACTTCGGCTAATACCGGCTCAATCTGCGCGCCGCGGGGACGAATGCCCAGCGCAGCGACGGGATCCTCTTTGTCTGGCTCGACACGCCAGTGGCGTAAATCCAGTACTTTGTCCTGACGCGCGTCTGACCCAAACGGCGATACGCTGATAGTTGTCTGCGGATCGCCAATTTTGGCTACCAGCTGCAGTCGCACGGCATCCCAATCAGGGGTTTCGATACCATCAATCGCTTTAAGTTCCATCCCGGATGTAATTTGCGCACACGCCGCGATGGAGTCAGGGGCAATCTCCCCCACTACCGGACGCACGCCAGGGACGCCGATGATAAACACCAGCCAGTAAGCGAAAATCGCAAAAATGAAGTTGGCTACCGGTCCGGCAGCAATGATGGCGGCGCGTTGTCCAACGGTTTTGTTGTTAAACGCACTGTGTCGCAGTTCGGGAGCGACTGGCTCAACGCGTTCGTCGAGCATTTTGACGTAGCCGCCAAGCGGGATAAGGGCAATGACAAATTCCGTGCCGTGACGGTCGGTGCGCGTCCAGAGTGATTTGCCAAAACCGATGGAGAATCGCTCTACCCGCACACCACAACGGCGAGCAACCCAGAAATGGCCAAATTCATGCACGGTAATCAGTACACCCAGTGCAACAATGAACGCCGCCAGATTCCAGAGAATGCTCAGCATAAAACCTTCCGTTAAATCGTCCCGAATACCAGTAAAAGCAGGCAAGCAAATACTGGAACAGCCGCTGTCAGGCTGTCAATGCGATCCAGTATACCGCCATGCCCTGGAATAAGATGTCCGCTGTCCTTAATCCCTGCTTCACGCTTAAACATACTTTCGGTTAAATCACCGAGCACTGAGGCAAGTGCAGCAAAAATCGAGCACACCAGCAGTATTGACGGTGCCACGGCCAGATCTGCCCAGACGCCATAGCCCCAGGAGATGATCGCTGCCGTAAACAAGCCGCCGATGAAGCCTTGCCAGGTTTTCCCCGGAGAAACTTTTGGTGCCAGCTTATGTTTGCCAAACAGTTTACCAAACATATAGGCCCCGGAGTCAGCCCCCCAGACGAGAATCATCACATAAAGCAGCCAGATCGCACCGCTGTAGTGGTTTTCGTCATAGTGCCAGGCGCGCAGCGCGACCATGCCCCAGAAAAACGGAACAATGGTGAGCAAACCAAAAATCAGTCGCAGCACTTTTGAATGCCGCCATATTGCGGCTGAACCTGGATAAAAAAGCACCAGCAACAGCGCGGCAACCCACCAGGCCAACGACACCCACAGGGAGCCGGCAACCAGCGGTTGATGAATATCATGGTGATATTCAGGCAACGTAAACAGCATTATGGCCAGGATAAAGCCACAGAGTACCGCAAGCCATACCCGCTGGCTGCGCGAGGTAAAGCCGCTAAACTGCCCCCATTCCCAGGCGGCGAGCATGCACACTACCAGCGTGACAATGGCGAATCCCACCGGGGGCAGTAAAAACAGCGCCGCAATGACAATGGGTATTAAAACAAAAGCGGAAATCAGGCGATACTTCAGCAAAAGCTACCCCCATCAGGCTTTGTCGCCACCTGGCTCGGTGCCGCCGAAACGACGCTCTCGATTGGCAAAGGCATGCAGCGCACCTTCAAAGTCTTGTTCATCAAAATCGGGCCAGAGAACATCCGTAAAGTAAAGTTCAGCATAGGCAATTTGCCATATCAGAAAGTTACTTATGCGATGTTCCCCCCCTGTCCTAATTACCAAATCCACAGGTGCCAGTTCATTCATGCAGATTTGCTTGCTCAGCGCCTCTTCATCAATCTGGTCGGGTCTCAACAGCCCTTCCTGAACCTGTTCGGCCAGATGCCGAACGCCCTGGATAATATCCCAGCGTCCACCGTAATTCGCCGCAACGTTGAGCGTCAGACCGGTATTATTTTCCGTCAGCGCTTCTGCTTTACGAATCCGCTCCTGCAAACGTGAGTTAAAACGACTGGTATCGCCAATAATGCGCAGGCGAACGTTGTGGCGGTGCAGGCTTTTTACTTCGCTGTCTAGCGCCCACACGAACAATTCCATCAACGCAGTCACTTCCTGCGGAGGTCGATTCCAGTTTTCACTGCTAAAAGCATAGAGCGTTAACGCATCAATGCCGTTATTGGCGGCAAAAGAGACGGCGCGGCGAACAGATTTCGCTCCCGCTTTATGCCCAAAGGCTCGTATTTTCCCTTGTCTTTTCGCCCAGCGCCCGTTGCCATCCATAATGATTGCTACATGACGGCAGCCATGAGCTGGCAAGTTTTCGCTTATTGGTTGATTCGCAGACAACATAACGCGTTTTTTGTCCCTGAAAGGATTTAACGGTACTCAGGAATACTTAAGCCTGTACATAAAAAAGCCGTGTCAAACCACGGCTTACCTGACCACATAAAGTCAAATTCCTGCGATCAGGTGGCGCAGACTATATCACTGAAGCCCAACGCTAACAAATAGCACGACCACTAGTGCTTGCTTTATCACCAGCTTGCGAGACGTGTCACCTGTTTACGCGCAATATCACGAGCAGCTGTATCCACCGCCAGCACCTCTTCCACGCTTTGTGGCTCGCGCAAATCCATCATTTCCAGTACCGATAAATTTAAGGTCGCGATATCGGTAAAACGGATCTGCTGATTCAGAAATGCGTCAACGGTAATTTCATTGGCTGCATTCAGTGCCGTCGTCGCCGCCTGCCCCTGGTCAAAGGCGTTCATTGCAAGCTTCAGACAAGGATAACGATCGTAGTCTGGTTCACTGAACGTCAGAGAACTGAGCTTACAGAAATCAAGCGGCTTCACGCCGGATTTCACCCGGTTCGGCCATGCCATTGAATGGGCAATAGGCGTACGCATATCCGGCTCGCCGAGCTGTGCCAGCACGCTGCCATCCTGATAGCGCACCATCGAGTGAATCACCGACTGCGGGTGGATCAGTACTTCCATCTGTTTCGCCGACGCATTAAACAGCCAGCGCGCTTCAATGTATTCCAGACCTTTGTTCATCATGGTGGCAGAATCCACGGAGATTTTACGCCCCATTGACCAGTTCGGATGACGGCACGCCTGATCCGGCGTCATTGCGCGCAGTTCAGACAGTGGCGTTTCACGGAACGGGCCACCAGACCCGGTAAGCAGAATCGACACAACGCCATTCTGCTCCAGGTCAGCGTACCCCAGGTTCTGTTGAAAAGGTTGCGGTAAACTCTGAAAAATGGCGTTGTGCTCGCTGTCGACCGGTAAAAGACGTGCCCCGCGCTGTTTTACCGCGTCCATAAACAGACGTCCGCAGGTCACCAGCGACTCTTTATTGGCGAGCAAAACATCTTTACCGGCATCGATCGCAGCAAGTGTCGGCAGCAGCCCGGCCGCGCCGACGATGGCCGCCATAACCTGGTCAACCTCATCCAGCGCCGCCATCTCGCAGGCCGCCTGCTGGCCACTCAGCACCTCGGTTCGGCTGCCCTTCTCACGCAGCTGGGCTTTCAGCAGGCGCGCGCTCTCTTCGTCATCCATCACCGCATAGCGGGGCATAAACTCCAGACACTGCTCGACCATACGCTGCACATTCTTACCGGCCACCAGCGCTGTCACGGTGTAAAGTTCAGGATTATGGCGGACGACGTCGAGAGTACTGCAACCAATGGAGCCGGTTGAGCCGAGGAGTGTTAAATGCTTCATGAGATGCCCGAAAAAGTTAGACCAGATAAAAGCAAAACGCCGCCAGCAAGACCCGAAGTCCCTCTGAACGGCGTTTATCAGTGTACGACAGAAATCAGAACTGCATCAGTTCCGCTTCTTTTTCTGCCAGCGCCGCATCAATTTTCTTGATGGCAGCGTCGGTCATTTTCTGAATGTCGTCCTGAGAACGACGATCGTCATCTTCGCTGATCTCTTTTTCTTTCAGCAGTGCTTTCACTTTATCGTTCGCGTCGCGGCGCACGTTACGTACGGAAACACGACCCTGCTCAGCTTCACCGCGAACCACTTTAATCAGGTCTTTACGACGCTCTTCCGTCAGCGGAGGCAGCGGAACGCGGATGTCAGCGCCCGCAGAGCTTGGGTTCAGACCCAGGTCAGAGGTCATGATCGCTTTCTCAACGGCCGGGCTCATAGAGCGATCGAAGACGTTGATTTTCAGCGTACGGGTATCTTCAACCGTCACGCTCGCCAGCTGACGCAAAGGGGTTGGCGTACCGTAGTATTCTACGATGATGCCATCCAGCAGGCTTGGGGAAGCACGGCCAGTACGGATTTTGCTGATTTGGTTTTTGAACGCTTCTACGCATTTGTCCATGCGTACTTCAGCATCTTTTCTGATGTCGTTAATCACGTTACGAATCCTTGAAAACTTGTCTCAGGCAGACTATCCGCCAGCACAGTGCTACAGGTGTGCTAAGTATAGTCGCGTTTAATTCATGACAACGCCAAAGGCGCGTCCAGGTAAGATACCACTACAAAGTAAAGCGGAATCTTACCTGTATTTATCGTCGACGGAAATTATTCCGTGATCAAAGTGCCTTCTTTTTCGCCCATGACCACGCGACGCAGTGCTCCAGGCTTGTTCATGTTGAAGACACGGATCGGCAGTTTGTGGTCGCGAGCCAGCGTAAAGGCGGCAAGATCCATCACTTTCAGCTCTTTATCCAGCACTTCGCTGTAGCTCAGCTGATCGTACATGGTCGCAGACGGATCTTTTGCCGGGTCGGCAGTAAACACGCCGTCTACTTTGGTCGCTTTCAGCACCACATCGGCTTCAATTTCGATACCGCGCAGGCAGGCAGCGGAATCGGTGGTAAAGAACGGGTTACCCGTACCGGCGGAGAGGATCACCACGCGGTTGTTGCGCAGCAGGCTGATAGCCTCTGCCCAGCTGTAATTATCGCATACGCCATTCAGGGGAATCGCGGACATCAGGCGGGCGTTCACATAAGCGCGATGCAGAGCGTCACGCATTGCCAGGCCATTCATCACGGTTGCCAGCATACCCATGTGGTCGCCCACAACGCGGTTCATCCCCGCTTTCGCCAGACCAGCACCACGGAAAAGGTTGCCACCGCCAATGACCACGCCAACCTGGATACCCAGTTCGACCAGTTCTTTGATTTCCTGTGCCATGCGATCAAGGATGCTTGCGTCAATACCGAAGCCTTCCGATCCCTGCAGCGCTTCGCCACTCAGCTTAAGCAGAATGCGTTTGTACACGGGTTTTGCATTGGTAGCCATGTTTCTTTCCTGAGACTGTCAACGATTAAGATGGGAGTTAATTCTGGCGACATAATATGCCGCAAATCAGCACGGCGATACTGGAGCCTGTCTGATTTCCTGTGACGGGTGACAAAAAGAAGCCGCCCTCAGGCGGCTCCTTTTCAATCATTAAGACTGCTTGGACATTGCAGCAACTTCTGCTGCGAAGTCAGTCTCAACTTTCTCGATGCCTTCGCCCACTTCGAAGCGGATGAAGCCAGTTACGTCAGCGTTGTGCTCTTTCAGCAGCTGAGCAACAGACTTGCTTGGATCCATAACGAAAGGCTGGCCAGTCAGAGAAACTTCGCCGGTGAATTTCTTCATGCGGCCTTCAACCATTTTCTCTGCGATTTCTTTTGGCTTACCAGACTGCATCGCGATGTCCAGCTGAACCTGGTACTCTTTCTCTACCACTTCAGCAGACACGTCTTCTGGCTTAACGAATTCTGGCTTGCTTGCAGCGATGTGCATTGCCAGCTGTTTAACCAGCTCTTCATCAGCGCCTTTAGCCGCAACCAGAACACCGATACGTGCGCCGTGCTGGTAAGAACCCAGTACTTCACCTTCCAGAGAAGATACACGACGGATGTTGATGTTCTCACCGATTTTAGCAACCAGCGCAACACGTTCTTCTTCGAACTGTGCTTTCAGAACTTCAACGTCAGTGATTTTGCCAGCAACAGCTGCGTCCAGAACTTTGTTCGCAAATGCCTGGAAACCGCCATCTTTAGCAACGAAGTCAGTCTGGCAGTTAACTTCCAGAATGATGCCGTAGGTGCCGTCGATTTTAGTGATGATCACGCCGTCAGCAGCAACGTTGCCTGCTTTCTTAGCTGCTTTGATCGCACCGGATTTACGCATGTTTTCGATTGCCAGCTCGATGTCGCCGTTCGCTTCAGTCAGCGCTTTTTTGCAATCCATCATGCCTGCGCCAGTACGCTCGCGCAGCTCTTTTACCAGGGATGCGGTAATTTCAGCCATTCTTAAATCCTCGGGAGATGTGAACTGCCCGGCCGGAGGCCAAACAGTGTAAATTGAAAAAAGGGGCCGATAATGGGCCCCTATTCATACACGGTACTAATAAGGGGTAAAACCTTATTATTCAGCTTCTACGAAGCTTTCTTCCGCCTGAGAAGCCAGATCCTGGGAACGGCCTTCACGAACGGTAGCAGCTACAGCGCTCAGGTACAGGCTAACAGCACGGATTGCGTCGTCGTTACCCGGGATAACGAAGTCAACACCGTCCGGATCGGAGTTGGTATCAACGATAGCGAATACCGGGATACCCAGGTTGTTAGCTTCTTTGATAGCGATGTGCTCGTGGTCTGCATCGATTACGAACAGCGCGTCTGGCAGGCCGCCCATATCTTTGATACCGCCCAGGCTGTTTTCCAGCTTGTCCAGTTCACGAGTGCGCATCAGCGCTTCTTTCTTAGTCAGCTTGTCGAAAGTACCGTCCTGAGACTGGGTTTCCAGATCTTTCAGGCGCTTGATGGACTGACGAACAGTTTTCCAGTTGGTCAGCATGCCGCCCAACCAGCGATGGTTCACGAAGAACTGGTCGCAGCTGTTAGCAGCATCTTTCACAGCTTCGCTTGCAGCGCGCTTAGTACCAACGAACAGAATCTTACCTTTACGGGAAGAGATCTTGTTCAGCTCAGCCAGGGCTTCGTTGAACATTGGTACAGTTTTCTCAAGGTTGATGATGTGAACTTTGTTACGCGCGCCGAAGATGAAAGGCTTCATTTTCGGGTTCCAGTAACGGGTCTGGTGACCAAAGTGAACACCAGCCTTGAGCATGTCGCGCATGGAAACAGTTGCCATGTTTTAAAACCTCTATATTGAAAGTTGGGGTTATGCCTCCACGTATCCCATATTACCGACCCCGAAGGGCACCCCGGAATATGTGCCGATACGTGTGTGTTGTTACACAAAGTGAGATTTGTCGCTTCCGTCCAGCCTGTGTATCTGAGATGGATCGGAAGTCCGGCGCGCTTTATACCACAAAACACGACCAGAAACCAACAGTTGTTGGCGGAGTGTGCTGTTAATGATTCTCAATTTGGCACGGGACGTGCCTGACTGATACCATTGACGACACTTAGACTAGTATTGTCGAAAAAATCGACACCGATGGACAGATTACATGGCTATCTCTATTAAGACACCTGAAGAAATTGAAAAGATGCGCGTCGCCGGTCGTCTGGCCGCGGAAGTGCTGGAAATGATCGAGCCGTTCGTGAAGCCGGGCGTCAGCACCGGCGAACTGGATCGCATCTGTAATGACTATATCGTTAACGAGCAGCACGCGGTTTCCGCCTGTCTCGGCTACCACGGCTTCCCGAAATCCGTCTGCATCTCTATTAATGAAGTGGTTTGCCACGGTATTCCGGACGACGAAAAACTGCTGAAAGATGGGGACATCGTCAACATCGACGTGACCGTCATTAAAGACGAGTACCACGGTGACACCTCTAAGATGTTCATCGTTGGCAAACCAACGATTCTGGGCGAGCGTCTGTGCAAAGTGACGCAAGAGAGCCTGTACCTGGCGCTGAAAATGGTTAAGCCGGGCATTCGCCTGCGCACCCTCGGTGCCGCAATTCAGAAATTCGTGGAAGCGGAAGGTTTCTCCGTGGTGCGCGAGTACTGCGGTCACGGCATTGGCCGCGTCTTCCATGAAGAGCCGCAGGTGCTGCACTATGATGCCGATGACGGCGGCGTGCTGCTGCAAAAAGGGATGACCTTCACCATCGAGCCGATGGTCAACGCCGGTGACTACCGCATTCGCACCATGAAAGACGGCTGGACGGTGAAAACCAAAGACAGAAGCTTGTCTGCCCAGTACGAGCATACTATTGTGGTAACGGACAACGGCTGCGAAATTATGACGTTGCGCAAGGATGACACCATCCCGGCGATACTGACGAACATTGAGTGATAAGAAGCCGGCAAATGCCGGCTTTTTTAATGGCGATAGCTTTTTCTTATGGGTGGCGCACGATGAGTAATCTATTACCCGAACAGTATGCTAACACAGCACTTCCCACCCTCCCCGACCAACCCGATAACCCGGGCGTCTGGCCGCCGCACGAGCTGACCTGCGCGCACATAAAAGCCCATATGGATGTTTTCCACCGCTGGCTGGGCAGCGCGTTCGACGCGGGCGTATCTGCCGAGCAGCTCATTGAAGCGCGCACCGAATTTATCGACCAGCTCCTGCAGCGTCTGTGGATCGACTACGGTTTCGGGCAGGTTAGCGACGTCGCGCTGGTTGCCGTCGGGGGCTATGGCCGCGGTGAGCTGCATCCGCTTTCCGATATCGATCTCCTGATCTTAAGCCGCAAAAAGCTGCCGGACGAACAGGCGCAGAAAATAGGCGAGCTGCTGACCCTGCTCTGGGACGTCAAGCTTGAAGTGGGCCACAGCGTGCGCACCCTGGAAGAGTGCCTGCTGGAGGGGTTATCTGACCTGACCGTCGCCACCAACCTGATTGAAACCCGCCTGCTGATTGGCGACGTCGCGCTGTTTCTGGAGCTGCAAAAACATATTTTCAGCGACGGCTTCTGGCCATCTGAGAAATTCTTCGCCGCCAAGGTCGAGGAGCAAAACCAGCGCCACCAGCGCTACCACGGCACCAGCTATAATCTTGAACCCGATATTAAAAGCAGCCCCGGTGGCCTACGCGACATCCACACGTTACAGTGGGTCGCCCGTCGCCACTTTGGCGCCACCTCGATGGACGAGATGGTCGGCTTCGGCTTCCTGACCGAGGCCGAGCGTAACGAGCTGAACGAATGCCTGCACCTGCTGTGGCGCATCCGTTTTGCTCTGCATCTGGAAGTTACCCGCTACGATAACCGCCTGCTGTTTGACCGTCAGCTCAGCGTAGCGCAGCGGCTGAACTATCAGGGCGAAGGCAACGAGCCGGTTGAGCAGATGATGAAGGATTTCTTCCGCGTCACCCGCCGGGTCACCGAGCTGAACCAGATGCTGTTGCAGCTGTTTGATGAAGCGATCCTTGCTCTGACGGCGGACGAAAAGCCGCGCCCGATTGATGACGAATTCCAGCTGCGCGGCACGCTGATCGATTTGCGCGACGAAACGCTGTTTATCCGCGAGCCGGAAGCGATCCTGCGGATGTTCTACACCATGGTGCGCAACAGCACGATCACCGGGATCTACTCCACTACCCTGCGCCATCTGCGCCACGCGCGCCGCCATCTGACGCAGCCTTTGTGTTACATCCCGGAAGCACGCTCGCTGTTTCTGAGCATGCTTCGCCACCCGGGCGCCGTCAGCCGCGGGCTGCTGCCGATGCACCGCCACAGCGTGCTGTGGGCCTATATGCCGCAGTGGTCGCACATCGTCGGGCAGATGCAGTTCGATCTGTTCCACGCCTACACGGTGGATGAACACACCATCCGCGTGATGCTCAAGCTGGAAAGCTTTGCGAAAGAAGAGACGCGCTCCCGCCATCCCCTGTGCGTGGAGCTGTGGCCGCGCCTGACCCACCCGGAACTGATCCTGATTGCCGCCCTGTTCCACGACATCGCCAAGGGCCGCGGCGGCGATCACTCGGTGCTGGGCGCGCAGGACGTGCTGAAATTTGCCGAACTGCACGGTCTCAACTCACGTGAAACGCAGCTGGTCGCCTGGCTGGTGCGCCATCACCTGCTGATGTCGGTCACCGCCCAGCGTCGCGATATTCAGGACCCTGAGGTGATTAAGCAGTTCGCCGAAGAGGTGCAAACGGAAAACCGTCTGCGCTATCTGGTCTGCCTGACGGTGGCCGATATTTGCGCCACCAACGAGACCCTGTGGAACAGCTGGAAGCAGAGCCTGCTGCGCGAGCTGTACTTCGCCACCGAAAAACAGCTGCGTCGCGGGATGCAAAACACCCCGGACATGCGCGAGCGCGTGCGTCATCACCAGTTGCAGGCGCTGGCGCTGCTGCGGATGGATAACATTAATGAAGAGGCGCTGCATCAGATTTGGGCCCGCTGTCGTGCCAACTACTTTGTACGCCACAGCCCAAACCAGCTTGCCTGGCACGCGCGGCACCTGCTGAAGCACGATCTGTCTCAACCGATGATCCTGCTGAGCCCGCAGGCCACGCGCGGCGGAACGGAGATATTCATCTGGAGCCCGGACCGGCCTTATCTGTTTGCTGCCGTCTGCGCCGAGCTGGACAGGCGTAACCTGAGCGTTCACGACGCGCAGATTTTTACCACCCGCGACGGCATGGCGATGGATACTTTTATCGTGCTGGAGCCGGACGGCAGCCCACTGTCGTCGGACAGGCATGAAGGGATACGTTTCGGTCTGGAGCAGGCGATTACCCAGCGCAGCTGGCAGCCGCCGCAGCCGCGTCGCCAGCCGGCTAAATTACGCCACTTTACCGTCGATACCGAGGTTAATTTCCTGCCGACCCACACCGACCGTAAATCGTTCCTGGAGCTGATCGCGCTCGACCAGCCAGGGCTGCTTGCCCGCGTCGGCCAGGTTTTTGCCGATCTGGGAATTTCGCTTCATGGCGCCCGAATTACAACCATTGGCGAGCGAGTAGAAGATTTATTTATAATCGCCACCGCAGACCGGCGTGCCCTTAATAATGACCTGCAGCTTGAAGTGCAACAACGGTTGACAGCAGCCCTCAATCCAAACGATAAAGGGTGACGTGTTTTTTAGTGAAATGGAAAGAGTAAACAATGCAGCAGTTACAGAACGTTATTGAGTCCGCTTTTGAGCGTCGCGCCGAGATCACTCCGGCAAATGTGGATACCGTGACCCGTGAAGCGGTAAACCAGGTTATTTCCCTGCTGGATTCCGGCGCGCTGCGCGTGGCAGAAAAAATCGACGGTCAGTGGGTCACTCATCAATGGCTGAAGAAGGCCGTGCTGCTCTCTTTCCGCATCAACGATAACCAGGTTATCGACGGAGCAGAAAGCCGCTACTTCGATAAAGTGCCAATGAAATTCACGGATTACGACGAAGCGCGTTTCCAGAAAGAAGGCTTCCGCGTGGTACCACCGGCGGCTGTACGTCAGGGCGCATTCATCGCACGTAACACCGTGCTGATGCCATCCTATGTGAACATCGGTGCGTACGTTGACGAAGGTACCATGGTTGATACCTGGGCAACCGTCGGTTCCTGCGCGCAGATCGGTAAAAACGTTCACCTGTCCGGCGGCGTCGGCATCGGTGGCGTACTGGAGCCACTGCAGGCTAACCCGACCATCATCGAAGACAACTGCTTCATCGGCGCACGTTCAGAAGTGGTGGAAGGCGTGATCGTGGAAGAAGGCTCCGTGATCTCCATGGGCGTTTACATCGGCCAGAGCACCCGTATTTACGACCGCGAAACTGGCGAAGTGCACTACGGTCGCGTTCCTGCGGGCTCCGTGGTCGTTTCCGGTAACCTGCCGTCAAAAGACGGTAAATACAGCCTGTACTGTGCGGTTATCGTGAAGAAAGTAGATGCGAAAACCCGCGGTAAAGTGGGCATCAACGAACTGCTGCGCACCATCGACTAATCCCCGACGCGTTGATATACCGGGACCCGCCTGTGCGTCCCGGTATAATCATCAAAAACGTCTGTTTCCGCCGTCGCGATTGCCATTCCCTTTTTTCTCAACCCTGCGATATCCGCCGCCATACGCTGGCTCCCCAGCCAGAAAAGCCCGTCGAGAGCCGTCACGGCCAGACCCGACTCCAGCGCCAGCTTCAGTCGCTCACGCGGCGCTTTTACCTCTTTGGCAATCTGCCGGAAAGGCTCTGCAGTAAGCCCTGTGGGATCGATCCGTCGAATGCGGGTACTCATGCGGTACTGAAAAGCCTCGGGAATCGCATTGAGATCGGCCTTCAGGCTGTAGACGCAGCCAAAGCGCTTGCCGTTAAAGATGACGTTCTTCTGGCTTAGCTGAAACTCATCGCGCAGCCCGGCGATAAGCTGCGGGGCGCGGGTCAGCACCAGTCGGAATGGCAGTTCGAAGCTGGTGACATAATCCACGTTCAGCAAGGCAATGCGTAGACGCTCTTCCGCACCTGCCTTTAGCTGGCGGCACTCTGCGGCAACTTCTGCCCACTGGTGCGTGAGCCTTGGGCTCTCATCGGCGGCGCCAAAGCTGTATTTTTCGATTTGATAATCAATGCGTCCTGACATGTCATTATCCCCGCGGGCTACGCTTTCGTGCGATAACTTTGCCTCATTTCCCCGGTTTTGAATACCGTCTCGCTCTTCTTTTCTCACGGCTATCGCTATGCTGCGTCAGCGATGAGAATGCCGATTAAGGTATAAAATTGATTTCCACTTGACGTAGTCGTTAAAAACAACAATAAACGAGTGGGGGCAATGCACCTTCCCTGCCCGGTAATTTCAGTGACATGTAATCAGGATCGACCCCGCTTTTTTGGTATGTGAGGGTGGCAAAAAGGAATTTTTTCGTTAATTATTCAAAGGTTATGTTGAGATAAGGGTACCGCTATGTACGATAATCTGAAAAGTCTGGGCATTACCAATCCTGATGAAATCGATCGTTACAGCCTTCGCCAGGAAGCCAACAACGACATTTTAAAAATCTATTTTCACAAGGATAAAGGAGAGTTTTTCGCCAAGAGCGTGAAGTTTAAATATCCACGCCAGCGTAAGACCGTCGTCGCTGACGGCGTAGGACAAGGGTATAAAGAGGTGCAGGAAATTAGCCCTAACCTGCGCTATGTGATCGATGAACTCGATCAGATTTGCCAGCGCGATCGCACCGAAGTCGATCTCAAGCGCAAGATCCTCGACGATCTGCGTCACCTTGAAAGCGTTGTCACCAACAAGATCAGCGAGATTGAAGCGGATCTTGAGAAATTAACGCGCAATAAATAAGTCAGGTGCGGTCTGATCCCCTCACCCCGACCCTCTCCCACAGGGAGAGGGTGAAAAACGCACGCTGCATCATCTCTGCTCGTCCAGCTGCAACGCTATATAGAGCAGCAGCCTGTCGTCAAAGTTTCCCAAATCCAGCCCCGTCAGCTCCGAAATTCGGTTAAGCCGATACTCCAGGGTGTTGCGGTGAATAAACAGCGCTTTAGACGTCGCCAGCGGCTGCACGTTATGGCGGAACCACGCCTGCAGGGTCCGGCGCAGCAAACCGTTATTGTCCATCGCCTTCAGGCGCGCTAATGGCCGCGCAAGCTCGTTCGCCTGCCAGCCGCCGCGCAGGCTGTCGAGCAGCACCGGCAGCATCAGATCCTGATAAAAATAACTGCGGCTCTCCGGCATCCGCTGCTTGCCCACCATCATGGTTGTGCGCGCGGTACGCCAGGATCGGGCGATGCTGCCCGGCCCGGTAAAGTAATTGCCCAGAGCAACGCGAAAACGCAGCTGGCCGTTCTCCTCCATACGGGAAATCAGCAGTTCCACGCGACGACGATGATCCTCAGCATCCCAGCGGCCGAATGGATTGAGCGCGGGTTTGAGTACCACCATTTCCGTCAGCGAGACTATCGCCACCAGGTTGTCGCGCTCCGGCGTCGCCAGCGCATTTTGCAGCTGCTGCAGCTCGGCCATCGCGCTGTCTACGCCAAGCTGTCCGCTATCGACCTCAATCACCGCCACCACGCGCGGCTGGTTCAGATCGATCCCCAGACGCTGCGCCCATTCGCTGAGTGCAGGCGTATGCTCTTCCGCCTGAATCAGGTTCATTACCAGCTCCTCGCGTAAACGGCTGTCCTGGGCAAGCAGGTGCATCAGGCGCGACTGCTCAAGCATCATTTCCGCCGTCATACAAACCAGCTCGCCGTATTTACGCAGGGATTCCGGTTCGCCCGTCAGGCCAATAACGCCAACAATTTCCCCTTCCAGACGCAGCGGCAGGTTAATCCCCTGACGCACGCCGTGCAGGTGTTTCGCTACCGCATCGTCGATATCAACCACGCGGCCCTGAGAGAGCACCAGCAGGGCACCTTCGTGCAATTCCCCAATACGCTCGCGATCGCCGCTGCCAATAATGCGCCCGCGGGCATCCATTACGTTGATATTGGTATCAATGATGCGCATGGTGCGCGCCACGATATCCTGCGCCATTTTGGTATCGAGATGCCAGCCAGCCATGTAACCCTCCTGTGAGCAGAGCTCAAGCATAGGGAAGTTCAGCGACGGCTGCATTGTGCGAATGCACAAAGTGAGAGGGGGAAGTATGGCGTTGCGGTAGGCGTCACAGAAACGAGAAAGCCCCTGCGTACAGGGGCTTAAAAGGATTACTGCATCAGCAGATAGATTGAGGTGTCACCGCGCTGGATATTCAGCGCCAGCACGGACGGTTTGCTGTCGAGAATTTTGCGCAATTCAGCAATGTTTTTCACCGGCTGCTGGTTAGCCCCCATGATCACATCGCCTTTTTTCAGGCCGATACGGGCAGCTGGTGAATTCGCCTTCACGTTGTTCACCACCACGCCTTTATCTGCGCCTTTATTGCTCATCTCGGCACCTTCAATACCGCTGAAGATAGTGCTGGAATCCACCTGATTCTGGCTGCTCTGCTGCAGCTCCAGGCTCACGTTAACCGGTTTGCCGTCACGCAGCAGGCCAAGGGTCACTTTGCTGCCAATCGGCATCGAGCCCACTTCCGCACGCAGGGCGGCAAAGCTGCTGATCGGTTTACCGTTCAGGGAGGTGATCACATCACCCGCTTTAATACCCGCCTTCGCTGCCGAGGAGTTCGGCATAACCTGGCTCACGAACGCGCCGCGCTGCGCATCCACCTTCATCGCTTTCGCCAGCTCGGAGTTCAGTTCGGTACCCATAATACCCAGCTCACCGCGTTTCACCTGGCCGTACTGCACCATCTGAGCAGTCAGGTTTTTTACCATGTTGCTCGGGATAGCAAAGCCAATCCCGATGTTGCCGCCGTCCGGTGCCAGAATAGCGGTGTTGATACCGATCAGCTCGCCGTTCAGGTTCACCAGCGCACCGCCGGAGTTACCGCGGTTAATGGCCGCATCCGTCTGGATGAAGTTTTCATAGTTTTCCGCATTCAGGCCGCTACGGCCCAGCGCAGAGACGATACCGGAGGTCACGGTTTCACCCAGACCGAACGGGTTACCGATAGCGACGGTGTAATCGCCCACGCGCAGCGAATCGGAGTCGGCAATTTTAATCGCCGTCAGGTTTTTTGGATCCTGAATCTGGATCAGCGCGATGTCAGAGCGCGGGTCTTTACCGACCATCTTGGCATCGAACTTACGACCATCACTCAGCTGAACCTTAATGCTGTTAGCGTTATTCACAACGTGGTTGTTGGTCACGACGTAGCCTTTCGCCGCATCAATAATCACCCCCGAGCCAAGCGCCATGAATTTCTGCTGCTGGCCGCCGCCCTGGCCGTCATCCCCTGCGCCACCGCCCTGACAGAACGGAGAACTCTGGAATGGCGAACCGTCCTGGCAGAACGGTGAATTGTCACCGAAGAACTGCTGGAAGTTACGCGGCATGCGCGGCGTATTGACGGTCGTGCTGCCCTCAACGTTAATACTCACCACCGATGGCATCACTTTTTCGAGCATCGGTGCCAGGCTTGGCATCTGCTGCGCGGTTGCTGCCGACGACGCGGTCTCGGCTGCAGTAGCAGTCAGAGGAGACAGCGCTAAACCTAAACTCAGAGCCAGTGCACTCATTGCTAATGTGGTTTTTTTCATGTTTCTCAATCTCGATTTACAGGTAACGCAAAATTGCTGTGTAACTCAGATTCATTTTATACCGCTTAGTTCCGGCCATAAGTTTATGGAAAAGGTAAAAATTTATTGGCCTTCTTTACAAAACTCCGGAATTATTCCACGGCCATGAGCTTGCGGTATTCATCCCAGGCATACAAATCGGTCATGCCGCTGATATAGTCCTGGATGAGACGGCAGCGATAATAATATTCCATCACCGGCCATTCCGGAGCGTGGCGATCCAGCTTACCTATCGCTTCGACATACGCCAGCCGATGACGGGTAGAGAGTTTCTGATAAAGCCGGGATTCGATAGGAATTCGCCGCACGCGTTCTTTTTCCACCAGCTCGCTAAACTCCTCGACGGAGAGCTGAAGCAACGGGGAATAAATTTCCAGTAATCCCCTGATTACCCGGTATCCCTGCAGTTCCAGCTGCTCGACATCAGGATGGCTGAACACATGCCGCATCGCCACATGCTTATAAAGCTCAAGGAGTTGGCTGAAACTGCTGTCATCTTCCAGCAGCGCATGGTTGAATTCCCCGCTGAAGATTTGCGGCAAATTATCAATAAAGCGCGAGGCGGCATACGGCACCAGTTTATTTAACGTGTTGACCCGCAAATACATAAAGAACTGATCTTCCGTACTGCGGCTTAACGTATTTGAGCGCGATTTTTCCCAGGCATTTTCGACAACCTGCGCAAACAGCGATCCTTTTTCATGGGTTCCCCATGCCGCATAAAGATGCTGATAAAGTTCCTCGACGCTGAATATTCTTTTCTCAACGGCATCTTCCAGGTCGGCCACGCAATAGGAAATATCATCGGCGGCTTCCATAATCCACGTCAATGGGAAGCGGCCGTTTGGCGTCAGGGAAAGTTCTTTACGCAGCCGTTCTATATAGGCCTCTTCGGAAAGGTAATAGCCCGGCTTTTTCATTAAATAGCTGTGGGACGCGGGCGTCTCCCCCATCCACCATGCGGGACGCGTATATTTCAGAATGCAGCCAACCTGCGCCCAGGTCAGGTTCATGCGCATCAGGGAGTGCACCAGCCGGATCCCCTGCGCGTTGCCCTCAAAGTGACAGAGATCCTGGCGAACTTTACGGCGCAGATCGTTCAGCCCTTCTTCGCCCTCACGCAGGCGTAAATCGCGCACGATGCAGCGGTCATCGCTGAGTGGCTGACTTGCCGCATCCGACGGATAAAGCCGTTGTTTAAACCAGTCATTAATAGCCGCCTCGCCAAAGTGGCCAAAAGGCGGGTTGCCGATATCGTGCATCAGGCAGGCCATCTCAACGATGCTCTCGAAAGGCCCCGTCAGCTCATCCAGACCATAGGTTTCCAGTAAACGCTGCTCTTTGAGGCGGCTTAAAATCTCTTTGGCAATATAACGTCCGACCTGCTGCACTTCCATTGAGTGGGTTAAGCGCGTGCGCACCGCGGCGTTACGCTCCAGCGGGAATACCTGGGTCTTTTGCTGTAAACGCCGGATGGCGGGCGAGTTAATAATCCTGCCGCGATCGCTTTCGAAGATACGCAGGATCTCATGTTCGCTCTTTTCGCCCTGTGGCGAACGGAAACGACGGTGCCAGTTAATTTTGGTACGAAAATCGATTGGTGACATGTGCTCCCCCGCGTGAGAATGCGTTTCCCCTTAACCGCATGATAGACTATGCCTCTTAACAAGGCACATCGCGAGTAAATCTATGAAAATCGGCATTATTGGTGCAATGGAAGAAGAAGTTACGCTCCTGCGTGACAAAATTGAGAACCGTCAGACCCTCTCTCTCGGGGGTTGTGAGATCTACACCGGCCAGCTGAACGGTGTTGAGGTGGCTCTGCTGAAATCAGGCATCGGTAAAGTGGCTGCTGCGCTGGGTGCGACCCTGCTGCTTGAGCGCTGCAAGCCGGACGTCATCATTAACACGGGCTCGGCAGGCGGTCTGGCGCCGACGCTGAAAGTGGGCGATATCGTTGTCTCCGACGAAGCGCGTTACCACGATGCCGACGTCACCGCGTTCGGCTACGAATACGGCCAGCTTCCGGGCTGCCCGGCAGGGTTTAAAGCTGACGATAAACTGATTGCGGCGGCTGAAGCCTGCATTGCTGAGCTCGATCTCAACGCGGTACGCGGCCTGATTGTCAGCGGTGATGCGTTCATCAATGGCTCCGTTGGTCTGGCGAAAATCCGTCATAACTTCCCGCAGGCGGTTGCCGTTGAGATGGAAGCGACCGCGATTGCGCACGTTTGCCACAATTTCAACGTACCGTTCGTGGTAGTTCGCGCCATTTCTGACGTGGCAGACCAGCAGTCTCACATCAGCTTCGACGAGTTCCTGGCCGTTGCGGCAAAACAGTCCACCGTGATGGTGGAACGCCTGGTGCAGAACCTGGCACGTGGCTAAACGGTCTATCAGGGCGCTGGCCGCCCTGCTGCTGCTCGCACCGGCGTGGCTGTTCGCCGCGCCGCGTGTGATTACCCTTTCCCCCGCTAATACCGAACTGGCGTTTGCCGCCGGGATCACTCCCGTTGGCGTCAGCAGCTTTTCGGATTACCCCCCGCAGGCGGCCGATATTGAGCAAGTGGCAACCTGGCAAGGGATGAACCTTGAGCGCATCGTGGCGCTTAAGCCGGATCTCGTGCTGGCCTGGCGCGGCGGAAACGCCGAGCGGCAGGTCAACCAGCTCACCTCGCTTGGCATCAAGGTCATGTGGGTTGACGCGGTAAGTATTGAGCAGGTCGCCCAGGCGCTGCGCGCCCTGGCCCCTTATAGCCCTGCGCCTCAAAAAGCCGAGAGTGCGGCGAACCAGATGCTCAGCGACTATGCCGCGCTGAAAGCCCAATACGATACGCCAGCCAAAAAGCGCATTTTCCTGCAGTTTGGCAGCCAGCCGCTGTTTACCACCGGAAAAGGCTCAATACAGAACCAGGTGCTGGAAGTCTGCGGCGGGGAAAATATCTTTGCTGCCAGCCGGGTACCGTGGCCTCAGGTGAGCCGTGAGCAGGTTCTGGCGCGCCAGCCGCAGGCCATCGTCGTGGTCGGAAATGCGAGCGAGATTCCTAAAATTAAACAATTCTGGCAGAACCAGCTAAAAATTCCGGTGATCGCACTCAACGGTGACTGGTTTGAACGCGCCAGCCCGCGTATTATCCTCGCCGCAAAACAGCTCTGTGCCGCCCTGGCAGAGGGTCATTAACATACGTTCGAGGATTTAACGATGCTCGTTTATTGGCTGGATATTCTTGGTACAGCCGTTTTTGCTATCTCCGGCGTCCTGCTCGCCGGAAAACTACGCATGGATCCGTTTGGCGTGCTGGTGCTGGGCGTGGTGACCGCCGTTGGCGGCGGGACGATCCGCGATATGGCGCTGGCAAATGGCCCGGTGTTTTGGGTGAAAGATCCTACCGATCTTGTGGTCGCAATGGTCACCTGCCTGTTGACTATCATGCTGGTTCGCCAGCCTCGCAGGCTGCCAAAGTGGATATTGCCGGTGCTGGATGCCGTGGGTCTGGCCGTGTTTGTGGGGATCGGGGTGAATAAAGCCTTCAATGCCGGAACAGGGCCAATGGTGGCGATCTGCATGGGGGTCTTAACCGGCGTGGGCGGCGGGATCATTCGAGACATCCTGGCGCGCGAAGTACCGATGATCCTGCGTACCGAAATCTATGCCACAGCCTGCATCATTGGCGGGATTGTGCACGCCACGGCGTACTACACCTTCGCGGTACCGCTGGAAAATGCGGCGATGCTGGGGATGGTCGTTACGCTGGTGATACGTTTAGCGGCGATACGCTGGCACCTGAAGCTGCCGACTTTTGCGCTGGATGATAATGGAAGGTAAAAGCAAAACGGTAACCCTCAGGTTACCGTTTTTAGTCTTTTCTCCCTCTCCCTGTGAGAGAGGGTCGGCGTGAGGGCATCAGCCCGCACGCGCTTAGATGCTGAATGAAGAACCACACCCGCAGGTGCTTGTGGCGTTCGGGTTGGTCACCACAAAACGCGAACCTTCCAGACCTTCGGTGTAATCCACCGAGCCGCCCACCAGATACTGCAGGCTCATCGGGTCAACTACCAGCGCGACGCCCTGCTTCTCAATGGTCATATCGCCGTCGTTCACCTGATCGTCAAAGGTAAAACCGTACTGGAAGCCGCTGCAGCCGCCACCGGTAATATAAACACGCAGTTTCAGATCCGGATTGTCTTCGTCGGCAATCAGGGTTTTCACTTTGTTGGCTGCTGCTTCGGTAAACTCCAGCGGCACAGCTACGTCATCACTCATCTTATGCTCCCATGAATACTGCTATTGGGTAAAATTCACCCAATTCTTTTCGTCATTATCTAATACCCTGGTAATTCATTCAAGTATTCTGCGCGGCGGCCCGCTCCGCCTCTTGTTTTGCCAGGGTACGCGCGAGGATGGTGGAGTATAGCGGTTTTCCACCCAGGAATTGGGCTAATAGTGTCGCCCCGAGGCAGGTAATGATCATTGGCAAAATGAGCTGGTAATTATCCGTCATCTCCAGCACCAGCACGATGCCGGTTAACGGCGCGCGCAGGGACGCGGCCAGCAGCGCCCCCATCCCGGCCACTGCGAAGGTGCCGGCGTCCAGGTGGTAAGCGGGGAACCCCGCCTCAGCCGCCATACCAAACGCGGTGCCGAGCAGCGTGCCCAGCGCCAGCATCGGGGCAAAAATCCCGCCGGGCGCGCCGGAGGAGAAGCACAGTACCGTGGTAATAACCCGGGAGATAAACATAAACAGCAGCAAACCCACGCTGAAGTTCCCGGCTGCGGCAATCGGGATCAGCCCGAAACCGCCGCCCGCGGCATTCGGTTCAATAAAGCCGAGCACGCCGCAAATGCCGCCCAGCAGGCCGCCCATCAGCACCCATTTCGTGGTATTGCCGCCGTGAACGCGCTGGAACATATCCTGCGCGCGTAAGATAAAGGTGTTAAACAGCGGCCCCACCACGCCAAAAATCATGCCGAGGATCAGGTATAGCCACAGGGTATTAACCGGTGCGTTGGTCAGTTTACCGACTTCAATCACTGCCCCTTCGCCATTAAAGATGCGAAAGACGATGCTCGACATAATGACGCCGGTAAACACCGCTTTAATGGAGATCAGGTTGTAGCGGAACTGCGCGCGCATCTCTTCGATGATGAACAAAATACCCGCCAGCGGCGCGTTAAACGCCGCAGAAAGCCCCGCCGCTGCACCGGTGGCCAGCAGCGTATGACGCGCCTCGGCGCTGCGCATGCGGAACAGATCGCCCACCATGCGGCCGACGTTCCCCCCCAGCTGCACCGTTGGCCCTTCACGACCGAGCACCATCCCCGCGCCCAGCGTCCCCATGCCGCCGATAAACTTAACCGGGATCACCCGCCACCAGCGCACCGGACGGAGCTCCTCCAGCGCGCCTTCAATTTCAGGGATACCAGACCCGCCCGCCTCCGGGGCGAATTTACGCACCAGAAAATACCCCACCATGGCAAACAGCGCAGACAGGCCGAATGCCGCTACCCAGACCAGCCATTCGCGCTCGGCAAAACCGGCTACGGTCCCCACTCGCCAGTTGAGTACGGCATTAACCGCTTTTTCAAACGCCACGCCAACCAGGCCTGCAAGTGTACCCACCACCGCAGCGGCCAGCAGGATCGCCAGCGGCGTTTTATCGCGATTGAGCAGCCGCCGAATACTGATTCGGTGCTGGGCGCGCGTAAACTGTTGTTCTTCAAAAGACGGAGAATCTGATTTCATGTCCTGTTCTTATTCGTCATACAAAAAGCCGCGAAGATTTTACCAGAGACCTTCCCTGCGTCGCCTGAAAAATACTTAACAAATCTTAAAGCATTACCCGGCTAAAAATTTCATAACCTTCTGCGGATCACTTAGAATAGTGTGCTTAATCATTTTATACGAACCAGGAACGACGCCATGAGCAAGTCTGAAAACCTCTACAGTGCAGCCCGCGAGCTAATCCCCGGTGGCGTGAACTCGCCAGTACGCGCCTTTACCGGCGTGGGCGGCACGCCGCTGTTTATTGAACGTGCTGACGGCGCGTATCTGTATGATGTCGATGGCAAAGCCTATATCGATTACGTCGGTTCCTGGGGGCCGATGGTTCTCGGACATAACCACCCCGCTATTCGTAACGCGGTCATCGAAGCCGCGCAGCGCGGTCTGAGCTTCGGTGCGCCAACCGAGATGGAAGTGAAAATGGCGGAGCTGGTTACCGAACTGGTGCCGACCATGGACATGGTGCGAATGGTGAACTCCGGTACCGAAGCCACCATGAGCGCCATCCGCCTGGCGCGCGGCTTTACCGGTCGCGACAAAATCATCAAATTTGAAGGCTGCTACCACGGCCATGCGGACTGCCTGCTGGTGAAAGCGGGCTCCGGCGCGCTGACCCTCGGCCAGCCGAACTCGCCTGGCGTACCTGCGGATTTCGCGAAGCACACCCTGACCTGCACCTACAACGATCTGAATACCGTTCGCGCGGCGTTCGAGCAGTATCCGCAGGAGATCGCCTGCATTATCGTTGAACCGGTTGCGGGCAATATGAACTGCATCCCGCCGCAGCCTGACTTCCTGCCGGGCCTGCGCGCGCTGTGCGATGAGTTCGGCGCGCTGCTGATCATCGACGAAGTGATGACCGGCTTCCGCGTGGCGCTGGCGGGTGCTCAGTCTTACTATGACGTTGAGCCGGACCTGACCTGCCTCGGCAAAATCATCGGCGGCGGCATGCCGGTCGGTGCTTTCGGCGGTCGTAAGGACGTGATGGAAGCCCTGGCGCCAACCGGGCCGGTTTATCAGGCGGGCACGCTCTCCGGTAACCCAATTGCCATGGCTGCGGGCTTCGCCTGTCTGACCGAAGTGGCGCAGCCGGGTATTCACGAAACCCTGACGGACCGCACCACGCAGCTGGCAAACGGTCTGCTGGAAGCCGCAGAAGAAGCGGGAATTCCGCTGGTTGTTAACCACGTGGGCGGCATGTTCGGGATTTTCTTCACCGATGCGAAAACCGTAACCCGCTATCAGGACGTGGTGAAGTGCGACGTTGAACGCTTCAAGCGCTTCTTCCACCTGATGCTGGAAGAAGGCGTTTACCTGGCACCGTCCGCGTTCGAAGCGGGCTTTATGTCCGTGGCGCACAGCGAAGAAGATATCAATAACACCATCGACGCGGCGCGTAAGGTGTTTGCGAAGCTCTAAGATGTGCGGCCTGGTGCCCTCGGCCCTCTCCCACGAGGAGAGGGAGCAAACACGAAAACGGCAATCCAAGGATTGCCGTTTACTTTTATTACCGACTCTGCTTTCTCAACAGATAGATAAAGTACGGCGCACCGATAAAGGTCGACAGCAGGCCCGCCGGGATCTGATACGGGAACAGCACCATCCTTCCACACCAGTCGGCAAACACCAGAATGACCCCGCCCGTCAGGGCCGACATCACAATATGCGGCATCGTCCGTCGGAAACCCATCATTCTGGCGATATGCGGCGCCATCAACCCAACAAAGCTTAGCGGGCCGATGGTCATGGTGGCGGTTGCCGTCAGACACGCCGCCAGCAGAAGAAGCGCGACGCGCGTTGGCGTTAGCGCTAAGCCAACCGCACGCGCGGTTTCGCCCCCCAGCGGCAGAATGGTCATCCAGCGACGGCACAGCGGCACAATCGCCAGCAGCACGAGCATAACGCTCCCTGACCAGACAACCTGGCTGTCGGTGGCGTTGTAGGTTGAACCGGAAATCCAGGTGAGGATCTTCGCCATGCGCGGATCGCCGCTCGCCTGCAGCATCATCAGCAGCATAGTAAATGCGGTGCTGAGCGCCATACCGGCCAGCAGCATGCGGTGCGGAGAAAATCCGCCGCGGCCAGAGGCAATCAGAATAATCATCAGCGTGACCGCCGCACCGATACTCCCGGCAGGCATCAGCCAGCCAAACGCATTGCCCGGTACAAGGAAGAGCATCAGCACCACGCCAAAGGCCGCGCCGGAGCTGATCCCCAGCACTTCTGGGCTTGCCATCGGGTTGCCGGTCAGACGCTGAATAATACAGCCCGCCACCGCCAGCATCACCCCGGCAATCAGCGCGGAGAGAATACGCGGCCAGCGCCACTGTAATAGTTCGTTGAGTAAGTCACCCGTTGCCCAGTGCCAGCCTGCGGCATCGCGCCCAAACGCGAGGGCGGCAAACGAGGCGATAAGCAACACCGCCAGACCGGCGAGGCTGAACCTCAGCACCGACTGACGTTCAGCGTAGACCTTATCGCCCGCGTCCATCGCTGGAGCGCTGATGCTGCGCAGACGCGGGAGCAGCCACAGCAGCAGCGGCGCACCGATAAGCGCCGTTGCCGACCCGGTAGACACTTCCATCCAGACGCGCGCCAGCCAGAGAATGATCTGATCGGAAAGCCAGAGGATCAGCGCCCCGATCAGCGGCGCCAGCAGGAGGCGTGCCAGAAGACGACGCGCCCCGAGCATTTTCGCCAGCAGCGGCGCAAAGAGGCCAATAAACCCGATGATGCCGACCGCGTTGACCAGCAGAGCACTGAGCACAATCGCCAGCGTGAGCGCCGCCAGGCGAGCCAGCGACAGCGCCAGCCCCAGGTTGCGCGCCACGCCATCATCCAGCCCCATGAGCGTCAGAGGACGCAGGAGCAGCAGCGTCAGCACCACGCCGCCCGCCAGCTGCGGCCACAGGCGCTGCACAATGCTCCAGTCGGTCTGGGTGAGCGTACCGGTACTCCACAGGAACATGCTTTGCAGCTGATCGTGATGGAACAGCACCAGCAGCTGGTTAATCGCGCCGCAGTAGAGACTGACGACCAGCCCGGCCAGGATAAGCGTTACCGGGGAAAGGCGTTTACCCCAGGCCACGCCAAAGACCAGCGCCCCCACCACGCATGCCCCTGCAAGAGCCGCAAACTGCGCGGTTAACGCCCCGGGTAACGCCCAGAGCGTGGTTATCGTGATCCCAAGCTGCGCGCCGGTCGCGACGCCAAGCGTGGTCGGCTCTGCCAGCGGGTTACGCAACACCTGCTGGAACAACACGCCCACCAGCCCTAAACCCGCCCCGACCAGCAGTGAAATCGCCAGACGCGGCAGCAGGCTGTAGTGGAAAAGCATCTGCTGAATATTGTCGATATCCGGCGAGGCCAGCGCGGCGCCCCACTGCGCGCGCGGTAACGCTGTCGAGAGATTGAACCCGGTGAACGCCAGCGCGACCAGAAAAAGCAGGGACAACAGCAGCACCGGGAAACGAGCGATACGCGTACTCATGCCTTGCCTCCCAGCGCGTTATCCAGCACGCGGGCAAAATGCATGGCCGAGAGCGTCGCGCCGTAGAACCACACTGCGGGAGCGCGCTGGAAGCGCTTCTCGCGTACAAACGGCATCGCCTGCCAGAGCGGCGTCGCCATCAGGGTTTGCATTTCACGCTCGTTGCCGTGGTCGAAGCACAGCACGTCCACATCGCGAAACGCCGCCAGACGATCGATACCGACGGCGGTACTGCCCCAGAAGGTCATCTCCCCTTCCCAGGCATTGCGAATGCCGAAGCTGTCCAGCACCTCCTGGAACAGACAGTTTTTACCGAAGACCAGCATATGGCGGGCATCCAGCAGCGTCACCATCAGCAGCGGGCGATCGCCCCGTTGGGCAAAGCGCGGCTTCAGGGCGTCAATCAGGGCATCGAATTCATCGAGGTGCTTTTTGGCCTCCGCCTCGCGATCGAGGAAATGCGCCATCTCCTTAATGGAGTTTTTCGCCACGGTGAGCGGTTTTTTACCGTCGCTGAAGGAAAAACCGCGCCCGGGCGCAATCCGCGCCATGGTCTCTTCTGACGGACCGTAGCCCGCAGACCAGAACAGGAACGACGGTTTCATCTGGGTCAGCAGTTCGAGGTTTGGCTCCGTGCGCAGGCCGATGTCGATCACCGAGTCCGGCAGCTTCGGCTCGTTCACCCAGAGGTTATAGTTAGGAATGTCCGCCACGCCATACGGCGTAACGCCCAGCGCCATCATCAGCTCGACCGGCAGCCATTCCAGCGCCACAATGCGGTGAGGATCGACGGCGGCAGCGCGCGCCGCATTCATTTTAAACAGCAGCGGTGAGAGCGCCATTGCCGTCAGCAGACGACGGCGGCTAAGGAAAATGTTATCCAGCATCAGTACACGAAGCTCACCGGTGCAGCCCCGGCCGGGTGAGGCAAAATACCCATCGGAATACCGTAAATATGTTCCAGCGTTTCGCTGCGCATCAGCTCAGACGGCGTGCCCTGGGCAATCATTTCGCCGCCGCGCAGCGCGACGAGGTAGTCACAGTAGCGCGCCGCCATGTTGATATCGTGCAGGACCGCGATCACCGTCAGGCCACGCTGCTGGCTTAAGCGATGCACCAGCGCCAGCACGTCCACCTGATGGGCGATATCCAGCGCAGAGGTCGGTTCATCCAGCAGCAGGCAGCGGCTGTCCTGCGCCACCAGCATCGCAATCCACGCCCGCTGACGTTCACCGCCGGACAGGCTATCCACCAGACGATGCGCCAGCGGTTTTAGCCCTACCAGCGCTATCGCCTCTTCCACTTTCTCCCGGTCAGCAACGCCGAAGCGGCCAAGCGCCCCGTGCCACGGATAACGGCCAATCGCCACCAGCTCGCGCACCGTCATCCCTTCCGCCTGCGGCAGCTGCTGCGGCAGATAGGCCACTTTGCGCGCGAAAGCTTTACTGCTCCAGCTCTCCAGCGGCCGATCGTCCAGCAGAATATCCCCTTCCGAAGGCGGCTGGTGGCGTCCCAGCATCTTGAGCAGCGTGGATTTACCGGAGCCGTTGTGGCCAATCAGGCCCGTCACTTTACCGGCAGGGAACGTCAGAGAGAGCGGATGCAGCAGGGTGCGCCCGGGTACGCGAAAGGAGAGATGATTGAGCGTAAAGGTGGTGTCGGATTGCGTTTTATTATCCTGCATGTCAGCCAACTTAAATAAAAAGGGCACGGCGAACCGTGCCCAAAAAGCGATTAGAAGCGGAAGGTCGCGGTGGCAACAACCTGACGTTCAGCACCCCAGAAGCAACCGTAGGTATTGAAGCAGCTGGCGACGTACTCGCGATCGAACAGGTTGTTCACGTGCAGCGCGACGTTAGAGCCTGCCATGCCAACGCGAGCAAGATCGTATCTGACCAGCGCATCCACCACGGTGTAGCTGCCCACCGTGAAGGAGTTCGCCGGATCGCCTTTGCTGGAGCCGGTGTAACGCACGCCGGTACCCAGCGTCAGACCAGACAGCGCACCATCATACAGGGTGTAATCGCCCCACAGGGATGCCATGTGTTTCGGTACCTGAGCTGGCGTGTTGCCTTTGTAGTTGGTGTCCGTGGTGTACTCGGCATCGGTATAGGTATAGGAACCCACAACGTTCACGCTGGCAGATAACGCCGCTTTGGCTTCCAGCTCTACGCCACGGGCGCGGATCTCGCCGCCTTCAACGGAGAAGAAGGAGCCCGCAGGGTCGGCCATCAGGTTGTTGGTTTTAGTCAGCTGATATACCGCACCGGTGATAACGATCGGACGATCGTTCGGCACGTATTTCACGCCCGCTTCGTACTGTTTGCCTTTAGACGGCGAGAACAGTTTACCCTGTGCATCGGTCTGCGAAGCCGGTTCAAACGATTCGCTGTAGCTGAAGTACGGGGTTACGCCATTATCAAACAGATAGTTAACGCCACCGCGCCAGGTGAACTGGGTATCATCACGTTTGGAGGTGGTGTTCAACACGCGGTTATATGATTCCTGATCGGCCCAGTCATAGCGACCGCCAAGCGTCACCAGCACTTTATCCCACTGCGCCTGGTCCTGTACGTAGAGCCCCGTCTGTTTCTGACGGTTGAGGATCTGATACGGGCCGGAGGTAGCAGGATCTTTCGAACCGAAATCAAAATCGCTGTTTACCGGGTTATAGAGATCCAGCAGCGGAACAGAATCGTCGTAGCCGAACCAGGAGTTGATGTCGTTACGCATACGCATAAAGTCAACGCCGGTCAGCAGGACGTGGTCCACCTCACCGGTAGAAAATTTGCTCTGCAGCTGGGTATCAACGGTGAAGTTTTGCAGTTTTTCGTTATCGACGACGTATTTACGCGCCAGATAATGGCCTTTGTCTGCCGGGGCTAACGCGGCACACTGCTTGTTCCCGCTGTTTGCCGGGTCGGTACATACGCCATAGCCGTAAACGCTGTTTTGCGAGGTTTTATTCTCGGCAAAACGCAGGTTCTGACGTACGGTGAAAGTATCGTTAAATTCGTGGTCGAAGCTGTATCCCACCATCTTCTGGTTACGGGAATAGGTGTTGTTCTTCGCACCTTCGTTGAAGTCAGTCGGCAGACGATCGCCGTTTGGCAGCGGATCGACCGTCCCCTCTTTTGGCAGCCAGCCGTAGTAGCCGGTTTCAGGCTCGTTCTGGAAGTAGGAGAGGAACGTGAAGGTGGTTTTGTCATCCGGACGCCAGGAGAACGATGGCGCGATGGCGTAACGCTGTTCGCCTTTACCATCCTGCTGCGAATTGTTCGAGCGCGCAACGCCCGTCAGACGGTATGAGTAAACGCCGTCATCATCGATCTCATCGCTAAAGTCAAAGCCTGTCTGGAACAGGCTGTCCGTACCCGCTTTGAACTGGATCTCCTTCAGCGGCTCGGTCGTTGGGCGCTTGCTGACCATGTTCAGCAAACCGCCTGGGCTGCTTTTGCCGTACAGAACGGAAACCGGGCCGCGCATGATCTCGGCGCGCTCCAGCATGTACGGGTCAATTACCGCGTCGTTGTAGAAGTTCCCCTGCATTTTCATGCCGTCGAGGTAGTTATTCTGCGACTGCCCATCGGCCGCGAAGCCGCGAATAACCAAATAATCATAGGTGTTGGACGCGCCGCGCGTGCCTACCGCAACGCCCGGCGTGTAGCTCAGGGCTTCTTTCACCGAGCGCGGCTGGTGCAGCGCCATCTCTTCGGCCGTCACCACAGAAATAGACTGCGGAACCTTCTGGATTGGCGTGTCTGTTTTCGTACCGGTGGCGGACTGTCTCGCAGCGATAGTCGCAGCTGGCCCCCAGGCACTCTCCTGGGCAGCAGGTGCTGCGGTTACCGTAATGGTTTCTTCTTTTTTCGGGGTTTCAGCAGCATGTGCGTAAGCAGACATGCCGGCAACCGCTGTGGCTACGACAACCGCGACTTTACGCAGCGACGTGTTAATTGGCTGAGCAGTATTGGAAAGCGCCATGTTTATCTCTGATGGAAAAGTGAATGATAACGTAAACGAGAATTATTATTATGACCGCAGAATAATATGCGAAACGCTGGTTGCATAGCAAGCAGTAAGCGGCCCTACAAGATTTAAGGGTTTAAGAATTAACCAGATGAAAACAGGGGGTTAATAATTTTAGCGAAATGATCGTTAAAGCCCGCCAGAGCGGGCAGGATGGATTAGCGGTAAAAGACTTCGAACGTCGCGACAGAGTCGACTTTGCCGGCTTTAACCTCCCCCGTTTTGATGTAGCGGGCCTTGAGCGGAATGTCGACAGGGACTTTGTCCTGCGTGCTGGTTATCGCCGTGTAGTTCTGATCGAACTGCAGTACCGTATTATTCTGGTCAAGGATCTGTATGCCGACGCCATCGGCGGCAGAGTCTCCGGCAGCAATACCTAAAATAGTGCCGTTCGTGACCCCCGTCGAGCCCGCGCTGGTGAACTGATAATCGACCTTTGTTCCCGCCGCACAGTCGGTGATTTCAATCCTGAAACTGTCGTCGGTAAGAATATCCGAGTATTGCCCGTTAAAGTCCTGCGTATTGACCGTTTTCAGCGGCACATAAATGTTCCGGTCAACCAGATTACAGGTGTTGGTCGTAATGTGAACGCTGGTGGGGGAAAACCGCATTTCACCGATTACCGCGTTGCCCAGAATATCCATTGAGGTTAAACGCGAGGTATCGAGATATCCCTCCTGGATATCACCCGTCACCACCAGCTGTGCGGCAGCACGAAATACGGACGTACTCTGCGAAGAGCCGTGGGTCGATCCCAGATAGCGGATAGGCCGAATAATATTCTCCTCATTGTAGCTGGGTAAGCGCTCGTTCGACGAAGCCGCGCGGATGCCAATTCCCGGCACGTTGGTTTGATAAACGCCGACCATAACATCTTCGCGCGCATCGGCATCCGTGAGGTGCAGATATCCACGCCGGATTTGCGCTTCACCGCTACAGTCCACCCTCACCTCATTACTCTCGACGCTGGCATCATAAACCACGGTGCCGACGGGCGTGTCGGGCTGAACAACAATCACCGGAGGAAGTTGAAACGTCACCACGGCATCCACGTCAGAACTGCCGTTAAAGGTACATTCTGCACGGGCTGAATGGAAAAAGACGCCCGCCAGCAGAAGCAGCACGGGTGAAAGGAACGTGTTGAATGAACGGCGTAGCTTCATGAAATACCTCTGTTAATGGCAGTTGACCGTTGCTTTGACGATCCCGGGAGCGCTCTGTGAAGGAATATCCAGCGTCCCCTGACACTGCCGATCGCGCGCTTCCCCCCACTGCACGCTAAACGTGGTGTTGCCGGACAGCCCCGTCAGGTAAACCTCACCGTCATCACCCACGATTGCCGTGGTGTTATCCAGCGCTACGACGGCACCAAACGGCACGGGTTTGCCAGCGTAGAGCAAAGTCACCAGCGCGCGTCGTCCAACGCGCGCATCGAAGGTGGCGTGCAGCGCGGCGCCTTTCGTCGGGACGAGATCCTTCGTTGCCGCGTCGATATCAATATCTTCCCGATCCTGAGTGTTGACCGTAATGACGTTGTGCCGGTAGGCCGTCAGAGAGGGAACGATCGCATTACCAAACCGATCGGTTGAAATGCCGCGTCCGTTTTGCACTTTGACGTTATCGCCATCTTTAATGTGCACAATGGCGAAGGCGTCGCGCACGGGTTGCCCCAGCGTCACGCCATGCTCGTGAGCAACGATTGACCCCTGAGCGCTGTAGTTCCACTGCCGATTGTTACCACCGTAGCTGTACCCCATCCCCACTTCACCGGAAGCGCCGCGGTAACGCCCGGACAGGCTGCCACCGTAGCCCGTATCCTGGCTGGCGTAGGTCTGCTGGAGGTTATAGCTCAGCTTATTGTCTTCAAGAGCAGTACCGCCTATCCCGACCTGATGCGAGACAAACCCACCGCTGGCGGTGTTAGCACTGTAGGTTGCCCAGGCATCAGGCAGCCACCTGGATAAGGGAATGTTAACGGTTAACGCCATTTGCCGGTCGGTATCGGCATCTGGCGTGCGGGTCAGGTTGTAGCTTATCGACAAGGTGATATTGCGCCAGCTGGAGCTCAGCCCCGCGCTGACGCTACGTTCGTGGCCGTCCATATCCCAGTAATCCTGCTGATAGCCGTTGAGATAGGCCGAACCCCAGTCTGAAATACGCTGGGAAAGGTTGAGCTGCATGCGGCTACGGCGGTTGTTGGTTCTGCGGTAGGTATAAATGCCGTCATCGATCTCGCTGTCACGCCGATCGATAGCTTCCTGAAAGGTATAAAAGCCCGACGTGGAGTAGCGATAGCTGGCAAGCGTCACGGTCGTATCCGTGTCGGGAATATCTTTTGAATACTGAGCCCGCCAGGATAAACCGCTGGCATCGTCACGTCCGTCATCAAACGCGGTTCGCGCGGCGGTGAGATCGACAGATGCCGAGCCGAAATGCCCCAGGTCAGCGCCGAGCCCCAGCAGCAGCGCATGATAAAGGGTTGCACCCAGCGCGCCGGTATACGCCGTGACGCCGTAAGGCAGACCATAGATGGCCGTGCCTTGCGTAAAGGTGGGTTCATCTTCACCTTCATTACCGCGATAGCGCCCTGCTGCCAGTGAATACTTAAAACCGCCTTCCCGCTGCAACACCGGCACCGACGCGCTGGCCTGGATGAAGCTATGCTCGCTGCCGTCCGCCTCTTCGACGGTCACTTCCAGATCGGCTCCGGATGTTACCTGGCTTAAATCGCGGATCTCAAACGGCCCCGGCGAGACGTTTGTTTGATAGATGGTGTAGCCGTTTTGCTTGATAGTGACTTTCGCATCGCTATTAGCAATACCGCGCACGACAGGTGCAAAGCCCTGCTGGCTGACAGGCAGCATAGAGGAGTCCGTTTCCAGCTTCACGCCGGTCATCTGGACGCTGTCAAAAAGCTCACCGTTGGTATACGTCTGGCCAATCTCAAGCTGGCTTTTCAGCGTTTTGATGTCGCGTTGTAACGTGCTGGCAATGGCCTCCCATCCGGACGCGTCGCTCCAGGTGCTGTTATTCCGCAGCCGCCACGCCCCAAGGTTAATCCCGGACTCCAGGCCAAGCCAGGTCGAAGAGGTTTTGCCCGAACTGTAGTGCTGCTGAGAACCGCTGAGTTGATAGCTTGTCCAGGCGGCAGGCGCGCCGTCATCCCAGAATTTTGGAAGTATCGCGCCCGCGGCAGCGCGATCGCGATACGCCTGCGGGATGACCAGCTTCAGGGTCTGGTCATCCTGATTGTATTCATAACGGGCATTTTCAATAAAATGGGAGATATCGCGGACGTAAGCGCCGTCATCCAGATCTTTTAAGTCCGGGATCGTGTCGACTTTCACGCCGTAATCACGCAGATCCGCTTTCGTCAACTCCGGCAGCAGGCGCTGTTTATCGTCAGACAGCACGAAAGCAATGGGACGTTTATCCACAACATCCCGATCCCACATGACTGTCGTGAGGTAGCTTCCAGCGAGTAACCCGTTATCATTGATGAAGTTTTTTAGCGTAGAGGTATTTTCGAGCGGCGTATCCAGTTCAAGGATCCGCAGGTTAAATTCGTCATCGGCACTTGCAGGCTGGATCGCGGCGAGCAGCGCCAGCGCGATCCCGGACAGTACCTGTTTGTGAAGCAGAGATGACGACATAAAATACCAACATGATTATTTAAAGAGCCTGCTTGCGCTGCGGGGTTTGTCCACCGAAATCATTGATTGCCGTCCAGGTCACCGCGCCCTTAGCTGATGCAGATAACGCGAAACGCTGCTCGCTGAACGGTGCCACCATCATTGAAATGGCGCCTGGCGTGGTTTTGGTCTCTTTCACCGGCACACTTTTCCCTCCAACGGCCAGCTCGCCAAACGAGACATAAAACGGCGTCGGGTTGTTTGCGATCAGCGTGTCACCCTGGCGATGGAAGGTGATTTTTTCGTAAGCGCTCAGCGCATCGGTTTCTTTCAGCTGAGCGGGACGCCAGAAAAGTTTGAGGCGCGTTTTCATCGCAAACTGCAGCGTATTTTTCTCTTTCAGCTCAGGCGAAAGTGCCGAAACGGATTTAACGTTTGCTAAAAATAGAGATTCGCGGTCCGCTGGCAGACTTTTTTTATCGCCGGTAAAAATAACGTGCAAAAGGGTTTGACGATTTTCCTGCAATTTGTAAACAGGAGGCGTAATAATGAATGGCGCTTTTGCATCGTTGGGATAACTGACCCAGCTTTGCACCAGATAACGTGTATGCGGATCTTTATTTTTAAGTGCTATCTGAACTTCTGATTTATTCGATGGATAAATAATTCGCGTACCACCGAGAACAACGCTTGCCTGTACTGAGCAGCAGGAAATAATTAAACAACCACATAACAATTTAAATAAAGTCTTCATACAATGTTCCAAAAAGGCAGCCGTTCAGGCTGCCAGTCATTGCTTAGCGATAGACAACCTCGAATGTTGCAGAGGAGGAGTAATGGCCCGCGGTTGGCGCGGTATCACCTACCTGAATCACTTTCGCGGTGTAGTTAAAGACAGAAGCCGTTGCCCCGGTCGCGTCGTTATTCACATCGGTACCCGCATCCGGTACTGAACCGTCGAAAACAACATCGCCTTTTGAGCCGTTATCATTGCTGACGATAATACCCACGTTGGTCGCATTGCCTGCGCCAGTCAGATCGTTCTTCAAGCGCTTGTTCGCGGCGTCTGTTGTCGTGCCGCTGAACTTGAGGTTGAGTTTAGCGACCAGCGGGTCACATTTTTTCACTTCGATCTTAAAGGCTTTTGAGGTGCCAACCGTACCGTCAGCGCCAAAATCCGAAGGATAGGTATCTGCGAAAGTGACGGTAGAAGAGTTAGTCCCTGTGCCATCAACGTTAATTTCGCAGGTATCGGCAACAATTTTCCCGGCGAAATTCACCGTACCGGAATCATTGGATGCAAATACAGGCAGAGACAGCGCGGCCATAATGCTTCCGGCTAATAACGAAGAAACAACGTACTTATTCATAATAATATCCTTATATTTGATGATAGAGGCATCCATTCTCGCTACAAATATTTTGCGTCAGAATGTTATCCAACATGTTACGCCATTGGCTCGAAAGAAATATTCTTTGAACCCGTGAATTTCTTGAGGAGATTACATCAGATTTTTCTTCATTATGTCCAGAGAGGGCAATGACTCGTGATACACTATTCATTCCAAGCGCATGTTTTAAATGAAAAATAGATAAACTTAAAAATTCTTAATTTGAGATTTAATTTTTTTAATAAATTACAAAGTGTAAAAGGCAAAAAAAAGCCGCTTAAATATAAAGCGGCTTTTTTATTCAGGAAATTAATTAGTTCCCGCCAAACATGTCCTTGATCCAGCCGGCGACGCCATCGCTGTCTTTCTTCTCGTTCTGCTGCTGGGCCGGTTGTTGCTGCGGCTGCTGCGGCTGAGAAGATTGATCAAACGGGTTACCCGTTGGCTGTTCAGGCTGGCTCTGCTGGCACAGTGAGTCCGGGTTGGTCGTCCAGACCGGCAGGGTACGCATCCCGCCGCCGCAGACAAAGTTACCGGAACCATCCACGCCCATATCGACGATATCTTCCGGCGCGACCAGATTCAGCGGCACAGGAGACTGGTTCGCCAGGTAGCGCTGGTAAATCGACATCGCCCCGCTCGCCCCGTACAGTTTGGTCGGCTGGTTGTTGTCACGGCCTACCCAGGTGATTACCACTTCACGGCCATCAATACCGGCAAACCAGGTATCGACGTTGTTGTTGGTGGTCCCGGTTTTACCCGCCAGATGCAGACCTGGATACTTCGCCCCCAGCTGGCGACCGGTGCCGCGCTGCACAACCTGCTGCATCGTCCACAGCGTCATATAGGCCGCCTGCGCAGGAACGGCACGTTCAGCCTGCGGGAAACTCTGATACAGCACGGAGCCATCTTCGGCAATCACCGAACGCAGGGCAGAGAGCGGTGCGCGGTTCCCGCCGCTGGCAATGGTCTGGAATGCCTGCGCAACTTCGATCGGCGTCAGGTTAAGCGCCCCCAGAATCATCGCCGGAACAGGGTGCAGCTGATCTTTCGGTACGCCCAGCTTCTGCCAGGTGTCGACAATGGCCGGCAGACCCAGCGCCATACCGAGGTTAACCGTGGGTACGTTCATGGAGCGGGTTAACGCATCCACCAGCATCACCTGACCGCTGAACTGTTTATCATCGTTCTGCGGTGACCAGACCTGGCCGTTAGGCTGACGCAGGGAGATTGGCGCATCGGCAATCCAGGTGTTCAGGCGATACAGATTCGGCTGGCTCAGCGCGGTGAGATAGGTCGCCGGTTTTGCCAGAGAACCAATCGAACGACGCGCCTGCATTGCACGGTTGTAGCCCGCATACTGCGGCTCGGCTCCGCCCACCATCGCGCGCACTTCGCCGGTGTTACGGTCAACCACCACCATCGCGGTTTCCAGATCGCTCAGCTTGCGCTGTTTCTTCAGCGCCGGGATCCCTTCAACCGCCGCTTTTTCTGCCGCGTCCTGGGCTACCGAGTCAAAGGTTGTGAAGATCTTCACGCCGGAGAGATCTTTGACCTTATCCCCGAGCTTGCTTTGCAGCTCCTGACGCACCATCTGCATGAAGGCAGGCTGCGGAGAGATCACCCCACCGCGCGGCTGCACGCCCAGCGGACGTGCGCTCAGCATGTCGTATAATTCCTGGTCAATCACCTGCTGCTGTTGCAGCAGACGCAGTACTAAGTTACGACGTTCCAGCGCCAGTTTCGGGTTGCGCCACGGGTTGTAAATGGAAGCCCCTTTGACCATGCCCACCAGCAGCGCCTGCTGGTCAAGGCTGAGCTCTTCCACCGGACGGCCAAAGTAGTACAGGCTCGCCAGCGGGAATCCGCGGATCTCGTTATCGCCGCTCTGGCCGAGGTACACCTCGTTCATGTACAGCTCAAGAATACGATCCTTGCTGTAGCGCGCGTCCATCAGCACGGCCATGTACGCTTCGTTGGCTTTACGCCAGTAAGAACGCTCGCTGGAGAGGAACAGGTTCTTCACCAGCTGCTGGGTCAGCGTACTTGCCCCCTGCACGGTACGGCCCGCAGTCAGGTTAGCCAGCACTGCACGGCCGATGGAGTAAAGGCTAATACCGTCGTGCTCGTAGAAATGGCGGTCTTCGGTCGCCAGCAGGGTATCCACCAGCAGGTCCGGGAAGCCGTTACGCGCCACGAACAGGCGCTGTTCGCCATTGGCGGACGAGAGCATGGTGATCAGGCGCGGATCGAGACGGAAGAAACCGAACTGGCGGTTATTGTCCATGTTCTCGATGGTTTCCAGCCGATCGCCGTCAAAGGTCAGACGCGCGCGCACCTGCCCCTCTTTGCTGTCCGGGAAGTCGAACGGGCGGCGGATCATCTCAATGCTCTTCGCCTGCACCGTAAACTCGCCCGGGCGCGTCATCTTCGTGACCTGACGATACTGTGTGGCCTGCAGCAGTTTCACCATCTCGTTCTTGCTGATGGACATATCCGGCTCAAGGTTCACCATGCGGCCATACACTGCCGCAGGCAGCTGCCAGACTTTACCGTCGATACGGCTGCGAATCTTCTGATCCAGATAGACGCCGTAAATCGCGATCAGCACCACAAAAACAATGAACAGCTTCAGCAGCAGCCAGAACCAGCCGCGCTTGCCCCGAGGCTTACGCCCTTTGCCTTTCCCTTTACGCGGCATGGGTTCTTCATCCTCATAATCGTCTTCATAGTCATCGTCATAGTCCTCATCTCTGAGGCGACGACGGCTTACTTTTTCTTTCGCCGGACGCGCGGGTTTTCCCTTACGTCCTATTGGCTCGCGGTCATTCCCCGCCATGCTTTTTCTCCGCAACTTTCAGGCGCAAAGGCCAGATTTTCTTTTCTTCCACAGGCCTGTGAAAGAAGAAATCTCTCAAAATTGGTTTTCTCCCTCTCCCTGTGGGAGAGGGCCGGGGTGAGGGCATCAGACCGCACTCATCTAGCCGCACTCCCCTTTCACGAATACTTCTTCGTGCGCCGCGTTGGCGCCGTATTCGCCGGATCGTCCGGCCAGACGTGTTTGGGGTAGCGCCCTTTCATCTCTTTCTGCACTTCACGGTAGCTTCCCGCCCAGAACGCCCCCAGATCGCGGGTGATCTGCAACGGACGATGCGCAGGCGAGAGCAGCTCAAGCACCAACGGCACCCGCCCTTCCGCAATAGACGGCGTGGTTGCCTCACCAAACATCTCCTGCATCCGAACCGCCAGCGCCGGAGGATTATCCTCATGATAACGAATGGCAATCCGACTCCCGGTGGGCACAGTGTAATGCCCAGGAAGCTCACTATCCAGACGTTGACGTAATGACCAGTCCAGTAAATTCTGTAACGCGGTCTTAACATCAAGCGCCTTAAGGGCCCGCAGAGAGTGCACGCCGCTCATTTGTGGCAGTAACCAGTGCTCCAGCGTGGCCAGCAGCGTCTCATCATCCACCGCTGGCCAGCTATATTCCGGTAGCCACTTCGCGGCGCAGTGCAGACGAATGCGATACTGTTCGGCTTCCGTCGTCCAGTTCAGCACGCCCAGCCCTTTTTCCCGAATGCCGTTCAGCATTGCCTGGTGTAACTCTTCTTCCGACGGCTTCGCCAGCGGTTTCGTCCCGAGGATCATTTTGCCAATCTGGCTACGGCGAAACGCCTTTAGCGTACCCTGAGCGTCATCCCATTCCACGATGTCCGATTGCTGGAGCAGCTGCGGGCAGGTACGCGTCAGGGCATCTATGTCCACGGCAATCGCCTGCAAAATACGGGCATCAGGAGACTGGCTGCCCTGCAGCAGGAGCGGCGCGATCAGCCATTCATGTCGCGTCAGGGCATCATCGCTGTCCAGCATCGCCCCCATGCCGTTTGCCAGCTGGTAGCGACCATCCAGCCCGCGGCGGCGCGCAATCCTGTCCGGGAAGGCCAGCGCCAGCAGGGAGGCAATCTTATCGCCGTCGGGTGAACCGCCCCGGCAGTTCAGGCGTTTGCACAGCTGCTGCGCCCGCTGCTGCCAGTTTCCCTGATTGCGCGAAAACGCCTGCCCCAGATCGCTGCTGCCTCCGCGCGGCGGCTCCTCAAGAATAGCCGCCAGTTTCGCCGCCGTGGCAGTTTCATCTTCCCCCTGCGCGGCCACCAGCATCGCCGCCAGACGCGGATCGTTGCCCAGCGCCGCCATTTTCTGACCGCGCGCCGTCAGACGTTCATCTTCCAGCGCGCCAAGCTGGGTTAGCAGGCTGCGCGCGGCGGCGAGATTCACGACAGGCGGCGGATTAAGCCAGGTGAGCTGTTCAGGGTTCGGGCAGCCCCACTGCAGGAGATCCATCACCAGCCCGGAGAGATCGCTTTGTAAAATCTCCGGCGTGCTTTGCTGTGCCGCGCGTTCAGCCTGCTCCGCGCTGGTCAAGTGCAGGCAAATACCCGGCTCAAGACGCCCCGCACGGCCCGCGCGCTGCACCATTGACGCCTGGCTGATGCGCTGCGTCAGCAGTTTCGTCAGCCCGGTGCGCGGATCAAAGCTCGCCACCCTCTCCTGCGCGCTATCCACCACCAGGCGAATGCCTTCGATGGTCAAACTGGTTTCGGCAATGTTGGTTGCCAGCACCACTTTACGCTGCCCCGCCGGTGCGGGAAGGATGGCTTTACGCTGCTCGGTCAACGGCAGGGCGCCATAGAGCGGGCAAAGCAGTACGTCACTATCCACCCTGGAGGCCAGCCGCTCCTGCACGCGCTGAATCTCCCCCACGCCGGGCAAAAACAGCAGCAGCGAACCGGGCTCCTGGCGAAGAAGGTCAGCAGTGGCAACAGCCACCGCTTCGTCAAAGCGCTGATGAGCAGGAAGCGGCTGATAGCGCCGCTCAACAGGAAATGCCCGCCCTTCTGAGCTGATGACCGGCGCATCGGGTAATGCCTGTCGTAGCCGCTCGTTATCCAGCGTCGCCGACATAATCAGCAGCCGCAGCTCGTCGCGCAGCCCCTGCTGAACGTCGAGCAACAGCGCGAGGGCCAGATCGGCCTGCAGGCTGCGCTCGTGGAATTCATCCAGGATCACCAGCCCGACGCCGTTCAGCTCCGGATCGTTTTGCAGCATGCGGGTGAGAATGCCCTCGGTGACCACCTCAAGACGCGTGGACGGGCCGACGCAGGTTTCGGCGCGCATCCGGTAGCCTACCGTTTCGCCCGGTTTTTCATTCAGCAGTTCCGCCAGGCGCTGCGCTACGTTGCGCGCGGCCAGCCTGCGCGGCTCCAGCAGGATGATTTTTCCGGCAATCTTCCCCTCTTTGAGGATCTGCAACGGCAGCCAGGTAGATTTACCCGCCCCCGTAGGCGCGTTAAGCAAAACCTGCGGGGCATGTTGTAAGGCAGCGAGAAGCTCAGGAAGGACGACGGCGACCGGCAATGAGGACACTAACAGCTCCAGAGGGTTAACATTAGTCGGCGTACATTGTAGCATCGGCGCATATCATTACCGAGTCCCCCGTATGTCTGAGTCGAAACGGCTGTTTTTTGCCATTGAATTGCCCACCACCCTACAGCGGCAAATCGTTCGCTGGCGCGCGGAACATTTTCCGCCGGAAGCGGGCCGGCCCGTTGCGGCGGCTAACCTGCACCTGACGCTGGCCTTTTTGGGTGACGTGAGCGCCGAAAAACAGCGGGCGTTAGCCGCCATGGCCGGGCGAATTTCTCAGCCACCGTTCACGCTGCATCTCGACGACGCGGGTCAGTGGCTGCGTTCGCGCGTGGTCTGGCTGGGCACGCGCCAGCCGCCGCGCGGGTTGTTACAGCTCGCCAATATGCTGCGCGCGCAGGCAGCGCGCAGCGGCTGTTACCAGAGCCCGCAGCCGTTTCATCCGCACATCACGCTGCTGCGCAATGCCGGTCAGGCCGCTGCCATTCCGCCGCCGGGCTTTCGCTGGGCTTTTCCGGTTAATGAATTCACGCTTTATGAATCCGTCTTTGCACAGGGACGCACCCGCTACAAGCCGCTACAGCGCTGGACGCTGGGCGACACCACAAGGAATTCTGATGAAGTTTAGTCCTGCACTCCAGTCCGCCACGCTGATCCAACGCTACAAACGCTTCCTCGCGGACGTGGTGACGCCAGAAGGCGAAGAGCTTACCCTGCACTGCCCCAACACCGGCGCCATGACCGGATGCGCCGCGCCGGGTGACACGGTCTGGTATTCCACTTCAGAAAATACTAAACGCAAATATCCCCATACCTGGGAAATAACCGAAACGCAAAACGGGGCGTTTATTTGTGTTAATACCCTGCGTGCAAATCAGCTGGTTAAGGAAGCGCTGACTAATGGCACCATTCCCGAACTGGTGGGTTACGGTACGCATAAAACAGAAGTGAAATATGGCGATGAAGGCAGCAGAATTGACTTCATGTTACAGGCGGAAGACCGGCCTGAGTGCTATATTGAAGTAAAATCAGTGACGTTAGCGGAACAGGAAAATGGCTTCTTTCCGGATGCGGTAACGCTACGCGGGCAGAAGCATCTGCGAGAGCTAATGAGTGTTGCGGCGGCGGGCAAACGCGCCGTATTGCTGTTTGCGGTGTTGCATACAGCGATTGAACGGTTTTCCCCTGCCCGCCATATCGATCCTAAATACGCACAACTGTTGAATGAGGCACAAAAGCAGGGGGTAGAGGTTTTAGCTTATAAAGCGGAACTTTCTGCCGATAATATGACTCTGAGATCGTCTCTTCCCATTGTCTTATAAGGGATTAGACGATTGATGAATAAGTGTTCTGGCCGCGTGCGCAAATACGCTTTTCCTCACAGGCTTGTCAAGTGTTACGTTTAGATAATTGCCATACGGAAAAGCATCTGCTATTTATAGCGACCTGATTTTTCCCCCAACACGGGGATCGATAGTGCGTGTTAAGGAGAAGCAACATGCAAGAAGGGCAAAACCGTAAAACATCGTCCCTGAGTATTCTCGCCATCGCTGGGGTGGAGCCGTATCAAGAGAAGCCGGGCGAAGAGTATATGAACGAAGCCCAGCTGTCGCACTTCAAGCGTATTCTTGAAGCATGGCGTAATCAACTCAGGGATGAAGTGGATCGCACCGTTTCGCATATGCAGGATGAAGCTGCTAACTTCCCGGATCCGGTAGACCGTGCCGCTCAGGAAGAAGAGTTCAGCCTCGAACTGCGTAACCGTGACCGCGAACGCAAACTGATCAAAAAGATCGAGAAAACGCTGAAAAAAGTCGAAGACGAAGATTTTGGCTACTGCGAATCCTGCGGTGTTGAAATCGGTATTCGTCGCCTGGAAGCGCGTCCAACCGCCGATCTGTGCATCGACTGTAAAACGCTGGCAGAAATCCGCGAAAAACAGATGGCCGGCTAACGCCAGCGCTGTTTATACACTCCAAAGGCGGGAGTCTCTCCCGCCTTGTTACTGTTGATATGTCTGAATCACACTATATTGGGCGCTTCGCGCCATCTCCTTCCGGTGAATTACACTTCGGCTCATTAATTGCCGCGCTCGGCAGCTACCTGCAGGCTCGCGCCAGTCAGGGCAAATGGCTCGTCCGCATCGAAGATATTGACCCTCCGCGTGAAGTTCCCGGTGCTGCAGACACCATTCTGCGTCAGCTGGAACATTACGGCCTTCACTGGGACGGCGACGTTCTGTGGCAGTCACAGCGTCATGAAGCCTATCGGGAACGCCTGGCCTGGCTCAGCGCTCAGGGGCTCTCTTATAACTGCACCTGTACCCGCGCGCGTATTCAGGGCGTGGGAGGGGTTTATGACGGTCACTGCCGCACGCTGAATCTTCCCCCGGAAAATGCCGCCGTACGCTTGCTACAGCGTGCGCCCGTCACCCGCTTCCACGATCGGCTCTCCGGTGAGATTAGGGCGGAAGAACGTCTGGCATGTGAAGATTTTATTATTCATCGTCGTGATGGTCTGTTTGCGTATAACCTGGCGGTGGTCGTCGACGATCGTTTCCAGGGCGTCACGGAAATTGTGCGCGGGGCGGACCTGGTCGAGCCGACCGTACGGCAAATCTCGCTTTATCATCAGTTTGGCTGGACGGCGCCGGATTACATTCATCTGCCGCTGGCGGTCAATGCGCAGGGCGTTAAGCTCTCCAAGCAGAACCACGCCCCGGCCCTGCCAGACGGCGATCCGCGTCCTGTTTTGATCGACGCGCTGCGATTTCTCAACCAGAATGTAACCAACGAATGGCAGGATCTGCGCGTTGACGAACTGCTGAAAATGGCCGTTGCCAACTGGACGCTCGCGGCAGTGCCAAAAATCCAGCATTCTCAAATGCGTTGCGCTGAGCTATGATTAGCCGCTTTTTTCATAACAAAACACACTACGAGGTGTACCATTTTTACCCGAGTCGCTAATTTTTGCCGTAAAGTGCTAAGCCGCGAAGAGAGCATGGCGAACGACGCTATTGCACAGCCACACATGTCGGTTATTCCGCGTGAGCAGCACAATATTTCCCGCAAAGATATCAGTGAAAATGCCCTCAAGGTGCTCTATCGTCTGAATAAAGCGGGCTACGAGGCCTATCTCGTTGGCGGTGGGGTGCGTGATTTACTGCTGGGCAAAAAACCGAAAGATTTCGACGTGACGACCAGCGCCACGCCCGAGCAGGTGCGTAAATTATTCCGTAACTGCCGTCTCGTTGGCCGCCGTTTCCGTCTGGCTCACGTGATGTTTGGGCCGGAAATCATCGAAGTGGCGACCTTCCGCGGCCACCACGAAGCGGGCGCATCCGATCGCACCACGTCACAGCGCGGCCAGAACGGCATGTTGCTGCGCGACAATATCTTCGGCTCTATCGAAGAAGATGCCCAACGCCGCGACTTCACCATCAACAGTCTTTATTACAGCGTGGCGGATTTCACCGTGCGCGATTACGTCGGCGGCATGCAGGACCTGAAAGAGGGTCTGATCCGCCTGATCGGCACGCCGGAAACGCGCTATCGTGAAGATCCGGTGCGCATGCTGCGCGCCGTTCGTTTTGCCGCCAAGCTGAACATGCGCATCAGCCCGGAAACCGCAGAGCCGATCCCGCGTCTGGCGACGCTGATTAACGACGTGCCGCCTGCCCGCCTGTTTGAAGAGGCGCTGAAGCTTTTGCAGGCCGGCTACGGGTTTGAAACCTACAATCTGCTGCGCGAATACAATCTGTTCCAGCCGCTGTTCCCGACCATTACCCGGTACTTCACCGAAAATGGTGACAGCCCAATGGAGCGCATGATTGCGCAGGTGCTGAAAAATACCGACAACCGCATCCATAACGATATGCGCGTGAACCCGGCGTTCCTGTTTGCGGCAATGTTCTGGTATCCCCTGCTGGAAACGGCTCAGAGAATCACCCAGGAGAGCGGCCTCGCCTATTACGATGCCTTCGCGCTGGCCGCGAACGACGTACTGGACGAAGGGTGCCGCACGCTGGCAATCCCGAAACGTATTACCACGCTGGTGCGTGACATCTGGCAGCTTCAGCTGCGCATGTCCCGCCGCCAGGGGAAGCGTGCCTGGAAGCTGATGGAGCATCCAAAGTTCCGCGCCGCCTTCGACCTGCTGTCGCTGCGTGCGGAAACTGAACGCAATCAGGAGCTGCAGCGCCTGGCGCAGTGGTGGGCTGAATTCCAGGTTTCCGCCCCGCCGGAGCAAAAAGATATGCTGACCGGGCTGGATGAAGAGCCAGCCCCGCGTCGCCGTCATCGTCGTCCGCGCAAACGCGCGCCGCGTCGTGAAGGTACGGCATGACACTCGCGTATATCGCCATCGGCAGCAATTTAGCCTCTCCGCTGGAGCAGGTTAACGCTGCCGTACAGGCGCTGGGCGAGATCCCGCAAAGCCGGATCGTGGCGGTATCCTCGTTTTACCGCACGCCGCCGCTCGGCCCGCAGGATCAGCCTGATTATCTGAACGCCGCCGTGGTGCTGGAAACGTCCCTCGATGCCGACACGCTGCTGGACAACACTCAGCGCATCGAACTGCAGCAGGGGCGCGTACGCAAAGCCGAACGCTGGGGGCCGCGCACGCTTGATCTTGATATTATGCTGTTCGGCCATGAGGTGATTAACACTGAACGCCTCACCGTACCGCATTACGACATGAAAAACCGTGGTTTTATGCTCTGGCCGCTCTTTGAAGTGGCACCCGATCTTACTTTCCCGGAAGGCATCCCGCTCAAGGCCGTTCTGGACAACCTCAGCGCGGAAAGACCTGCTCGCTGGTGAGCCTCTTCCCTCACCGGTTGACCTCAGAATAATTGTGGTTAATCGGTTGCCTAAAATCATTGTTCCCTCGAATGTTACTGTTAGAATGCGCAAAGATTCGCTTTTGGGCTATCAGGAAACAGTATGAAACCAACCACCATCTCCTTACTGCAGAAATGCAAACAGGAAAAAAAACGCTTCGCCACCATCACCGCGTATGACTACAGCTTCGCAAAACTGTTTGCTGAAGAGGGTATCAACGTCATGCTGGTCGGAGATTCGTTAGGGATGACGGTACAAGGACATGATTCCACCCTGCCGGTCACGGTTGAAGATATTGCATATCACACCCGTGCGGTACGCCGCGGTGCGCCGACGTGCCTTCTGCTTTCCGACCTGCCGTTTATGGCCTATGCCACGCCAGAGCAGGCATTTGAAAACGCGGCGGCGGTGATGCGCGCTGGCGCTAACATGGTCAAAATTGAAGGCGGCGCCTGGCTGGTGGAGACGGTGAAAATGCTCACCGAGCGCGCCGTGCCGGTGTGCGGTCATTTGGGCCTGACCCCGCAGTCCGTCAACATCTTTGGCGGGTATAAGGTGCAGGGCCGCGGCGACGCAGCGCAGACGCTGTTTGAGGATGCCCTGGCGCTGGAAGCCGCCGGCGCACAGCTGCTGGTACTGGAGTGCGTGCCGGTTGAGCTGGCGAAACGCATCACCGACGCGATCTCCATTCCGGTGATTGGTATTGGCGCCGGCAATGTCACTGACGGTCAGATTCTGGTGATGCACGACGCCTTTGGTATTACCGGCGGGCATATCCCGAAATTTGCCAAAAATTTCCTCACTGAAGCGGGCGACATGCGCGCTGCGGTCAGGCAGTATATTGCCGACGTTGAATCCGGTGTTTACCCGGGTGAAGAACACAGTTTCCATTAAGGAGTCTCGTTGTGCTAATCATTGAAACCCTGCCGCTGCTTCGCCAGCATATTCGTCGCGCGCGTCAGGAAGGTAAACGTATCGCACTGGTCCCGACCATGGGTAACCTGCATGACGGCCATATGAAGCTGGTGGACGAAGCAAAAGCCCGCGCAGATATCGTGGTGGTCAGTATCTTCGTTAACCCAATGCAGTTTGACCGCGCCGATGACCTGGCACGCTATCCGCGCACCCTGCAGGAAGATTGCGAGAAGCTTAAAAAGCGCCACGCAGACATCGTCTTCTCACCGGCCCCGGCGGATATCTACCCGCAGGGCACCGACGAAGCGACGTACGTTGATGTCCCCGGCATTTCTACCATGCTGGAAGGAGCAAGCCGTCCGGGCCACTTCCGCGGCGTCTCCACCATCGTCAGCAAGCTGTTTAACCTGGTGCAGCCGGACGTTGCCTGCTTCGGTGAGAAAGATTTCCAGCAGCTGGCGTTGATTCGCAAGATGGTTGCTGACATGGGTTACGATATTGAGATCGTCGGCGTACCGATTGTGCGTGCGAAAGACGGTCTGGCGCTCAGCTCCCGCAACGGCTACCTGACCGCTGACCAGCGCAAGATCGCGCCGGGCTTAAGCAAGGTCATGAACGCCATGGCGGAACAGCTGCTGGCGAAAGAGCTGGCGGCAGAAGAGATCGTCTCCCTTGCAGAGCAGGCGCTGAACGACAAAGGCTTCCGCGCTGACGATATTCAAATCCGCGACGCTGATACCCTGCTTGAACTGACGCAGACCAGCAAACGCGCGGTGATTCTGGTGGCGGCATGGCTCGGCCAGGCACGCCTTATCGACAATAAAGTGGTTGAGCTGGCGTAGTTCTTCACCCTGGATAATTAAAGGTAAACGTAATGATTCGCAAAATGCTGCAAGGTAAGCTTCACCGAGTGAAAGTCACCCAGGCCGACCTGCACTATGAAGGCTCCTGCGCCATTGACCAGGACTTCCTCGACGCGGCGGGTATTCTTGAAAACGAAGCGATTGATATCTGGAACGTGAACAACGGCAAACGCTTCTCTACCTACGCCATCGCCGCCGAGCGCGGGTCCAAAATCATCTCCGTTAACGGCGCGGCGGCGCACTGTGCGGACGTGGGTGATATCGTGATCATCGCCAGCTTCGTGATGATGTCTGACGAAGAAGCGCGTCGCTGGCAGCCAAAAGTAGCCTATTTTGAAGGCGACAACGACATGAAACGCACTGCGAAGGCGATTCCGGTTCAGGTAGCCTGAATCTCTATTGGGCTGGATAATTTATTCAGCCCAACAATTCACATGAATTATACCCCTCCCACATTAATTTAACTTACATTCAGAAACATACCTCTATTAATCATTCGCTTCCCGTATTAAATACCCCCTTACCTTGCTTTTTTCCAACGTGAATCATATCCTCACCAAATACATCAAAATAAAATACGCATAAAAATTCATGAGCAAATATCGCTTCACTCACAATTATTTCTTGCGTAATATTTACTAACAAAACCACACTTCCTTCAGACAAATCGAACATCGCACGAAATTACCAGCTGATATTAAAGAGATTTTCCGCAAGACTAATTATCCTCAACATAATCAAAAATAACTTCAGTTAAACTACAAAATCATTCAAGCACTTCTTAATATATTTTGCCTAAAAACAATATTATATTCACCTCGCTTTATCTCTAAGCGCGAAAAATTAAGCTTTTTTCTAATAACGAATAAATGGATGTTATAGATATGTTTAAGAAAACTATTCTGGCTACTGCTGTAGCTGTAATGGCAATGGGTTCTGTATCAGTAATGGCTGCGGATGTTGGCCTGATCACCTTTGATGGCGCAGTAACGGATACCACCTGCGTTGTTACTACCAATAATGGCGTAGAAGCAAACAACGTTACCGTTACCCTGCCAGTTGTAAAAGTATCTGATGTTGAAGGCACCACAGTTGACAAAGGTGTTGGATCTAAAGAGTTCGAACTTCACCTGAGCGAGTGCCCGGATACCCTGACCAAAGCGACGGCGACCTTCTCCTCTCAGCAGTTCGCTGAACTGACCAACGGTACTCTGAAAGCTGACCCAACTGTAGCGGGTCACGCTGACAACGTTAGCCTGGCGCTCTATAACAACACTTCTGCAAGCTCCGATCGCGTTCTGATCGGCCAGCCAGGTAACGACACTCAGGAAGCTACTCTGACTGCTGGCGAAGGTACCCTGGCTTACCGCGTTGCTTACGTTCCAAGCGCCGACTGGGTAAAAGGCACCAATGATGTTTCTTCTGGTAAGGTCAGCAGCAACGTTACCTTCACCATGAGCTACAAATAATCAATTGATTAATTAATACATGCGCTCACGGATGAGGTGGGCGCATTTTTTGTTTAAGGATGAATATTATGCGCCCGTTTAAAAAAACTCTTGCTGCTCTGTTATTGAGCACCACTTGCTGTTTTTCTTATTCCGCGTTAGCGGATATCGTTATTTCTGGCACTCGGGTTATTTACCCTGAGACCGCAAAAGATGTGACGGTAAAAATGGAAAACAGGGGTAACAAACCCCTGCTGGTACAGACCTGGCTTGATGATGGCCGTGACGAAGTTAACCCGCAAGAATTAAAACTTCCTTTTATTGTAACACCACCTGTTTCACGCGTTGACGCGGCAAAAGGCCAGACGGTTCGTATTACCTGGCTGGGCCAACCTATGCCGAAAGACAGAGAATCCCTTTACTGGTTCAACGTGCTTGAAATTCCACCAAAAGCGAAAGGCGGTGATGCGCAAAACTTATTGCAGCTGGCATTCCGTACCCGCATAAAAATGTTCTTCCGTCCTAAAGGTCTGACCGGAGATGCCTCTATTGCTGCTGGCCAGCTGAAATGGACACAAAGTAATGCGTCGTTAATTGCCCGTAATGATTCGCCTTATTACGTGTCATTAGCGAAATTAGAGGCCACCGTCGGCGGTAAAAAAATTAATATTGAACCTCATTATATTGCGCCATTTGACAGCCAGACCTATCAGGTAAAAGAAGCTGCAAGCGCACGTATTTCCAAAGTCATGTACAACACAATCAATGACTTTGGTGGTTCAGAGCCGCATGAAGCGCAAATAAATTAAATAAATAACAGCAACCAACTTTCGCAGCTAACGGACTAGTGATAGCAATGTTTCTTCGCCCATCTTTTCTTTGCCTTGCCATTTGCGCAGCCTTGCAAACATCGGCCCTGGCTGCCGATGCTTCAGCTTCAACCTCTTCTAATGAAGAGGTTGAATTCAACGATCAGTTTCTGTTTAACACAGGGACGAATATCGACGTAAGCCGCTTTTCTCGCGGGAACCCCGTGGTGCCTGGCACCTTTAAAACGCAGATATTGCTTAACGGCCAGAAGAAACTGTTGACGGATTTTACCTTTAAAGAAAATGGTACAACACGTGCCACACCTTGCTTTACGCCTAAAATTTTGCTGCAAGTTGGCATCAAAGCTGAGCCTTTAAAAGACGCCCTTAGCAAAGAAGAAGATGGCCATGAAATCTGCGTATCACTCAATGACCAACTGTCTGGTTCTTCATGGGACTTCGATGCGAGCACGCAGGAGCTGAGCCTTAGCGTGCCTCAGATTTATGTTGAGCGCCACCCGGGTGGTTATGTTGATCCTTCTCTTTGGGAGGATGGTATCACCGCGGGCATACTTTCTTATGATCTTAACGCGTGGCATTCAGATAGTGCCTACGGTTCAGAAGATACTGCCTATGCGGGCCTGAAGTATGGGCTGAATATGGGGCCATGGCGTTTACGCTCTCGCGGCACCCTCAACTGGTCTGAGGATGAAGGCACTGACTATAGCAGCCAGGAAGCCTACCTTCAGCGTGATGTTACTGCTCTGCGCGCTCAGCTGTTGTTAGGGGATTCCTATACTCGTGGCGACACATTTAACGCCATCAACCTGCGTGGTGTGCGTATGTACAACGACGACCGTATGCTGCCAGGCGGTGTCTCGACCTATGCCCCAACCATCCGCGGCGTTGCAAAAACTAACGCAAAAGTGACCATATCCCAAAATGGCAACAAGATTTATGAAAGCACCGTACCGCCTGGCGCATTTGAGATCGACGACCTCAGCACCACCGGTTACGGCAGCGATCTGATCGTCACTATCGAAGAGTCTGATGGTAGCCAGCGTAATTTCTCTGTGCCTTACTCTTCGGTGAGCCAAATGCTGCGCCCCGGCTATGGACGTTGGGACATTGGCGCTGGCGAGCTTAATGACAATGGTCTGAAAGACAAACCACGCGTTGCTTATCTTACTGGCTATTATGGCCTGAGCAATACCTTCACCGGCTACGCCGGGATGCAGTATATGGACACAGATTATTTATCTGGCCTGCTGGGTATTGCCATGAACACGGGAATAGGTGCGTTTGCACTTGACGTCACCCATTCTGATGCCGATGTAGACGGAGTGGGAAGACTGACCGGGCAAAGTTATCGTCTTTCCTGGAGTAAGTTACTGAGTGATACCAACACCTCATTCAACGTCGCGGCCTATCGCTTCTCGACGGAAGATTACCTGACGCTGAACGACGCAGCCTCTCTTTCAGAGGATATTAAATACCGGGATACCTCACGTAACCCAGATCACACGAGTGAAGACGTCTATAACCGTTTCCAGCGTATGAAAAACCAGGTTCAGGTTAACGTAAGTCAGCCGCTTACCGTCGGTAAGGATGATTACGGCTCTCTGTACGTTAACGGAAGCTGGCAGGATTACTGGACGGAGTCGAGCTCAACATCACAGTATTCCATGGGCTACAACAACTCGTTCTGGCTAGGTAGTTACAGTATCTCACTGCAGCGAAGCTATGACGAATACGGCGAGAAGGATGACAGCCTTTATTTAAGCCTGAACATCCCGCTGGAGAATCTGCTGGGTAATAACAAACACCCGGGCGGCTTCTCAAGCGTCAATATGAGCGTGAACTCTGACTTTAAAGACAGCACGACATTCAATACCAGTGCAAACGGCAACTCAGAAGACTATCGCTTTAACTACAGCGTGAACGCCAGCACTAACCACTCTGACAGCGGAGACCTGAATCAAATTGGCGGTTACGGCAGCTACAACAGCCAGTATGGGCCGTTGAGCCTTTCAGCATCAGCGAGCGATGACAACAGTCGCCAGTATTCATTGAGCTACAGCGGCGGCATGCTGGTCCACTCCGGCGGCATTACGCTTGCGCCAGGCAGTATTGGCGATACGGATACGTTGGCGCTGGTAAACGCACCGGGCGCCAAGGGCGCGCATCTAAGCATTGGTGATGGCGTCATCGGTAGTTCTGGCTATGCCATCATGCCTTATCTCACCGCATACCGTGAAAACACGGTGGGTATTGATATTTCAGAAATGGACGCGGACGTTGAAGTCAAAAGTACCAGTACGGTGGCTGTGCCTCGTAGCGGGGCCATTCTTCGCGTCGATTTTGAGACCGATCAGGGTCGTTCACTGCTGCTCGAACTGCATCGTTCAGATAACAGCTTTATTCCACTCGGAGCAGATGTGCTTAACGAAAAAGGTGAATCTGTCGGCTCCGTCGGTCAGGCGGGTCAGGCCTATGTCCGTGGTGTAGAGGAGAGCGGTAAATTGCGTGTGGTTTGGGGGAGTGAGGCAGGCAGCTCATGCACCGTTAATTATCACATTACGCCATCCGCTCAGAAAGTCGGGCTGACCACGCTGCTTAACAATCAAACATGCCAAATGTAATTTTTTTTATACAGGGAGTTATTTTAATGAAGAAAGTTTTATCACTCGCACCGCTCAGCGCATTGCTGATCATGACATTGCAGTCGCCAGCGCAGGCTGTCGATCTTGACGTCAGCTTCACAGCCTCACTGCGTGAAACCACCTGTGACATGAAAATCGAAGGGGGTACGGGTAATGGCACCAACAATACTATTCCAATCGGTACGGGCGGGAAAACCAACCTGGGTGATATTATGAGTGGCTCAGATGCTGCCAGCACCCAGTTCAAGCTGAAAATTACTGAGTGCCCGAGCAGCCTCGCTGCGCTAAAAACGACGATCACCGGCACTGCATCGGGTTATGTCGATACCGTCATAGTCAACGCCGCAACTTCTTCTGCATCAGATTATCTGGGCGTCAGTATCGCCCGTGTCTCCGCACCGGATGCGCCTTTTGTAATCAACTCGACTGACGATACAAAACGTCTGGTCTGGACAACCTCAGAAATTAGCGGCAAAGAGGTTCCTCTTATTGCTCGTCTGGTCGAAACCCAGACAGGGAAAGCAACAGCGGGTAATTTTAGCGCCACGGCAACTTTTAACTTTGTCTACGAATAAGCGGAAGGAAACGCACTAATGAAAATGACATCCTCCACATTGATTGCTCTGGCTGTTTCTGCCGGCATGTTTACCAGCGCGGCCAGCGCCATTACCGGCACCACAAGCGTATCAGGAACGTTTACCTCAACGGTAGAAGTTGGCACATGTACGGCGCAGGTACAGAACGCTGCCGGCACCGCGATCAGCACGCTGGCTTTTGGCGACGTGTATAAATCTGACCTGACGGCGCAAAGTCACAGTGAACCTTTCAAAATTGCCTTTAGCGGCTGCGCTGGCGTTAAATCTGCTTCAGTAGAGACAACAAAAGGTACGGGCGGTAACTGTTCGGGCGATGCAAAAGATGGCGACTCTTTCGATGCAGGTAATGCAGCGGCATTTGAGGTCTGGAAAGGAACAGCAGGCAGCGGCACGCTCTTAAGCTGTAAAACAACCTCGAAGCAAAACGTCACCATCAGCAGTGGCACAGGAACGATGGACTTAGCTGCCCGTATTGTCATTGCGAAAGGAAAGACCATCAGCAATGTCACGACAGGTAACGTCAGTGCACCAGTCACCTTTGTTGTAACTTATCAGTAAGTAAAGTAGACGGGGCAGCCATGTTGCGAAATATAAAAAATAATAGCCTGAAAAGATTCACTCTCTTGGCAGGGCTACTCAGTTGGCATTGGTCTGCCCCATGCCTGGCAGAAGAACCAGGCATGGATATTACGCTTAATGCCAACATTATTGAAAACACATGTCAGGTATCCATTTCCGGTGACGGTAAAGTGTATTTACCGACGGTGGGAAAATCATGGTTTTATAATTCAGACGGCAGCACACGACTGCAACCAACGGATGCTGCATCAGGCACCGAGTTTAAGGTAAAAGTGGAAGAGTGCGCGGGTGGTGCTGAAGCCATCACAAAGCTTATTTTTAGCTTTCAGCCGCAAAGTAAAATTTGGCCAACGGGATCTCACCAGGTCTTTATTAACGAGACCAGCGTGGCTGAAGGCGGTGCGGATAACACGGGCGTGGTCATTTTTTCAAAGGCATTGAATACCAACGTCTTAAATTCGGATGGAACCTCCAGCGTTGCGCTTGATACCAATACCGATGACTGGGCAAAAGAATACCCATTCTACGCGCGCCTGCAAAATACCGGTACGGTCACGGCAGGTAAAGTCACAAGCAGAGTTATCGTTAACGCAACCTATAAATAGAGTAGAAAAGGAAATTACTCATGAATAAAAAGGGATATCAGCATGGCCACGTCATTATAAAGATGATGACGGCACTCCTGTTTTTGACTTACGCCAGTGCTTCTCTGGCAAGTGAATGTCACTTTGGCGCTTATGGCGAAGGCGGTTCGTCGACCATTATCAACGGTTCCTCAGGTACGCCGGTCTATTTCAACACGTTTGCAGGATATGTAGGCATGATGGAGATTGGTGAGGTGTATGACGCCTCCCTCACGCCTGCACTTTGGTCCGAATGCGATCCCGGTGACGATGGCGACACGATGGAAAACATCACCTACGATAATAAAGGTGCTGATAACGATACCGCTGTGTGGCCGACGAATATAACGGGAATTTATTATGCGGTGCGGGTCTACAGCGATAATAACCCCGGAGCCTGGTTCTCACCCACCCTTGGAAGATGGGAATCGCTGGGCGTTCATGCGCCGAATGTAAGCCATAACTGGAAAATTCAGATTAAGCTCTACCAGAACAACGGTGAGTTTACGGGCAACATGAATGGCGCAACGAAAATTACCCCTAAAGCCTCTGCACGCATTGGGGGGATGTCAATCGGTAACCATACCGACACTAACAACAAGCCCTGGTATTTCGATGTCACCACGTCGAGTTTCAGTATTCCGGTATCAGCCTCCACCTGTAAGGTCGCAACCGTTAACAACGGCACAAATAACGTCGACTTCGGCGAAGCGATGTTCTCTTCTATCAGGACAGGTTTTTTCCCATCCAAGGCTTTCAACCTACAACTTCAGGGCTGTAATAACGTTGGTGCCGTTAAGCTCAAAGTGAGCGCTGCCGTTACAGGCAGTGATAAAAGTCAGCTTGGAAATACACTGACTTCCAATGCAGCTAAAGGACTTCAAATATCACTTTGGGCACGGTTTACAACAGAGCCAACTTCGGGACTGGTGGTTAACGACGGTGCCTATGCATACACATCGCTTGAGGGATTCCGTGACGATTCAGATAATTGGTACCAGGTAGGTACGAACTCATCGGTAAATTTACCATTTATGGCTGATATGGGCAGAAACTATAACGAACCACTTACAGCCGGTAATTATAAAGGCGTTGCGACCTTCTCAATAAATTACTACTAACCTACCCCTGCGGCTGATTGCTGATCAGCCGCGACATGGTCTCCAGCGAATCCGTTCTTAAAATATACAGGCGTTTCAGTAAGAACGGATTATCCCCCGGCTTCACCTTCCCTTTCACCGTCGTCACCGCCAGATGAAAACCGGCATCGTTCGCCGCCTTGATCGCTTTATTGTCATAGCCGCCGAACGGATACGAAAGATACAGCACGCGCGGGTTGAACTGCGCCAGCGCGCGGCGGGAACGCTCAAAATCAAACAGGATCACGTGATAGCTGCGGCTCAGTAAGATCGGATGTTTATACCCGTCCACGCGGTGCAGGAAGTGAGTGTGCGACTGAATGTCGAACACGTCCTGAATGCCTTTGATTTCCTGAACGCTCATAAACTGCAGCGATTTCGGGTCCCACTTTTGCGGATGGCCTTTTATTCGTGACGAAATGATAAACGCCGTCGCGTTGAAGCCGTACTCTTTCAACACAGGATACGCGTACCGGCTCACCGACTTCAGGCCGTCGTCAAAGGTAATCACCACCGCCTTCGCGGGCAGGTTCATCCTGTTACGCACGTAACCTTCCAGCTGGTACATCGTCAGCGTGGTGTAACCCTGGTCTCGAAGCCAGGTCATCTGGTTGCTGAACGCGCGCACGCTGGTGGTGGTAGAGGTATGACGAAAACGGGTGTTCTCCTCATCGCGCAGGATATGGTGGTAGGTCAGAACCGGAATGCCGTTATCTTCCTGCGCATCCAGGCTGCTGATCCACGCCAGGCGGTTGCCGATGCGGATCTGATACCAGGTCTGATTCAGACGGTCTTTAAGTTTGTTCAGAATGGGATAACGCAGGTTGGCGCTAAGGGTGCCAAAGGGCGCGCTTCCGCTGCTGGGCGCGTTATAGACGGGCGTATCTTTCCAGGTGATGAGGTTCTGGTTACTGAGCGGCTTGTTCAGATCGCCCAGGCTGTCCTCAACGCGCTGCTTGCCCTGCACTTTCTCCAGATGCTCTTTATCGATAAATCCCGTGCCGAATCCGAAGCGAAATTCATAATAATCCGCCGCGGCGGGAAAGACCGCGAGGATCTGCCCGGCGCGGATATTGCCCACGTTAACCACGGAGTTACCCACCTGAGCCCAGATGGCCGCATCCTCAGTGGTTTGCATATATTGAGCAGGAAGCCCTTGCTGACTTATCAGGCTGGCAGACGCCCCGCCGGAAACCAGCAGCAAAAGGAGAAAGATAACGCGCATGAACATAGGATATAAATCGACACGGGAAATCAGTCGCCATTGTAGCAAAAGCGACATCAATACCAATGTTTAATGCTTATACAGATCGTGAAGCAGAACGAAAGGCGGGTTCTTCTGCTGCTGATGCCACAGGCTGCTCACTTCCGGCGGTCCCTGCGCCACAATGGTATTTCGAAATTCAGCACTGCTTAATGAGGCGCGAAAAGGATACAGGGTTTCGAGTAAAGGCAGGCTGATACCGGAGATCACTTCACAATTATTATACTTGTGGCTCAGCAGCGCCGCGGCCCGGTAAGGCGCAGCACCGGATTTATCGGTAAGAAAAATCACGCCATCACCGGTGTCCGTTTCATGCAGGGCATCGCACATCATCCGGCTGAGCATGTTGGTGCTGAGCCCACGCCAGTAGTTTACCGCGCGGCACTGCGCCAGCGGTCCAAATCTGGCTTCAAGCGTGGCCAGCATATCCTGTGCCTGTTCATCGTGGCAGGTGATAACCCATCCCAGCATAACTCTCTCCTTAGCAGGCAAGTAGTTTAGCGGAGTGAAGGTTTGCTTACGGTGATAACCGTCAAAGAAAGTGCCCGGCAACCAGAGCGTCGCCGGGCAGAGGGTTAGCTACGCAGACCGCGCCCGCGCTGGATCAAATACCAGCACAGCAGGTAGAAGGCGATGATGAACACCACCAGCACCGCTACCGTGGTAAACAGCGGAACATCGGTAATGCCCAGGAAGCCAAACCGGAAGCCGCTGATCATGTAGACAATCGGGTTCAGGTGCGACAGCGCTTGCCAGAACGGCGGCAGCAGCGTCAGGGAGTAGAACACCCCGCCAAGATAGGTCAGCGGCGTCAGCACGAAGGTCGGGATCAGGCTGATGTCGTCAAACGTCTTGGCGAACACCGCATTCAGCAGACCGGCCAGCGAGAACAGGATTGCCGTCAGCAGCAGAGTCAGCGCCACGAACAGCCACGAGTGCACCTGGAACGGGACGAAGAACAGCGAAATCGCCGTGACCAGGATCCCCACGCACAGACCGCGCGCCACGCCGCCGCCCACGTAACCGGCGATAATGACGTGCGTCGGCACCGGCGCCACCAGCAGCTCTTCAATGTTGCGCTGGAACTTAGCGCTGAAGAACGACGAGGCCACGTTCGCGTAGGCGTTGGTGATCACCGCCATCATGATCAGGCCCGGCACGATAAACTGCATATAGGTAAAACCGTGCATCTCACCAATGCGGGAACCGATCAGGTTACCGAAGATGATGAAATAGAGCGTCATGGTGATGACCGGCGGTACCAGGGTTTGCACCCAGATACGCATAAAGCGGTTAATCTCTTTCGCCCAGATACTTTTCAGCGCGACCCAATAAAGATGCGTCATGCCTTGTCTCCTTGTTTATCCTGCACCAGAGAGACAAACAGCTCTTCCAGTCGGTTCGCTTTGTTACGCATGCTTAAAACCTGAATCCCCTGCGCGCTCAGCTGTGAAAACACGCTGTTGATCCCCTGCTCGCGCAGCACTTCCACTTCCAGCGTCGAGGTATCCACCAGGCGATACTGGTACCCTTCCAGCTTTGGCAGCGCGCTTTTTGCCGCTAAATCGAGAATGAAGGTTTCGGATTTCAGCTTGGAGAGCAGATCCTTCATCGAGGTGTTTTCCACCAGCTCGCCGTGCTGAATGATGCCGATGTTGCGGCACAGCATCTCTGCTTCTTCAAGATAGTGGGTGGTTAAAATGATGGTGGTGCCTTTGTCGTTGAGATCCTTCAGGAAGCCCCACATGGAACGACGCAGTTCGATATCCACGCCCGCGGTCGGTTCATCGAGGATCAGCAGCTTCGGCTCGTGCATCAGCGCGCGGGCAATCATCAGGCGGCGCTTCATCCCGCCGGACAACATCCGCGCACGCTCATTACGCTTTTCCCACAGGTCGAGCTGTTTCAGATACTTTTCGCTGCGCTCAAGCGCCTCTTTACGCTCAACGCCGTAATACCCCGCCTGGTTAACGACAATCTGCTGCACAGTTTCAAACGGGTTGAAGTTGAACTCCTGCGGTACCAGCCCCAGCTGGCGCTTGGCGTTCACCACATCTTTTTGCAGATCGTATCCGAACACGCTGACGCGGCCGGAGGTTTTGTTCACCAGCGAGCTGATGATCCCGATAGTGGTGGATTTCCCCGCCCCGTTCGGCCCCAGAAGCGCGTAAAAATCCCCGGCCTCTACTTTTAGATCTATCCCGCGTAGCGCCTGAACGCCACCCGGATAGGTTTTTTTAAGCTGCTCAAGCTCCAGTGCAATTGCCATGAATTTAACTTACCTTCAGTTCTTACACACGTTGTGTGGTTTCATTAAAAGTCGGGTTACCCTATAGTAGCGCAACGCAATTACTCGGTTACAGGTCGCTAACCTCCATGAACGACATAGATACACTCATTAGCAACAATGCACTATGGTCAAAAATGCTGGTGGAGGAAGACCCCGGATTTTTTGGAAAACTCGCACAAGCCCAGAACCCGCGCTTTCTCTGGATTGGCTGTTCAGACAGCCGCGTACCTGCCGAGCGCCTGACCGGCCTTGAGCCCGGCGAACTGTTTGTTCACCGCAACGTCGCCAACCTGGTAATTCATACCGACCTCAACTGCCTTTCCGTGGTTCAGTATGCCGTTGACGTTCTGGAAGTCGAGCACATCATTATTTGCGGCCACTACGGCTGCGGCGGCGTGCAGGCGGCGGTTGAAAACCCGGAACTGGGATTAATTGATAACTGGCTTCTGCACATTCGCGATATCTGGTTCAAACATAGTTCACTGCTCGGCGAAATGCCGCAGGAGAGACGCATGGACACCCTGTGCGAGCTCAACGTGATGGAGCAGGTATATAACCTTGGGCATTCGACCATAATGCAGTCGGCGTGGAAGCGCGGGCAGAAGGTGTCAATTCACGGCTGGGCGTACGGTATTCACGATGGCCTGCTGCGCAATCTGGAAGTCACCGCCACCAACCGCGAAACGCTGGAGCAGCGTTACCGTTCGGGGATTGCCAACCTCAAGCTTAAGCATGTGAACCATAAATAAAGCCGGGGGTTTTCACCCTCTCCCCGTGGGAGAGGGCTGGGGTGAGGGCATCAGCCCGCAATTACTCGTCCAGCAATACCACTTTCCCAACATACGGCAGATGACGATAGCGCTGCGCGTAATCAATGCCGTAGCCCACCACGAATTCGTCCGGGATGGAGAAACCGACAAACTCCACCGGCACCTGCACTTCACGACGCTCCGGTTTATCCAGCAGCGTACAAATCGCCAGCGACTTCGGCTCGCGCAGGCTCAGGATCTCGCGCACTTTTGAAAGGGTGTTGCCGGAGTCGATGATGTCCTCAACGATCAACACATCTTTGCCACGAATATCTTCATCCAGATCTTTCAGGATTTTCACATCACGGGTTGTGGACATGCCGCTGCCGTAGCTGGAGGCGGTCATAAAATCGACCTCGTGTGGCACCTGCACTTCACGGCACAGGTCCGCCATGAACATGAAAGAGCCACGCAGTAGACCGACCAGCACCATTTCGCTGCCGCTGTCCTTGTAATGTTCGGTGATTTGACGACCCAGTTCGGCGATACGCGCTTTGATCTCGGCTTCCGGGATCATCACTTCAACAGTATGTTTCATATTACTAACCATATGATTTTAATGAAAATCTCTCAATGCGAATGAATTGATTCCAGGCATTGAAACGCAAGCCAGCCATTATATCAGCAAATGGATAAGCCTGGCGTATGAGTTATAAAAAGCAAATATTGTGATTCCGATCACACTTGTTAATACCTATAATTAGTTGCTAGCAAATTATTAACAAAAACTGACGAGTACACTTTCTATGGCTGAAACAAACTCTAAACAGCCGCGTCTACTGGTGACACTAACAGCGCTATTCGCCGCCTTCTGCGGCCTGTACCTGTTAATCGGTGGCGTGTGGCTGGTCGCGATCGGCGGCTCCTGGTACTACCCGATTGCGGGCCTGGTTATGCTTGGCGTAACCGTCCTGCTCTGGCGTAGAAAACAATCCGCACTGTGGCTGTATGCCGCGCTGCTCCTCGCCACGATGATCTGGGGCGTCTGGGAAGTCGGTTTCGACTTCTGGGCCCTGACCCCGCGCAGCGACATCCTGGTCTTCTTCGGTATCTGGCTGATCCTGCCGTTTGTCTGGCGTCGCCTGATTGTCCCTTCCAGCGGTGCCGTTGCGGCGCTGGTGGTAGCGCTGTTAATCAGCGGCGGCATTCTCACCTGGGCCGGCTTTAACGACCCGCAGGAGATCAACGGTACGCTGAACGCGGAATCCACGCCTGCGGCGGCTATCTCGCAGGTGGCGGACGGTGACTGGCCGGCCTACGGTCGTAACCAGGAAGGTCAACGTTACTCCCCGCTGAAGCAGATCAACGCGGACAACGTGAAAAACCTGAAGGAAGCCTGGGTATTCCGTACCGGCGACCTGAAGATGCCAAACGATCCGGGCGAGCTGACCAACGAAGTGACCCCGATTAAAGTGGGCAACATGCTTTACCTGTGTACGGCGCACCAGCGTCTGTTCGCGCTCGACGCGGCCACCGGTAAAGAGAAATGGCACTTTGATCCACAGCTGAACTCCAATCCGTCCTTCCAGCATGTCACCTGCCGCGGCGTTTCTTACCACGAAGCGCGTGCCGATAATGCCAGCCCGGAAGTTATTGCCGACTGTCCTCGCCGCATTATGCTGCCGGTGAACGATGGCCGTCTGTTCGCCATCAACGCCGAAACGGGCAAGCTGTGCGAAACCTTTGCGAACAAAGGTATCCTGAACCTGCAGACCAACATGCCTGACACCACGCCGGGTCTGTATGAGCCAACCTCGCCGCCAATCATCACCGATAAAACCATCGTGATTGCCGGTTCGGTAACGGATAACTTCTCCACGCGTGAAACCTCCGGCGTCATCCGCGGTTTTGACGTGAACACCGGTAAACTGCTGTGGGCCTTCGACCCGGGCGCGAAAGATCCAAACGCGATCCCATCGGACGAGCACACCTTTACCTTCAACTCGCCAAACTCCTGGGCGCCTGCCGCGTATGACGCGAAGCTGGACCTGGTCTATCTGCCAATGGGCGTATCCACGCCGGATATCTGGGGCGGTAACCGCACGCCGGAGCAGGAACGCTATGCGAGCGCTATCCTGGCGCTGAACGCCACCACCGGTAAGCTGGCGTGGAGCTACCAGACCGTTCACCACGATCTGTGGGATATGGATATGCCTTCCCAGCCGACGCTGGCCGACATTACCGTAAACGGCAAAACCGTACCGGTCATTTACGCTCCGGCCAAGACCGGCAACATCTTCGTACTGGATCGCAGCAACGGTAAACTGGTTGTGCCAGCCCCGGAAAAACCGGTTCCGCAGGGTGCGGCTAAAGGCGATTACGTCAGCAAAACCCAGCCGTTCTCTGACCTGAGCTTCCGTCCGAAGAAAGACCTCAGCGGTGCAGACATGTGGGGTGCCACCATGTTTGACCAGCTGGTGTGCCGCGTGATGTTCCATCAGCTGCGCTATGAAGGCATCTTTACGCCGCCGTCTGAGCAGGGCACGCTGGTCTTCCCGGGCAACCTGGGAATGTTCGAGTGGGGCGGTATCTCCGTCGACCCTAACCGTCAGGTGGCGATTGCCAACCCAATGGCGCTGCCGTTCGTTTCCCGTCTGATCCCTCGCGGTCCGGGTAACCCAATGGAGCAGCCGAAAGACGCGAAAGGCAGCGGTACCGAAGCGGGTATTCAGCCGCAGTACGGCGTGCCCTTTGGCGTAACGCTGAACCCGTTCCTGTCTCCGTTTGGCCTGCCGTGTAAACAGCCTGCCTGGGGTTACATCTCCGGTCTGGATCTGAAAACCAACCAGATCGTCTGGAAAAAACGTATTGGTACGCCACAGGACAGCATGCCGTTCCCGATGCCGGTTCCGGTGCCGTTCAATATGGGTATGCCAATGCTGGGCGGCCCTATCTCCACCGCCGGTAACGTGCTGTTCATCGCGGCAACCGCAGATAACTACCTGCGCGCTTACAACATGACCAACGGTGAGAAACTGTGGCAAGGCCGTCTGCCGGCCGGTGGACAGGCAACGCCGATGACCTATGAAGTGAATGGCAAGCAGTATGTTGTCATCTCTGCGGGTGGTCACGGCTCGTTTGGCACGAAGATGGGCGACTATATTGTCGCGTATGCGTTGCCGGACGACGCAAAATAAAAGCAAAACGGCAACGAAAGTTGCCGTATTTAGCAATGCAGGCCGGGTAAGGCGAAGCCTCCACCCGGCTTTTTTTATACGGTAAAACCGAGCATCATCCCCGTATCTTCATGCTCCAGCAAATGACAGTGCGCCATATAGGCAAACTCTTTAGGCGCTTCGTGGTCAAACTTCACCAGCACCTCGCTGACGCCGCCTTCCACCCTCACCGTATCTTTCCAGCCCGCGCGATGTGCGTCCGGCGCTTTACCGTTTTCAGAGAGAATGCGGAACTGCGTGCCGTGGATGTGGAACGGGTGCAGCATCATGTCGCCTTCGCCGGAAATCACCCAGCGCTCAAACTGCCCCTTCGTGGCGGCAAACATCGGCGTGTTCATATCGAACGCTTTGCCGTTGATCTTGTTAGCGTTGTGGAAATCGAACCCGTGACCACCGTGATCCATACCGCCCATTTTACCGTGGTCCATATTCATATGGCCCATCATCTGGCCATGGTGCATCCCCGTCATCGCCTGATTGCCGTACTTCTTCATCAGCGCCTGCATGCCCATCATATCGAGCATCGGATCCATGGAGAGCTGAAGCTTGCGTTGCGTAAGGCCATCCAGCGACGGGAGGGCAGGCAGCGCGGCTAAGGTGTCCGGCAGCGTACCGGAGGCCGTGACCTGTAGCGGCTGAATGCGCAGCACCGGATGCGGTTTATCAAACGGCGCCACGGCCATCCCCATCTGGCTGACCGGCAGGGTCACCAGGTCAAACGGCTTGCCGTCGCTGATATCCACCAGCACTTCGAAGCGTTCGCCCATCAGCATCGGCAGCTCGCTCACCTTCACCGGCTCCGGCAGCAGGCCGCCGTCGCTCGCTACTACGTAAAGCGGGCGCTTATCGCTGGCGGCAAAATTCAGCGAACGTGCGTTACAGCCGTTAAGCAGGCGCAGGCGCAGCCAGCCCTTCGGGGCGGCATGCTGCGGATAGATCGCGCCGTTGGCCAGCAGCGTATCGCCAAACCAGCCGACCGCCGCGCTCATCACGTCCAGCTGGTAGTCAATCTGCCCGTCCGCGCTGAATTTTTTATCCTGCACAATCACCGGCACGTCGTCGATGCCCCACTGTTTCGGCAGGCGCAGCAGGCGGCTTTCATTGTCTTCAATCAGCACCAGCCCCGCCAGCCCCATCGCTACCTGATGGCCCGTTTTACCATGCTGATGCGGGTGGAACCAGCAGGTCGCTGCACGCTGATCAGGCGTAAAGGTGACGCTTCGCGTGCCACCCGCTTTGATGATGCCCTGCGGTCCGCCGTCCACCTCGCCCGGCACTTCCAGCCCGTGCCAGTGCAGCGTCGTCTCCTCGGCAAGCGTATTGTGGATATCCACCGTTACCGCCTTCCCTTTGCGTAGCTGCAACGCCGGGCCGAGCAGATTGCCGTTGTAGCCCCAGGTTGTGGCGCTGTGCCCGCCGAAGGCGGTTTTACCGGACTGAACAACGAGCTGAATACGGCTACGGGCGTCTGCGGTCAGTAAGTCAGGGATGGGTAAGGCAGGCCTTTCCGCCGCAAAAACCGCGCGGCTCCAGAGTGGTAATGCGCTGGCAGCCCCCAGCACAGCGGAATACTTTAAAAAATCACGACGTTGCATGTTCATTTCCTTATTTCCAGCAGGCGATCTTTTGAGCATAAACCCTCCCCTTACCGGAAGGTCAAGTAAAGCGGCAATAATAAAGATCGTCGCACTGGCATCAAGTGTGCTAACGTTAATTTTCCGTGAAGAAGTGGTAGAAGCAATGAAGACGTTTTTCAGGACAATTTTGTTCGGAAGCCTGATGGCAATGTGTGCGAACAGCTATGCGCTCAGTGAAAATGAAGCGGAAGATATGGCCGATTTAACGGCGGTTTTTGTATTCCTGAAAAATGATTGTGGCTACCAGAATTTACCCAACGGGCAAATTCGCCGCGCGCTGGTCTTTTTCGCCCAGCAGAACCAGTGGGATCTCAGCAACTACGACAGCTTTGACATGAAGGCGCTCGGTGAAGACAGCTACCGCGACTTGAGCGGTATTGGCATTCCCACGGCGAAAAAATGCAAAGCGCTGGCTCGCGATTCGCTCAGCCTGCTCGCCTACGTGAAATAACCTTCCCGACGCCCCCTGTTCAACCTATAACCGTGCAACCACGGTTATAGTTAGCTATCATGTTTCGCTCATTTTTGTGAGCGTTACGGATGTTAACAAAGGAGGAGTCCGCGTATGGCCGACCACACGTTGTGGCATGAAACACTGCATGACCAGTTTGGTCAGTACTTTGCCGTTGATAACGTGCTCTATCATGAGAAAACGGATCACCAGGATCTCATCATCTTCGAAAACGCCGCCTTTGGCCGCGTGATGGCGCTGGACGGCGTAGTGCAAACGACCGAGCGCGACGAGTTTATCTATCATGAGATGATGACCCACGTTCCGCTGCTGGCCCACGGACACGCAAAGCATGTTCTGATTATCGGCGGCGGCGACGGCGCAATGCTGCGCGAGGTGTCCCGTCATCGGTCCATTGAAACCATCACCATGGTGGAGATCGATGCGGGCGTGGTCTCGTTCTGCCGTCAGTATCTGCCTAACCACAATGCCGGTAGCTATGACGATCCGCGCTTCAAGCTGGTCATTGACGACGGCGTTAACTTCGTTAACCAGACCACGCAAACCTTCGACGTGATTATCTCCGACTGTACCGACCCCATCGGCCCTGGCGCGTCGCTGTTTACCTCCTCGTTCTACGAAGGCTGCAAGCGCTGCCTTAACCCTGGCGGTGTCTTCGTCGCACAAAATGGCGTCTGCTTCCTGCAGCAGGATGAAGCCCTCGACAGCCATCGTAAGCTGAGCACCTATTTCGGCGACGTCAGCTTCTATCAGGCGGCCATTCCGACGTACTACGGCGGGATCATGACCTTTGCCTGGGCGACGGATAACGACGTGCTGCGCCATCTCTCTACAGAAATTATCCAGGCCCGCTTCCATCAGGCCGGCCTCACGTGTCGGTACTACAACCCGGCTATTCATACCGCAGCGTTTGCTCTGCCGCAGTACCTGCAAGACGCATTATCCACTAAGGGGGTGAGCTAATTGAAAAAGCTTAAACTACATGGCTTTAACAACCTGACTAAAAGCCTGAGTTTTTGTATTTACGATATCTGCTATGCCAAAACAGCGGAAGAACGCGATGGTTACATCGCCTATATCGATGAACTCTACAACGCCAACCGTCTGACCGAGATCCTCTCAGAAACATGCTCGATCATCGGTGCCAATATTCTGAATATCGCCCGACAGGATTATGAACCTCAGGGTGCCAGCGTGACCATTCTGGTCAGCGAAGAGCCGGTCGACCCGCAGCTTATCGACAAAACTGAACACCCGGGACCGCTGCCGGAAGTGGTCGTCGCCCACCTGGACAAAAGCCATATCTGCGTTCACACCTACCCGGAAAGCCACCCGGAAGGCGGGCTGTGCACGTTCCGTGCGGATATTGAGGTGTCGACCTGCGGCGTAATTTCCCCGCTGAACGCGCTGAACTATTTAATCCATCAGCTGGAATCCGACATCGTTACGATTGATTATCGCGTGCGCGGTTTTACCCGTGATATCAACGGCATGAAGCACTTCATCGACCACGAGATCAACTCCATTCAGAACTTTATGTCCGAGGACATGAAATCGCTGTATGACATGATGGACGTGAACGTGTACCAGGAAAACATCTTCCATACCAAGATGATGCTTAAAGAGTTCGACCTTAAGCACTACATGTTCCACACCAGGCCGGAAGATTTAAGTGAAGAAGAGCGCAAGGTCATCACCGACCTGCTCTGGAAAGAGATGCGCGAAATCTACTACGGCCGCAACATTCCGGCCGTGTAACGACGTTTCGGATAGCGATATCGTTAAAGTTCAGGCTGTACTAACGTAAGGGCAACGGATTGCGCTTTTAGATCGGCCTGAACGGGCAGAGGCAAACTCACATCGGTAATAATATCAGTGAAGCGGCTCAGCGGAGCAACGTTGAACAGCGAGTGAGCGCCATATTTGCTGCTGTCCGCCAGTAAGATCTTGCGCTGAGCGTTAGCGATAATCTCCTGCTTCAGTCCTGCCTTTTCTTCCGTCGGGGTAGTCACCCCCTTTTCCACGCTCCAGCTGTTACAGCTCATGAAGGCGATATCGGGATAGACGCTACGTAGCATCTTGCGACCAAACTCGCCGATACAGGACTGGCTACTGTCATCAATTCGGCCGCCAACAATGGTGACTTCAATCTGACGGAACTCGGATAAAAACAGAGCGATATGCAGATCGACGGTGATCACCCTGAGCGGGAGATGAGTCAGGCATTTTGCCAGCTCCAGCATGGTCGTGCCGGCATCAAGCACCACAGCGTCGCCCGCCTGAACCATCGAGGCGGCAAAACGCGCAATCGCCCGCTTTTCCGCCGGCGATCGTAACTGCTTTTCATTGGTTGTAGGCTGAGCAGGTTCAAAGCGTTTCAGAGCAACACCGCCGTGGCTGCGGCTGATCACGCCCTGTTCATCCAGTTTGATCAGATCCCGTCGTATCGTTGCAGGTGATGCATCTACCGCATCCACCAGCTGTTCCACGGTCACCAGCGTATGATTTTTCAAATACGCCACAATCTTATCCAGACGGTGTTGCCCTTTCATAACAGGAAATTACGCCAGTTGCATTGCCAGTTTAATCGATACGGCCATGCTCTCAGATTTTGCTTTTCCCGTCCAGGCTATATCAAACGCGGTTCCATGATCGGCAGAAGTACGGATGAACGGCAGACCAGCCGTAATATTCACCCCATCATAGAAGCCAAGCAGTTTGAGCGGAATATGTCCCTGGTCGTGGTACATCGCCACGACCATGTCATATTGCCCCTCGTACGCCTGTAAAAATACGGTGTCCGGCGGACAGGGACCGTAAACATCGATTCCCTTCGCTTTCATGTTTTCGATGGCTGGCGATACAATGCGTATTTCTTCATCGCCAAACAGACCGTTTTCGCCCGCATGGGGATTGACGCCGGCTACGGCAATGCGCGGCTGGGCGAAGCCGACGCGTTTCAGGAAGCGATCCGCGATGCCGATGACCGTCTCAACGCGCTGACCATTCAGCGTATCGAGGAATTTGCGCAACGCAATGTGGGTCGAAACATGGATGACCTTCAGCTTGTCGGTGTAGAGAACCATTGCGTAATCACGGCTTTCAGTCAGCGTCGCCAGCAGTTCGGTATGCCCCGGATAATTGTGTCCGGCCAGATGTAGCGCCTCTTTATTAAGCGGTGCGGTAGCGATGGCGTGTACATCTCCTTTCATCGCCATTTCTGTCGCCCTCTTCACGCAGCGGTAGGCGAGATCGCCCGCCTGGGCCTGCACTTTACCCGGTTCAAGCGCGTCTGGCTGGGCAAGCGGTTCGTCGATGACGTGGATCACGCCTGGCGTATAACGCGCCTCCGCGACGTCGGCAATCGCGCGGAAGGTGACACCTTCCGCCAGCCCTTTGCCCTGCAGACGTCTCAGGGTCTGGAGACATCCCACCACCACAAGCGGGGCACCATTAAGCTCGTCGTCACAAAGCGCTTTGACAATAATTTCCGGACCGATGCCCGCCGGGTCGCCCATCGTAATCGCAATTGTTTTAGTTACCACTGTACATCTCCTCAATAAAATAAAGCGCATCACAAAGGGTGCTGTCTGAACCGAATCCGCCTGCTTTAGTGATAACCGGCAGATCGTCGATTTCACTGTTTACGAATGTCCCACAGGGAATACAGGGCGCCACTTCACCTTGAATGCGATAGCCTTCTGCCCCAAGCGCGGTGGCGATATCCCCTCCGGTCAGGAACAGTCCACCGATACGAGCCTGCTCAATAATGCGCAGCGTAATCGTCCCCATGCGTTCGCTAAGCATCCCGCCGAGCTGTTGGCGGCTTACTCCTGCCTGACTACACAGCTCGTCGATCGTCTGCCTATCGTCCGCGCTCCGGCTGGTACGTAAAATGGTGTGCTGCTGGCGACTCAGCAGCGCACAAGCCTGTTCCACTACCGCAGCCATCTCCTGCTCGGCCTGTGCCGAAACCAGCCGCGATGCATTAATATCCACGACGCTGGCGCGTGCCTGGCAGAGCGCTTTTTCAACCTGCCGGCGCGTGGCTTCGCTCATTGAGCCCGCCACTACCAGTACCGGAAGATCCTGCTTTTCCTGCATGAACATCCTGGCCGGTAGCGCATTCGCCAGCCCGGCAGCGCCGACCAATAGCGGCATCTCTTTTTGCTCACAAATAGCCTGCGCAATCAGCAGCAGATCGCGGTCTTCCACCGCATCCACCACCACCATGCATTCACCCTCGGCGGCAAAAGCCGTAAGCAGTGCGCTGAGTTGGCCCCGACGAACGTCTTCGAGAAACACTTCATGTACCGGAACATCGCTTTGCAACGCGATCAACGCCGCAATACGCGAGGAGATAATGGGGGTTTTCGGATCGCTGGCGAATTCGGTCTCCAGCAGTGGCGTACCATTAACCAGACACAATCCGTTGCGTGTGGTGCGTCCGGCTGCGGGGATAGCCGCCGCGATCACTGCCAGCGTCCGGTTTGCAGCCCGCATTGCCGCCATGACTTCAGCACCCACGTTGCCGCGAAAAGTGGAGTCGATTTTCTTATAAATCAACGGGAGTACATTTCTATCGCACCATGGCGATAACGCCTGCGCTACCGCTTGCCCGGCCTGTACTGCTGGCATAGCGCGGCTTTCCATGTTGATCACCAGCACATCAGCACGACGCGACGGTTTTTGATCCGGCGTTAACATCACTTCCGTGCGCGCGCCCTTCTTTGCCAGCTGTACGCCGGTATCGTTAGAGCCAGTAAAGTCGTCGGCGATAACGAGCATCTTCATGCTTTTTTCTCCTCAGCAACCTGACGCGCTTGTTTCTTCGCAACCCACGAGGTCAGAACAGGCGTCAGGATCGCCGTTGTGATCACCGATGCAGCAATCAGCGGTGCAGCCGCGGCGGCTACCTCCGCCAGCGAGGGATCGGCCTGGGCAATTGCCAGTGGCGTGGCCACAGCGTTTCCGGCGGTACTGGACGCCGCAGCCCCCGCAATACCGGTTCCGCCCACCAGACGGTCGGCACGAATATTAAAGAAACCGCCGATAAAGGTGGTCAGCACGCCGAGCAGAATACCCGCCAGCCCGCCCTGCAGCAGCATTTCAAGGTTGATCCCCGCGCCCAAAGCAAAAGCGAAGAACGGGATCAGCAGCGGCCCCCCTTTGGTCAGAAAGTCGCGCATGTTGGGATCGAGGTTACCCAGAATCATCCCCACCACCAGCGGCACCAGCACCGCGACCAGCGCCATGATCGGAATGTTCGCCATCCCCGCAGCGCCCAGCGCAATCATCGTAAAGAACGGCCCGTCGTTCAGAGACAGGATGGAGATCGCTCCCACATCACGCTCGTTACCAAATTCACCAACCAGCGCGGCGTAAAGCCCGCCATTCGAGTTACTCATCGCAGCGATGATCGCCACGCCGCTTAAGCCAAAGATCCCTTCTGCACCGAAAAGTTGTTCCACTCCGAGGCCAATGGCAATGGCAATCAGGAGCTTGGTGAGCGTAATCGTACCGCCCTGTAACAGCGCCTGTGGCGCAGCCTTCACGCTAATTCCCGCCCCCATGCAGAGCAGGAAGGCACCAATCAGTGGCGCAGCGCCATGTTTAAATAGCGCGGTGGTGAACCCACCGATCTCAAGCGCTTGCGGGGCAAAAGTATTGATAATGGCGCCGATCACCAATGGCACGACCATCATGCCGCCGGGTACACGCTCTATAGCCTTCTTGATGTTCATGGTCTTCCCGCCTGTTGTTATGCTGTGATTAAATAAAATCATAAAGATTATATTCAATCAAATAAATTCCACAAACGCGCCAGATCACAGTTTTAAATGATTAATAAAAATCAAAGGAAGGATTTCAGGGTAAAAAAAAAGCCGGACATAGACGTCCGGCCCTGAAATGATTAAATTCGCTCAGGATTGACCCACAAATTTTCGATAGGCTGTCACTACCTTAAGAAAGTCCTCCACGCCGCACAGCGACAGGCTCTCTTCGTCGTAGTAGCTCATCCCCTCTTCCATCTCGTCACCTGAAAACTCAAGCTGGTTAGCGCGCACCATGACCTCTTCGCCATCCATCCACAGGGTGTATTCATGCCCGGCGCGTTGCCAGGAGCGTTCACTGCCTTTTACCGTCTTCGCCGCCTGTTCAACTTCATCCAGCAGCGCGAGGTTCTCTTTCACCTCTTCGTTAAACCAGTGTCCAACGGCTTCGTGCCCCATCGACATACGCACTTTCACCACGCCGGTGATGTCGCGCAGAAATTCGTAATCCATAGCGTTTTCCTCTGCAAAGCCATTAGGGTAATTATCGCAGCAGAGAGGAAGAAAAAAAGCGGGAGAGGTGGGAGGAATGAAAATAAAAAGGTGAGAGCAAGACCCTGCGGCCTGACGCCCTCACCCCGTCCCTCTCCCACGGGGAGAGGGTGCAAACACTAAAAACCGTCTCGTAGAGACGGTTTTGCTGTTTATACTGCCGTCTGGAAGATAACCCCGTCGGCCTTCTCGGTGTACTGAGAGAGCTGGTCGAAGTTCAGATAGCGATAGGTATCCACCGCCGTCTTATCCACCTGAGCCACGAAGGTCTGGTACTCTTCCGGCGTTGGCAGTTTGCCAATCAGCGCCGCAACCGCCGCCAGCTCCGCAGAAGCCAGGTAGACGTTCGCACCGGTACCTAAACGGTTCGGGAAGTTACGGGTAGAGGTGGAGACCACAGTCGCACCGTCGGCCACGCGCGCCTGGTTACCCATACACAGGGAACAGCCAGGGATTTCGATACGCGCACCGCTCTTACCAAACACGCTGTAGTAGCCCTCTTCGGTCAGCTGCGCCGCATCCATACGGGTTGGCGGCGCCACCCACAGGCGGGTCGGCAGCTGGCCTTTGTGGGTATCCAGCAGCTTACCGGCAGCACGGAAGTGGCCGATGTTGGTCATGCAGGAGCCGATGAACACTTCGTCGATCTTATCGCCCTGCACGTCAGAGAGCAGACGCGCATCGTCCGGATCGTTCGGCGCACACAGGATTGGTTCTTTGATATCAGCCAGATCGATGTCGATCACCGCCGCGTACTCTGCGTCTGCGTCAGCTTCCAGCAGCTGCGGATCCGCCAGCCATTTCTCCATACCCTGAATACGACGCTCCAGCGTACGACGGTCGCCGTAGCCTTCCGCAATCATCCACTTCAGCAGCACGATGTTGGAGGTCAGATACTCAATAATCGGCTCTTTGTTCAGCTTGATGGTACAACCCGCAGCAGAACGCTCGGCGGAGGCATCGGTCAGCTCGAACGCCTGCTCCACTTTCAGATCCGGCAGACCTTCAATTTCCAGAATGCGGCCAGAGAAGATGTTTTTCTTCCCTTTCTTCTCAACGGTCAGCAGGCCCTGTTTAATTGCATACAGCGGGATCGCGTGAACCAGGTCGCGAAGGGTGATGCCCGGCTGCATTTTGCCTTTGAAGCGCACCAGCACCGACTCAGGCATGTCCAGCGGCATCACGCCGGTCGCGGCAGCAAACGCCACCAGACCGGAGCCCGCCGGGAAGGAGATACCGATTGGGAAACGGGTGTGGGAGTCACCGCCGGTACCCACGGTATCCGGCAGCAGCATGCGGTTAAGCCAGGAGTGGATAACGCCGTCGCCCGGACGCAGGGATACACCGCCGCGGTTCATGATGAAGTCTGGCAGCGTGTGGTGCGTGGTCACGTCAACCGGCTTCGGATACGCCGCCGTGTGACAGAAGGACTGCATCACCAGGTCAGAAGAGAAGCCCAGGCACGCCAGGTCTTTCAGTTCGTCACGGGTCATTGGTCCGGTGGTATCCTGAGACCCCACGGAGGTCATCTTCGGCTCGCAGTACGCGCCGGGACGGATACCGGCTACGCCGCATGCGCGGCCAACCATTTTCTGTGCCAGCGAGAAGCCGCGGCTGCTTTCCGCAACGTCTTTCGCATGACGAAAAACGTCGGAGTGCGGCAGACCCAGCGCTTCACGCGCTTTGGTAGTCAGGCCACGGCCGATGATCAGCGGGATACGGCCACCGGCACGCACTTCGTCGATCAGCACGTCGGTTTTCAGCTCGAAGCTTGCCAGCAGCTCGTTGGTTTCGTGGTTGCGCACTTCGCCTTTATACGGGTAGACGTCAATCACGTCGCCCATGTTCAGGTTGCTCACATCCACTTCAATTGGCAGCGCGCCCGCATCTTCCATGGTGTTGAAGAAGATTGGCGCAATTTTGCCGCCGAGGCACAGGCCGCCGCCGCGCTTGTTCGGCACGTGCGGAATGTCGTCGCCCATGAACCACAGCACGGAGTTGGTTGCGGACTTACGGGAAGAACCGGTACCCACAACGTCGCCGACATAGGCCAGCGGGAACCCTTTTTTCTGCAGGGCTTCGATCTGTTTGATCGGGCCGACGCTGCCCGGCTGATCCGGCTCAATGCCTTCACGGGCGTTTTTCAGCATCGCCAGGGCGTGCAGTGGGATATCCGGGCGAGACCACGCGTCCGGCGCCGGAGAGAGGTCATCGGTGTTGGTCTCACCGGTCACCTTAAAGACGGTCACGGTGATTTTTTCCGCCAGCGCTGGGCGGTTCAGGAACCATTCGGCATCAGCCCAGGACTGCATCACCTGCTTCGCATAGACGTTGCCTGCTTTGGCTTTTTCTTCGACATCGTAGAAGTTATCGAACATCAGCAGCGTTGAAGAGAGCGCTTTGGCAGCAATTGGCGCCAGCTTGTCGTTATCCAGCGCGTCAATCAGCGGATGAATGTTGTAACCACCCTGCATGGTGCCGAGCAGTTCAACGGCTTTTTCAGGAGTAACCAGTGGGGAGGTGGCTTCGCCTTTGGCGATAGCAGCAAGGAATCCGGCTTTTACGTAGGCAGCTTCATCTACGCCAGGCGGTACGCGGTTGATCAGCAGATCTAACAGGAATTCTTCTTCGCCCTTAGGCGGGTTCTTCAGCAGCTCGACGAGCGCGGCCATTTGGGTTGCATCTAAAGGTTTGGGTACAATTCCCTCGGCGGCACGTTCTGCTACGTGCTTACGGTATTCTTCTAGCACGACGGTTCTCCTCGCTCTCATTGTCATATGCGGCGGGCGTTCTCTTCACGCTCCTGTGAGACAGCAGTTTGTAGGGTAAATGCCCGATACCGCGTCGGGCAGCATAGCAGGATTTCTGCACAGTGTTAATCTGTTTACAAAAAAGCAACATTAAAAAATTTGCTGAATCGTTAAGCATGGTGTAGTGGGGAGACGAGACGAATTTTGGGTACAAAAAAACCGCCTGATAGCGGTTTATTTGTTGCCTTGCGGTGGTAGCACACCGGGCTGGCAGATTTGCGGCAACATCAACGTAAAATATTGTGCATTACCGCCAGTTAGCTTGCAAGCCACTATCACGATTTTGCGTAGCGCCTTCCCATTTCGTATGAAAGCCCATGTAATTGCGTTTTTTGCCTTCTTCAGAACCATTGAAATGACTATTCTTCTCCGCGGCCTGCTCCGCTGGTGTAGCAACCAGTCACCGGGCCCGGGAGCAGTTCCGTCATCTACGCGGCAACGTCAACTTGCCTGGTTCGAACTTTCCCGGTGAAGAATGAACCCGCGTAGCCTGTACAGGAACGCATGCAATGGAGATGCGAATCACTGCGCTGATCGTTGCGATCGGTTTACTGCTAACCGCACTGCACGGTGGCTGGAACATATCCGACATCACGGTGCTGTTTGTCGTCAACCTCGGCAACTAGCTGCTGGCCGCTCGTAAGAGCGGCCTTCTGAATTCCCTGCGGTTTTTCCCGCATCGCATATAATTGCGTAATAAATACTCACACTCTTTATCCGGACGCACCGAACGCTTCCCAATAAAAGTCAAAAAAGTAAAAGGCGGGTGAATAATACTCACGCCAACCGTAACGCCTCACGGCACAGCGCTTGTCTCGTTGGAGTCATTTTATGAAGTTGCCCTTTAAGCCACATCTGCTCGTCCTTCTGTGCAGTGCCGGGCTGCTTGCCGCCTCGGGCGTCATGTTTGTCCAAAGCCGCGCAACGGAACCCGCTGCGCCGGCGCCCGTTACACAACAGCCAGCTGCATCGGCTACGCCTGCCGCAGCCCAGCCCGCCCCTGTTGTCGCGCCAACCTACACTGCCGCGCAAATCGATCAGTGGGTTGCCCCTGTAGCACTTTATCCAGATGCCCTCCTGTCGCAGATTTTAATGGCGTCAACCTACCCGTCTAACGTTATCCAGGCGGCGCAGTGGTCAAAGGACAACCCTAAAATGCAGGGTGATGCCGCCATTCAGGCGGTAGCCAATCAGCCGTGGGACCCCAGCGTGAAATCGCTGGTCGCATTTCCTCAGCTGATGTCGCTGATGGGTGAAAACCCACCGTGGGTACAAAACCTGGGGGATGCATTCCTCGCGCAGCCGAAAGACGTGATGGATTCGGTACAACGGTTGCGCCTGCTGGCGCAACAGGCGGGTGCACTGCAATCCACGCCGCAGCAGACGGTTACCACCGTCACGAAGCCCGCACCGGCAAAAACAACATCAACAACGGTAACGGAAGCAACCAGCAATCCGACGGTCATTAAAATTGAATCTGCCGATCCGCAGGTGGTTTACGTTCCTACCTATAACCCGAATACGGTTTACGGTACCTGGCCCAACACCACTTACCCGCCGGTGTATCTCCCGCCCTCCCCCGGCGAGCAGTTTACCGACAGCCTGGTCAAAGGCTTAGGTTTCAGCCTCGGGGTCGCAACAACCTACGCCATTTTCAGCAATATCGACTGGGATGATGACTGGGATCATCACCATGACGACTGGGATAATCACGGCGGCTACAACCACAACGGTGATAACAACATCAATATTAACGTTGATAACTTCAACAGAATCAGCGGACAGCATCTCACCGATATCGATCGCACATGGCAGCATAATCCGGCCTACCGTGAGGGCGTCCCCTACCCGAATAACCAGCTGGCTAATCGTTTCCACTCCACAAATACAGCCACCGGGCTAAGCGCAACGCAGCAAAAGCCGGTTAATCGCGACAGCCAGCGCCAGGCCGCGCTCAGTCAGATGGAAAAATCAACGGGGAAAACCTTCCCGCACGCGGGCACGCGAGATGCTCAGCGTCTGGCCTCGACGCAGCAGTTAAAGCAGATTTCGCAGCGCAATAACTATCGTGGGTATGACACCAGGCCGCAGACCGTAAAACGCGCGAGTGCACCGCAGCGTGAAAATCACCAGACTGCGGCGCACAGACAGGAGAAGCGGGCTTCACAGACGGTACAGCAGCCAGCCAGGCTGCATCGCGCCAATGCGCTGAGCGGCAACGACAGCCGCTCCGGTAACTGGCAAGCCCAGCAGCAGCGCGGTGCGCAAAGCCGGCAGCTCGCTGCTCGACAACATCAGCCGCGCCAGCTCTCTGGCGAACGCGCTGAACACCGTGAATTCCGTCATCGTTAAGGGAGCCGACATGAAACGTAACTTACTCAGTGGAATAGTATTGTTCATGGTCTCGGCGACCGCAATGGCGCAGCAGTCCTTCAGCTCGCCAGAACAGGCAACCAACGCGCTGGCAAGCGCCATCAGCGAGCAAAACGAAAGCGCGATGAACAATCTGCTCGGCGAAAACTGGCACGATTTTCTGCCGCCTGAAGGCGTTGATCCTGATGCGGTCGATCGCTTTCTGCGTGACTGGAAAGTCCGTCATAATACCGTTGTCGAAGGGGATACGGCGCATCTTGTGGTCGGCGACAGCGGCTGGCAGCTTCCCATCCCGGTGGTCAAAACCGCTTCCGGCTGGCAGTTTGACATCAAAGAAGGCGCCGAGGAGATCCTGACCCGCGAAATTGGGCGCAACGAGCTCGCCGCCATTGAAGCCCTGCATGCCTACGTGGATGCGCAGCAAAGCTATTTTGCGATGAACCAGAAATACGCGCAGAAGATTGTCAGCTCTGAAGGGAAGAAGGACGGTCTGTACTGGCCCGTTTCGCCTGGCGAAGCGCCAAGCCCGCTTGGTCCGGCGTTCAGTCCGAAAGAGCCGGGTGCGGGTTACCATGGTTATCGCTTCCGCATCCTGCCGGATAATAATGGTTTCGCGATGGTGGCCTGGCCGGTCAGCTATGGTCAGACCGGCGTAATGAGCTTTGTGATAAACCAGGACGACAAGGTGTATCAGTCCGATCTCGGCAGTGATTTAGCGCAGAAAGCGCAGGCTCTTACTGCATACCATCCGGATAAAACCTGGCAGCTCGTTACCCCCTGAACGCAGCGCATAAAAAAAGCGGCCTCTGGCCGCTTTTTTTCATCTGAAGAAACTTATTTCTTCTTCGCTTTCGCGTTTGGCAGGTCGGTGATGCTACCTTCAAACACTTCAGCCGCCAGGCCCACGGACTCGTGCAGAGTTGGGTGAGCGTGGATGGTCAGCGCGATGTCTTCCGCGTCGCAGCCCATTTCGATAGCCAGACCGATTTCACCCAGCAGCTCGCCGCCGTTGGTACCGACAATGGCACCACCGATAACGCGGTGAGTTTCTTTGTCGAAGATCAGTTTAGTCATACCGTCTGCGCAGTCGGACGCGATAGCACGGCCAGAAGCAGCCCACGGGAAGGTGGCGGTCTCAAAACTGATGCCTTTCTCTTTCGCTTCTTTCTCGGTCAGACCGACCCATGCAACTTCTGGCTCGGTGTACGCGATAGATGGGATCACTTTCGGATCGAAGTAGTGCTTCATGCCGGCGATAACTTCAGCGGCAACGTGACCTTCGTGAACACCTTTGTGCGCCAGCATTGGCTGACCGACGATATCGCCGATAGCAAAGATGTGCGGCACGTTAGTGCGCAGCTGCTTGTCAACGCGAATAAAGCCACGGTCGTCCACTTCCACGCCAGCTTTGCCCGCGTCGAGGTTTTTACCGTTCGGCACACGGCCGATAGCCACCAGCACGGCGTCGTAACGCTGCGGTTCGGACGGTGCTTTTTTGCCTTCCATGGAAACGTAAATACCGTCTTCTTTCGCTTCAACGGCAGTCACTTTGGTTTCCAGCATCAGGTTGAATTTCTTGCTGATGCGCTTGGTGAAGACTTTAACGATGTCTTTGTCGGCAGCCGGGATAACCTGGTCGAACATTTCAACCACGTCAATGTCTGAACCCAGCGCATGGTACACGGTACCCATTTCCAGACCGATGATACCGCCGCCCATAACCAGCAGACGCTTAGGAACGGTTTTCAGCTCCAGGGCATCGGTGGAATCCCACACGCGTGGATCTTCATGTGGAATGAATGGCAGTTCGATTGGGCGAGAGCCTGCCGCGATGATCGCGTTGTCGAAGTTGATCACGGTTTTACCGTTTTCGCCTTCCACTTCCAGGGTGTTCGCACCGGTGAATTTACCCAGACCGTTTACCACTTTCACTTTACGGCCTTTGGCCATACCCGCCAGACCGCCGGTCAGCTGAGTGATAACTTTCTCTTTCCAGGTACGAATCTTGTCGATATCGGTTTTCGGCTCGCCGAAGACGATACCGTGTTCAGCCAGCGCTTTGGCTTCTTCGATAACTTTCGCTACGTGCAGCAGCGCTTTAGAAGGGATACAGCCGACGTTCAGACAAACACCGCCGAGGGTGCTGTAACGTTCTACGATGACGGTTTCCAGACCTAAATCCGCTGCGCGGAATGCTGCGGAGTAACCTGCTGGGCCTGCCCCAAGTACTACGACCTGAGTTTTGATTTCTGTGCTCATCATGACCTCTTAATTTATACCCGTCGTCCACCGGGTCGTTCTATCCGCCCGTATTTTACAAAATTGTTAACAATTTTGAAACAACAAACGGCTCACGAATTATCGCTTTCACCCATAACCTCATAAACCCCATGAGGTTATCAGAAAAAAGCCGGCCGAGCGGCCGGCTTTTCGGTTACATCACCAGGCGGCGAATGTCGCTCAGGGTGTTGTTGATGATGGTAATGAAACGCGCACCATCAGCACCGTCGATCACGCGGTGGTCGAAGGACAGAGAGATTGGCATCATCAGACGCGGCACGAACTCTTTGCCATTCCACACCGGCTCCATCGCGGACTTGGACACACCGAGGATAGCCACTTCCGGCGCGTTAACAATCGGCGCGAAGTGGGTGGTACCCAGTCCGCCGATGCTGGAGATAGTGAAGCAGCCGCCCTGCATTTCGCCGGCAGTCAGCTTACCATCACGCGCTTTCTTGGAGATGGTGGTCAGTTCACGGGACAGCTCGGTAATGCTCTTCTTGTTCACGTCTTTGAAGACCGGAACAACCAGACCATTTGGCGTATCAACCGCAACACCGATGTTGATGTATTTCTTCAGCGTCAGCTTCTGGCCGTCTTCGGACAGGGAGCTGTTGAAGCGTGGCATCTGCTCAAGAGCAGCGGCAACGGCTTTCATAATGAAGACCACTGGGGTGAACTTCACGTCCAGCTTACGCTTCTCAGCTTCGGCGTTCTGCTGTTTACGGAACGCTTCCAGGTCGGTGATATCGGTTTTGTCGAAGTGCGTAACGTGCGGGATCATCACCCAGTTACGGCTCAGGTTCGCACCAGAGATTTTCTGGATACGGCCCAGCTCCACTTCTTCGATTTCGCCGAACTTGCTGAAGTCCACTTTCGGCCATGGCAGCATGCCCGGGATACCGCCGCCAGCGGCTGCAGCTGGTGCAGCTTCGGCGCGTTTCACCGCGTCTTTCACGTAGGTCTGAACGTCTTCGCGCAGGATACGACCCTTACGGCCCGTGCCTTTCACTTTCGCCAGGTTCACACCGAACTCGCGCGCCAGGCGACGAATCAGCGGGGTGGCGTGGACGTAAGCGTCGTTTTCAGCGAACTCAGATTTGCCTTCCGCTTTCGCAGCAGGGGCAGCCGCTGGTTTAGCAGCCTGAGCCGGTGCAGCAGCCGGTGCTGGAGCAGCCGCGGCAGCCGGAGCTGCGGCAGGCGCAGCGCCTTCCACTTCGAAGACCATGATCAGAGATCCGGTAGAGACTTTGTCGCCGGTGCTGATTTTGATCTCTTTAACGGTACCGGCGAACGGCGCTGGCACTTCCATAGAAGCTTTGTCGCCTTCAACGGTGATCAGTGACTGTTCAGCGGCAACTTTGTCGCCCACTTTCACCATCACTTCGGTCACTTCAACTTCGTCACCGCCGATGTCCGGAACGTTAACGTCTTTCGCGCCGCCAGCAGCTGCTGGTGCAGCAGCCGGAGCCGGAGCAGCGGCCTGTGCAGGCGCGGCAGCAGGTGCTGCACCCGCCACTTCGAAGATCATGATAAGCGACCCGGTAGACACTTTGTCACCGGTGTTGATCTTGATCTCTTTAACGGTACCGGCGAACGGCGCAGGCACTTCCATAGAGGCTTTATCGCCTTCTACGGTGATCAGTGACTGCTCGGCCGCAACGGTGTCGCCTACTTTCACCAGGATTTCGGTCACTTCAACTTCGTCACCGCCGATGTCAGGCACGTTGACTTCTTTCGCGCTCGCGGCAGCTGCTGGAGCAGCGGCGGCCGGAGCGGCTTCTTTCTTCTCTTCCTGCGCAGGTGCAGCAGCTGCTGCACCGTCGGCGGAATCGAAAATCATGATCAGTTTGCCGGTCTCGGTTTTATCGCCAACAGAGACTTTGATCTCTTTAACGATGCCAGCCTGCGGAGACGGGACTTCCATAGAGGCTTTGTCGCCTTCTACGGTGATCAGCGACTGTTCAGCTTCAACTTTGTCGCCTACTTTGACCAGGATCTCGGTGATTTCAACTTCATCAGCCCCGATGTCCGGTACATTGATTTCGATAGCCATTATTCTTTTACCTCTTACGCCAGACGCGGGTTAACTTTTTCTGCATCGATGTTGAATTTGGTAATTGCGTCCGCAACCACTTTCTTATCGATTTCGCCACGTTTAGCCAGTTCGCCCAGTGCTGCTACAACCACGTAAGAAGCATCAACTTCGAAGTGGTGACGCAGGTTTTCGCGGCTGTCAGAACGACCGAAGCCGTCAGTACCCAGTACGCGATAATCATCAGCCGGAACGTAAGTACGAACCTGCTCAGCGAACAGTTTCATATAGTCAGTAGACGCCACCGCTGGCGCGTCGTTCATCACCTGAGCGATGTACGGAACGCGTGGGGTTTCCATTGGGTGCAGCATGTTCCAGCGCTCACAATCCTGGCCATCACGCGCCAGTTCAGTGAAGGAAGTCACAGAGTACACGTCAGAACCCACACCGTAGTCTTTCGCCAGGATCTGCGCTGCTTCACGCACGTGACGCAGGATAGAACCGGAGCCCAGCAGCTGAACTTTACCTTTGCTACCTTCGAGGGTTTCGAGTTTGTAGATACCTTTACGGATACCTTCCTCGGCACCTTCCGGCATTGCCGGCATGTGGTAGTTTTCGTTCAGGGTGGTGATGTAGTAGTAAATGTTCTCTTGCGCTTCGCCGTACATGCGCTGCAGACCGTCATGCATGATGACCGCCACTTCGTACGCGTAAGACGGGTCGTAAGAGATACAGTTAGGGATAGTCAGAGACTGAATGTGGCTGTGGCCATCTTCGTGCTGCAGACCTTCACCATTCAGAGTCGTACGACCAGAAGTACCACCGATCAGGAAGCCGCGAGCCTGCTGGTCGCCTGCCTGCCAGCACAGGTCACCGATACGCTGGAACCCGAACATGGAGTAGTAAATGTAGAACGGGATCATCGGCAGGTTGTTGGTGCTGTAAGAGGTCGCAGCAGCCAGCCAGGATGCGCCTGCGCCCAGCTCGTTGATACCTTCCTGCAGAATCTGACCTTTCTCGTCTTCTTTGTAGTATGCAACCTGCTCACGGTCCTGCGGGGTGTACTGCTGGCCGTTCGGGCTGTAGATACCGATCTGACGGAACAGACCTTCCATACCGAAAGTACGCGCTTCGTCGGCAATGATTGGAACCAGACGATCTTTGATCGACTTGTTCTTCAGCATCACGTTCAGGGCACGAACGAAAGCGATAGTGGTAGAGATCTCTTTGTTCTGCTCTTCCAGCAGCTGAGAGAAATCTTCCAGCGCTGGCAGTTCCAGCTTCTCGGTGAAGTTAGGCTGACGAGCAGGCAGGTAGCCTTTCAGCGCCTGACGACGTTCGTGCAGGTACTTGTGCTCTTCAGAACCTTCCGGGAAGGTGATGTAAGACAGGTTTTCTACCTGCTCATCGGTCACTGGAACGTTGAAACGGTCGCGGATGTAACGCACGCCGTCCATGTTCATTTTCTTAACCTGGTGAGCGATGTTTTTACCTTCTGCGGTATCACCCATGCCGTAACCTTTGATGGTGTGGGCCAGGATTACAGTCGCTTTACCTTTGGTTTCCTGCGCTTTTTTCAGTGCAGCGTAGACTTTCTTCGGATCGTGACCACCGCGGTTCAGGGCCCAGATCTGCTCGTCAGTCCAGTCTGCAACCAGTGCGGCGGTTTCAGGATATTTGCCGAAGAAGTGCTCACGCACGTAGGCACCGTCTTTGGATTTGAAGGTCTGGTAGTCGCCGTCAACGGTTTCGTTCATCAGCTGGATCAGTTTACCGCTGCTGTCTTTACGCAGCAGCTCATCCCAACGACCGCCCCACATCACTTTGATTACGTTCCAGCCAGCACCCGCGAAGATGCCTTCCAGTTCGTTGATGATCTTGCCGTTACCGGTTACCGGACCATCCAGACGCTGCAGGTTACAGTTGATGATGAAGCACAGGTTGTCCAGCTTCTCACGGGTCGCGATGGTGATCGCACCTTTAGATTCTGGCTCATCCATTTCGCCGTCGCCCAGGAAGGCGTAAACGGTCTGCTCAGAGGTGTCTTTCAGACCACGGTGTTCCAGGTACTTCAGGAATTTAGCCTGGTAGATCGCACCGATTGGACCCAGACCCATAGATACGGTCGGGAACTGCCAGAATTCAGGCATCAGTTTAGGGTGCGGATAAGAAGACAGACCTTTACCGTGAACTTCCTGACGGAAGTTGTTCATCTGCTCTTCAGTCAGACGACCTTCCAGGAATGCACGTGCATAGATGCCCGGAGAGATGTGGCCCTGGAAGTACACCAGATCGCCGCCGTCTTTCTCGTTCGCTGCACGGAAGAAGTGGTTGAAGCACACTTCGTAAACGGTTGCAGAAGACTGGAAGGACGCCATGTGGCCACCCAGCTCCAGGTCTTTCTTAGATGCGCGCAGAACGGTCATGATGGCGTTCCAGCGGATTGCAGAACGGATACGACGTTCCAGATCCAGATTGCCCGGGTATTCCGGTTCGTCTTCAACGGCAATCGTGTTTACGTAGTTGCTAGCCCCTGCACCTGAAGCAACCTTCACGCCGCCTTTGCGGGCTTCAGAAAGCAGCTGATCAATCAGATACTGAGCACGCTCAACACCTTCTTCACGGATGACCGATTCGATCGCCTGTAGCCAGTCGCGAGTTTCGATCGGATCCACGTCATTTTGGAGACGTTCTGACATGGGGGTATTCCTTATCTATCTAATACGTTGATTTGTCTGGAACCTGTCCCATTGTGCTCTTGGGCAAGAACACAATAAGACAGGTTCTGCGTTTAGTTGCCGCGCTCTAAAAGTACCTGGCGCTTAATCCTTTCGTTGCTGTATGCGGCGTAATGAACGTTCGCGACGCGATTGTTCACGGCTGCGGTCCAGCAAGATTTCCTCAATGAAAGCCAGGTGACGGTGCGACGCTTCGCGCGCCTGCTCCGGCTCCCCGGCCATTATCGCCTCGAATATTCGGGTGCGATGGTTGCTTACCAGTGGGAGCATCTCCCGACGGGCATACAACAATTCAAAATTCTGACGAACGTTCTGGGCCAGCATCGGCTCCATGCAGCGTAGCAGATGGAGGAGCACCACGTTGTGTGCTGCTTCGGTGACGGCGATTTGATACTGGACGACGGCGCTGGACTCGGCGTCTAAATCGCCGGACTGCTGTGCCCGTTCAATGGCCTGATGCAGTTCGCGGATACGCACACGATCTTCATCAGTGCTGCGAAGGGCGGCGTAATAGGCCGCAATACCTTCAAGCGCGTGACGGGTCTCAAGCAGGTCAAACTGGGATTCTGGGTGGTCAGAGAGAAGTTCTACCAGCGGATCGCTGAAGCTCTGCCACAGGCTGTTTTGCACAAAGGTTCCGCCGCCCTGGCGACGAAGCAGCAAGCCCTTTGCTTCGAGGCGTTGAATCGCCTCACGCAGAGAGGGACGTGAAACGTCGAACTGTTTTGCCAGCTCGCGTTCTGGCGGAAGTTTCTCACCCGGGCGCAGAGTCCCTTCGAGGATTAAAAACTCCAGCTGCTGCTCAATCACATCAGATAGTTTTGGTTGGCGAATTTTGCTGTAGGCCATATTCCCTGTCTTACGCCTTTTTGCCCGGAGTCAATTGGTCTTACCAATTTCTAGTTCGTATCGCTAAAGTAACAAAGTATTCACCTTCTGTCCATATTGGTTTTGATTGAAATCAGTAAACCCTGCACATTTTAACAACCTTACAGAAATAACGTTTCAGAAATGTAACTTTGCACAAATGAGTTGATTACTCCAAAAGAGGGAGTTTTAACCATAATGAAACGAGGGGTTTTGCAATCTGAAGCGATTCAACATGGCAAATAATGAAAATTCGCCCACTTAATAAGCATTTCTATTCTATAGGTTGGGTTAGGAAGAATAAGCGGGCCGATTTACAAATGCTTTCTTTTTATTCAAGTGGTCAGCATCCCTTCATAAAGCAGGTGCATTCGCAGGCGCTTACCACTATTCTTGCGCGTACGGAAGTCATCTCCGCTTTTTTCGGTTTGTTTAACCGTAAAGAAATAAATACAGAATATGGACTTTCATAATTACACACGCACAGCGTGAACATAACAACCACACACGAGGTTTCAAATGGAAGCTCAACAGCACGGCGATCAGCTAAAGCGCGGGCTTAAAAACCGCCATATACAGCTCATCGCACTGGGCGGTGCGATTGGTACCGGCCTGTTTCTGGGCAGCGCATCCGTTATCCAGTCAGCCGGTCCGGGTATTATTTTGGGTTACGCGATTGCGGGTTTCATCGCTTTTCTGATCATGCGCCAGCTTGGCGAAATGGTCGTTGAAGAGCCGGTCGCAGGCTCGTTTAGCCACTTTGCCTATAAATACTGGGGCAGCTTCGCGGGTTTTGCCTCCGGCTGGAACTATTGGGTGCTGTACGTTCTGGTTGCTATGGCCGAGCTTACCGCCGTCGGGAAGTACATTCAGTTCTGGTATCCCGAGATCCCCACCTGGGCGTCTGCTGCAGCCTTCTTCGTCATTATCAACGCCATTAACCTGACCAACGTAAAAGTGTTCGGCGAGATGGAGTTCTGGTTTGCCATTATCAAAGTCATTGCCGTTGTGGCGATGATCATCTTTGGCGGCTGGCTGCTGTTCAGCGGCAACGGCGGCCCGCAGGCAACCGTGCGTAACCTCTGGGAACAGGGCGGCTTCCTGCCTCACGGCATGACCGGTCTGGTGATGATGATGGCGATCATTATGTTCTCCTTCGGCGGCCTGGAGCTGGTGGGCATCACCGCCGCAGAAGCCGACAATCCGGAGCAGAGCATTCCAAAAGCCACTAACCAGGTTATCTACCGCATCCTGATCTTCTATGTGGGCTCGCTGGCCGTGCTGCTCTCCCTGCTGCCGTGGACGCGCGTGACCGCTGACACCAGCCCGTTTGTTCTCATCTTCCACGAGCTGGGCGATACCTTTGTCGCAAACGCCCTGAACATCGTGGTGCTGACCGCAGCGCTCTCCGTTTACAACAGCTGCGTATACTGCAACAGCCGCATGCTGTTCGGCCTGGCCCAGCAGGGCAACGCGCCTAAGATGCTGCTCAACGTTGATAAACGCGGCGTGCCGGTCAATACCATCATTGTTTCAGCCATCGTGACCGCGCTGTGCGTGCTGATTAACTACATGGCACCGGAGTCGGCGTTTGGCCTGCTGATGGCGCTGGTGGTCTCTGCCCTGGTTATCAACTGGGCGATGATCAGCCTGGCGCACATGAAGTTCCGCCGCGCGAAGCAGCAGCAGGGCGTCACCACGCGCTTCCCTGCCCTGCTCTATCCGCTGGGTAACTGGATTTGCCTGCTGTTTATGGCGGGCGTGCTGGTGATCATGCTGATCACGCCGGGTATGGCGATTTCCGTCTATCTGATCCCGGTCTGGATTGCGATCCTTGGCGTTGGCTACCTCTTCAGCCAGAAAAGCCGTAATGCTATGAAGGCGCACTAAGCCTCCCGCCGCGGCACCTGCTTTTGCGGGTGCCGCGCGTTGTTACCTCCTTCACACTTTCACGCCCACAGCACATTTATCCATATCACCGCCCTGATACTGCAACGCATATATCCCTTTGCCAGCAAATAATTCTCTCCATACCGTAAACCGGAGAGCTGTCGATGGATAACAACAAACTGTCAGTAAAAGAAAAGATCGGCTATGGAATGGGCGACGCGGGATGCAACATCATCTTCGGCGCCATCATGTTGTTTGTTAACTATTTCTATACGGATATTTTTGGCCTCGCGCCTGCGCTGGTCGGCGTGCTGCTGCTGTCCGTCCGCGTGATTGACGCCGTAACGGACCCGATCATGGGGGCGATTGCCGACCGTACCCGCAGTAAATATGGCCGGTTTCGTCCATGGCTGCTGTGGATTGCGTTCCCCTACGCGCTGTTTAGCATCCTGATGTTCACCACCCCGGAGTGGAGCTATAACAGCAAAGTTATCTATGCGTTTGTCACCTACTTCCTGCTCTCGTTAACCTATACGGCCATCAACATCCCTTACTGCTCGTTAGGTGGAGTGATCACCAACGATCCGAAAGAGCGCGTGGCCTGCCAGTCGTATCGCTTCGTGCTGGTCGGCATCGCCACGCTGCTGCTGTCTCTGACGCTGCTGCCGATGGCCGACTGGTTTGGCGGGGATAACAAAGCCAAAGGTTACCAGATGGCGATGACCGTCCTGGCGCTGATTGGCACCTGTATGTTCCTGTTCTGCTTCGCCACCGTGCGCGAGCGCGTGCGTCCGGCGGTGCAAACCAACGACGAGCTGAAAAACGACCTGAAAGACGTGTGGAAAAACGATCAGTGGGTGCGCATTCTGCTGCTGACGCTGTGCAACGTCTGCCCGGGCTTTATCCGTATGGCGGCAACCATGTACTACGTCACCTGGGTGATGGGCCAGAGCACCCACTTCGCCACGCTGTTTATCAGCCTGGGCGTTGTCGGCATGATGCTCGGCAGCGTGCTGGCGAAAGTGCTGACCGACCGCTGGTGCAAGCTGAAGGTCTTCTTCTGGACCAACATCGTGCTGGCGGTATTCTCCTGCGCCTTCTATTTCTTCGACCCGAAAGCCACCGTTACTATCGTAGTGCTCTACTTCCTGCTGAACATCCTGCACCAGATCCCATCTCCGCTGCACTGGTCGCTGATGGCCGACGTGGACGACTACGGCGAGTGGAAAACCGGGAAACGCATCACCGGGATCAGCTTCTCCGGCAACATCTTCTTCCTCAAACTGGGCCTGGCGATTGCCGGGGCGATGGTCGGCTTCCTGCTATCCTGGTACGGCTATGACGCGGGTGCAAAAGCGCAAAGCGCGGACGCCATTAACGGGATCGTGCTGCTCTTTACCGTCATTCCGGGCATTGGATACTTAATTACCGCTGGGGTGGTGCGTCTGCTGAAAGTGGACCGTGAGACCATGAAGCAGATCCAGTCCGATCTGGAAAAGCGCCGCGCCAACTACCGCGAGCTGAACGACTATCAGGAACTTAGAGCCGCTGAGACTAAATAAGGAAAGCCGAATGCAAACCTGGCCAAACCCGTTTATCGAACAACGCGCCGACCCGTACATTTTACGCCATGAGGGACAGTACTATTTTATTGCCTCCGTGCCGCAGTACGACAGGCTGGCGATCCGCCGCGCGGACTCGCTGGAAGGGCTACGCAACGCTGAAGAGGTGGTGGTCTGGCGCAAACCAGAGACCGGCCCGATGAGCCAGCTAATCTGGGCGCCGGAACTGCATCATATCGACGGCAAGTGGTACATCTATTTTGCCGCGACGCATACCCAGGCGCTCGACGCGCTCGGGATGTTCCAGCACCGCATGTTTGCGATTGAGTGTGCGGACCGCGATCCGCTCACAGGTACCTGGATCGAGAAAGGTCAAATCAGCACCCCGTTCGACACCTTCGCCCTGGATGCCACCACCTTTGTCCATCAGGGCAAACGCTGGTACCTGTGGGCGCAAAAAGCCCCGGATATTTCCGGTAACTCCAATCTTTATCTGTGCGAAATGGAGAACCCGTGGACGCTGAAAGGCGAGCCGGTGATGCTCAGCAAGCCAGAATACGACTGGGAATGCCGCGGCTTCTGGGTCAACGAAGGTCCGGCGGTGTTGGTTCACGGCGATAAGCTGTTTATCAGCTACTCCGCAAGCGCGACCGACGAGAACTACTGTATGGGGTTACTGTGGATAGACCTGAACGCCGATCCGCAAAACCCGGCAAACTGGCACAAATCCCCTCGCCCGGTTTTCGTCACCAGCTACGAGAACCGCCAGTACGGGCCAGGCCACAACAGCTTCACGCAAACGCCGGAAGGGGAAGATGTGCTGGTGTACCACGCAAGAAATTACACCGAAATTGAAGGCGATCCGCTCTACGATCCAAACCGTCATACCCGCCTGAAGCTTGTCCGCTGGGACGAAAACGGGATGCCTGATTTCGGCATCCCGCCTGCGGATACGTTATAGCGTTTACGGCGCGCTGGGTTACACCAGCGTGCCGTAAATGGTCAGCAGCGCCACAATCACTACCACCACAAACGAGGTTTTCTTCGCCATTGAAACGGCAGCTTTTGGCGTTTCGATCCTGTCGGAATGCGGCTCTCGCGCCAGCGAGAACTGCGCCAGGCGCGTCAACACCTGATACTGGGACGTATGGCGGTCCCCAAGAGAAGCGAACCATGCGGGCAGCGCTTTTTCACCGTGCCCAATTAAGGCGTACACCACGCCCACCAGACGCACCGGAAGCCAGTCGAGCACGTGCAGGATGGCATCAATGCCCGAAAGCAAACGCTCATGCGGCGTCAGGTAACGGGCAAGCCAGGTCTGCCAGGCGCGCAGGAACGCATAGCCCATCAGCAGCACCGGCCCCCACGGGCCGCCCACCACAAACCAGAACAGCGGTGCCAGGTAGTAGCGGAAGTTAATCCACAGCAGCGCGTTTTGCAGCTCGCGCAGGAACTCGCGCTCGTCGCAGTCCGGCGGCACGCCGTGGATCATCGTCAGCTCGCTCGCCATCGCGCCGCGCGCGTGGGCATCGTCACGGGAAGCGGCTTTCAGGTAGGCGTGATAGTGCAAACGCACCTTGCCCGCACCAATGCACAGCACGCCGAGCAGGATCCACACCACCAGCAGCGGCACGTTGAAAAAGAGTCCGTACAGCGAGCGCAGCAGCAGGAAGGTAATAAGCATGACGCCCGCCATCATCAGCAGCGTGCGCAGCATGGAAAAGTGCTTGATGCGGCGGAATAACACCTCCAGCCGGTGATCCAGTTGCCAGTGTTCGCCGAGCTTGAACAGGCGTTCAGCGATGATAACCAGCAGCATGGTAAACAACGTCATGGTATCTCCTTATTCTGACGACGCGGCAAGCATGGCGCGAAACCGCGGCCAGTCAAATGCCGGGCCGGGATCGGTTTTTCTCGCCGGAGCGATATCGCTGTGCCCGGTAATATTGTCGGCGATTGCCGGGTAGAGTCCGATAAGCGCGTGGGTAATAGCAACCAGCTGTTGATACTGGGCATCGGTGTAGGGGGTAGTGTCCGTGCCTTCCAGCTCGATCCCAATCGAGAAATCGTTGCACCGTTCGCGCCCGTGATACATCGATACCCCGGCATGCCAGGCGCGCTTATCAAAAGGAACATACTGAACCACCTCACCATCACGGCGAATCAGGCAGTGTGCCGACACGCGCAAATGCGCAATCTCAGCGAAGAAAGGATGGGCATTGGGATCTATCGTTCCCGTGAATAACGCATCGATCCACGGGCCGCCAAACTCACCCGGCGGGAGGCTAATATTATGAACCACCAGCAGTGTGGGCTTTTCATCCTCCGGGCGGCAGTCGTGGTGCGGCGAGGGCACATGCCGCGCATCCACCAGCCATCCGTTTTCTAACAACATGCTGGAACTCCTTCTGTATGGTGCAATGACTCGGTTCAGAGTAGCATGTTTCAATATTATGATTCGTTACCAATTTGGAGTTTTATCATGCCGCCTCGCCGCTACAACCCCGACCACCGACGTGAAGCGCTTCTGGAACGTATTAATATGGATATTCCGGCAAGCGTCGCCCATGCGTTGAAAGAAGATCTGGGGGGTGACGTTAACGCTGAAAAGGATATTACCGCACAATTGTTGCCAAAAGAGACACGCTCGCACGCGGTCATTATCACCCGTGAGGAGGGCGTTTTTTGCGGCAAGCGTTGGGTTGAAGAGGTCTTTACTCAGCTGGCGGGTGACGATGTACAGGTGACATGGCACGTTGATGATGGTGATGCGGTGACCGCCAATCAGCCGCTGTTCGAACTGGACGGTCCTTCCCGCGTATTGCTGACCGGCGAACGTACCGCGCTCAATTTTGTCCAGACGCTCTCTGGCGTCGCCAGTGAAGTGCGCCGCTACGTTGACCTGCTGGCCGGCACCCGAACCCAGCTGCTGGATACCCGCAAAACGCTGCCGGGCCTGCGCACTGCGCTGAAGTACGCGGTGCTCTGCGGCGGCGGCGCAAACCATCGTCTGGGTCTATCCGATGCCTTCCTGATTAAAGAGAACCACATTATTGCTTCTGGCTCCGTGCGTCAGGCGGTGGAGAAAGCCTTCTGGCTGCATCCGGATGTGCCTGTTGAGGTGGAGGTCGAAAGCCTGGAAGAGCTGGAGCAGGCGATCAAGGCCGGGGCCGATATCATCATGCTCGATAACTTCGAAACGGAGCAGATGCGCGAGGCGGTGAAACTGACCAACGGCCGGGCCCAGCTTGAAGTGTCCGGAAACGTCACTTTCGACACGATCCGTGAGTTCGCCGAAACCGGCGTAGATTACATCTCCGTCGGCGCGCTGACCAAGCACGTTCGCGCCCTCGATCTCTCAATGCGCTTCAAATAACGCCCGCTCCCCTCTCCGCCCGGAGAGGGGAATTTCAGCCTCGCTCGCAAATCCATTGTTCTTCTCTGCAACACGGAATGAATTCTCTGAAGCTCCTTTCTCATTCTCTTTTTTGCCCCTCGTTTCTGCCCTGTCCCGCTGACAAAGTAGCGCCACTTTGCAAAAGGAGCAGATATGGACAGACAACAAGGATTCACACTCATTGAGCTGATGGTGGTCATTGGCATTATTGCGATTCTGAGCGCCATCGGCGTTCCCGCCTATCAGAACTACCTGCGTAAAGCAGCCCTCACCGATATGCTGCAAACTTTCGTTCCCTATCGCACTGCAATTGAGCTTTGCGCGCTGGATCATGGTGGCGTAGAAAGCTGCGATGCGGGCAGTAACGGTATACCCTCTCCTGCCACGACGCGTTACGTCTCGGGGATGAGCGTGGCGAAAGGGGTCGTGACCTTAACAGGCCAGGAGAGCCTGAACGGGCTGACGGTAACCATGACGCCACAGTGGAGCAACGGCAACGGCATGACGGGCTGGACGCGTGACTGCAATATCAGTGCTGACAGCGCGCTTAAGCAGGCCTGTGAAGACGTCTTCCGCTTCGACACTCACTGAGGAGCGGATAATGAACACCGATCAACTCGTGGCGCTTTGTCTTCGCCACCATGCGCTACTGCTCAACAGCGACAGCGACATGATTAGCATCGCCGTTGTGGGAACCCCCGCGCCTGAACTGATGGAGGCCCTGCGCTTCGCCACCCAGAAGCGGATTGATATCGAATGCTGGAGCGCTGAACGCATGGAAAAGCACCGGCAGTTAACCGCGCAATCGCATCTGCCCGTCGTTTCGCAACCCCACTCCGCGGTGGATATCCTCAACCACACGCTGCAGCAGGCAGTAAACCAGCGCGCGTCTGACATCCATATCGAACCGATGGAGCACGCGTGCCAGATCCGCTTACGTATCGACGGGGTACTTTACCCGCAGCCTCCCCTTTCCGCCGCGCTGGCGACGATGCTCAGCGCCCGGTTAAAAGTGCTGGGTAATCTGGATATTGCGGAACGCCGCTTGCCGCAGGACGGTCAGTTTACGATTGAGCTGACAAACGAGCCGGTCTCGTTTCGTATCGCCACGCTTCCCTGCAACGGCGGTGAGAAAATTGTGCTGCGTTTGCTGCATCAGGTTCAGCAGGCGCTGGAACCTAACGCGCTTGGCATGAGCGCTAAACAGCTGGCCTGTTTTAATGAGGTGCTCCACCAGCCTCAGGGGCTAATTCTGGTCACCGGCCCGACGGGCAGCGGAAAAACCGTAACGCTCTACAGCGCGTTGCAGGCGCGTAACACCCCTGACGTCAACATCTGCAGCGTGGAGGATCCCATCGAGATCCCGCTTGCGGGGTTAAATCAGACGCAGGTTAACCCCCGCGCGGGCTTAACGTTCCAGAGCGTACTGAGGGCGCTGCTCCGTCAGGATCCGGACATCATTATGGTCGGGGAAATTCGCGATGGTGAAACGGCAGAAATTGCCATCAAAGCCGCGCAGACCGGGCATCTGGTATTGTCGACGCTGCACACCAACTCGACGACCGAAACCCTCATTCGTCTGGAGCAGATGGGCGTGGCGCGCTGGATGATCTCTTCCGCGCTCTCGATGGTGATTGCCCAGCGGCTGGTTCGGCGCCTTTGTCCGCACTGCCGACAGAAAACAGGAGAGCATACGGACCTGCCGCGCTCGGTTTGGCCGCGGCAACTTCCTCGCTGGCAGCCCGCAGGCTGCGATCGTTGTTATCACGGTTTTTACGGCCGCGTGGCCATTTTTGCAGTGCTTGCGATCGATAATCCCCTGCGCCAGGCGATTGCCAGCGGAGCAGGCACCGAGGTGATTGAAGCCAGCGCCCGACAGGCGGGACTCATCTCGCTGTTTGAACACGGCTGCATGGCCGTTGAACAAGGGATGACCACGCTTGAAGAGCTAGTGCGCGTTCTGGGTATGCCCGATGGCTGCTAATCAACTCTGGCGCTGGCGAGCAATCTCCGCTGAAGGAGAACCCCGAAGCGGGGTTCTCTGGGCCACAGACCGCAACGCCGCCTTCACCAGGCTGGTACGTAACGGCCTCCATCCTCTGGCCCTGACCCGATGCGCTCAAAGGCACCGCTGGCGTTCACATCACTGCTATGAGATGTTTCGTCAGCTCGCAACGCTTTTGCAGGCAGGGCTGACGCTCGCGCATAGTCTGCAAATGCTGGCAGACCAGCATCCGATAGAGCCGTGGCGGGGGCTACTGCAAAGCGTTGCCGATGAGCTCAGCGAAGGGTCTCCTTTTTCTGAGGCGCTCAAACGGTGGCCTGCGGTCTTTAGCCCACTGCATATCTCAATGGTGAAGACCGGAGAGCTAACGGGGAAGCTTGAAGCGTGCTGCCGGGAGCTTGCTGAGCAGCAAAAAGCGCAGCAGCAGCTCAGCGCAAAAGTGAAAAAAGCGCTGCGCTACCCGGCGATCGTCCTGGCGCTGGCCGTACTCGTCGTGCTGGCAATGGTCACCCTGGTTTTGCCCGAGTTTGCCGCGATCTACAAAACGTTTAATACCCCGCTTCCGGCGCTGACGAGAATAGTGATGGGGATAGCCGCGTTTATGCAGTCATATGCCCTGGTGCTGTTCGCGATGCTGCTTGTTCCCGTAACCGCAGCCTGGGCTCTGCGACACCATCCTCGCTGGCAGCGTATGCTGCTGAATATTCCCGTAATGGGAGCGCTGGCGAAAGGGCAAAAGCTGGGGCAAATCTTCACCGTGCTGTCGCTCACGCAGCAGGCGGGCATTGCCTTCTTACAGGGTCTTGAGAGTGCAGAAGAGACTGTTGAAAGCCGGTACTGGCAGGGAATACTCCGCAGCATACGCGAGGACATTGAAAAAGGTCTCCCCGTCTGGTCGTCCTTTCAGAAGGCGGCAATGTTTACCCCGCTCTGTATTCAGCTTTTACGAACCGGCGAGATGTCTGGTTCGCTGGACGTTATGCTGGCAAACCTTGCCCGCCATCACACGGAACAGACCTTTCAACGAGCAGACAACCTGGCGGCGCTTCTGGAGCCGCTGCTCCTGGTTGTTACGGGGGTCATCATCGGCACGCTGGTGGTGGCAATGTATCTGCCGATTTTCCATCTGGGAGATGCCATGAGCGCGGGATAGTGCAGTAGCGCTGGCGCACGAGCATGCGCCAGCGAAAGCCATTACAGGCTATTGAAAACGCGGTTTTCCTGCTCCTGAACGCGAATAAACGTGGTGCGTTTCGTCAGCTCTTTCAGGCGGGATGCACCGACGTAGGTACAGGCTGAGCGCAGGCCGCCCAGGATGTCGCGCGCGGTGTTTTCAACCGGGCCGCGCAGAGGCAGCTTCACGGTTTTGCCTTCTGCCGCACGGTATTTTGCCACGCCACCAACGTGTCGGGTCATCGCGGATTCAGAGCTCATACCGTAGAACAGCATGAATTTCTCGCCGTTCTCTTCCACCACGGTGCCGCCGCTCTCTTCGTGGCCTGCCAGCATACCGCCGAGCATCACGAAGTCCGCACCGCCGCCAAAGGCCTTTGCGACATCGCCCGGCATAGTGCAACCGCCATCGCTGATGATCTGGCCGCCCAGACCGTGCGCCGCGTCGGCACATTCAATGACCGCGGAAAGCTGCGGATAACCAACGCCGGTCTTAACGCGCGTGGTGCATACGGAGCCCGGGCCAATGCCCACTTTCACGATGTCGGCACCGGAAAGGATCAGCTCTTCACACATTTCACCGGTCACCACGTTGCCCGCGATGATGGTTTTGTTCGGCCAGGCTTCGCGCGCCTTGCTGACGAACTGCACGAAGTGCTCGGAGTAGCCGTTCGCCACGTCAATACAAACGAAGTTAAGCGCCGGGTTGGCGTTCAGGATCTGTTTGGTTTTCTCGAAATCGGCGTCGGAAGTACCGGTGGAGACCATCACGTGCTTCACCACGTCAGCAGAGGCGGACGCAACAAACGCATTCCACTCTTCAGGGCTGTAGTGCTTGTGGACTGCAGTAAGAATATCGAACTGAGCCAGCGCCGTTGCCATCTCAAAGGTACCGACTGTATCCATGTTGGCAGCAATGATTGGCACGCCAGACCAGGTCTGACCGGAGTGTTTAAAGGTGAATTGACGTTCAAGTTCAACGTCTGAGCGACTTTTCAGTGTAGAGCGTTTAGGGCGGATAAGAACGTCTTTGAAACCTAACTTCAGATCTTCTTCGATACGCATGTGCGGATTCCTGGGGTTAGAGGCAAATATGTTAAAAGCACAACTCCAGTGACGTTATCATACGCACTAATACCTGCTCCGCAAGACTGCGAAATTCTCTTTTTTTACGCTACAATCCTATAAATTTACCTGGTAAAAAGCCAGTAAAGAGAATCAAACATTTACTGTCGCACGTTTGTTTTTTAAGCAACTGATTTTCATAATGAATAATTCCCAGGATTTGATTTAATGGGGTATATCGTCGCAGTAACCGGCGGCATCGGTAGTGGCAAAAGTACCGTTGCGGACGCATTTTCTCGTCTCGGCATCGCGATTATTGATGCTGATATTATTGCCCGTCAGGTGGTAGAGCCCAATACACCCGCGCTAAAGGCCATCGCAGACCATTTCGGCAAGGCAATCATCAATGCCGACGGCACGCTGAACCGCCGTCAGCTTCGCGAATATATTTTTTCCGATTCTGCGGAAAAAGCCTGGCTTAATGCCCTGCTCCACCCCATTATCCAACAGGAAACTCAGCGTCAGATAGCCGCAGCCCGCTCTCCTTATGTCCTGTGGGTGGTTCCGCTCCTGGTGGAAAACCAGCTGCATAAGAAAGCCAATCGGGTACTGGTGATTGATGTCACACCCGAAACGCAAATCCAGCGAACCATGACGCGCGACCACGTCTCGCGTGAACATGCTGAACAAATTCTTGCCGCTCAGGCCACGCGCGCTCAGCGCCTTGCCGTTGCGGATGATGTTATTGATAATAACGGCGCACCAGATGCCATTGCATCGGATGTTGCCCGTCTGCACGCGCAGTATCTGACCTTCGCCGCGCAGGCCGTTGCACAGGAAAAACCATAATGTCCACTCACATCCTTTTTGAGCACCCGCTTAATGAAAAAATGCGTACTTGGCTGCGCATTGAATTTCTCATCCAACAGCTTTCACAACATCTGCCCGTTAACGATCATGCCACGGCGTTGCACTTCTTTCGCAACGTAGGCGATCTGCTGGATGTGATTGAGCGCGGCGATGTCCGCACGGAGCTGTTGAAAGAGCTGGAGCGCCAGCAGCGTAAATTACAGGCCTGGGCCGAAGTGCCGGGCGTGGATCAAAGCCGAATTGACGCCTTACGCCAGCAGTTGAAAAACAGCAGCACGACGCTGATGGCCGCGCCGCGCGTTGGGCAATATTTACGAGAAGACCGTTTGATTGCGCTGGTGCGCCAGCGCCTGAGCATACCGGGCGGCTGCTGTAGCTTTGACCTGCCAACGCTGCACATGTGGCTGCATATGCCGCAGGAACAGCGCGATCGTCAGGTAAACAGCTGGCTGGGCAGCCTGGAGCCGATGAATCAGACGCTATCGCTGATCCTCGATCTTGTGCGTAACTCTGCCCCGTTCCGCAAGCAAACCAGTCTCAACGGTTTTTATCAGGACAACGGCGACGACGCCGATCTTCTGCGCCTGAATCTGTCTCTTGGCGAGCAGCTTTATCCGCAAATTTCCGGGCATAAAAGCCGTTTCGCGATCCGCTTTATGCCGCTGGACAGTGAAAATGGCACCGTGCCGGAACGCCTCGATTTTGAACTGGCCTGTTGTTAAGGAGTGCCAATGTCTGACGTCACCACCGTAAACTGCCCCACCTGTGGCAAAACCGTTGTCTGGGGCGAAGTGAGTCCATTTCGCCCATTCTGCTGCAAGCGCTGCCAGCTCATTGACCTGGGCGAATGGGCGGCGGAAGAGAAACGTATTCCGAGCGAAGGCGACCTCTCGGATAGCGATGACTGGAGCGAAAGCCAGCAGTAACGTTCAAAGCCTGCTGGCGCGTCGTCCGGCAGGCCTGCTATTGTGCCGCTAAGCGGCGGATCACAGGCTCATTGGCTGGCGGGAATTTGTCGGCATCGCTGGCCTGAAGTTCCACCCAGTTACCCGGCTGTCCCTCTTTTCCCCAGGGGTCACCTTCCCAGCTTTCCACCAGCCAGAACCACAGCGTGATGTGCCTGTCGGGAAACTGGTACTCCAGCTTATCAAACAGCGTGGCGCCAAGCGGGGTAATCCCCACCTCTTCCTGCAGCTCACGCACCAGCGCCTCTTCCGGCGTTTCTCCTGACTCGATTTTCCCGCCAGGAAACTCCCACCTGTTCGCCATATGGGCGTCAGCAGCGCGCTGGGTGATGAAGATTTGGTTTTGCGGGTTGCGAATAATCCCGACGGCAATTTGCAGTATTTTCATAGTGTCACTTCCATAAAAAAGGCGCAGATGTCTGCGCCTTTTCATTTTTTATGAACTTAGTTCAGACGGCCGTGGCAGGCCTTGTATTTTTTACCGGAACCACATGGGCACGGATCGTTACGACCCACTTTACGATCGCCGGTCTGCGCGGCGATCGCCGCTGCGGCTTCGCTTTCGTCAGTCTGGTGGCTCAGCTGCTGCATCTGCGCCAGACGCTCAGCTTCTTCACGACGCTGCTGCTCCATCGCTTCCACTTCTTCCGGCATGCGCACCTGAACCTTGCTCAGGGTGCTGATCACTTCGTACTTCAGTGACTCCAGCATAGACGCAAACATGGAGAAGGATTCACGCTTGTACTCCTGCTTCGGATCTTTCTGCGCATAGCCGCGCAGGTGGATCCCCTGACGCAGGTAGTCCATCGCCGCCAGGTGCTCTTTCCACAGGGAGTCCAGGGTCTGCAGCATCACGCCTTTTTCGAAGTGACGCATCATCTCAGCGCCAACCACTTCTTCCTTACGCTTATAAACTTCCAGCGCTGTTTCAAAGATTCGTTCGCGCAGGGTCTCTTCATGCAGCTCAGGCTCTTTGTCCAGCCACTCTTTGATTGGCAGATCGAGATCGAAGTCGTTTTTCAGGCGTTCCTGCAGGCCTTCAACATCCCACATCTCTTCCAGAGACTGCGGTGGAATATGCGCGTCGATGGTGGCTTTGAACACATCTTCGCGGATGCTGTTGATGGTTTCGCTCACGTCGGACACGTCCAGCAGTTCGTTACGCTGGGTGTAGATCGCACGACGCTGATCGTTGGCAACGTCATCATATTCCAGCAGCTGCTTACGAATATCGAAGTTGCGGCTTTCCACTTTACGTTGGGCGTTAGCGATCGCTTTAGTCACCCACGGGTGCTCAATGGCTTCGCCTGGCTTCATGCCCAGCTTACGCATCATGCCGGACACGCGGTCGGAGGCGAAAATACGCATCAGCGCATCTTCCATAGACAGGTAGAAGCGGGAAGAACCGGCATCACCCTGACGGCCCGCACGGCCGCGCAGCTGGTTGTCGATACGACGAGATTCGTGACGCTCGGTACCAATGATGTGCAGACCACCGGATGCCAGCACCGCGTCGTGACGCACCTGCCAGTCGGCTTTGATCTGCGCGATCTGCTCTGGCGTTGGGTTTTCCAGCTCTGCGACTTCAGCCTGCCAGCTACCGCCGAGCATAATATCGGTACCACGACCCGCCATGTTGGTGGCGATGGTCACGGCAGCCGGATAGCCCGCCTGAGCAACGATATCCGCTTCTTTGGCGTGGAATTTGGCGTTCAGAACGTTGTGCTTGATGCCCGCTTTGGTCAGCTCATTGGAAACCACTTCGGATTTCTCGATGGAGATGGTCCCCACCAGCACCGGCTGGCCATTGGCAGTACGGTCGCGAATATCTTCGATGATCGCCTGAATTTTTTCCGCTTCGGTCATGTACACCAGGTCCGGCATATCCTTACGGATCATCGGACGGTTGGTTGGCACAACCACGGTATCCAGCTTGTAGATGGAGCTGAATTCAAACGCTTCGGTATCTGCGGTACCGGTCATCCCCGCCAGCTTCTCGTACAGACGGAAGTAGTTCTGGAAGGTGATAGAGGCCAGCGTCTGGTTTTCGTTCTGGATATCCACGCCTTCTTTCGCTTCAACGGCCTGGTGCAGACCGTCAGACCAGCGACGCCCCTGCATAGTACGACCGGTGTGTTCATCGACGATGATGACTTCACCGTCTTTCACGATGTAGTCAACGTCGCGGGTGAACAGCGCGTGGGCGCGCAGCGCGGCGGTCACGTGGTGCATCAGCATAATGTTGCTCGGAGAGTACAGAGACTCGCCCTCTTCCATAATGCCTTCAGCCACCAGCAGCTCTTCGATTTTCACCAGACCGCGTTCGGTCAGGTTCACCTGGCGCGCCTTCTCGTCAACGGAGAAGTGGCCTTCACCCTGGAAGGTATCGGAGTCTTCTTTCTCCTGGCGCAGCAGGTGTGGAATGATTTTGTCGACTTTACGGTACATGTCAGAGCTGTCTTCGGCCGGGCCGGAGATGATCAGCGGGGTACGCGCTTCATCGATCAGAATGGAGTCAACCTCATCCACCAGCGCATAGTGCAGCTTACGCTGGACGCGCTCTTCCGGGCTAAACGCCATGTTGTCGCGCAGGTAGTCGAAGCCGTATTCGTTGTTGGTGCCGTAGGTGATGTCCGCGTTGTAGGCTTCGCGCTTGGCGGGTGCCGGCAGGCCGGACATGTTGATGCCGACGGTCATGCCGAGGAACTCGAACAGCGGACGGTTGTTTTCGGCATCACGCTGGGCTAGATAATCGTTGACGGTAACGACGTGAACGCCCTTACCGGTCAGTGCATTCAGATAAGCCGGCAGCGTTGCGGTCAGGGTTTTACCTTCACCGGTACGCATTTCCGCGATGCAGCGCTCGTTAAGCACCATACCACCCAGCAGCTGAACGTCGAAGTGACGCATGCCGAACACACGTTTACTCGCTTCACGCACAACGGCGAAAGCTTCCGGGATCAGGCTCTCTAAGGTTTCGCCTTTTTCCAGGCGCGCGCGGAATTCCGCGGTTTTCGCTTTGAGCTCGTCATCAGAGAGCTTCTCCATCGCCGGTTCCATACCGTTGATGACGTTTACAGCTTTGCGCATACGGCGCAGGGTACGATCGTTACGACTACCAAAAACTTTGGTTAATAATTTGATTAGCATAATAAATTCTCAAACGCCCCAGACGGGCAGATAAATTAAGGTATTGAAAAAAGTTAATTTAGCTGAGGCGTTGAGGCCCGGCACGGATGCCGTGAACCTGGCTAATCCAAGTCGAAACGGAGAATGATACAGGGGGAACAAACCAGGTTTGCGCCGTCTGACTCACGGTCACAGGCGGCTGGTTGTCCTGCGTCAGAAGCGCGTTAAGCGTATCGAGCAGGGCAAGATGCTGAGCCTGAACCGGCAGCGTCTCTTCAGCAACAGGCATCGTCTGCGGCGCCATCGCGAACGACAGTTGACGGATAACCGTGCGAATGGCGTGCTGCTGCCAGTAATCAACGGAGAAATTAGGACGACGGCTGGCTTCAAGCCACGCGAGATTAGTAAAGTTAACCCGCGTCGAGAGATCGTGTTTAGTTGTCGTGGAACGTGCCGGCGTCGCCGCTTCCGCACTGTTGCTGAGCACAGGCAAGCCGAGACTCGCCGCGACCATCCCTAATAAGAGATGCGGCCAGAAGTAACGTCTGCCAAATTGTCGCCAGCGCGTCAGTATTCCGCTCACTTGCTCCACCACATTCGCCCGCCAGTGCAGGCTGAGTTCAATTATTCTTTTTTAGCGCCCAGATATTACCACTAAAGCCAATACGCAGCAGCAGGAATGACACCTTGCAGCAGGTAAAAACGGTCAATAATGCAGCGAACACACCGTTATTCGGCACCCGACAGAGATCAGGGAGTAGAGGGACAAATCAAAGAAAGGCAGAAATAAAAACGACTGGCTTCCCTGGTCGGAGAGAGTACCAGGTGAACCAGTCGCTTTTCTTACGAAACGGCGTTAACCGTTACGCCAGGACCATAGTCGGCGCTTTGAACGCCAGCGGCAGTTCAGCTTCGTCTTCGAAGGTCACATATTCCCAGGCTTCCTGTTTTGCCAGGACGGCCTGCAACAGTTTGTTGTTCAGTGCATGACCGGATTTAAACGCGGTAAATGCACCAATGATGTTGTGACCACACATGAAGAGGTCGCCGATCGCGTCCAGCATTTTGTGACGAACGAATTCATCTTCAAAACGCAGGCCGTCTTCGTTCAGTACGCGATAATCGTCAACAACGATGGCACAATCGAAGCTGCCGCCCAGGCACAGGCCGCGGGACTGCAGATATTCGATATCACGCATGAAGCCAAACGTACGTGCGCGGCTGATCTGGCGCATAAACGCATCAGCAGAGAAGTTCATCGCATAGCGTTGGGTGCTGGCATCAATCGCCGGATGGTTAAAGTCGATGGTAAAGTCCAACGAGAAACCATTGTACGGTTTGAATTCAGCCCACTTGTCGCCATCTTCGACGCGAACGGTCTCTTTGATGCGAACAAATTTCTTCGCACAGTTCAGTTCTTCGATGCCGGCATCCAGCAACAGATAAACGAACGGCGCAGCACTACCATCCATAATCGGGATTTCTGGCGCATCGACTTCAACAATAATGTTGTCGATACCCAGACCCGCCAGGGCGGCGTTCAGGTGCTCTACGGTAGAAATCCGCACGTCATGCTCGTTCACCAGACAAGTACAGAGCATTGTATCACGCACAGATTTGGCATCGGCCGGAAAATCTACCGGTGGATTCAAGTCGGTGCGACGATAGATGACCCCGGTATTGGCCGGCGCAGGGCGTAACGTCAGTGTGACTTTCTTGCCGGTATGTAAACCGACACCCGTCGCCTGAACGATACGTTTGAGTGTCCTTTGTTTGATCATCGTATAATCTCGCCAAATTAACTATCCAACCGAGAGTGTATATCACTAACGGTGGGCCAGTTTAGCACAAAGAGCGCAAATCCCCAAATTCCAGCCAATTCTTAGTCAGCTTGCTTACGCAGGAACGCCGGGATGTCCAGATAATCTGGCTCTTTTGCCGTTTGCGGCGTTGGGTCGTTCACCACTTTCGCGGCCGGTTTTTGCTCCTGAGTCAGAGGAGACATACCGTGCTGCTGGTAACGATCCATTACCGGTTGCTGAGTCTGCTTGTTGGTCACGAGGGTGATCTCAGGACGCTTGTCCATACCGATACCGGTCGCAACAACGGTAACACGCAGCTCGTCGTTCATTTCCGGGTCAAGGGAAGTACCGATTACCACGGTCGCGTTGTCAGAGGCGAACGCACGGATGGTGTTACCCACGGTTTCGAACTCATCCAGACGCAGGTCAAAGCCAGCGGTAATGTTGACCAGCACGCCGCGCGCACCAGACAGATCGATATCTTCCAGCAGCGGAGAAGAGATAGCCATTTCAGCCGCTTCTTCTGCACGGTCTTCACCGCTCGCCACGCCAGAGCCCATCATCGCGTAGCCCATTTCGGACATCACGGTGCGAACGTCTGCAAAGTCAACGTTCATCAGGCCAGGACGGGTAATCAGTTCTGCGATACCCTGAACCGCGCCTTTCAGCACGTCGTTTGCTGCGCCGAAGGCGTCCAGCAGGGAGATACCGCGACCCAGAACTTTCAGCAGCTTGTCGTTCGGGATGGTGATCAGCGAGTCCACATGCTTGGACAGCTCGGTGATACCCTGCTCCGCGAAGGCCATACGCTTTTTGCCTTCGAAGTTGAAAGGCTTAGTTACGACAGCAACGGTCAGGATACCTAAATCTTTTGCCACTTCAGCGACGACAGGTGCTGCACCGGTACCGGTACCGCCGCCCATGCCTGCTGCGATGAAGACCATGTCCGCACCTTCCAGTGCAGCACGCAGGGCTTCACGATCTTCTTCAGCCGCGTTGCGACCGACTTCCGGGTTAGCCCCAGCGCCCAGCCCTTTGGTGATGCCACCGCCGATCTGGATAGTCTGGCCAACTGCCGTCTTACGCAGTGCCTGCGCATCGGTGTTAACTGCAAAGAACTCAACACCTTCAATGCGTTCACGCACCATATGCTCTACGGCGTTACCGCCGCCGCCACCGACGCCGATGACTTTAATCACCGCGTCGTTGGTCAGTTCCATAGGTTCAAACATAATTTCTCTCTCCGTTGTGCCTGTCGCCCGAGACCGCTAATTCTCTCCGGTCTCTTTAAAAAATTAAAACTCTTTTCGCAGCCAGTTGTTCAGTCGTTTGACCCACGACCCCACTGAAACGCGTTTTTCCACTTCTGCTTCACCACTGAGATGAGATTCCTTCCCGTAGTGGAGCAGGCCCACTGCCGTTGAATAATACGGCTCCTGAGCATAATCCGTTAAACCGGTAATATTCAGCGGCGCACCAATACGCACCTGCGTATGGAACACGCGCTGAGCGCAGGCCGCAAGACCTTCAATTTGCGCTGCACCGCCGGTTAATACAATCCCCGCCGCAAGATGATGCTTAACACCCTGCTGACGAAGCTGTTCCTGAAGCTGTAAAATCTCTTCGTTGACCAGGTTGAGCAGCTCGGTATAGCGCGGCTCAATTACCTCTGCCAACGTCTGGCGCTGCAGGCTACGCGGCGGACGACCGCCCACGCTCGGCACTTCAACGCTCTCATCTTTACCAACGATAGACCCCAGCGCACAGCCGTGGCGTACTTTAATCGCTTCTGCATCGCTCGGTGGCGTACCAAAAGCGTAAGCAATATCGCTGGTCACAACGTTCCCTGCGTAAGGGATCACTTTGGTGTGGCGCAGCGCACCGCCGGTATACACGGCCATGTCCATTGTACCACCACCGATATCGACCACACAGACACCCAGTTCACGTTCGTCTTCGGTCAGCACGGAATAACTTGCCGCCAGACCGGCGAAAATAAGTTGGTCAACTTTCAGGCCACAACGTTCAACGGCTTTTACAATGTTCTTCGCCATATCGTTGTGACATGTGATCAGGTGCACTTTTGCCTGCATACGCACGCCAGACAGACCAACCGGGTTCTTGATCCCTTCCTGGTAGTCAATCGCATATTCCTGCGGGATCACGTGCAGCACGCGATGCTCATCGCGAACGCGCACGGACTTCGCCGTATGCACAACGTTTTCAACGTCTTCCTGCGTCACTTCTTCTTCAGAAATCGGCACCATACCGATTTCGTTCTGGCAGCTGATGTGCTTACCAGAAAGGGCCAGATAGACAGAAGAGATCTGGCAATCCGCCATTAATTCAGCCTGATCGATGGCGCGCTGTACGCATTTCACCACCGACTCAAGGTCGTTTACCCCACCTTTATCCATACCACGGGACGGGCAACTGCCCACGCCAATGATATTGACCATACCGTCGGGCAGAACTTCCCCTACTAAAGCGGCAACCTTCGCGGTGCCAATCTCCAGTCCAACTACCAGTTTTCTGTCCGTCGCCTTGATCATTGTTGTTCTGCCTGTACCTGTGCCTGATTCTGTTGCTGATTAGGTTCCTCGACCGGAGCCGGCTCCCAACCGACTGCTGCGCCTGAGTCATAGCGCAAATCAACGTAGCTTATCCGTTTGCCGTCCGCCTGCGCCTGCTGCTGTAAAACCGGGTAAAGTTCTACAAAACGCGCAAGACGTTTCATTGTGTCGCCGCGTCCCAGGTTGAGCTTAATGCCGTTCGTCAACGTCAGCTGCCAGGAGCGGCGCGCCGTCATTGCAGCATCTTTTAACGTAAACCTGTCCTTCGCCAGCACCTGCCCCATTTCACGAAAACCCTGCAATACTTCGTTTTCGCTGCCTTCAGGGCCATACAACATCGGTAAATTTTGCTTGTTGACACGATCGCTCGGGACGCTGAAGGAATTTCCGTCTACGTCAACCATGTGCTGATCATTCCAACGCGCAATGGGCACATATTCAACCAGATGAATCTTCAATTCATCAGGCCATTGTTTTCTGACACTCGCCTGTTTTATCCATGGCAGACGTTCAATCTGGCTCTGGATAATATTGACGTCCTGCGTCATAAAGGTGCCGGGCGATCCCAGCGCCAGAATAGACTGGCGAATATCATCGTTACGCGTGTAGTGACGCTCGCCGGTCACCACCAGCTTTGACAGCGGCAACCGCTGTGCATCTTCCATCCAGCCCAGCACCATCCAGCCGCTGATAAACACGGTGCACAGCACCCCGAGCAGGAAAATTATCCCTGCAAGACGCGTTCCATTACTCCGGCGTGAAGAAGTGTATTCTTCTTCGTCATCGCGGTTGCGCGTGTTCAATGCAGCCTGAGACATATCAGCCCGCCTGGTCCAGAATACGTACGACTAACTGCGAGAAGCTCATTCCCGCCTGACGCGCCGCCATCGGCACAAGGCTGTGGCTGGTCATTCCCGGTGAGGTATTGGCTTCCAGCAGATAAAACTGCCCGTCAATGTCCTGCATCACATCAATGCGTCCCCAGCCGCTGCAGCCCAAAACATTCCAGGCTTTAAGCACCAGGGACTGTAATTCGGCTTCACGCTCTGCTTCAAGACCACAAGGGCAGAAATATTGCGTCTCATCAGAGAGATACTTCGCCTCATAATCATAGAAGACTCCGGCGGGTTGGATGCGAATTGACGGTAAAATTTCTTCGCCAAGCATCGCGACGGTAAATTCCGGCCCGCTGAGCCATTTTTCAATCAGAACTTCTTCATCATGTTGAAATGCCAGCGCTAAAGCAGATGTTAAATCTTCAGCTTTATCGACCTTTGACATCCCGACGCTCGACCCTTCCCGGCTCGGCTTTACAATAACCGGTAAGCCCAGTGCCGCAATGCGTGTATTAACGCTGTCCGACAGGCCCAATTCAAATTCGCCGCGCGTCAGCGCCACCCACGGCGCAACGGGTAAACCCGCTCCCTGCCAGAGTAACTTACTGCGCAGTTTATCCATAGAGATGGCGGATGCCATCACGCCGCTGCCGGTGTAAGGCAGGCCGATCAGCTCCAGAAGCCCCTGCAGGGTTCCGTCTTCACCGCCACGACCATGTAACGCGATAAAGACCTTATCGAAGCTCATCGCTTTTAATTGCGTCACGTCGACCTCTTTTGGATCGACAATATGCGCGTTTACGCCGCCTTCCCGCAGGCCCGCCAGCACGGCAGCGCCGGAATTCAGAGAAACCTCGCGCTCGGCGGAGGTGCCGCCAGAGAGGACTGCAATCTTATCAGCCATGATGCTCATCCTCCTGGGTTTGCGGCTTCAGTTTGATTTCAGCTAAGGTACGGGCGATTTTGCCGATATTTCCCGCACCCTGAATCAGGATCAGATCGTTACCGGTCAGGACAGGTGCCAGAATTTCCGCCACCTGTGCCGGGTCTGAAACCAGAATAGGGTCAACTTTACCGCGCCCGCGAATGGTACGACACAGGGAACGGCTGTCTGCGCCTGGAATTGGCGTTTCGCCGGCGGCGTAAACATCCAGCATCAGCAGGGTATCCACCTGTGAAAGCACGCTGGCGAAATCGTCATACAGATCGCGGGTACGCGTGAAGCGGTGCGGCTGGAAGATCATCACCAGATTCTTCTCCGGCCAGCCCGCGCGTGCGGCTTTGATGGTCGCGTCCACTTCGGTCGGATGGTGACCGTAGTCGTCCACCAGCATCGCGGTACCTGGCTTACCGTTCACCGCATCCAGCGGGAACTCGCCGAGGAAGTCGAAGCGACGCCCCGTGCCCTGGAAGCTTTCCAGCGCGCGCAGAATAGCCTCATCATCAATGCCTTCTTCCGTCGCAACAGCCACTGCTGCTGCGGCATTGAGCGCGTTATGGCGTCCTGGCGCATTCAGCGTGACGTGCAGCAGCTCTTTGTCCTGACGCGCCAGAGTGAAATGCCCCTGCGCACCAACCTGTTTGTACTCTTCGACGCGGACGTCAGCGTCTTCGCTGAAGCCGTAGGTGGTGATTTGACGACCAACGCGCGGCAGCAGCTCGCGGATCACCGGATCGTCCACGCACATCACCGCGCGTCCGTAGAACGGCAGGTTGTGCAGGAAGTTGATGAAGGTCTGCTTTAAGTTCTCGAAGTCGCCCTGGTAAGTATCCATATGGTCGGCTTCGATGTTGGTGACAATCGCCACCATCGGCTGCAGGTGCAGGAACGACGCGTCGCTCTCATCCGCTTCCGCAATCAGATAACGGCTGTGGCCCAGACGCGCATGCACGCCTGCGGCTTTCACCAGACCGCCGTTAACGAACGTCGGATCGAGACCCGCTTCCGCATAAATGCTGGAAACCATCGCCGTGGTCGTGGTTTTACCGTGGGTGCCGGCAATCGCGATGCCGTGGCGGAAACGCATCAGTTCCGCCAGCATTTCTGCGCGGCGGATCACCGGAATGCGCGCTTCGTGCGCGGCAACAATTTCCGGATTGTCAGAGGAGATGGCGCTTGAGACCACCACCACGCTCGCATCGCGCACGTTTTCCGGGCGATGGTTGAAATAGATAGTCGCCCCAAGCGACGCCAGCTGCTGCGTGACAGGGTTTGGCGCCAGGTCAGACCCGCTGATCTGATAGCCTTCGTTAGCTAACACTTCGGCAATACCGCCCATGCCAGCACCACCGATGCCAACAAAGTGAATGTGCCGGACGCGACGCATCTCGGGCACGATTGAACGCAGTTTTGCCAGTTGTTGTGTATTCATTCTCTAAACGCCATCGACTACTTAAAATTCGTGCAGCGCAACACGCGCTGCGAGGGTTAAGCCTGGGCTGCCAGGCTCACTTCTTTTGCCACCCGTTCTGTCGCATCCGGGATAGCGGCAGCGCGCGCGCGCTGTGCCATCTCCAGCAGTGCGTCTCTGTTCCAGCCCGCCAGGGTGGTGGCGACCGCATCGGCGGTAAATTGTGGCTGCTCAAAAATTTTCGCCGCGCCGGCTTTCTCAAGCGGCAGCGCATTCCAGTACTGTTGTCGGTCTTTGTGCTGGAACGGCACGAACAGCGCGGGCAAGCCGGCGGCGGCGATTTCGCTCACCGTCAGCGCGCCAGAGCGGCAGACCACGACATCGGCCCAGGCATAGGCTGCGGCCATATCGTCAATAAATTCCGTCACTTTATGCTGCGGCTGGCCTTCATCTGCGTAAGCCTGCTCAACGGTCTGCTGAGCGCCTTTACCGCTTTGGTGCCAGATAGTCACGGCATCACCCAGCTTTGCCGCCACCTGCGGCATTGTCTGGTTCAGGATGCGCGCCCCCTGAGAACCGCCAACGACCAAAACACGAACCGGGCCTTCGCGTCCCGCCAGGCGGGCATCCGGCAGCGGCAGCGCCAGCACGTCAACGCGCACCGGGTTACCCACCACGTCCGCTTTCGGAAACGCGCCGGGAAACGCCTGCATCACTTTGGTGGCGATTTTCGCCAGCCACTTGTTGGTCAGACCGGCAATACCGTTTTGCTCATGCAGCACAACGGGAATGCCTAACGACCACGCGGCCAGCCCGCCGGGACCAGAAACATAGCCGCCCATGCCCAGCACCACATCGGGCTTAAAGCGCTTCATAATGGTGCGCGCCTGACGCCAGGCGTTAAAAATACGCACCGGCGCCAGCAGCATGGCCTTGAGGCCTTTGCCCCGCAGGCCGGAAATACGAATAAAGTCGATCTCAATACCGTGCTTCGGCACCAGGTCGGCTTCCATGCGGTCTGCGGTTCCCAGCCAGCGTACCTGCCAGCCCTGCTCCATTAAATGGTGCGCAACCGCCAGCCCCGGGAACACGTGTCCACCGGTACCGCCTGCCATCACCATTAACCGCTTCGGTTGATTCATCGTGAACCTCGTGTAAACGCCTGGGCTTTCTCCAGACGCGTCTCATAATCTATGCGTAACAAAAACATAATGGCCGTCGACATGATCAACAGGCTCGAACCACCATAGCTGATCAGCGGCAACGTCAGACCTTTGGTCGGCAGCATACCCGCTGCGGCCCCGACGTTAACCAGTGCCTGGAAGCTAAACCAGATACCAATTGAGCAAGCTAAGAAGCCTGAGAAGCGGTGATCGATCTCCAGCGCTTTTCGGCCAATCGACATGGCGCGGAAAGCGACGAAGAATACCATTAATAGCGCCAATACCACACCGATATAACCCAGTTCTTCCCCAATAATGGAGAAGATGAAGTCGGTGTGTGCTTCCGGTAAATACTCCAGTTTCTGTACCGAGTTACCCAGACCTTGCCCCCAGACTTCACCGCGGCCAAACGCCATCAGCGACTGCGTCAGCTGATAGCCGCTGCCGAAGGGATCTTCCCACGGGTTCCAGAACGAGGTCACGCGGCGGATACGGTAAGGCTCAGCGAGGATCAGCAGCACTACCGCTGAAATTCCCATTCCGATAATGGCGATGAACTGCCACAGCTTGGCTCCTGCCAGGAACAGCATCGCCAGCGTAGTGACAAACAGTACGACAACGGTACCGAGGTCAGGCTGCGCCAGCAGCAGGATCGCCAGCACCAGAATCACGCCCATCGGCTTTAAGAAGCCGCGAAGGTTGTTACGCACCTCATCAACTTTTCGCACCAGGTAGTTCGCCAGATAGCAGAACAGTGAAAGCTTGGTAAATTCCGCCGGCTGAATACGCAGCGGGCCGAAGGCGATCCAGCGCGATGCCCCGTTAACGGAGCTGCCGACAACCAGTACAATAAGCAGCATGATAATGGAGGCGATCAGCATCGCGGTACTGTGCCGCTGCCAGAACGCCATCGGCAGACGAAGCGTCACCATTGCCAGGCAAAACGCCAGAATGATGTACAGCCCGTCACGCTTGGCGAACAGGAAGGGATCGTTAGCCAGACGCTGTCCGACGGGCATGGAGGCTGAGGTCACCATGATAAAGCCGATCGCCGCCAGCCCCAGCGTCAGCCAGAACAGGGTGCGGTCGTACATAATCAGGCTATCGGAATCTTTATCCCGTGAAGCCATCACCCAGCCTTTCAGCGCCGCAAACAGCCACACCAGAATTCCAAATCCTGGCAGGCGCGGCATTTTCAGGCGAGGGAGAGATAAACGCATCAGCCTAACTCCTTCGCAAGGCGGGTAAAGACATCGCCACGCTGTTCGAAATTCTTAAACTGATCGAGGCTGGCGCACGCCGGGGAGAGCAGAACCATGTCGCCAGGCTGCACGCGCGGGGCGATCAGGCGCATCGCCTGTTCCATCGTTTCAGTTTGCTCGGCAATTTCCGGGCGTAGCTCAGCCAGCTCGCTGCCGTCACGACCGAAGCAGTACAGGCGGATGTTATCGCCGGTGAGGTATTGCTTCAGGGAGGAGAAATCAGCGGATTTGCCGTCGCCACCCAACAGCAGATGCAGGGTACCGTCAACGTGCAGGCCGTTCAGCGCGGCCTCCGTGCTGCCCACGTTGGTTGCTTTGGAGTCATTAATCCAGCGCACGCCGTTATGCTCCAGCGCCAGCTGGAAACGGTGCGCCAGGCCGGAAAACGTGGTCAACGCTTTCAGGCTGGAAGAGCGCGGCAGCCCTACGGCATCTGCCAGGGCCAGCGCCGCCAGGGCGTTGGTGTAGTTGTGCTGGCCGGAAAGCTTCATCTCCTTCACGTTCAGCACTTTTTCACCTTTTACGCGCAGCCAGGTTTCGCCCAGCTGCCGGTTCAGATGATAATCACCCATGGTGATACCAAAGCTGATGCAGCGCTCGTCCGCGCCGCGCACCGGCATGGTCAGCGCGTCGTCGGCGTTAACCACGCAGACTTTGGCGTTTTCGTAAACGCGCAGCTTGGCCGCGCGGTACTGCTGCAGACCAAATGGATACCGATCCATATGATCTTCAGTCACGTTGAGGATCGTTGCCGCCGCCGCATGCAGGCTGGAGGTGGTTTCAAGCTGGAAGCTGGAAAGTTCCAGAACGTACAGCTCGCAGCCTTTGTCCAGCAGCATCAGCGCGGGCAGACCGATATTGCCGCCTACTCCTACGTTCATGCCTGCGGCTTTCGCCATTTCACCCACCAGGGTAGTGACTGTGCTTTTGCCGTTAGAACCGGTGATCGCGATAACCGGCGCCTGCGCTTCGCGGCAGAACAGCTCGATATCGCCGACAATCTCAACGCCCGCATCCGCCGCAGCGCTCAGCGAAGGGTGCGCCAGCGCCATTCCCGGGCTGGCGACAATCAGATCGGCTGCCAGCAGCCAGTCATCATTCAGACCACCAAGGTGGCGTTCAACCTGTTCCGGCAGCTTGTCCAGACCCGGCGGAGAGACACGCGTATCCATCACGCGCGGCGTCACCCCGCGCGCAAGGAAAAAGTCCACGCAGGAGAGGCCAGTGAGGCCTAACCCGATGATAACGACTTTTTTGCCCTGGTAATCTGCCATGATTAACGTACCTTCAGCGTTGCCAGGCCAATCAGCACCAGCATCAGCGAAATAATCCAGAAGCGCACAATCACGCGCGGCTCCGGCCAGCCTTTCAGTTCATAGTGGTGGTGAATCGGCGCCATACGGAAGATGCGCTGACCGCGCAGTTTGAAGGAGCCGACCTGCAAAATCACCGACAGGGTTTCAACCACAAACACGCCGCCCATGATCACCAGCAGGAACTCCTGACGCAGCAGCACGGCGATAATGCCCAGCGCGCCGCCTAAAGCCAGAGAACCGACGTCGCCCATAAAGACCTGCGCCGGATAGGTGTTGAACCACAGGAAGCCCAGCCCCGCGCCGACTATCGCCGTACAGACGATCACCAGCTCACCCGCGTGACGCAGATAAGGGATGTGCAGATAGTTCGCAAAGTTCATGTTACCGGTCGCCCACGCCACCAGCGCAAAGCCAGCCGCCACGAAGACGGTCGGCATAATCGCCAGACCATCCAGGCCATCGGTCAGGTTAACGGCGTTACCGGTGCCAACAATCACAAAGTAGGCCAGCAGGATGTAGAACAGCCCCAGCTGCGGCATCACGTCTTTAAAGAACGGCACCACCAGCTCGGTAGCGGGGGTGTCTTTCCCTGCCAGATACAGCGCAAAGGCCACGCCCAGCGCAATTACTGACATCCAGAAATACTTCCAGCGGGCAATCAGGCCCTTCGTGTCTTTGCGTACGACTTTGCGGTAATCATCCACAAACCCGATAATGCCGTAGCCCACCAGTACGGTCAGCACGCACCAGACGTACGGGTTAGACGGATAGGCCCACAGCAGCACGGAAACGACGATCGCGGTCAGGATCATGATCCCGCCCATCGTCGGCGTACCGCGCTTGCTGAAGTGCGACTCCGGACCGTCGTTACGTACGACCTGGCCGAAAGAGAGCTTTTGCAGACGGGCAATCATGCGCGGGCCCATCCACAACGAGATGAACAGCGCAGTCAGCAGGCTGACGATGGCGCGAAACGTCAGATACGAAAAGACGTTAAAGCCTGAATAATATTTGACCAAATGTTCGGCCAGCCAAACTAACATGTCCCGTTCTCCTGTAATGCGTGCACAACCTCTTCCATGGCGGCACTACGTGAACCTTTCACTAACACTGTCACAATTTGTTTTTCTGTTATTAATGCCTTAAGGCGCTCAATCAACGCGGCTTTGTCGGCAAAATGTTCGCCAACGCCGCTGGCACGGCTAATCGCCTGGCTCAGTTTTCCTGCGCTCAGCACGCAGTCCAGCCCCGCGGCTTTCGCCGCTTCACCCACCTGGGTATGGCAGGCTTCGCTTTCATCGCCCAGTTCCGCCATGTCGCCGACCACCATGACGCGGTAGCCCGGCATTTCAGATAGCACCTGCACCGCCGCCGTCATTGAGCCGACGTTCGCGTTGTAGGAGTCATCCAGCAGCAGTTTGTTTTCTGCAAGCGGGATCGGGTACAGGCGTCCCGGCACGGCTTTCAAATTCGCCAGCCCGGTTTTAATCGCCTCATGCGAAGCACCTACCGCCGTCGACAAGGCCGCTGCCGCAAGCGCATTGGCGATGTTATGGCGTCCCGGCAGCGGTAACAGCACGTCTACGTCACCCGTTGGGGTAGCGAGCGTGAATTCCGTACCGTGCGACGTCACATGAATATTGGTCGCGGTAAAGTCGCTGTTGGCCGCGTTCGGCGAAAAGCGCCAGGTTTTACGCGAGCCAATGATGCTCTGCCAGTTCAGCCAGTCGTTATTGTCGGCATTGAGAATGGCAATGCCGTCAGCGGGCAGACCGGTATAGATTTCGCCTTTCGCTTTCGCCACGCCTTCCAGCGAGCCAAATCCTTCCAGGTGCGCAGCCGCGAGGTTATTTACCAGCGCCGCTTCCGGACGAGTCAGGCTCACGGTCCAGGCGATTTCGCCCTGGTGGTTTGCCCCTAACTCGATCACCGCAAATTCATGCTCTTTGGTCAGGCGAAGTAATGTCATCGGCACGCCAACGTCATTATTGAGGTTGCCTGCGGTATAAAGCGTATTGCCGCACTGGCTGAGGATGGCCGCCGTCATCTCTTTAACTGACGTTTTGCCCGATGACCCGGTCAGCGCGACAACGCGAGCAGGCACCTGCTGACGAACCCAGGCGGCCAGTTCACCGAACGCGAGACGCGTATCGTTCACCACAATCTGCGGCAGATCGACATCGAGCCTGCGGCTGACCAGCAGCGCGCCAGCGCCGTTTTCTTTAGCCTGTCCGGCAAAATCATGGGCGTCGAAACGCTCGCCTTTCAGCGCCACAAACAGACAGCCTGCGGTCACTTTACGCGTGTCGGTCGTGACGGCATCAATGGTGAGATCCGGGCCCAGCAGTTCGCCATGGAGGACTGAAGCGGCCTGGCTTAAGGTGATGCTAATCATGCGACGACTCCCAGCAGACGCGCTGCCGTTACGCGGTCGGAGTAATCCAGACGACGGTTGCCAACAATCTGATAATCTTCATGACCCTTACCGGCCAGCAGAACCACGTCGTTTTCTTTTGCCTGCATGATGGTGTTCGTCACGGCTTCCGCGCGGCCTTCCACCACGCGGGCGCGACCGGCGTCCAGCATACCCGCCAGAATGTCGTTGATGATGGCGCGCGGCTCTTCAGTACGCGGGTTGTCATCGGTCACAACCGGAATGTCCGCGAACTGCTCCGCAATGGCGCCCATCAGCGGACGTTTGCCTTTGTCACGATCGCCGCCGCAGCCGAAGACGCACCAGAGCTTACCGATGCAGTGCAGACGTGCCGCTTCCAGCGCTTTTTCCAGCGCATCCGGCGTGTGGGCATAATCGACAACCACGGTCGGTTTACCCGGGGCGCTAAACACTTCCATACGGCCGCAAACCGGCTGCAGACGCGCTGACGTTTTCAGCAGTTCGTCCATCGGGTACCCCAGCGCCAGCAGCGTGGCCAGCGCCAGCAGCAGGTTGCTGACGTTAAACGCCCCCATCAGGCGGCTTTCAATTTCACCTTCCCCCCAGGAAGAGGCAAAGCGGATCGTCGCCCCGCTGTCGTGATAGTTAACGTCAACGGCCTTCAGCCAGCGGCCGTGGCAGTTCGGATTGATATGGTCTTCCATCGACACCGCAACCGCGTCTGGCAGTTTCGCAAGCCAGCGGCGGCCCACTTCGTCGTCGGCGTTGATGATGGCCTGGCCGTAATGGTGAGTAGAGAACAGCAGCCATTTCGCGGCTTCGTAATGCTCCATATCACCATGATAATCAAGGTGATCGCGGCTCAGGTTGGTGAACACTGAAGCAGCAAACTTCAGGGCCGCGACGCGGTGCTGTACCAGACCGTGCGAAGAAACTTCCATCGCGGCAAAGGTTGCTCCCTGCCCTGCCAGACCGGCAAGCACGTGCTGTACGTCAACCGCCGAGCCGGTGGTGTTTTCCGTCGGGCTCACTTTGCCCAGCAGGCCGTTACCCACGGTACCCATCACCGCGCCGGTTTCACCCAGCAGCTGGGCCCACTGCGCCATCAGCTGCGTGGTGGTGGTTTTTCCGTTCGTGCCCGTCACGCCAACCAGACGCAGCTGGTCGGAAGGTTCGTGATAAAAACGTCCTGCCAGTGCAGAGAGACGCTCATTCAACTGGCTGAGGTAGATAACCGGCACCCCGTGCATTTCACGGATCTCGCCGTCGGTTGCCTCGTCTTTAGCCTCAGCAATAATGGCAGCAACACCTTGCGCAATCGCCTGCGGGATATAACGACGCCCGTCCGCCTGATGACCAACCACCGCCACAAAAAGATCGCCAGAAGCAGCCACGCGGCTGTCCAGTACCATCTCTCGCAGTGCTCGCTCCGGTGCATTTGGCACCCACGGAGCGAGAAGGTCGCGCAAATTACGATCTGCCACCTGTACCCTCGCCTTGATTAATTACAAATTCACTTTTTTCGCCCGTCGCCAGCGCATCCGGTTCAACGTTCATGGTGCGTAACACGCCGCCCATGATGGCGCCAAACACAGGCGCAGAAACGGCGCCGCCGTAGTATTTACCCGCCTGTGGATCGTTAATGACGACCACCAGCGCAAAACGCGGATTGCTTGCAGGCGCAACGCCTGCGGTATAGGCAATGTATTTGTTGATGTAGCGGCCGTCTGGCCCCACCTTTTTCGCCGTACCGGTTTTAATGGCGATGCGGTAGCCTTTGATGGCCGCCTTCACCCCGCCGCCGCCCGGCAGCGCCACGCTTTCCATCATGTGCACAACGGTACGAACGATGGATTCCGGGAAGATACGCTCGCCCGGAACCGGTGGATCAACTTTGGTGATGGACAGCGGGCGATAGACGCCGTAGCTGCCAATCGTTGCGTAGACTCGCGCTAACTGTAACGGGGTTACCATTAGCCCGTAGCCGAAAGAGAAGGTGGCCCTCTCTATGTCAGACCACCGTTGTTTTTGAGGATATAAGCCACTGCGTTCTCCGACCAACCCCAAATTGGTCGCCTTTCCAAGTCCAAAACGTGAGTAAGTCTCTACTAACGCTGAGGACGGCATCGCTAACGCCAGCTTTGAAACACCGACGTTACTCGACTTCTGTAGCACCCCGGTCAGGGTCAATTCGCTGTAGCGCGCCACGTCTTTAATCTCGTGGCCGTTAATACGGTAAGGGATCGTGTTCAGGACAGTGTTTTCATTGACGATACCGCGCTGAAGCGCCGTCATCACCACCATCGGTTTCACCGTGGAGCCCGGTTCGAACACGTCGGTAATCGCCCGGTTGCGCATCGCATCTTTTGCGGTGCCGGTAAAGTTGTTCGGGTTGTAGGACGGACTGTTGGCCATCGCCAGCACTTCGCCAGTGCTGACGTCCACCAGCACGGCGCTGCCGGATTCTGCCTTGTTAAACGCCACGGCGTTGTTCAGCTCGCGGTAGACCAGCGCCTGCAGGCGCTCGTCGATACTCAGGGCCAGGTTGTGCGCCGCCTGGCTGTCCGTAGAGGAGATATCTTCGATGACGCGCCCGTAGCGGTCTTTACGTACGATACGCTCGCCAGGCTGGCCGGTGAGCCACTTATCGAAGCTTTTTTCAACGCCCTCAATCCCCTGGCTGTCGACGTTGGTGAAACCAATGAGGTGAGCGGTTACTTCCCCGGACGGATAGTAACGACGGGATTCTTCGCGCAGATGAATGCCCGGCAGCTTCAGTTTTCGAATGTAGTCCGCCATGTCAGGGTTAACCTGGCGCGCCAGATAGATAAAACGCCCTTTCGGGTTCGCGTTGACGCGTGAGGCAAGCTGATCCAGCGGCATTTTTAGCGCATCTGACAGCGCTTTCCAGCGGTTATCAAGCGTGATGCCACCGGCGTCGTGCAGCTCTTTCGGGTCGGCCCAGATCGCTTTCACCGGCACGCTCACCGCCAGCGGGCGGCCTGAACGGTCGGTTATCATTCCGCGAGAAGTCGACACTTCCTGAACGCGAAGGGAGCGCATGTCTCCCTGGCGTACCAGCATGTCAGGGGCGATGATTTGCAGCCACGCCACGCGCCCCAGCAGGAAACCCAGCGCCAGTAAAATGCAGCCGCAAAGCAACGCAAAACGCCAACTGATAAAGTTGGCCTGTTCTTCCTGACGTTTTGGTTTTAGCGTTTTTGCCGCTGCTTTCATGCGTCGCGTTTTCCCTTATTTTTGTACTACGATATTTTCCTGGGAAGGATCAACATGCTGCAGTTGCAGCTTTTCCGTTGCGATCCGTTCAACCCGGCTGTGATCGCCGAGCGCGTTTTCTTCAAGGATCAGATTTCGCCATTCAATATCCAGCGCATCGCGTTCCAGCACCAGCTGCTCGCGTTGCGCAGTCAATAAACGTGTATGGTGAGCTGTGGTCACCACCGTAACTGCCGTAACAATGATGCAAATGAACAGGCAGAGTGGCAGTTTCCCGAACCGCAAAAGATCGTCGCCGATCACGCCAGGCAAGGCATGGCGCTCGTTGCTTCCTAACGATCCCTTAACTTTGCTTAGGGTTTCTGTCACTCTGCCGATCATGCGTTCGTCCTCTCTGCAACTCGCAGCACTGAACTACGGGCGCGTGGATTCTCTGCCACCTCTTCTTCGCCCGGCATCAACTTGCCTAATGCTCGCAACTGACGGCCACCCAGCTTCCTGAGTTGTTCTTCCGTCATCGGCAGCCCCGCTGGTACTTGTGGACCGCGGCTTTGTTCACGCATAAAGCGCTTCACAATGCGGTCTTCCAGCGAATGGAAGCTGATGATGGATAACCGCCCACCCGGGGCCAGCACGTCGAGCGAGCTTTTTAGCGCCAGCTCTATTTCCTCCAGTTCACTGTTTACCCAGATGCGAACCGCCTGGAAGGTACGGGTCGCGGGATGTTTGTGCTTATCCTTCACCGGCGTTGCCGCCGCAATCACTTCGGCCAGCTCTTTGGTGCGGGTCATTGGCTCTACGCGGTTGCGCTCAACGATGGCGCGCGCAATGCGCTTACCAAAACGTTCTTCACCGAAGGTTTTGATCACCCAGGCAATATCCGCTTCGTCAGCGGTCTGCAGCCATTCGGCGGCAGACTGGCCGCGCGTCGGGTCCATACGCATGTCCAGTGGACCGTCGCGCATAAAGGAGAAGCCGCGTTCTGCATCATCAAGCTGGGGTGAAGAGACGCCAAGATCGAGAAGAATCCCGTCGATCTTGCCCGTAAGATCGCGCTCGGCAACGTAATCCGCGAGAGCAGAGAAAGGTCCGTGCACGATGGAAAAGCGTGGGTCATTGATGGTTTGTGCAACGGCAATCGCCTGCGGATCGCGATCGATTGCCAGCAGACGCCCTTCCTCTCCAAGCTGGGAGAGGATCAAACGCGAGTGACCACCGCGACCAAACGTGCCATCAATGTAGATGCCATCCGGACGAATATTCAGGCCGTTCACGGCCTCGTCCAGCAACACCGTTTTGTGTTTATAATTTTCCATCATATTTATAGAGACAAGTCCTGCAGCCGTTCCGATAAAGTTGCGGAATCAGACTGCTCAGCGTCGATATCTTCCTTGACCTGTTGATACCAGGTCGTTTCGTCCCACAGTTCAAACTTGTTGAACTGCCCGACCAGCATCACTTCTTTGGTCAGACCGGCATGTTGCCGCAGCACGGGCGCAATCAGTAATCGCCCGGCGCTATCCATCTGACACTCACTGGCATGTCCCAATAACAGCCGCTGCACGCGGCGCTCTTGCGGGTTCATGCTCGACAGTCGCGACAGCTTTTGCTCAATAATTTCCCATTCAGGTAAGGGGTAAAGCAGCAGGCAGGGGGAGTTGATGTCAATGGTGCAAACCATTTGACCCGAAGCATTCTCAATCAGCTGGTCGCGGTATCGGGTTGGGACCGATAAACGCCCTTTGCTGTCGAGATTGACTAACGTAGCTCCACGGAACATGCCAGTCTCACCCCTCCTCACCACTTTAACCCACAAATTCCCACCTGAAGGAGTTTACGGAGCGAGGGAAAAGCTTGTCAAGCCAGGACTCTCCCTGTAAGGACCCGAAAGCCCTCTATTTACAGAGATAAACAGTCCTGGTTAATAACTGCACAACTGGCGAGGCAAAATTAACGTTATGAATATTTGTAAGAAAAAAACCGAATATGCACACTAGCGTTAAGGCTCACTCAATATCATCGCAGATAAATATAAAGTGTCAGTTTGCGACGCGGGCAGCATTTTATGACAGATTGTCAGGGGATAACAGCGCCAGATTCACTCAAGCGGTCGGTGGGAGCGGCGGTTGCGTTGCTGGCCAGTCGGGGTGAAGGAAAAACGTCTGAATATTCATCGACCGAAGAGGGTTTGTAACAAAATAATACAAAGAGAGGCTTTTAAAATGGCTTCGTGATTCTTTAAGGACCATTTAAAACGGCAAAATGAATTAAGAAAAATAGTAGATTACGATCTCTCAAGAATTATCCTAATTTCATTGAGGGAATTAACTCGGCGAATTATTTCAGTAAAAAGGGGCGGTTTTCACCGCCCCGTCATTTCATTTATGGCGGCTCAAAATTCCGCGATGATAGAGATTACGTTTGATACGCGTCAGACCCGGCTTCGGTTTCCGCGGCTCATCCAGGCTCGCCAGAACAATCTCCAGGACGCGCTCAGCTACATCGCGGTGACGCTGGGCCACCGCCAGCACCGGGCACTGAAGGAAATCGAGAAGCTCATTATCCCCGAACGTGGCAATCGCCAGGTCGGAGGGAAGCTTACCTTCACGACGTAAGGTGACATCCATCACCCCCTGCAGAAGAGCAAACGACGTGGTGAACAGCGCCTGGGGCATCGGGTGCGTCTCCAGCCATTTTTCGAACAGCTGCGCAGCGGCTTCGCGTTCGTAGCTGTTGGCATAGAGATAGTGGACTTCACGCGGATCGTCTTTCCAGGCGGTTCTGAACCCTTGCTCACGCAGGAAGCTCACGGAAAGCTCGGGCAGCGCGCCAAGATACAGCACCGTTTCAGCGGGGAAAGTTCTCAGCTCAGCGGCCAGCATTTCCGCGTCATCCTGATCGGCACCCACTACGCTTGTGAAATGCTCACGATCGAGCGCGCGGTCCAGCGCAACGATAGGGAAAGGATCGTTCGCCCAGCGCTGGTAGAACGGATGCTCCGGCGGTAAAGAGGTCGAGACGATGATGGCATCGACCTGCCGCTGGAGCAGGTGTTCAATGCAGCGCATCTCGTTATCGGGCTGATCTTCAGAACAGGCAATCAGCAGCTGGTAACCGCGCTGGCGAGCCTGACGTTCAAGATAGTTGGCGATACGGGTATAGCTGGTGTTTTCCAGATCCGGGATCACCAGACCAATAGAGCGGGTGCGCCCGGCACGCAGGCCGGCAGCGACAGCATTCGGATGGTAATTATGCTCACGAACCACCGCCATAACTTTTTCAACGGTCTTATCGCTGACGCGGTACTGCTTTGCTTTGCCGTTAATCACATAGCTGGCCGTTGTTCGTGACACGCCGGCTAGCCGGGCGATTTCATCCAGTTTCACAATTGCCCCTTAAAAAAAGAAAAGAGTCCATGGCCCTGTCAAGGTTATGGTTAAATCTTTTAACATCTAAACGCAGAAAAGCCTTCGCGGCAACCGCTTTTATCTGCGTTGTCGGCTGATTACGCAAAAAAAAGCCCGGCTTTGCTGACCGGGCTGAAAGAGGCGAACCTTTTTAACAACTACCGCATGATTTTCTCGCCGCGTGACAGACCAACGATCCCCGATCTGGCCACCTCAACAATTTTTGCTACATCCCGCACGGACGCCAGAAAAGCGTCCAGCTTGTCACTGGTTCCGACCAGCTGAACCGTATAAAGAGAAGGCGTGACGTCGATGATCTGCCCGCGGAAAATGTCCGCATTGCGTTTGACCTCTTCGCGCCCGTAACCGCTGGCCTGAATTTTTACCAGCATGACCTCACGCTCAACGTAAGCGCCCTGCCCCAGCTCGCTCACGCGCAGCACATCGACCAGCTTATGCAGCTGTTTCTCGATCTGCTCAATTACCTTGGCGTCGCCAACGGTCTGGATCGTCATACGCGACAGCGTCGGATCGTCCGTTGGCGCAACGGTCAGGCTTTCAATGTTATAGCCGCGCTGCGCAAAAAGCCCAATGACGCGCGACAGTGCGCCAGACTCGTTTTCCAGTAATACCGATAATATCCGGCGCATATCAGGTTCTCTCCGTTTTGCTTAACCACATTTCGTCCATACCGCCGCCGCGAATATGCATCGGATAAACGTGCTCGGTTCCATCAACAATGACATCCATAAAGACGAGGCGGTTGTTTTTAACGTGCTCAAGCGCTTCTGCGAGCTTCGTTTCCAGTTCGGCCGGATCGGTCACCCGCATCCCCACATGACCGTAAGCTTCAGCAAGACGAACAAAATCCGGCAGCGATTTCATGTATGACTGAGAGTGGCGGCCCGAGTAGATCATATCCTGCCACTGCTTCACCATACCGAGATAGCCGTTATTGAGGTTGAGCACCAGTACCGGCAGCTCATATTGCAGCGCGGTGGAGAGTTCCTGAATGTTCATCTGAATACTGCCGTCCCCGGTCACGCAGACGACGGTTTCATTTGGCAGCGCCAGCTTCACGCCCAGCGCGGCAGGCAGGCCAAAGCCCATCGTGCCTAATCCCCCCGAGTTGATCCAGTGACGCGGTTTATCAAACGGGTAATAGAGGGCGGCAAACATTTGATGCTGGCCCACGTCAGAGGTCACATACGCGTCGCCTTTCGTCAGTCGCCACACCGCTTCGATGACCGCCTGCGGCTTGATGTGCTCGCTTTGGGCGTCATATTTCAGACACTGCCGCGCGCGCCACTGCTCAATTTGCTGCCACCAGTCACGGATCTCATCCAGCGGTTGCGCTGCGTTTTCCAGGGCCAGCAGATCCAGCATTTGTTCAAGGACCTGACGAGCGTCGCCGACGATAGGGACATCGGCAGACACCGTTTTTGAAATCGAGGTTGGATCAATATCAATGTGCAGCACGGTGGCATTCGGGCAGTACTTCGCCAGATTGTTGGTCGTACGATCGTCAAAACGCACGCCGACGGCAAAGATGACGTCAGAATGATGCATCGTCATGTTGGCTTCATAGGTACCGTGCATACCCAACATGCCGAGCGCCTGACGGTGGGTGGCGGGAAACGCTCCGAGTCCCATCAGCGATGACGCAACAGGAAGATTGAGCTTTTCAACCAGTTCACGAAGCTGTGCCTCACACGCTGAATTGACTGCTCCGCCACCGACATAGACCACCGGTTTTTTTGCGGCCAGCAGCGTCTGCAGCGCGCGTTTGATCTGACCTTTGTGGCCCTGCGTTGTTGGGTTGTAAGAGCGCATGCTCACCGATTCCGGCCAGACATAAGGCAGCTTGTTTGCCGGGTTCAGGATATCTTTCGGGAGATCGACCACCACCGGCCCCGGGCGCCCGCTTGCCGCCAGCCAGAACGCCTTCTTCAGCACGCTAGGAATGTCTTCGGTTTGCTTGACCAGGAAGCTGTGCTTCACAACGGGACGCGAAATCCCGACCATGTCGCACTCCTGGAACGCATCATAACCAATCAGGGATGTCGCGACCTGTCCGGAAAGGATCACCAGCGGAATAGAGTCCATGTACGCGGTCGCAATGCCGGTAATGGCGTTTGTCGCACCAGGACCCGACGTGACCAGGACCACGCCCACTTCACCCGTCGCACGCGCCAGGCCATCAGCCATATGTACCGCCGCCTGCTCATGGCGTACCAGCACATGGTCAATGCCTCCTACCGTATGCAGCGCATCATAAATATCAAGAACCGCACCGCCAGGATAGCCGAACACTTGCTTTACGCCCTGATCGATCAGCGACCGGACGACCATTTCCGCGCCAGACAACATCTCCATGCTTTGCCTCCAGGCATTTTGTTATAGACGGACCGCAGAATTCATTTCCGCACCGTCTTGCGATCGGGATGAACCCGTCTTCTATTTTGCAGAGTGATACTTACCTTAACCGCTCGTTATGAGGCAGGCAATTCGCAAACCAGGAGAGAGAAGAGGCCATGAAAGCAGAAAAAACAGACATTGTCAGAGGATATGGTTAATTCATCTGAAATTAGAGGATGAGATGATAAATCATCGCTGAAAAGCGCGGCGATGTAGAAAATCATCTATTTTTACACGCCTGGCAACCGCCAGATAAAATACGCAACAGAACAAAATATTAATAAATGAAACAAAACCAGGATAAATCACATGCAAAGATGCAATTTATCCTGATTCGATTATCGACGGCAGATGCTAATAAGTAGCTCTTCCATCCACTGATGTCCTTTATCCCGTCCAGCGGCTTCATGCCAGGAGAGATAACAGGTGCGGCTATTTAGCTTGAGCGGCAGAGGCAAAATTTGCAGATTTAACGCGCCAGAGAACTCTTCTGCCAGCCAGCGCGGTGCAATTGCCACCAGCTGCGTCTGGGAAACGACGTTTAATACGCTGACCATGGCCATCCCCTGATACGCCACGCTCGCCTGTTTCTCCGCAGTGTCGTACCAGGGCAGGCTAAAGGAGGCATATCTGTCGAGCGCAACAACGGCATGCTGTTCGCTATAAACGTCATTTTCACGTAACGGCGCATTCAGTCGCGGATGTTTTTTGCTTGCAACCAGCACCATTTCATCTTTAAACAGCGGTACACAGGAAAATTCAGGACGGCGGAACTCTTCATACCCCAGGACGAATTCGGTTTCCTGGTAACGTAACTGGTGTTCGGTGTTTTGATTTAAGGACGATTTAAAGACGAGATTAATATTAGGTGCGATCTCTTCAACTTTATTATAAATAATTGATGTCAGATAATTATCTAATGGACTGCAGACGCAGAGATGGAATACCCGCTCACTGCTTAAGGGTTCAAAGCCTGAGCCCGGGAGCTCATTTTGCACCAGCTGCAGCGCCTGGCGGATGGAGCCGAAAAGCTGGAAAGCCCGCGCTGTGGGCTGGATCCCTCTGCCATAACGAACGAATAACTCATCGTTGAACATCACTTTAAGCCTGGCAACCGCGTTGCTTACCGCGGGTTGTGACATTCCCAACGTTTGTGCCGCCCGGGTGATATTCTGCTCCTGCATGACAGCATCAAACACCGTCAGTAGATTAAGGTCCACCGTGCGCAACTGCGGCTTAATCCCATCAGTAACTTGTGGTTGTTTAATATTATTTTCTGGCACTTCTGACTCCACTGTCACGCTACACTCCCTCCGCCAACGCACTGTAATAATTTCGGAAAATATGATTTACCATGCAAATACGACCAGCGAAAGAAAATTGTTTAAAAATCGGAATATATAAAGATCACACAATGATGCTAAAATAAAAAATGGACGCAAAGGATATGTTTAACTTTAGTGATAGAATGAAACCATAAACCAAATCAATATACAACAACCATCCAGTTAAGGATGACTTAAGTATAATTAAACTGTTATCGACATTGAGCAGAATTAAGTTAACAACCTGTTATCGATGATTGTTTTTGAATAGAGCAAAAGATCCCTTCAAAATGATAAACTAATGATATTAAAACAGTTTAAAGGGAAAGTATTCGTGACGACATAATTGCCTGAAAAATATCCGTTATGTTTATTCGTTTGTGCAAATGTTTTTTAAGTCCAAAAATAGACAATTAGTTAAGTCAAAAATCCAAAATCCAGCACAATAAGCTAAACAACACATCCTGTCTGTTACGCCTTCTGGGGCCGTTTTTGCCATCAGGGGTTGACATGAACAGCCGTATCCAGTACCACTAAAAGCATATTGAATTTAACGGAGCACGATTCATGACACGCACCATTCGTTTCACCGGTCTACTACTACTAAACGCATCCACTGTGCGCGGTAGACTGGCGGGCGAAATTCAGCGTTGAATCGTCACCAGTAAGACTAAAAACCCGCGCCACTGCGCGGGTTTTTTTATGCTCGTAGCAAGGCGCCCTAAGACTGACAAGGACCTAACCCATGAGCCAGCAAGTCATTATTTTCGATACTACTTTACGTGACGGTGAACAGGCATTACAGGCAAGCCTGAGTGTAAAAGAGAAACTGCAGATTGCGCTGGCTCTCGAACGTATGGGCGTCGACGTGATGGAGGTCGGTTTCCCGGTCTCATCTCCGGGAGATTTTGAATCCGTACAGACTATCGCCCGCACCATTAAAAACAGCCGCGTGTGCGGTCTGGCGCGCTGCGTAGAAAAAGACATCGACGTTGCCGCCGAGTCATTGAAAGTGGCCGAAGCCTTCCGTATTCATACCTTTATTGCAACCTCACCCATGCACATCGCAACCAAGTTGCGCAGCACGCTGGATGAGGTCATTGAACGCGCGGTGTACATGGTTAAGCGCGCACGCAATTACACCGATGACGTTGAATTCTCCTGTGAAGATGCGGGCCGTACGCCGATTGAAGACCTGGCGCGCGTAGTAGAAGCCGCCATCAACGCGGGCGCTAAAACCATCAACATCCCGGACACCGTCGGCTACACCATGCCGTTTGAGTTCTCCAACATCATTACGGGCCTGTATGAGCGCGTACCGAACATTGATAAAGCCATCATCTCAGTACATACCCATGATGATTTGGGCCTGGCCGTAGGCAATGCCATCGCCGCGGTGCACGCCGGTGCCCGTCAGGTAGAAGGTGCGATGAACGGTATTGGTGAACGCGCGGGCAACTGTTCACTGGAAGAAGTGATCATGGCGATCAAGGTGCGCAAAGACATCATGAACGTGCACACCCGCATCAATCACAACGAAATCTGGCGCACCAGCCAGACCGTCAGCCAGATTTGCAACATGCCGATTCCGGCCAACAAGGCGATTGTCGGCACCGGCGCCTTCGCCCACTCCTCCGGCATTCACCAGGACGGCGTGCTGAAGAACCGTGAAAACTACGAAATCATGACTCCGGAATCCATCGGCCTGAACCAGGTGCAGCTGAACCTGACCTCCCGTTCCGGTCGCGCGGCGGTGAAACACCGGATGGAAGAGATGGGCTATCAGGACAGCGATTACAACATGGATCAGCTGTACGACGCGTTCCTGAAGCTGGCCGACAAAAAAGGGCAAGTGTTCGATTACGACCTGGAAGCGCTGGCCTTCATCAACAAGCAGCAGGAAGAGCCAGAGCACTTCCGTCTGGACTACTTCAACGTGCAGTCCGGCTCCAGCGACATCGCCACCGCCTCGGTTAAGCTGGCCTGCGGTGAGGAAATTAAAGCGGAAGCGGCAAACGGCAACGGCCCCGTCGATGCTATCTATCAGGCGATAAACCGCGTCACCGAGTATGACGTTGAGCTGGTGAAGTATGACCTGACGGCGAAAGGGCACGGTAAAGACGCGCTGGGTCAGGTGGATATCGTCGTCAACTACAACGGCCGCCGTTTCCACGGCGTGGGCCTGGCGACGGATATTGTCGAATCCTCCGCGAAAGCGATGGTGCATGTCCTGAACAACATCTGGCGCGCCGCTGAAGTCGAAAAAGAGTTGCAACGCAAAGCTCAGAATAAAGAGAACAACAAGGAAACCGTGTAATGTCGAAGAATTACCATATTGCTGTGTTGCCGGGTGACGGTATTGGCCCGGAAGTGATGGCACAGGCGCTGAAAGTACTGGAAGCCGTTCGCTCGCGTTTTGCGATGAAGATTACCACCAGCCACTACGACGTGGGCGGTATTGCGATTGATAACCACGGAACGCCATTGCCGAAAGCCACCGTTGAAGGATGCGAAAATGCCGATGCCGTGCTGTTTGGTTCCGTCGGTGGCCCGAAATGGGAACATCTGCCGCCGGCAGAGCAGCCAGAGCGCGGCGCGCTCCTGCCGCTGCGTAAACATTTTAAGCTGTTCAGCAACCTGCGTCCGGCGAAGCTGTATCAGGGGCTGGAAGAGTTTTGCCCGCTGCGCGCGGATATCGCGGCCAACGGATTCGACATTCTCTGCGTGCGTGAGCTGACGGGCGGCATCTATTTTGGTCAGCCAAAGGGTCGCGAAGGCAGCGGCCAGCATGAGAAAGCGTTTGATACCGAGGTGTATCACCGTTTCGAAATTGAACGTATCGCCCATATCGCCTTTGAGTCTGCGCGCAAGCGCCGCCATAAGGTGACCTCTATTGATAAGGCGAACGTGCTGCAGTCGTCCATTTTGTGGCGCGAGATCGTCAGTGAAGTCGCTAAGCAGTACCCGGACGTTGAGCTGTCGCACATGTACATCGACAACGCAACGATGCAGCTGATTAAGGATCCGTCCCAGTTTGACGTGCTGCTGTGCTCCAACCTGTTCGGCGATATTTTGTCTGACGAGTGCGCGATGATCACCGGCTCCATGGGTATGCTGCCGTCCGCAAGTCTGAACGAAGAAGGCTTTGGCCTGTACGAACCGGCGGGCGGCTCCGCGCCGGATATCGCAGGTAAAAATATTGCCAACCCGATTGCGCAGATCCTCTCTCTGGCCCTGCTGCTGCGCTACAGCCTCGATGCAGGCGACGCAGCAACCGCAATTGAAAACGCCATTAACCGGGCGTTAGAAGAAGGCGTCCGTACCGGTGACTTAGCGCGCGGTACGGCAGCAGTCAGTACTGATGAAATGGGTGACATCATTGCCCGCTATGTCGCTGAAGGGGTGTAATCATGGCCAGGACCTTATATGAAAAGTTATTTGACGCCCACGTTGTCTACGAGGCGCCAAACGAAACCCCACTGCTGTACATTGACCGCCACCTGGTGCACGAAGTGACCTCTCCGCAGGCCTTCGACGGCCTCCGCGCGCACAAGCGCCCGGTGCGCCAGCCGGGTAAAACCTTCGCGACCATGGATCACAACGTCTCGACCGAAACCAAAGACATCAATGCGTCCGGTGAAATGGCGCGTATCCAGATGCAGGAGCTGATTAAGAACTGCAACGAGTTTGGCGTTGAGCTGTACGACCTGAACCATCCGTATCAGGGCATTGTCCACGTGATGGGGCCTGAGCAGGGTATTACCCTGCCGGGTATGACCATCGTCTGCGGTGACTCCCATACCGCGACCCACGGCGCATTTGGCGCGCTGGCGTTCGGCATCGGCACCTCGGAAGTTGAGCACGTTCTGGCGACGCAGACCCTGAAACAGGGCCGCGCCAAAACCATGAAAATTGAAGTGAAGGGTAAAGCCGCGCCGGGCATTACCGCGAAGGACATCGTTCTCGCCATCATCGGCAAAACCGGCAGCGCAGGCGGTACCGGTCACGTGGTGGAATTCTGCGGTGAAGCCATTCAGGCGCTGAGCATGGAAGGTCGTATGACCCTGTGCAATATGGCTATTGAGATGGGCGCTAAAGCAGGCCTGGTCGCACCGGACGAAACCACCTTCAACTATGTGAAGGGCCGTCTGCACGCGCCGAAAGGTCAGGATTTTGACGATGCGGTCGCGTACTGGAAAACCCTGAAAACTGACGACGGTGCCACCTTCGATACCGTTGTCACGCTGCAGGCGGAAGAGATTGCGCCGCAAGTCACCTGGGGTACCAATCCAGGCCAGGTGATTTCCGTCAACGACAGCATCCCGGACCCGGCGTCCTTCGCCGATCCGGTCGAGCGCGCCAGCGCGGAAAAAGCGCTGGCCTACATGGGGCTGAAGCCAGGCGTACCTTTGACCGACATCGCCATTGATAAAGTCTTTATCGGTTCCTGCACAAACTCCCGCATCGAAGATTTACGCGCGGCGGCAGAGATTGCGAAAGGCCGCAAAGTGGCGCCGGGCGTACAGGCGCTGGTGGTTCCAGGCTCCGGTCCGGTGAAAGCCCAAGCGGAAGCGGAAGGACTGGATAAGATCTTTATCGAAGCAGGCTTCGAATGGCGTCTGCCGGGCTGCTCAATGTGTCTGGCGATGAACAACGACCGCCTGAATCCGGGCGAGCGCTGCGCCTCCACCAGCAACCGTAACTTTGAAGGCCGTCAGGGCCGGGGTGGACGCACCCACCTGGTCAGCCCGGCAATGGCCGCCGCTGCGGCAGTCACCGGCCATTTCGCCGATATTCGCAGCCTGAAATAAGGAGACAATCATGGCAGAGAAATTTACCCAACATACGGGCCGTGTTGTCCCGCTGGACGCCGCTAACGTCGATACGGACGCGATCATTCCTAAGCAGTTTTTGCAGAAAGTGACCCGCACCGGTTTTGGCGCACACCTGTTCAACGACTGGCGTTTTCTGGACGACAAAGGCGAAGTGCCAAACCCGGAATTCGTCCTGAACTTCCCGGAATACAAAGGGGCATCCATTCTGCTGGCGCGGGAAAACTTCGGCTGCGGCTCCTCGCGTGAGCATGCGCCCTGGGCGTTGACCGACTACGGCTTTAAGGTGGTTATCGCCCCGAGCTTCGCGGATATCTTCTACGGCAACAGCTTCAACAACCAGCTGCTGCCGGTGACGCTGAGCGACGAGCAGGTCGATGAATTGTTCGCGCTGGTGAAGGCGAACCCGGGCATGGCGTTTGAGGTGGATCTGGAAGCGGAAGTGGTGAAAGCCGGGGATAAGACCTACAGCTTCAGCATTGATGCCTTCCGTCGCCACTGCATGCTGAACGGTCTGGACAGCATTGGCCTGACGCTCCAGCACGAGGACGCCATCTCAGCGTACGAGAAAAAACAGCCTGCGTTTATGGGCTAAAGGCAATGGCCCGCAGGGCGCGGGCCATTGATAAGGGTGCGTTGAGGCTCAACCACTCTGGAGAGGCGGGGAAATATCCCCGCCAATACCGCTAACGTTTTGCTTCGTAAGCCAACACTGCCGCCAGCTCTGTTTTCTCCTGTCTGAAGTGCAATTCACACAGCGAATCACGCACCATCCAGGTGAAGATCAATAGCGTCGTACAGATCAGAAACAAACCTAACAGCAGAGTACGTTTTGGCATTCCAGCCTCCTTATTGCTTTTCGGCAATGAAGAGACTAACCTCGCAATGTGTGTTGTGAAGTTGGTCTCCCCATCATTTTTTTGATGTGGGACTCTCCACTGTTTGCCTCTTGCGAAAGCCTGAGGCAAACAGCCTCAAGCACCCGCCACGCACTCTATGCGCCTTCTCTGCTCCTGTCAGAAAATCGTTTCATTTCGTGAAGCCGCCTTCCAGAATCAAACATCCTTAACCCGGCAGGTCAGCCCAAGCGTCACCACCGAAATCGCAGCAATCATCCAGTAAACCGAGGCATGGCCATAGCTTTGCGCCAGCGCCCCCTGAATCACTCCCGCCAGAATAACGCCCGTCGAAATGCTGTTGGTGAACAGCGTAGTCGCGGAGCCGGCGCGGCCGGGCATGAGATCCTGGAACCAGAGCATGCCGATCCCGGCAACGATGCCAATAAACACGGCATTAAACAGCTGCAGCACCAGCAACGCTTCACGCGAATGGAAAAGGAGCAGCCCTGCGTAGAACAGCACCCCGGCCGCCACGGCAACGATCATCATCCGACGTTTTCCGAAGCGCTTAACGTAGTATCCCGCCAGAATCATTGCCGGAATTTCCAGCCCGGCGGCGGTCCCCATTAAGATCCCCGCGAGCTTGTCCGGCAGACCCAGATCGCTGCTGATCCACAGCGGCATATCAATGATGTACATGGTGTTGCAGGTCCACATCAGCGTGGAGGCGATAAACAGCATCCGCACGTTTTTATCCTGCCAGCCGCTCACCTGAGTGATGGGCTTATCCGTCGTCTGCTCAACCCGGGCGACAGACGGCAGCGCAAAGGCTATCAGCGCCAGGCTGATAATAAAAATGCCTGCCGCGATAGAAAACATGACCGTAAAGCCGTAGTTCAGCGCCAGCATGAACGCCAGCGGCGGGCCGATGACCCACGCCAGCGAGAGCTGCGCGCGCATCACCGAGCTGAACATCACCACCTCTCGCGCCGAGCTGTCGGCGTATTCACGGGCCAGCGCGAACAGCTGCGGCATGGCGGTATTCGCAAGAGAGGCCAGCAGCACGCCGCAGGTGATAAGCGTCAGGTAATGACGATTGAAGGCAAAAAGCAGCGCGTTTCCTACGGCCATCGCGCAGCAAAAGAGGATCAGCCTGCGGCGATCGCCCTGCTTGTCCGATCGTTTCGCCAGCCCCAGACTTACGAGGATCCCGGCAATCGCGTTGACGGTATAAAACAGGCCAACCCAAAACGGCTGCGCCCCCACCTCGCGGCTGAGAAACAGGCTCAGCGTCGGCGCCTGCAGGGCCCCCGCCACGCCCATCATAAAGGCCACCAGCATAAAAGCGGCATATACGCCATTCAGGCGGCGCCCCATCGTCATCAACCACAGCATGCGCAAGTCCTTGTGAAAGCGAATCGAAATTGGGTGAAAGAATAAACGAAAAAAGCCAGCAAAAACATTTTGCTGGCGGGTGATAAACACCAATACTCAGTCACACATGATCGAGGCGAGTTAGCGGGAAGAGGTCGGTTTCGTAACGTCCCACTGCATCAGTTCTTCCAATATTTTCAGCCGTTGCTCTGCACACTGGCGGGCCAGCCAGGACGATCCTTTTGTCGCTGAAAAGTACTGCTGATAAAACTGACGTGCGGTAGACCTCTTCATAATTTACCTCCTCACTTCATCGGGAAGAATTATTGGCTTAATATAGGGATTAATAAATTGCTGATTTTTTGTCAGGAGTTCCTCTTTTATGCCATCCGGTCGACTGCAACAACAATTCATCCGCCTGTGGCAGTGCTGCGAGGGTCAATCGCAGGAGACCACGCTTAACGAGCTGGCAGAACTCCTCAACTGCTCTCGCCGCCATATGCGCACGTTGCTCAACACCATGCAGCAGCAGGGCTGGCTAAGCTGGGAGGCCGAGGCCGGACGCGGCAAACGCTCACGCTTGACCTTCCTCTATACCGGTCTGGCGCTGCAGCAGCAGCGGGCGGAGGATCTGCTGGAGCAGGACCGCATCGATCAGCTGGTGCAGCTGGTGGGCGACAAGGCCGCCGTGCGCCAGATGCTGGTCTCGCATCTGGGGCGCAGCTTTCGTCAGGGCCGCCACATTCTGCGGGTGCTCTACTATCGTCCGATGAAAAACCTGTTGCCCGGCACGGCATTGCGACGTTCTGAAACCCACATGGCCCGGCAGATATTCAGCGGTCTGACGAAAATAAATGAGGAAAATGGGGAACTGGAAGCGGATATCGCGCACCACTGGCAGCAGCTTTCCCCCCTGCACTGGCGTTTCTTTTTACGCCCGGGCATTCACTTCCACCATGGCCGCGAGCTGGAGATGAGTGACGTCATCGCCTCTCTGGAGCGCGCCCGCACGCTTCCGCTCTATTCGCACGTCTCGCGGATCCACTCCCCCACGGCCTGGACCCTGGACATTGAACTGTCGCAGCCGGACAGATGGCTGCCGTGGCTGCTGGGCTATGTGCCCTCAATGATCCTGCCCGGAGAATGGCGATCGCTGAACAATTTTGCCAGCCTGCCGATTGGCACGGGCCCCTACGCCGTGTCGCGCAATAACAACAATCAGCTCAAGATCCGCGCCTTTGATGACTATTTTGGCTATCGGGCGCTGATCGACGAAGTGAACGTCTGGGTATTGCCGGATCTCAACGAAGAGCTGAGCGCCGGCCTGACGCTGGAGGGGCCCACAACAAGCGAAAAGGCGTTCGAAAGTCGCCTGGAGGAGGGCTGTTACTACCTGCTCTTTGACAGCCGCAGCCACCGCGGAGCAAACCACGACGTCCGCAGGTGGATCAGCCATATTCTGGCCCCGGCGAACCTGATTTATCACGCCGAGGATCAATACCAGACCTGGTGGTTCCCGGCATATGGCCTGCTTCCGCGCTGGCATCATGCTCAGCCGGTGCGCAGCGAAAAACCCGCCGGGCTGGAGACCATCACCCTCAGCTACTATCGCGATCACATTGAGCACCGTTTTATCGCGAAGATCATGAGCAAGCTGCTGGCGGCCGAAGGCGTGACGCTGGCGATACAGGAAGTCGATTACGATGAATGGCACCGCGGGGATGTCGTCAGCGATATCTGGCTCAACAGCGCCAACTTTACGCTGCCGCTGGATTTCTCGCTCTTTTCTCACCTGTACGAAGTGCCCCTCATTCAGCACTGTATCAAGCGGGACTGGCAGCAGGACGCCGCGAAGTGGCGGGCAGGCGAAATGGATCTGGCCGCGTGGTGCCAGGAGCTCCTGGCCGGACAGACGATCGTACCGTTGATCCACCACTGGCTGCTGATCCAGGGACAGCGCAGCATGCGCGGCCTGCGGATGAACACCCTGGGCTGGTTTGATTTTAAATCCGCCTGGTTTGCGCCGCCGGAGCCATAACGCTTTCGTAATATTCACCAAATCATTACAATAGCGCCGTTCTCAACGGGGTGCTGCATCACAGATGTGCGCTGAGATAATACCCGTCGAACCTGATCCGGATAACGCCGGCGAAGGGATTTGAGGCTGTCGCTCAAAATCCTTTGCCACTCAACCCTGAGGTGCAAAGTGTTAAAAAACGTTCTTCCCCTGCTGGCGCTGTTTGCGCTGCCTGCTTTCGCGAAACCCGTCCTGACGGTCTACACCTACGACTCCTTCTCCGCCGACTGGGGCCCTGGTCCGGTGGTGAAAAAAGCCTTTGAAGCCGACTGCAACTGCGAGCTGAAGTTCGTGGCGCTGGAAGATGGCGTGTCGCTGCTCAACCGTCTGCGCATGGAAGGTAAAAACAGCAAAGCCGACGTGGTGCTCGGGCTGGATAACAACCTGCTGGAAGCCGCGACGCAAACCAAACTGTTTGCCAAAAGCGGCGTGGCGGCAGATGCCGTTAACGTACCGGGCGGCTGGAAAAACGACACCTTCGTGCCGTTCGACTACGGCTACTTTGCTTTTGTTTACGACAAAAATAAGCTGAAAAACCCACCGAAAAGCCTGAAAGAGCTGGTGGAAAGCGACCAGAAGTGGCGCGTGATTTACGAAGATCCGCGCACCAGCACGCCGGGCCTGGGCCTGCTGCTGTGGATGAAGAAAGTCTACGGGGATAACGCGCCGGAAGCGTGGCAGAAGCTGGCCGCTAAAACCGTCACCGTCACCAAAGGCTGGAGCGAAGCCTACGGCCTGTTCCTGAAAGGGGAAAGCGACCTGGTGCTGAGCTACACCACGTCTCCGGCCTACCACATTATCGCCGAGAAGAAAGACAACTACGCCGCCGCGAATTTTGCTGAAGGGCATTATCTGCAGGTGGAAGTGGCTGCCCGCACCGCCGCCAGCAAACAGCCGGAACTGGCCGAGAAGTTCCTGAAATTTATGGTTTCACCGGCGTTCCAGAACGCCATCCCAGCGGGCAACTGGATGTATCCGGTCACTAACGTTGCGCTACCGGAAGGCTTCGAGCAGTTGACCAAGCCAACAACCTCGCTGGAGTTTACGCCGCAGCAGGTCGCCGCGCAGCGTGCAGCATGGGTAAGTGAATGGCAACGCGCCGTCAGCCGTTAATTCCCGGCTGGTTAATCCCCGGCCTGCTCGCCGCCATGCTGATGGTGGTGGTCAGCCTGGGGGCATTTCTTGCACTGTGGTTTAACGCGCCAGAGGGCGATCTGCTCGCGCTCTGGCACGACAGCTATCTCTGGCACGTTATCCGGTTCTCCTTCTGGCAGGCGTTTCTTTCTGCGCTGCTGTCTGCGATCCCGGCCATTTTCCTCGCGCGGGCGCTATACCGACGGCGCTTTCCCGGCAGGCAGGCGCTGCTGCGCCTGTGCGCCATGACGCTGATCCTGCCGGTTCTGGTGGCCGTTTTTGGCATCCTGAGCGTCTACGGTCGTCAGGGCTGGCTGGCCTCGCTCTTCGCATCTTTGGGGCTGGAGTGGACCTTTTCCCCTTATGGGCTGAAGGGCATCCTGCTGGCGCACATTTTCTTCAATATGCCGATGGCGACGCGCCTCTTTTTGCAGGCGCTGGAGAACATCCCCGGCGAGCAGCGCCAGATTGCCGCCCAGCTCGGCATGCGCGGCTGGTCGTTCTTCCGCTTTGTTGAATGGCCGTGGCTGCGACGCCAGATTGCTCCGGTGGCCGCGCTGATCTTTATGCTCTGCTTCGCCAGCTTTGCCACCGTGCTTTCGCTCGGCGGCGGACCGCAGGCTACCACCATTGAGCTGGCGATCTATCAGGCCTTAAGCTACGACTACGATCCGGTCCGCGCCGCGCTGCTGGCGATGGTGCAGATGGCGTGCTGCCTGGCGCTGGTGCTGTTGAGCCAGCGTCTGAGCAAAGCCATTCCCGCTGGCAGTAATCAAATCACCGGCTGGCGCGATCCGCAGGACAGCCTGCACAGCCGCATCTCGGATTTTATACTGATCGCGCTGGCGCTGCTGCTACTGCTGCCGCCGCTGCTGGCCGTCATCGTTGATGGTTTAAACCTTAATCTTATGTCCGTCCTGCAACAGCCCGTCCTGTGGCAAGCGACGTGGACCTCGCTACGCATCGCGCTGGCAGCCGGGCTAATCTGCGTGACGCTGACCATGATGCTGCTCTGGAGCAGCCGCGAGCTCTACGCGCGTCATGCCCGTAAAGCCGGACACGCGCTGGAGCTGACGGGCATGCTTATTCTGGCAATGCCGGGCATTGTGCTGGCGACCGGTTTCTTTTTGCTGTTCAACAGCACCATCGGCCTGCCGGAAAGGGCCGACGGGATCGTTATCTTTACGAACGCCTTAATGGCCATCCCGTATGCGCTTAAGGTGCTGGAAAACCCGATGCGGGACGTCAATAGCCGCTACAGTTTGCTGTGCCAGTCGCTGGGAATGAAAGGCTGGCAGCGTCTGAAGGTGGTCGAGCTGCGCGCCCTGAAGCGGCCGCTCGCCCAGGCGCTGGCCTTCGCCTGCGTGCTGTCGATTGGCGATTTTGGCGTAGTGGCCCTGTTTGGCAACGAAAATTTCCGCACGCTGCCGTTCTGGCTTTACCAGCAAATTGGCTCCTATCGCAGCCAGGATGGCGCGGTCACGGCGCTATTGCTGCTGGTGCTGTGCTTTGCCTTATTTACCGTTATCGAAAAACTCCCGGGGCGCGATGTTAAAACTGACTGATGTAACCTGGCTTTACGAGCACCTGCCAATGCGCTTCACCCTTACCGTTCAGCGGGGCGAGCGGATCGCGGTGCTTGGCCCAAGCGGCGCCGGCAAAAGCACCTTGCTCAATTTAATTGCCGGTTTTTTGCAGCCGGCCAGCGGGTCGATAGCCATCGATAATCGTGATTTCACCCTCACCCCTCCGGCTAAACGTCCGGTATCGATGCTGTTTCAGGAAAACAATTTGTTTAATCATCTTACGGTGTGGCAGAACATCGCGCTGGGGATGGATCCGGGGTTGAAACTCAATGCTGCGCAGCGGCAGAAGCTGGCGGCGATCGCCGAACAAATGGGGCTTTCCGCCTTCATCGACAGGCTGCCCGGCGAGCTTTCCGGCGGCCAGCGACAGCGCGTGGCGCTGGCGCGCTGTCTGGTACGCGAGCAGCCGATACTGCTGCTGGATGAGCCGTTCTCGGCGCTCGATCCCGCGCTGCGCCAGGAGATGCTCGCGCTGGTGCAGGACGTCTGTCAGAGCCAGCAGCTGACGATGCTAATGGTGTCGCACAGTATCGAAGATGCTGCCCGCATCGCCCCGCGATCGGTGGTGATTGCCGAAGGGCGTATTTTGTGGGATGGAAGTACAGAAGAACTGCTGAGTGGTAAAGCGGGGGCGTCTTCATTGTTAGGCATTCGTGCGGTCTGATGCCCTCACCCTGGCCCTCTCCCACGGGGAGAGGGTACAAACACCAAAAACGGCAACCAGTTGCCGTTTTGCTTTTACCTTGTGCGGTCTGATGCCCTCTCCCGTGGGAGAGGGAAAAGGCCTTAACGGCTCACCACCTTCAACAGGATCTCACCATACACCGGCATCAGCGGGTGGCGAATCAGCGCCACCAGCGCCACCACGGCCACACCCAGCGTCAGCGGGGCCAGCCAGAGCAGGCGCGCGCGCGGGAGATAGCGCGTCAGGCGATCGACGCTGGCTTTCGCGCTACGCCATAGCCGCCAGCAGAGCCAGGCCGCCAGCCACAGCATCACCGCCGTGCCAAGCAGCAGCCACTTAAACTCACCGCTTTGCATGCCGTCAGGGATATCAATCGCCGCGCCCGCGAGGATCCCCGGCAGGAAGTAAAACGGCGGCCAGAATACGCAGCCGATAATGTTCGGCACCACGAATTTTGCGACAGGCAGATCCAGCATCCCCGCCACCATCGGCACCAGCGGGCGCGTCGGCCCGACAAAGCGGCCTACCAGAATGGTGAACATGCTGTGCTGGTGCAGGGCATGTTCGGTTTTATCCAGCAACGCTTTGTTCTTTTTCATAAACGACCAGCGGTGCAGCGGCTTCTTAAAGCGCCAGCCCAGCCAGAAGGAAATCCAGTCCCCCATCAGGCAACCGATAATCCCGGCCAGCCACGCCTGCCAGAAATTGACCTCGCCGCTGCCGATAAGCGCACCGAGCCCCGCCATCATCACTGTGCCGGGCAGGATCAACCCCACAAGCGCCAGCGATTCCAGAAACGCCACCAGCGCCACGGCGATGAGCGAGTACATAACGGACTGGGTAATAAAGTGTTCCAGCAATGCCTGCATAACTATTCCGGTCAGAAAACGAATCAGCGATTCTGCTTAGCGCCCTGCACTGCGTCAAGGCAACAATTGTCTGAATAGTTTACAGGTTGCTTTCTGCATTCACCTGTATGTTTAGCTTTTTTTACCGATTATTCACATCCCGCGCGGAATTCACTGGGGCTGGCGCCGGTGCACTTCTTAAACACGCGAGAGAAATAGAGCTGATCTTCAAAGCCCACGTTGCGTCCGACGGTCGCGATAGGCATCCGGGTGGTGCTGAGCAACAGCTTTGCCTGGCTGATGCGCTGATCCTCACGCCAGCTCAGTACGCTGACGCCCAGCTGCTGGCGGAACAGATGCGAGAGCCGTGACGGCGACAGGCAGACGTGCTGGGCGACGCTGGCGATATCAAACTGGCTGTCGGCCAGATGGTCGCTAATGTACTGGCAGGCGTCGCGGACGCGGTTGTCCAGCGGCGGGTTAAGGGATTCGTTGATGGCCTCCATGCGGCGCAGCAGCACCTGCTCAAGCAGGTTGATCGCCAGCAGTTCAGCGTAGCGCCCCCCGGCCTGCCCCGCCTCAATAATCTGCGCGAACAGCTCACGAAACTGTGCCAGATGCACTTCATCCGGACGATAAAAACCGGTTTGCGCGAAAATGGCCGGCCACGACAGCCACTCCTGCCAGTAGGCGCGCGGGCGGAAATAGACCCACTGGTGATACCACTCTTTGGCGTCCGGGTGACGCCCGTAGTGGTGGATTTCCCCTGGCGGGAACAGCAGCATATCGCCGGGGCGGCAGATAAACTGCCGATCGCCGTTTTTGATCACCCCTTCCCCGCGCACGGTCAGGTTCAGGATATATCCTTTCATCCCGAGCGGTCGGTCGACGTAAAAATCGAGATATCCCTCAGCCTCGATAGGGGTCAGTCCCGCCACAAGATGCGCGTTAAACGAGTATCCCGGCAGCAGGGGATCGTTTTGCGGTTCGGCCATAGATTCAGTTCTCCCAAGGGTCCTGAAGGAAACCAATTGTCCATATCACTAAAAGCAGGTTAAAAATGGCCCGCGAAAAGATCCCAAAAGCATCACGCCTCTTTTACGTCCGCCATGTTTCAGCCTTTCCCCCTGATTTCTCCGCCAGTACGGGCAGATAAGCAGTAACAAAAGTGTCTATAAGTGCGGCAGAAATGTCCACATTGAATATTTGCACGGCGTCACACTTTCCGTCGTAACAGCAATTTAGTCCATAAGATTAGCGGATCCTGCCTGACGATTTTCGCCCCCAGTCTCTAATGTTCTTCCATACCTGTTTTTTGGATGGAGCAACACCATGGCAATTGCAATTGGCCTCGATTTTGGCAGCGACTCGGTTCGCGCGCTGGCAGTGGACTGTACGTCCGGCCAGGAGATAGCAACCAGCGTTGAGTGGTACCCGCGCTGGCAAGAGGGGCGCTACTGCGATGCGCCGAACAACCAGTTCCGTCACCACCCGCGCGACTACATCGAGTCGATGGAAGCGGCAATTAAAACCGTACTGGCCGAACTGACGGACGCACAGCGGGCCGATGTCGTGGGCATTGGCGTCGACAGCACCGGCTCAACGCCTGCCCCGGTGGACGCCGAAGGCCGCGTGCTGGCGCTGCGCCCGGAGTTTGCCGACAACCCGAACGCCATGTTCGTGCTGTGGAAAGACCATACCGCCGTGGAAGAGGCCGAAGCCATTACCCGTTTATGCCACCAGCCGGGCAAAACCGACTACTCGCGCTACATCGGCGGGATTTACTCCAGCGAGTGGTTCTGGGCCAAGATCCTCCACGTCACCCGTGCCGATGCAGCCGTTGCGCAGGCCGCGGCATCCTGGATTGAGCTGTGCGACTGGGTGCCCGCCCTGCTCTCCGGCACTACCCGCCCGCAGGACATCCGCCGCGGCCGCTGCAGCGCCGGGCACAAATCCCTGTGGCATGAAAGCTGGGGCGGCCTGCCTCCGGCTGCGTTCTTCGACGAGCTCGACCCGATCATCAACAAGAACCTGACATACCCGCTGTTTACCGACACCTTCACCGCCGATATTCCGGTCGGCACCCTTTGCGAAGAGTGGGCAAAACGCCTCGGCCTGCCGCAGAACGTGGCTATCTCCGGCGGCGCGTTTGACTGCCATATGGGCGCCGTGGGCGCGGGCGCGCAGCCCAACACGCTGGTCAAAGTTATCGGCACCTCCACCTGCGACATCCTGACGGCGGATAAAGCCAGCGTCGGCGACCGCGCGGTGAAAGGTATCTGCGGCCAGGTTGACGGCAGCGTGGTGCCGGACTTTATCGGCCTTGAAGCCGGTCAGTCCGCGTTTGGCGATATCTACGCCTGGTTTGGCGGCGTGCTGGGCTGGCCGCTGGACCAGCTGGCGGCGGCGCATCCTGAACTGAAAACCCAGATTGCCGACAGCAAAAAACAGCTTCTGCCGCAGCTCACCGAAGCCTGGGCAAAAAATCCGTCTCTCGATCACCTGCCGGTGGTGCTGGACTGGTTTAACGGTCGCCGCACGCCGTTTGCCAACCAGCGCCTGAAAGGGGTGATTACCGATCTCAACCTGGCGACCGACGCCCCGGCGCTGTTCGGCGGTCTGATTGCCGCCACCGCCTTCGGCGCGCGCGCCATTATGGAGTGCTTCACCGAACAGGGTATCGACGTGAATAACGTGATGGCGCTGGGCGGTATCGCCCGTAAAAACCCGGTGATCATGCAGGCCTGCTGCGACGTGCTGAACCGTCCGCTGCAGATTGTGGCCTCCGATCAGTGCTGCGCGCTGGGCGCGGCGATTTTCGCTGCCGTGGCCGCAGGCGTTCATGCCGATATTCCGACCGCACAGCGGCATATGGCGAGCGCCGTCGAAAACACGCTCCAGCCGCGTGCCCGGCAGGCACAACGCTTTGAACAGCTTTATCAGCGCTACCAGCAATGGGCAAAAAGCGCCGAGCTTCACTATCTCCCTGTCGCCGCCCCGGCCAAAAGCACCGCGGACACTACGGCAACCCTGACCCATTAAGGACACGATGATGACCATTTTTAATAACTATGAAGTGTGGTTTGTGATTGGCAGCCAGCATCTGTACGGACCGGAAGCGCTGCAGCAGGTAACGAAACACGCTGAGCACGTGGTTAACGCGCTGAACGCGGAAGCCAAACTGCCGTGCAGGCTGGTGCTGAAACCGCTGGGCACCACGCCGGACGAAATCACCAATATCTGCCGTGACGCCAACTACGACGATAAATGCGCTGGCCTGGTGGTGTGGCTGCACACCTTCTCTCCGGCCAAAATGTGGATCAACGGCCTGTCTATCCTCAACAAACCGCTGCTGCAGTTCCATACCCAGTTCAACGCTTCCCTGCCGTGGGACAGCATCGACATGGACTTCATGAACCTGAACCAGACCGCGCACGGCGGCCGCGAGTTCGGCTTCATCGGCGCGCGCATGCGCCAGCAGCACGCGGTGGTCACCGGCCACTGGCAGGACGGCAAAGCGCAACAGCGCATCGGCTCCTGGATGCGTCAGGCGGTCTCTAAGCAGGACACCCGTCACCTGAAAGTGGTGCGTTTTGGCGACAACATGCGTGAAGTGGCTGTCACCGACGGTGATAAAGTCGCGGCGCAGATCAAGTTCGGCTTCTCCGTGAATACCTGGGCGGTGGGCGACCTGGTGCAGGTGGTAAATGAAATCAGCGACGGCGACGTGAGCGCGCTGGTGGACGAGTACGAAAGCAGCTACCGCCTGACCCCTGCGGCACAAATCAACGGCGACAAGCGCCAGAACGTGCTGGATGCGGCGCGCATCGAGCTGGGCATGAAGCGCTTCCTGGAACAGGGTGGCTTCCACGCTTTTACTACCACCTTTGAAGACCTCCACGGCCTGAAACAGCTGCCGGGCCTGGCGGTACAACGTCTTATGCAGCAGGGCTACGGCTTTGCGGGCGAAGGCGACTGGAAAACTGCCGCTCTGCTTCGCATCATGAAGGTGATGTCGACCGGTCTGCAGGGCGGCACCTCCTTTATGGAGGACTATACCTACCACTTCGAGAACGGCAACGACCTGGTGCTCGGCTCACACATGCTGGAAGTGTGCCCTTCGATTGCGGTGGAAGAGAAACCGATCCTCGACGTGCAGTACCTCGGCATCGGCGGCAAAGCGGATCCGGCTCGTCTGATCTTCAACACCCGTACCGGCCCGGCCATCAACGCCAGCCTGATCGATCTCGGCGATCGTTTCCGCCTGCTGGTGAACTGCGTCGATGCGGTTGAAACCCCGCATTCTCTGCCGAAACTGCCGGTCGCCAACGCCCTGTGGAAAGCGCAGCCGGACCTGCCAACCGCGTCAGAGGCGTGGATCCTGGCCGGCGGTGCGCACCATACCGTCTTCAGCCACGCGCTGGACCTTAACGACATGCGTCAGTTCGCCGAGCTGCACGATATCGAACTGACCGTGATTGATAACGACACCCGCCTGCCTGCCTTCAAAGACGCGCTGCGCTGGAACGAAGTTTATTACGGTTCAAAACGCTAAGTACGAAATGCCCGGTGGCGCTGCGCTCGCCGGGCAGGGAGACAACGATGTTAGAAGATCTCAAACGTCAGGTGCTCGAAGCCAACCTGGCGCTGCCGAAACACAACCTGGTGACCCTCACCTGGGGTAACGTGAGCGCCGTTGATCGGGAAAAAGGCGTGTTCGTGATCAAGCCTTCCGGCGTGGATTACACGGTGATGACCGCTGAAGATATGGTAGTGGTCAGCATCGAAACGGGTGAAGTGGTGGAAGGTAACAAAAAGCCCTCCTCCGATACGCCCACCCACCGCCTGCTGTACCAGGCATTCCCGACCATCGGCGGCATTGTGCATACCCATTCTCGTCACGCGACCATCTGGGCGCAGGCGGGCCAGCCTATCCCGGCTACCGGCACCACCCACGCGGACTACTTTTACGGCACCATACCCTGCACGCGCCTGATGACCGATGCGGAGATCGGCGGCGAGTACGAGTGGGAAACGGGTAACGTGATTGTCGAAACCTTCGAGAAACAGGGAATCGACGCGGCGCAGATGCCCGGCGTGCTGGTGCACTCCCACGGCCCGTTTGCCTGGGGGAAAAACGCGGAAGATGCGGTGCATAACGCGATCGTGCTCGAAGAGGTGGCCTATATGGGGATTTTCTGTCGCCAGCTCGCGCCGCAGTTGCCGGATATGCAGCAAACCCTGCTGGATAAACACTACCTGCGCAAGCACGGCGCGAAGGCCTATTACGGACAATAAACTGTATATATCCCCAGCGTAAAACATTCAACCAGGCTATAATCAGGCCTGGTTTTATTTTATGGGATAGCGGCGTGGCGCAGGCGCAAGAAGGTTTTTTACTGACCCGACACTGGCGGGATACCCCTCAGGGCACCGAGGTCGCATTCTGGCTGGCGACGGACAACGGCCCGCTGCACGTTACGCTGCCGCCGCAGGAATCCGTGGCGTTTATCCCTGAAGCGCACGTCGAAAAAGTGAAGCAGCTGCTGCGCGACGAAAACGGCTGGCGCATTACCCCGCTTGAACTGAAAGATTTCCACCGCCAGCCGGTTTACGGCCTCTACTGTCGCGCCTATCGCCAGCTGATGCGCTATGAAAAGCTGCTCCGCGAAGCGGGCGTGACGCTCTACGAAGCGGATATACGGCCGCCGGAACGCTTTCTGATGGAGCGGTTTATAACCGCGCCCGTCTGGGTAGACGGCGCTGAGCAAAACGGCACCCTCATCAACGCTCGCCTGAAGCCTAATCCGCACTATCGACCGCCGCTAAAGTGGGTCTCCCTGGATATCGAAACCACCCGTCACGGCGAACTTTACTGCATCGGTCTTGAAGGCTGCGGGCAGCGGGTTGTCTATATGCTCGGGCCGCCGAACGGCGATGCGTCCGGGCTGGATTTTCAGCTTGAGTACGTCAGCAGCCGACCGCAGCTGCTGGAGAAGCTTAACCAGTGGTTTGCCGAGCACGACCCGGACGTGCTGATCGGCTGGAACGTGGTGCAGTTTGATCTGCGCGTGCTGCAAAAACACGCCGAGCGGTATCGTATCCCGCTGATGCTCGGGCGCGGAAATACGGAGCTGGAGTGGCGCGAGCACGGCTTTAAGAACGGCGTGTTCTTTGCGCAGGCCAACGGCCGCCTGATTATCGACGGCATCGAGGCGCTGAAATCCGCCTTCTGGAATTTCTCCTCCTTCTCTCTGGAAGCGGTAGCGCAGGAATTGCTCGGTGAAGGCAAATCCATCGACAATCCGTGGGACCGCATGGACGAGATTGACCGGCGTTTCAACGAAGACAAACCGGCGCTCGCCACCTATAACCTGAAAGACTGCGAGCTGGTGACGCAGATTTTCCACAAAACCGAGATCATGCCGTTCCTGCTGGAGCGCGCGACGGTAAATGGCCTCGCGGCTGACAGGCACGGCGGCTCGGTAGCGGCCTTTAGCCACCTCTATTTCCCACGAATGCACCGTGCGGGCTACGTTGCGCCCAACCTCGGGGACGTGCCGCCGCAGGCCAGCCCCGGCGGCTACGTGATGGACTCCCGCCCAGGACTGTATGATTCGGTTCTGGTGCTGGACTACAAAAGCCTCTACCCGTCAATTATCCGCACCTTCCTGATTGACCCAGTGGGGCTGGTGGAAGGCATGGCTCAGCCAGATGATGAACACAGCACCGAAGGTTTTCTCGGCGCCCGTTTTTCGCGCGAGAAACACTGCCTGCCTGAAATTGTGGGGAACATCTGGCACGGTCGCGACGAGGCGAAACGCCACGGCAACAAGCCGCTCTCGCAGGCCCTGAAGATCATCATGAACGCCTTTTACGGCGTGCTGGGGACCAGCGCCTGCCGCTTCTTCGATCCGCGTCTGGCGTCGTCTATCACCATGCGCGGGCACGACATCATGCGTCAGACCAAAGCGCTGATTGAATCCCGGGGCTATGACGTTATCTACGGCGACACGGATTCAACCTTTGTGTGGCTTAAGGGTGCCCATTCAGAAGACGATGCCTCGCGAATCGGCAAAGAACTGGTGGCCTTCGTAAACGACTGGTGGCAGGAACATTTGCAAAAAGAGCGGTTAACCAGCGCATTAGAACTGGAATTTGAAACCCATTTCGCCCGCTTTTTAATGCCCACCATCCGCGGTACGGACCAGGGCAGCAAGAAGCGCTACGCCGGGCTGATTCAGGAAGGTGAAAAGCAGAGAATGGTCTTTAAAGGCCTGGAGACGGTGCGCACCGACTGGACCCCGCTGGCCCAGCACTTCCAGCAGACGCTCTACCTGCGGGTATTCCGCAACGAGCCGTATCAGGATTACGTGCGCGACACCATCGCCAGCCTGATGGCGGGCGAGCTGGATGACCAGCTGGTGTATCGCAAACGCCTGCGCCGCCCGCTGGCGGAGTACCAGCGTAACGTTCCTCCGCACGTGCGCGCCGCGCGTCTGGCGGATGAAGAAAACGTACGCCGCGGACGTGCCCCGCAGTATCAGAACCGGGGAACGATCAAATACGTCTGGACAATTAACGGCCCGGAACCCGTTGATTACCAGCAGTCTCCGCTCGATTACGATCACTATCTTACGCGTCAGCTTCAGCCCGTCGCCGACGGAATTTTGCCTTTCATCGACGACGATTTTGCTACACTAGTGACAGGGCAACTTGGCCTATTTTGACGCGTGACGAAATGGCTGCCATCCAGTACCATAGCGCCCTTTCCATTCCCGGACCCATTTTTCGATGACCGTCTTTTTTGACGGGGGTCGAACTATTGCCTGCAATTAAAGATTAGAGCCGAACAACTATGCCTTTTACACTTGGTCAACGCTGGATCAGCGATACAGAAAGCGAACTTGGATTAGGAACCGTCGTTGCCGTCGATGCGCGCATGGTTACCCTCCTCTTCCCAGCCACCGGTGAAAACCGTCTGTACGCTCGCAATGACTCCCCTGTGACCCGCGTAATGTTCAATCCGGGTGACACCGTGACCAGCCACGACGGCTGGCAGCTCAAGATTGAAGACGTAAAAGAAGAGAATGGACTGCTCGCCTACATCGGGACGCGTCTTGATACCGACGAGACGAACGTCATCCTGCGTGAAGTCCTGCTCGACAGTAAACTGGTGTTCAGCAAGCCGCAGGACCGCCTGTTTGCCGGGCAAATCGACCGTATGGATCGCTTCTCCCTGCGCTACCGCGCGCGTAAGTTCCAGAGCGAGCAGTACCGCATGCCGTGGAGCGGACTGCGCGGCCAGCGCACCAGCCTGATCCCCCACCAGCTGAATATCGCCCATGACGTGGGCCGTCGCCACGCGCCTCGCGTGCTGCTGGCGGATGAAGTGGGCCTGGGTAAAACCATTGAAGCGGGTATGATCCTGCACCAGCAGCTGCTCTCCGGCGCTGCCGAGCGCGTGCTGATTGTGGTGCCTGAAACCCTGCAGCATCAGTGGCTGGTCGAGATGCTGCGCCGCTTTAACCTGCGCTTCTCCATGTTCGACGACGAGCGCTATGCCGAAGCCCAGCACGACGCGGACAACCCGTTTGAAACCGAACAGCTGGTGATCTGCTCCCTGGACTTCGTGCGCCGCAGCAAGCAGCGCCTTGAGCACCTGTGTGACGCCGAGTGGGATCTGATGGTGGTCGATGAAGCGCACCATCTGGTCTGGAGCGAAGACGCGCCGAGCCGGGAATATATGGCGATTGAACAGCTTGCCGAGCGCGTGCCCGGCGTCCTGCTGCTGACCGCAACGCCGGAGCAGCTCGGTCTGGAAAGCCACTTCGCCCGTCTGCGCCTGCTCGATCCAAACCGTTTCCACGACTTCGCGCAGTTTGTAGAAGAGCAGAACAACTATCGTCCGGTTGCGGATGCCGTCGCGCTGCTGCTGGCGGGTAAACGTCTCTCAAACGACGAGCTCAACACCCTGAGCGATCTGATTGGCGAGCAGGATATCGAACCGCTGCTGCAGGCCGCTAACAGCGACAGCGAGAATGCAGAATCCGCACGTAAAGAGCTGATCGACATGCTGATGGACCGCCACGGCACAAGCCGCGTGCTGTTCCGTAACACCCGTAACGGCGTGAAAGGGTTCCCGAAACGCGAGCTGCACACCATCAAGCTCCCGCTGCCGACGCAGTATCAGACGGCGATTAAAGTCTCCGGCATTATGGGCGCGCGCAAAACTCAGGAAGAGCGCGCGCGTGACATGCTCTACCCGGAACAGATTTATCAGGAATTTGAAGGCGATACCGGCACCTGGTGGAACTTCGACCCGCGCGTAGAGTGGCTGATGGGCTACCTGACCGCGCACCGCTCCCAGAAAGTGCTGGTGATCTGCGCCAAAGCCGCCACCGCGCTGCAGCTGGAGCAGGTTCTGCGCGAGCGCGAAGGCATTCGTGCCGCCGTGTTCCATGAAGGCATGTCCATCGTCGAGCGCGACCGCGCGGCGGCGTGGTTCGGCGAAGAGGACAGCGGCGCGCAGGTGATGCTGTGCTCCGAAATCGGTTCTGAAGGGCGTAACTTCCAGTTCGCCAGCAATCTGGTGATGTTCGATCTGCCGTTCAACCCGGATCTGCTGGAGCAGCGTATCGGCCGTCTGGATCGTATTGGTCAGGCGCATGATATTCAGATCCACGTGCCGTATCTGGAAAAAACCGCCCAGTCGGTACTGGTGCGCTGGTTCCACGAAGGTCTGGATGCGTTTGAGCATACCTGCCCGACGGGCCGCACCATTTATGACCAGGTGCATGGCGATCTGATCGGTTACCTGGCCGCGCCGGAAAATACCGACGGTTTTGACGATCTGATTAAATCCTGCCGCGAGAAACATGAAGCGCTGAAGGCGCAGCTTGAACAGGGTCGCGATCGCCTGCTGGAGATCCACTCCAACGGTGGCGAAAAAGCGCAGGCGCTTGCCGAGAGCATTGAAGAACAAGATGACGATACCAGTCTGATCAGCTTCTCCATGAACCTGTTCGACATTGTCGGGATTAACCAGGACGATCGTGGCGAGAACCTGATCGTATTAACCCCGTCAGACCACATGCTGGTTCCGGATTTCCCGGGCCTGCCGGAAGATGGCTGTACCATCACCTTCGAGCGTGATGTGGCGCTGTCCCGCGAAGATGCTCAGTTCATCACCTGGGAACACCCGCTGATCCGCAACGGGCTGGATCTGATCCTCTCCGGCGATACCGGCAGCAGCACCATCTCCCTGTTGAAAAACAAGGCGCTGCCCGTAGGCACGCTGTTGCTGGAGCTTATCTACGTTGTGGAAGCGCAGGCGCCGAAACAGCTGCAGCTCAACCGCTTCCTGCCGCCAACGCCGGTGCGTTTGCTGCTGGATAAAAACGGTACGAATCTGGCAGGACAGGTTGAGTTCGAAAGCTTCAACCGTCAGCTGAGCGCGGTGAACCGCCATACCGGCAGCAAGCTGGTGAACGCGGTACAGCAGGACGTGCACGCGATTCTCCAGCAGGGCGAAATCCAGATTGAAAAAGCGGCCCGAGACCTGATTGACGCCGCGCGCAATGAAGCCGACGAGAAACTGTCTGCCGAGCTGTCCCGTCTGGAAGCGTTAAAAGCGGTCAACCCGAACATTCGCGACGACGAACTGGCAGCGATTGAAAGCAACCGTCAGCAGGTGCTGGAAAGCCTGAACCAGGCGGGCTGGCGTCTGGATGCCCTGCGTCTTATCGTTGTGACGCATCAGTAAACGGAGCGCAAAATGGTGATGGAGCCGTATAATCCGCCGCAGGATCCCTGGCTGGTCATTCTGTATCAGGATGAACACATTATGGTGGTCAACAAGCCGAGCGGCCTGTTGTCCGTGCCGGGCCGTCTGGATGAGCATAAGGACAGCGTGATGACGCGCATTCAGCGTGATTATCCGCAGGCCGAGTCCGTCCATCGCCTGGACATGGCCACCAGCGGCGTGATTGTGGTGGCGCTGAATAAAGCGGCGGAGCGCGAATTAAAGCGCCAGTTCCGCGAGCGCGAGCCGAAAAAGCAGTATGTGGCCCGCGTATGGGGCCACCCGGCGCAGGCGGAAGGGCTGGTGGATTTGCCGCTGATCTGCGACTGGCCGAACCGGCCAAAGCAGAAGGTGTGCTATGAAACCGGCAAGGCCGCGCAGACCGAGTATGAAGTGCTGGAGTACGCGCCGGATAACTCCGCGCGCGTCCTGCTTAAGCCGATTACCGGACGTTCACACCAGCTGCGCGTGCATATGCTTGCGCTGGGTCACCCGATTCTGGGCGACCGGTTTTACGCCCCGCCGGAGGCCCTGGCGTTAGCGCCACGCCTGCAGCTCCATGCGCAGACGCTCACCATCACCCACCCGGCCTTCGGTAACGCGATGACGTTTAAAGCCCCGGTGGACTTCTGAAAAAAAGCCCGACATCGTCGGGCTTTTTCTTATTTGAAACCTTTCTTCTCTTTAATGAGCTCGTACGCCTTCTGGATTTCCTGCGCTTTTTGCTTCGCCATCTCCATCATTTCCGGCGGTAAGCCTTTCGCCACCAGCTTGTCAGGATGGTGCTCGCTCATCAGCTTACGGTAGGCACGTTTAATCGTGGTCTGATCGTCCGTGGGCTTCACGCCAAGCACGTTACAGGCATCTTCCAGCGTCGGACCACGCTGCGCCTGCTGCCATGCACCGCCGGAAGACTGCTGGTGATAGCCGCCGCCAAACTGGGCGCCGCCCTGCATCATGCGCAGGAACTGGTCAAACTGCATGCGGGAGATGCCCAGCTCTTCCGCGATAACGTACAGGACATCACGTTCATTCGGGTGAAGCGAGCCGTCGGCAAACGCCGCCTGGATTTGGATTTCCAGAAACATCCGAATTAAATCAAAACGTCCGAAGCAGATGCTGCGGAACTGGCGCATCTTTTCACGCAGCGGATAATTGTCGGATTTACCGATACGAAATGCATTCTGCGCCGCCAGGCGGGACTCACCGTGCAGGTTCATGCGATCCATAAAAACGCTGGCAACCTGAATATCCGCTTCGGTCACGCGGCCTTTGGATTTGGTTAAGTGCCCCATCACCTCAAAGGTGGTGGAGAAAAAGAGCGACTGGCGCTCGCGCTGGTTGGCAAACCAGGCCATTTTGCGGCTGCGTGCCTTATCAAACATATGGCCAATGATAAGCCCAAGCACAATTCCCCAGAACCCGGCACCCATGATGATGGCGAACGCAACGCCGATTATTTTACCCCAATACTGCATATACTCCCCGGATAGTCATATTCCTTGCCGACGCAACGTCATCATCACAGTGTTCAAGCCACGGTCAATTGAAGGACATCGCCTATAATTTGCTTTATCATACTCGTCATTCGATAGCGAGCCTAACACTCTGGCGCGCAAACGGGCAGGATTAACGCTGGTACTGCGCTGATGAGTAAGATAGTCTCTGAGCGTTTGTAAGCCGTAGCCACTGATGACGGAACAATAAAATATAACGTATGAAAAAACGTATCCCCACCCTCCTGGCCACAATGATTGGCTCCGCCCTGTACAGCCAACAGGGGCTGGCGGCCGATCTCGCCTCGCAGTGTATGCTTGGCGTCCCAAGTTATAATCGCCCACTGGTGGAGGGCGATACAAATAGCTTGCCGGTAACCATTACTGCCGATAGCTCCAAAGGTACTTATCCTGACAATGCCACGTTTACGGGCAATGTGGATATTAACCAGGGCAATAGCCGCCTGCAGGCGGATGAAGTGCAGTTGCACCAGAAGCAGCCGGAAGGCGCGGCCGAGCCGGTACGAACGGTGGATGCGCTGGGTAATGTGCACTATGACGACAATCAGGTCATCCTGAAAGGTCCGAAAGGCTGGGCAAACCTGAATACCAAGGATACTAACGTCTGGGAAGGCGATTACCAGATGGTAGGTCGCCAGGGACGCGGTAAAGCGGACCTGATGAAACAGCGCGGTGAAAACCGCTATACGATTCTGGAAAATGGTTCCTTTACATCCTGTCTGCCGGGTTCAAATACCTGGAGCGTGGTCGGGAGCGAAGTTATCCATGACCGCGAAGAGCAGGTTGCGGAGATCTGGAACGCCCGCTTTAAGCTGGGCCCGGTGCCGGTATTCTACAGCCCTTATCTTCAGCTTCCCGTGGGTGACAAGCGTCGCTCGGGCTTCCTGATCCCAAATGCCAAATACAGCACCTCGAACTACTTTGAGTTCTACCTGCCGTATTACTGGAACATCGCGCCCAACATGGACGCCACGATCACGCCGCACTATATCCACAAGCGCGGCAACATCATGTGGGAGAACGAGTTCCGCTACCTGACTCAGGCCGGTGCAGGCCTGATGGAGCTGGATTATCTGCCGTCGGATAAGGTTTTCCAGGATGAGCATCCTACAGAAGGCGATAAACACCGCTGGCTATTCTACTGGCAGCATGCCGGGGTGATGGATCAGGTGTGGCGCTTTAACGTTGACTATACCAAAGTTAGCGACTCATCTTATTTTAACGACTTCTCGTCTAAATACGGCTCGAGCACGGATGGCTATGCCACGCAGAAGTTCAGCGTAGGCTATGCGGTGCAGAACTTTGATGCAACCGTCTCAACCAAGCAGTTCCAGGTATTCTCTGACCAGTCCACCCCTACCTATGGTGCAGAGCCGCAGCTGGACGTTAACTGGTATCAGAATAACGTAGGTCCATTCGACACCCGGGTTTACGCTCAGGCGGTACATTTCGTGAACACGGATTCGGACATGCCGGAAGCCACGCGTGTTCATATAGAGCCGACGATCAATCTACCGTGGTCTAACGACTGGGCAAGCCTGAATACCGAAGCCAAGCTGATGGCGACGCACTATCAGCAAAAAAATGTTGATAATTACAACACAGCTAACAATGCGCATCTGGAAGAGTCGGTCAACCGAACGCTTCCACAGTTCAAAATGGACGGCAAGCTGATCTTCGAGCGTGATATGGGCCTTCTGGCGGATGGTTATACCCAGACGCTTGAACCGCGTATGCAGTATTTGTACGTGCCGTATCGCGATCAGAGCAATATTCAAAACTACGACTCTTCTTTACTGCAGTCTGACTACAGCGGCCTGTTCCGTGACCGTACTTACGGCGGTCTGGACCGCATCGCATCCGCTAACCAGTTAACGACCGGCGTCACAACGCGCGTTTATGATGATGCCTCCGTTGAACGTTTTAACGTTTCTGTTGGTCAAATCTACTATTTCACCGAGTCTCGCACCGGCGATGACAACATTCAGTGGGAGAAAGACAACAAAACGGGATCGCTGGTATGGGCGGGAGATACCTACTGGCGTATGACCGATCGCTGGGGTCTGCGTGGCGGAGTGCAATATGATACTCGTCTCGACAATATTGCTAATAGTAGCGCGGCCATAGAGTATCGTCGTGATGAAGATCGTATGATTCAGCTAAGCTATCGCTACGCTAGTCCGGAATACATACAGGCGACGCTTCCGAAGAGCAACGATCAGAACAGCATTAATTACTGGAAACTACCGCAATATTCAGACGGAATTTCTCAGGTTGGTGCGGTAGCAAGCTGGCCTATCGCCGACCGCTGGTCAATCGTAGGCGCTTACTACTTTGACACAAACGCGAACAAGCCAGCTGACCAGATGGTGGGTCTGCAATATAACTCCTGCTGTTACGCGCTGCGCGTCGGTTACGAGCGTAAGCTTAACGGCTGGGACAGTGAAAACAATCAGGGCAAATACGATAACGTGATTGGCTTTAATGTCGAACTGCGCGGCCTGAGCTCCAACTACGGCCTTGGCACGCATCAGATGCTGCGTTCGAACATTCTGCCTTACAGTAGTTCTTTGTAATGTGCTTGATTTACAACGTAATCCGCTTTGCGGTTAATTGAAATGGAAAAAGTATGAAGAACTGGAAAACGCTGCTGCTTGGTGTCGCTATGGTTGCGAATACCAGCTTCGCGGCCCCCCAGGTTGTTGATAAGGTCGCCGCTGTCGTTAACAACGGCGTCGTGCTCGAAAGTGACGTTGATGGTCTGATGAAATCCGTGAAGCTCAATTCGGGCGAAGCGGGTCAGCAGCTTCCGGATGACGCCACGCTGCGCCACCAGATCCTGGAGCGTCTGATCATGGATCAGATTATCCTGCAGATGGGTCAGAAAATGGGCGTGAAGGTGACTGACGAGCAGCTCGATCAGGCTATCGCTAACATTGCAAAACAGAACAACATGACGCCGGACCAGATGCGCAGTCGTCTGGCCTATGACGGTATCAGCTACGCTACCTACCGCAACCAGATCCGTAAAGAGATGCTGATTTCGGAAGTGCGTAACAATGAAGTGCGTCGTCGCGTCACGATCCTGCCGCAGGAAGTTGACGCGCTGGCAAAACAGGTGGGCAACCAGAACGATGCGAGCACAGAGCTGAACCTGAGCCACATTCTGATCCCGCTGCCAGAGAACCCAACGTCCGATCAGGCTGCGGAAGCAGAAAGTCAGGCACGTTCAATCGTCGACCAGGCGCGTAACGGCGGCGATTTTGGCAAGCTGGCTATCACCTACTCCGCTGACCAACAGGCGCTGAAAGGCGGCCAGATGGGCTGGGGACGTATCCAGGAGCTGCCGTCCATCTTTGCTCAGGCGCTGAGCACGGCGAAGAAAGGCGATATCGTGGGTCCAATCCGTTCAGGCGTGGGCTTCCACATTCTGAAAGTGAACGATCTGCGCGGTCAGAGCCAGAACATCTCCGTGACTGAAGTTCACGCTCGCCACATTCTGCTGAAGCCGTCACCGATCATGACTGACGATCAGGCGCGTGCGAAGCTGGAGCAGATTGCCGCGGACATTAAGAGCGGTAAAACCTCGTTTGCCAATGCAGCGAAAGAGTTCTCTCAGGATCCTGGCTCTGCGAACCAGGGCGGCGATTTGGGCTGGGCGGCTGCGGACATTTACGATCCTGCCTTCCGCGATGCGCTGATGAAGCTGAATAAAGGCCAGATCAGTGCTCCGGTTCACTCTTCATTTGGCTGGCATCTGATCGAACTGATGGACACCCGCAACGTGGACAAAACGGATGCGGCGCAGAAAGACAGAGCCTATCGTATGCTGTTTAACCGTAAGTTCTCTGAAGAAGCGGCAACCTGGATGCAGGAACAGCGCGCCAGTGCTTACGTGAAAGTCCTGAGCAACTAATGAAACCGCATCGTGTTGTTATCACGCCCGGCGAACCCGCCGGGATTGGGCCTGACCTCGTCGTCCAGCTCGCCCAGCGCAGCTGGCCGGTAGAACTGGTTGTCTGCGCGGATGCAACACTGTTACAGGACCGGGCGAATCTGCTCGGTCTGCCTTTAACGCTCATCCCCTACGTTGAAGGCCAACAGCCCGCACCACAGCAGGCCGGTACGCTCACTCTTCTTTCTGTTCCCCTTCGTACACCCGTTGTTCCTGGCCAGCTCAGCACGGAAAACGGCCACTACGTCGTGGAAACCCTTGCCCGCGCCTGCGACGGTTGTCTGAAGGGCGAATTTGCCGCTCTGATCACCGGCCCCGTGCATAAGGGCGTCATCAACGACGCGGGCATCCCCTTTACCGGGCATACTGAGTTCTTTGAAGAGCGCTCGCATAGCCCGAAAGTGGTGATGATGCTGGCGACAGAAGCGATGCGCGTTGCTCTCGTGACCACCCATCTGCCGATCAGGGCCATTCCTGATGCCATCACCCCGGAACTGCTGCGGGAGATCATCGGGATCCTGCATCACGACCTGCAAACGAAGTTCGGCATCAAGCAGCCGCACGTTCTGGTCTGCGGCCTGAATCCGCACGCGGGTGAAGGCGGTCATATGGGCACCGAGGAGATCGACACCATTATTCCGGTGCTTGAAGAAATGCGCGCCAAAGGGATGAATCTCAGCGGGCCGCTGCCTGCGGACACCCTTTTCCAGCCAAAATACCTGGATAATGCCGACGCCGTCCTCGCGATGTACCACGATCAGGGCCTGCCCGTGCTAAAATACCAGGGCTTTGGCCGCGGGGTGAATATCACCCTCGGTTTACCCTTTATTCGAACGTCCGTTGACCACGGCACTGCGCTGGATCTGGCAGGCCAGGGGAAAGCGGATGTCGGCAGTTTTATTACGGCGCTTAATCTCGCCATCAAAATGATTGTTAATACTCAATGACTAATCGAGTCCATCAGGGCCACTTAGCCCGTAAACGCTTCGGGCAAAACTTTCTCAACGATCAATTCGTGATCGACAGCATCGTGTCTGCTATTAACCCGCAGAAGGGTCAGGCTATGGTCGAAATCGGCCCGGGCCTTGCCGCACTGACCGAGCCGGTAGGCGAACGCCTTGACGAGCTGACCGTTATCGAACTGGACCGCGATCTGGCCGCACGCCTGCAAACGCACCCGTTCCTCGGGCCAAAGCTGACCATCTATCAGCAGGATGCCATGACCATGAACTTTGGCGAACTGTCGGAAAAAATGGGCCAGCCGCTGCGCGTGTTCGGCAACCTGCCATATAACATCTCCACGCCGCTAATGTTCCACCTCTTTAGCTATACTGATGCCATTGCTGACATGCACTTCATGTTGCAAAAAGAGGTTGTTAACCGTCTGGTTGCAGGGCCGAACAGTAAAGCGTATGGTCGTTTAAGCGTGATGGCACAATATTACTGCAACGTGATCCCGGTACTCGAAGTACCGCCATCAGCGTTCACGCCGCCACCGAAAGTGGATTCTGCGGTTGTGCGCCTGGTGCCGCACAAAACAAAACCGTATCCGGTTAAAGATCTGCGCGTACTGAGCCGCATCACCACGGAAGCCTTTAACCAGCGCCGTAAAACGATCCGTAACAGCCTGAGCAATTCGTTTACCGTTGAGGTGTTAGCAGAGCTGGGGATCGACCCGGCAATGCGTGCGGAAAACATTTCCGTAGAGCAGTACTGCAAGCTGGCTAATTACATCAGCGAAAATGCGCCGCCGAAGGAGAGTTAAGCCATGATTGATTCGCCCCGCGTATGTGTCCATGTACAAAGCGTCTATGTTGAATCGCAATCCTCACCGGATGAAGAGCGTTTTGTCTTTGCTTACACCGTGACCATTCGCAATCTGGGGCGGATGCCCGTGCAGCTGCGCGGGCGCTACTGGCTTATCACCAACGGCAATGGCCGCGAAATTGAAGTTCAGGGTGAAGGTGTGGTCGGTGAACAGCCCCACATCGCCCCTGGCGAAGAGTATCAGTATACCAGCGGCGCGGTAATTGAAACGCCGCTGGGTACCATGCAAGGCCATTACGAAATGGTCGACGTCGATGGCAACGTGTTCCGCGTTGCTATTCCTGTGTTCCGTCTCGCCGTAACCACACTCATTCATTAATCTAATGTCTACATATCTGATTGGCGACGTTCACGGTTGCTACGATGAACTGATCGCATTGTTAAAACAGGTCGACTTTACGCCAGGACAGGACACGCTCTGGCTGACGGGCGATTTAGTCGCGCGTGGCCCGGGCTCGCTTGAGGTTTTACGTTTCGTCAAATCGCTGGGCGACAGCGTTCGCATGGTGCTGGGCAATCACGATCTTCACCTGCTGGCCGTATTTGCCGGGATCAGCCGCAACAAACCTAAAGATCGCCTCTCTCCCCTGCTGGATGCGCCAGACGCGGACGAACTGATTAACTGGCTGCGCCGTCAGCCTTTACTGCAGGTCGATGAGGAGAAAAAGCTGGTCATGGCCCATGCCGGGATCACCCCGCAATGGGATCTTGAGACGGCTAAAACCTGCGCGCGTGACGTTGAGGCGGTGCTGGCGAGCGACTCCTACCCTTTCTTCCTTGATGCCATGTACGGCGATATGCCGAACCACTGGAGCGAGGATCTCAGCGGTCTGGCCCGCCTGCGCTTTATCACCAACGCTTTCACCCGCATGCGTTTCTGCTTCCCGAACGGGCAGCTGGACATGTATTCCAAAGAGACGCCGGAAAGCGCACCTGCCCCGCTCAAACCGTGGTTTGCCATTCCTGGACCAGTGACAAGCGAGTACAGCGTCGTCTTTGGCCACTGGGCTGCGCTGGAAGGAAAAGGCACGCCGGACGGGATCTACGCTCTGGATACCGGATGCTGCTGGGGCGGAGAGTTAACCTGCTTACGCTGGGAAGATAAAGCTTACTTTGTGCAGCCGTCCAACCGACAGCTGGACTTAGGAGAAAATGAGGCCGTCGCCTCCTGACTATTAAACCGCACCGAACAGTCCCCTCTCCCCTTTGGGGAGAAGGTTAGGAAAATCACTTAACGACGTTCCAGAATTTCGAAGCAGTAGCTGTGTGAGTTCTGCGCATCCGCATCGTGGAATTCACTGAACACGGACTCCCACTCGTCCGGATCGTAATCCGGGAAATGGGTGTCCCCTTCCACTTCTGCATCAATGTGGGTCAGATACAGCTTCTGCGCTTTAGGCAGGAACTGCTCATACACGCGACCGCCGCCGATCACCATGATCTCTTCGGCGTCACCGCAGGCGGCAATCGCTTCATCAACCGACTTAACCCATTCGACGCGATCGTCAGTGCCCGGCTGGCTACTGATAACGATATTCTTACGGCCCGGCAATGGACGACCAATCGACTCCCAGGTCAGGCGGCCCATCACTACCGGCTTGTTTAACGTAGTACGTTTAAACCATGCGAGATCGGCAGGCAGGTTCCACGGCATGGCATTTTCCATACCGATAACGCGGTCTACCGCCAGCGCTGCAATCAGACTGATCATTGAAAATTTCCCGGATGCAAAAAATTGCCGCCACTATACGGAAAGCTTAATCTTTCGTCGACTGGCGGCAGAGTAAAGATACAGAAATTTTTTATTATTGCTGGCAACTCCACTTCACGCGGAAGGTTTACTCTCAGGCTCGTCAGCCGGATCGCCGGTATGCTTGCCCTCTTCCGTGCCCTGCCAGCCATGACGCTGGATCAGCGACAGGTGATTACGGTCCTCATTAATGATTTCTGTAAGCATCGCGCTGGTGCGTTTAAACACCGCCGCACGCTCCGTGGCCGTGCTGCCAGCCATCGCCACCATCTCTTCCACCATACCGGTGTTAAAGCGGCGGAACAGGTCCGCACGTTCGCGCGCTTCATACGCGCCAAGCCCAAGATTCTCCAGCGCCATGCGGCCAGACTTCAGCGCGCCTTCGAACGTTTCACGCTCCGGTGCCTCTACGCCCGCCTGACGCAGCCGGATGTAATGATCCACATCGCGCGCGCGGGAGATAATGGTCAGCCCCGGGAAATGCTCTTTTACCAGCTCCACCATCTGCATGCTGGTCTCAGGATCGTCAATGGCGTTAATCAACACCTCGGCTTTTGCCGCCCCGGCGGATTCGAGCAGATCGACGCGGGTCGCATCGCCGTAAAACACCTTCATATCAAATTTACGCAGGGTATCGACATGGTCGGGGTCGTGATCGAGGATGACCATTTTCACCCCGCTCGACAGCAGTAAACGCCCCACGATCTGCCCGTAGCGGCCAAACCCGGCGATGATAACGCGCGGCTGCTCCTCGTCGATCTCGTCGGCTTCGCGCTCCTGCTCGCTGCCCGATTTTTCGAGACGCGTCAGCACCACCAGCAGAACAGGCGTTGCCGCCATCGACAGCGCGACCGCCAGCGTCAGCGCTTTCGCCCACTCGGGATCGAGCACGTTTGCCATCTGCGCGGCGCCAAAGACCACGAAGGCAAATTCGCTTCCCTGACCCAGCAGCACGGCAAACCAGCGGCGCTGCTTGTTCGGCACCTTCAATGGGCGCGCAATCAGCCACAGCATCGCCATTTTAATGACCAGGAAACCGACGAGCAGGATGACGATCCGCAGCGGGTGCGTGACCAGCGTGCCGAAGTCGACGGACATCCCCACCCCGATGAAAAACAGCCCCAGCAGTAATCCTTTAAACGGCTCAATATCGCTTTCGAGCGCGTGTCGATATTCAGAGCTCGCCAGCAGAACGCCCGCAAGGAATGCCCCCATCGCCATCGACAGCCCGGCTTCCTCCAGCAACAAACCAAAGCCAAACACCAGGAACAGCGCCACGGCACTGAACACTTCGCGCAGGCCTGAGCGGGCCACAAACCGCAGCAGCGGACGGGTCACGTAGCGGCCAAGCAGGACCACCAGCGCCAGCGCTCCCACGACTTTTAATGCCGACAGCGCAAAAGCACCCAGCGTGGTGGACGAGCCGCTTGCCGCCAGCAGCGGGATCATCGCCACCAGCGGAATAGCAGCGATATCCTGGAACAGCAACACCGAGAACGCGCTGCGCCCCATCTGAGAGACCGTCAGGTTACGCTCGTTCATCGCCTGCATGGCGATGGCCGTTGAGGAGAGCGCCAGCGTCATGCCGATGAGCTCCGCCACTTTCCAGTCCATGCCCAGCAGGATGCAGAACCCACCGAGCAGCAGGCCGCAGGCCACCATCTGCAATGCCCCGCCGCCAAATACCGAGGCGCGAAGCTTCCATAACCTCTGCGGATCCAACTCCAGGCCAATCACAAACAGCATCAGCACAACGCCAATTTCAGCGAAATGGAGGATCGCCTCCGCATCCGTGACCAGTCGAAAGCCCCACGGCCCAATGACGCAGCCCGCAATCAGGTAACCGAGAACAGAGCCCAGCCCCAGACGTACCGCCACTGGCACAATCAGCGCCGCCGCGCCGAGATAAATCAGCGCCTGTATCAGCGTATGGCTATCCATGATGCGTCTCCTGCCACTCAAGCAAGCGTTGTTTATAATGGCGAGCCTGCGCCTGCAGCGTTTCATCGTCGCAAACAAAGGTGCAGTGCATCGCAAAAGGCGGAAGCCAGTTTAGCCCGCAGTAAAGCGCCGTGGCCTGCAGCGGCTGCGCCAGCACGTCAAAACCCGGGAAGGCACCAATATCAAAGTGGCTTTCCCCACCGCCGGTGGTAACCGCCCACATCAGGCTTTTGCCTTTTAGCGCATGGCCGTTGTGGCCATACGCCCAGCCGTGAGAAAAGACCTTATCAATCCACAGTTTCAGGAGCGGAGGCGTGCTGTACCACTGCATAGGATGCTGCCAGATAATCAGATCGGCACGGGTGAGCGCCTCCTGTTCGGCGGCGATATCGAGATTAAAATCGGGATAGAGTTCATAGAGGGAACGTATCTCTACGTTATCAAGCGTCCTTACCTGCTCAAGCATCCGCTTATTCGCATGCGAATGGTGCGGATAGGGATGCGCATAAATTATCAGAATCATGAATATGCCTGTCTTCTTCTTTTCTGTAGCAGTGAGTGTAGACAGTTACCTTCCCGACTGAAAGGGGCAAACTAAGACCCCAAAGTAAAACGCAAGTATTGGCAACCGACGCCGCCTTGCGAGCGTTACTGGCACTAAGATGCCGCTACGACAAATTCACCCAACAAAATAATAATACTTAACCATAGTGGCTACGGATATTTTTAGAGCACCTTAAATTACTATTTAATAAATCAACCTGTACATAACTCATTGAAAAAATAATAATTTTACGCTCTTTTCTGTGAGCTCATTATTTCCAAACCAATATACGTTCTTACATACGTTACCTGATGTTACTTCTCAATCAAATGGATGTGTACATGAGCAACAAATTTTTTAGATTGAACAATACAACCAAAACTCTGGGTAAGCTATTTCCTGCTTTATTAATGTGTACCCCTGTCGTTGCGTTTTCTGCAACGATTGACCAATCAACTTCTATACCTCAAGATTTTTCAGCCGATTCAGAATATGTGATTAGTAAAGACGTCACGATTTCCTCCGCTGGTAATGAATCGGGCGTGTCAGTCACCGGATTTAATGTCACCACTGTCACAAACAACGGCAATATTTCCGGCACAGGCAATGGTCTGGACATTAATACTGGCGCACAACGCGTCGTTATTAACAATGAGAGTGGCGCAACCATTTCCTCTACCAACGGGAATGCGGTAAACATTCAGTCAATACTCGGTGATTTTAATAATGATGGCGGTATTACCGGCGCGGAAAACGGCATATTTGTCAGCGAGAACTCCTCAGCAGTTAACATAACCAATACCAGCACGGCAACGATCAAAGGTAAAACAGGCCTGACGTCTCAGATTGGCATTGGTATTAATAACAGCGGCACAATAATCGGTACAAGCGGCGATGCTATTACGTTAAGTGATGGCAATACCAAGGTTTTAAACAGCGCTACCGTGAAGGGCTCCCAAAACGGTATTAACGTTAAAGATACTGCAAAAGTAGATATTACGAATAGCGGAACGATCGGCGGTGATACCAACGCAATTACGTTTGCCAGCGATAAAAATAACACGCTGGTTCTCGACACGGGTTCCTCCCTGGAGGGTGACGTTATTTCCACTGGTTCAAAAGGAAATACCCTCACACTGGTCGGCACCGGCACGGAAGACAGCAACTTCGTTGGCCTGAATGAGGGCGACGGCTTTGCCAGCGTTAAAATGGAAGGTGAAAGCTGGACGCTGGCGGGTAACCTCGACATTATCGGCTCTGCCGATTCTCTGCAGGTAGAAACCGGCGCATTAACCCTGTCGGGCTCGGTATCCAATACGGGTAATACCCTTGTTGCAAAAGACGCATCGCTGCAGCTGGGCGATGGTCAAAAAACCGCGACGCTCAGCGGTGGCCTTACTAACAACGGTACCGTCATTTTTAACCAGGGCAGCAATTCAACTTTTTCTACCGGCATGACGGGTAGCGGTAACGTAGAAAAAGTGGATTCAAACACCCTGATGCTGACCGGCCAAAATAGCTATACAGGAAATACGGTTCTGCACAGCGGAACCACGCTGGTCGCTTCCGAAGCCATGCTCGGCGTCAAAGGCAGTAACGCCACCGTCACCGTGGAAAACGGTGCAACCTTTGCCACCGCAGGCGAAGTTAACAACAATATCGCGATTCTTACCGGCGGTACGCTGGCAGCATGGAATGCCGTTCAGGGTAACTCAACGTTGAGCGTTTCCGGGATCGATACCGTAAACGGCAACGTCACAAATAGTGGCACGCTGTTGCTCAGTGCGGCTGATAATAGCGTTGGCAATAATTTTACGATTAACGGTGACTACACCGGCTCTTCTGGTAGTCAGATTGTATTGAACAGCAGCGTTGGTGAAGATAACGCCCCAACCGACCATCTCACCATTACGGGCAGCAGCTTCGGTCAGTCCGGTGTTAGCGTCACGAATATAGGCGGTCTGGGTGCGCAGACGGTAAATGGTATGGAAATTGTGAACGTCGAGGGCAGTTCTGAAGCCCAACTGACGCTGGCAGCACCGGTTGTTGCCGGGGCTTATGAATACAATCTCTATCAGCACGGCGACGGCAACTGGTATCTGGAATCAAAAGCGACCCCTTCTGATGAACCGGCAGATGATACCGATGAAGGTGGAAACACGGATGGCGACAGCACCGATACTGACGGTAACACCGACAGCGGCGATAACACTGACAATACCGATAATACCGACAACGGCGGCAATACCGACAACAATGGTAACAACGACAACGGCAGCAACAATGCGCCTGAAGTCATGGCGCCTGAAGTCGGAGCTTATTTAGGCAACTACCTCGCCGCACAAAGCATGTTCCTGCATAAGCGCGATGACCGTGACCAAATTACCTTCCGCAATGAAGACGATCTGAACACCTGGATGTACGTAAAAGGTCGTTATCATGAGAACGATGCAGGCGGCGATAAAGTCAGCTACGACACCACCACTACCGTTCTGCAAGTCGGCAGCGATTTCATGAGCAAGCCTCTGGACAACGGTATTCTGCGTGCCGGCGGCATGTTCGGTGCTGGCCAGGCGAAAACCCACTCTGATGCAAAGCACAACGTGCGTGATGCGCAGGGCAAGGTAGATGGTTTCAACGTTGGGATGTACGCCACCTGGCAGGAAGATCAGAAATTACGTCTGGGCAGCTACATTGATACCTGGGCCGCCTATAGCTGGTATAACAACAAAGTGACCAGCAACCGCAACGATGAAGACTACGATAGCGAAGGCTTTGCCGCGTCTGTTGAAGTCGGCCACGCGTGGGTCATCCAGTCTGAAAACGAACGTACCTGGAAGATCGAGCCACAGGCGCAGGTGATCTACAGCTATCTCGATCAGGAAAATCATACCGATCGCGACGGCGTTCGCGTCACCACGCTGGACAATGACAGCCTCTTCGGTCGTCTGGGCGTGAAATCCAGCTACTTCCAGCAGAAAGACGTCACCGCATGGCAGCCGTACGTTGCGGTTAACTGGCTGAAAGGTGCTGGTCAAAACGATCTGGCATTCAACGACGAAACCGTCAGCAACGATACGCCTGAAGATCGCGGTCAGCTAGAGCTGGGCGTCACCGGCAATCTGAACGAAACCACGACGATCTCCCTGCGCGCCAGCGGCGAATGGGGTGAAAACAGCTATGCCGCTTACGGCGGTCATATCCTGCTGAATCACCGCTGGTAATCTTTCAGCACGAAGCAAAAAAGCAGTGGCTGATGCCACTGCTTTTTTTTAATTATCCAGTTCGCCCATCGATTTAACCTGGTCACGGTTAATCTGTTCAGTTTGACCGGTTTCGGCGTTTTTGTACGACACCAGACCGGTATCGTCATCCACCTGCGGCTTCCCGTCAGTCACGATGGTTTTGCCATCGGTAGTTTTTACGGCCTGATTGGACGAACAGCCCGCGACGGTGAACATTGTAGTGGCAGCCAGAACGGAAGCGATCAGTAATTTATTTTGCATGGTGTTTTCCCCTGCTCTCAGATGAATTTAGTTATCGACCTAACCATTTTAGGCTAACTGACTGAAAGCGGATGAAAAACCAGAAGGTTCTGAAGATGGGGAAAATGCCCGGCAACCGAACGGCACCGGGCAATTTGTCTTACTTGCTAATCTGCGCGTGCATTTCCTGCACTGAAATCACCTTCTCGGTGGCGTCCGCGTTCAGCGCCATGGCCGTCGCGAAACCGCCGTTCAGGGTGGTATCGTAGTGCACTTTGTACTGCAGCGCGCTGCGGCGAATCAGCTTGGAATCTTCAATCGCCTGGCGGCCTGCGGTGGTGTTGATGATGTAGGTGTACTCGCCATTCTTGATACGATCCTGAATGTGCGGACGGCCTTCATGCACCTTGTTCACCAGGCGCGGGTTGATACCGGCTTCACCCAGCACAATCGCCGTACCGTGGGTTGCGTCCAGCTCGAAGCCCTGTTTCAGCAGCTTGGCGGCGAGGTCAACCACGCGCTCTTTGTCGCCTTCGCGAACGGAGAGCAGCGCACGGCCCGATTTTCTCATGGTAGAGCTGCTGCCCAACTGCGCCTTCGCAAACGCTTCGGCGAAGGTGCGGCCTACGCCCATCACTTCCCCGGTAGAGCGCATTTCTGGCCCTAACAGCGGGTCAACGCCCGGGAATTTGTTGAATGGCAGCACCACTTCTTTCACCGAGTAGTACGGCGGGATGATCTCTTTGGTCACGCCCTGCTGAGCCAGCGTCTGGCCTGCCATCACGCGCGCCGCCACTTTCGCCAGCGGAATACCGGTCGCTTTGGAGACGAACGGTACGGTACGCGCCGCACGCGGGTTCACTTCAATCAGGTAGACTTCGTTGTCTTTCACCGCGAACTGGACGTTCATCAGGCCGCGAACCTGCAGCTCGAAGGCCAGCTTCTGCACCTGCTGGCGCATCACGTCCTGAATTTCCTGGCTCAGGGTGTACGCTGGCAGAGAACACGCGGAGTCACCGGAGTGAACGCCCGCCTGTTCGATGTGCTCCATGATGCCGCCAATCAGCACCATTTCGCCGTCGCAGATGGCGTCAACGTCCACTTCCACCGCGTCGTCGAGGAAGCGGTCGAGCAGCACTGGCGCATCGTTGGAGACGCTAACCGCGGTCTGGAAGTAGCGACGCAGGTCGGCTTCGTCATAGACGATTTCCATCGCACGGCCGCCCAGAACGTAGGATGGACGCACCACCAGCGGATAGCCGATCTCTTTCGCCTTCTCGACAGCCTGTTCGATGGCGGTCACGGTGGCGTTCGCCGGCTGTTTCAGCTTCAGACGGTCAACCGCCTGCTGGAAACGCTCGCGGTCTTCCGCACGGTCAATCGCATCCGGGCTGGTGCCGATAACCGGCACGCCTGCCGCTTCCAGCGCGCGCGCAAGCTTCAGCGGGGTCTGGCCGCCGTACTGCACGATAACGCCTTTTGGCTTCTCGATGCGTACGATTTCCAGCACGTCTTCCAGGGTAACCGGCTCGAAGTAGAGGCGGTCAGAGGTGTCGTAGTCGGTAGAAACGGTTTCCGGGTTACAGTTGACCATGATGGTCTCGTACCCGTCTTCGCGCAGCGCCAGCGAGGCGTGCACGCAGCAGTAGTCGAACTCGATGCCCTGGCCGATACGGTTTGGACCGCCGCCCAGCACCATAATCTTGTCGCGGTCGACGGACGGGTTCGCTTCGCACTCGTCTTCATAGGTGGAGTACATGTACGCGGTGTCGGTTGAGAACTCTGCCGCACAGGTGTCCACGCGCTTGTAAACCGGGTGCAGGTCATACTGGTCGCGCAGCTTGCGGATTTCCGCTTCGCGCACGCCCGCCAGCTTAGCCAGACGTGCATCGGCAAAGCCTTTGCGCTTCAGCATGCGCAGGAAGTCTGCGTCCAGGCCGTTGATGCCCAGCTCTGCCACTTTCTCTTCCAGACGCACCAGCTCTTCAATCTGCACCAGGAACCAGCGGTCGATGTTGGTCAGGTTGAACACGCCGTCGACGGACAGGCCAGCACGGAAGGCATCGGCGATGTACCAGATGCGCTCTGCGCCCGCGTCTTTCAGCTCGCGGCGGATTTTGGTCAGCGCTTCCGGGTCGTCCAGACTCACTTTCGGGTCAAAGCCGGTCGCGCCCACTTCGAGTCCGCGCAGCGCTTTCTGCAGGGATTCCTGCTGCGTGCGGCCAATCGCCATCACTTCACCGACGGATTTCATCTGGGTGGTCAAGCGGTCGTTCGCGCCGGCGAATTTCTCGAAGTTGAAGCGAGGAATTTTGGTCACAACGTAGTCGATGGACGGCTCGAAGGACGCAGGGGTACGCCCGCCGGTGATGTCGTTCATCAGCTCGTCGAGGGTATAACCCACCGCCAGCTTCGCCGCCACCTTCGCAATCGGGAAGCCGGTCGCTTTGGAGGCCAGCGCGGAGGAACGGGACACGCGCGGGTTCATTTCGATAACAATCAGGCGGCCGGTTTTCGGGTTCACGGAGAACTGCACGTTTGAACCGCCGGTTTCCACGCCGATTTCACGCAGTACCGCCATCGAGGCGTTACGCATGATTTGATACTCTTTGTCGGTCAGCGTCTGGGCTGGCGCAACGGTGATGGAGTCGCCGGTGTGGATACCCATCGCATCGAAGTTTTCGATGGAGCAAACGATGATGCAGTTGTCGTTTTTATCACGCACCACTTCCATCTCGTACTCTTTCCATCCAATCAGCGATTCATCAATCAGCAGCTCTTTGGTTGGGGAGAGATCCAGCCCGCGTTCGCAAATCTCTTCGAACTCTTCGCGGTTGTAGGCGATACCGCCACCGGTGCCGCCCATGGTGAACGATGGACGGATGATGCACGGATAGCCCACTTCAGCCGCAACGGCCAGCGCCTCTTCCATGTTGTGCGCGATGCCGGAACGCGCGGTGTCGAGGCCGATTTTCTTCATCGCCACGTCAAAGCGACGACGGTCTTCTGCTTTATCAATCGCGTCGGCGGTCGCACCAATCATGGTCACGCCGAACTCGGCCAGCACGCCCTGACGCTCCAGCTCCAGCGCACAGTTCAGCGCCGTCTGGCCGCCCATGGTCGGCAGTACCGCATCCGGGCGCTCTTTCTCGATGATTTTACGCACCACTTCCCAGTGAATCGGCTCGATGTAGGTCGCATCGGCCATTTCCGGGTCGGTCATGATGGTTGCCGGGTTAGAGTTTACCAGGATAACGCGGTAACCCTCTTCGCGCAGGGCTTTACACGCCTGCGCGCCGGAGTAGTCGAATTCGCAGGCCTGGCCGATGACGATCGGGCCAGCGCCAAGGATCAGGATGCTTTTTATGTCTGTACGTTTTGGCATGGTCTTCTCGGCTCCTGATTATTTAGCGGTCTTACGGTATTGCTCGATAAGTTCGATAAAGTGATCGAACAGCGGCGCGGCGTCGTGCGGGCCCGGGCTGGCTTCCGGGTGTCCCTGGAAGCTGAACGCTGGCTTATCGGTACGGTGGATACCCTGCAGGGTGCCATCGAACAGTGATTTGTGCGTCACGCGCAGGTTAGCCGGCATAGAGGCTTCATCGACGGCAAAGCCGTGGTTCTGCGCGGTAATCATTACCGTGTTGTTATCAATGTCTTTCACCGGGTGGTTCCCGCCGTGGTGGCCGAACTTCATCTTCACGGTGTTCGCACCGCTCGCCAGCGCCAGCAGCTGATGGCCGAGGCAGATGCCGAATACCGGGATGTCGGTTTCCAGGAAGGACTTGATGGCGGCGATGGCGTAATCGCACGGTGCCGGGTCGCCCGGGCCGTTAGAGAGGAAGATGCCGTCCGGGTTCATCTTCAGCACCTCTTCAGCGGAGGTTTTCGCCGGTACCACCGTCAGGCGGCAGCCGCGGTCAACCAGCATGCGCAGAATGTTGCGCTTGGCACCGAAATCGTAGGCCACCACGTGGAACGGCAGCTCGCTCTCTGTTTTCGCTTCCGGCAGGTCGCCTTCCAGCGTCCAGCTCCCCTGCGTCCAGCTGTAGGCTTCCGCGGTAGTCACTTCTTTCGCCAGGTCCATGCCGTTCAGGCCCGGGAAGGCTTTCGCTTTTTCCAGCGCCAGCGTCGCATCGAGGTTATCACCCGCGATGATGCAGCCGTTCTGTGCACCCTTCTCGCGCAGCAGACGCGTCAGCTTACGGGTATCGATATCGGCAATCGCCACGATGTTATGGCGCTTCAGGTAAGAAGAGAGGTCTTCAGTATTGCGGAAGTTGCTGGCAATCAGCGGCAGGTCGCGAATGACCAGGCCTTGCGCATGTACCTGAGAGGATTCTTCGTCAGCCGCGTTGGTGCCGACATTGCCGATATGAGGATAAGTAAGAGTAACGATTTGGCGAGAATAGGAAGGATCAGTGAGGATTTCTTGATAACCGGTCATTGAAGTATTGAAAACGACTTCCCCAACCGCCGAACCCGTTGCCCCTATGGCCCGACCGATAAACTGGGTTCCGTCTTCCAGAACCAATAGCGCTGACTTAATCAAAACACCCTCCAGAGAATATTCACTCACTTTATTTGCATATTAATTCATGACTATGTCATAGATCAATGCAAATGTGTTGCCAGCGGATTTTTGGCAAACGGCGGCATTCTGGAGATTTGGTGGGTAAAAGTCAACTTAAAACGGATATTTTGTTTAGTCTTTTGCAAGCCTGGCGAGAAGAATGAAGCTTAACCGACAAAAAGATCAGGTAAATCACTGCAGAAAACGCTTGCGCGCCTGGTTTAATGGTAAATGCGGCGAAGGAGCTTTAAAAAGTGGACCGTATGGTCAAAATTTACATTTCAGCAACGGATAATCGTGACAAGAGTGAAGCTTTAAGCTCCTTTCAACTAAAAACGCAATAAAGAGGCTAAAATAAAAGGGCAATAAAATATTGCCCTATGCAATCAAACAATTACGACTGCAATAACCACATCACGATGGGTAATAATGCTTACAAATTATTGAGATCCAGCACATCTCGCATATCAAAAAGTCCGCTTTCCTTGCTTTTTAACCACAAAGCGGAACGTACGGCACCGTTGGCGAACGTCATTCGGCTTGAGGCTTTATGTGTAATCTCAACGCGTTCGCCAATATCGGCGAACATCGCCGTATGTTCGCCGACGATGTCGCCCGCACGCACCGTTGCGAAACCAATGGTGCCCGGTACGCGTTCGCCGGTGTGACCTTCGCGGGCATAGACCGCGCAGTCTTTTAAATCTTTATCGAGTGCATGAGCAATCGCTTCGCCCATCGCCAGCGCCGTGCCTGATGGCGCATCAACCTTATAGCGGTGGTGGGCCTCGACAATTTCAATGTCGGTATAGTCGCCCATCACCTTCGCTGCTTTCTCCAGCAGCTTGAGCATGACGTTAACGCCCACGCTAAAGTTCGCCGCGAAGACAATCGCGATCTCTTTTGATGCATCCTGGATGGCCTGCTTACCCGCGTCGTCAAAACCGGTGGTGCCGATGACCATTCCCTTGCCGTGCTGGCGGCAAAATGCCAGGTGCGTCAGCGTCCCTTCCGGGCGGGTAAAGTCGATAAACACATCGAAGTCATCTTTAACCGCGTCCAGGCTGCTCTGAACGGTAACGCCCGTCTTTCCCGCGCCGGCCAGCTCACCTGCGTCGGCTCCCAAAAGCGATGAGCCTTCACGCTCCAGCGCCGCGCCCAGCGCCACGCCATCCATCTGAAGTGCAGCCTGAATCAGCTGGCGGCCCATACGTCCACCCGCGCCCGCAATGGCGACACGGATCTGTGCATCATGCATAGTTATTCTCTTACGTTAAAATGATGTAAATCGTTTTCAGATTAACCAGCCTTTACGAAGGCTGCCACAGAAAACGCCAATAATTAGAATTTAATGATAAACAGGGAGAGATATCAGTTAAAGACATGATCGTCAGCGAAAACCGCATGATTCACGCACGACCAGCGCAGGCGGCAGGATGATCCTTTTGGCGGGCTCGTCATTGCCCTGTATGCGGCTGTAGAGTAACTCCCCCGCTTTACGGCCAATCTCTTTAGCCGCTACCGATACGGTGGTCAATGCCGGCTGCACCAAAGCCGCTTCAGTAATATCATCGAAGCCGACCAGCGCGAAATCATGCCCCGGTTCGCGCCCCATCTTGCGTAAACTTTGCATCACCCCAAGTGCCACAATATCCTGATAGCAAATCGCAGCGCTGATGTTTGGATGCTCAAGCAGTAACGTCTCCGCAACGCGAGCGCCGTCGCTTTGGCTGGCCTGCGAAGTCCTGATCCAGGCGGGATTCGGCGTCACGCCGTATTCCAGCAGCTTGCTGGTAAAGCCACCGATACGCTGCGCCCGCGAACCCGAGTTCTGGCTACCTCCGATAAACGCAATATTCCGATGCCCCATTCTGAGCAGGTGTTCTGTCGCCATCTGCGTACCTAAAAAGTTGTCCGTGCCGACAAAATCAAAATCCGCATCGTCCAGCGGGCGCACAACCATGATCGCCGGAATATTGCGCCGCTTAAGCCCATCAAAAAAAGCCTGTGGCGTTTCACGAGCCGCACAAAGCACCATGCCGCCAACGTTATTGCGCATCAGCGAATCGACAAATTTTTGCTGTCGCTCTGAGGACTCCTCACTGTTCGCCAGAAAAAGCATCAGCTCGTGGCGCTCCATTTCATGACTGAGCCCTGCCGTCATCTCCCCGTAAAAAGGGTTGGTGATATCGTGCAATAGCAGTCCGACCTGATTGCTTCTGCGGTTACGTAAATTGGCTGCCGTCTGGTTATAGACATAGCCCGTTTCATCCAGCGCCTTGAGCACGCGCGCACGCGTATTTTGCGAAATGCGGCCTTTATTACACAGCACCATTGAGACCGTTGCCGTTGACACGCCAGCGCGTTTCGCGACGTCTGCGAGTGTAATTCCCGTCATGCTGTCTCCTTCCATTTCATTACAGATTAATCGAATAACCTGTTTTTTGCATTTTTCCCTGTGAGTCTCTTCACATTACCGCTACCGATCGGGATTGTGTTGCTATTTATGGCGGGTTAATCGCGTTAACCACACTTCTCAAACACGGTTAATCGAATAACCTTAAATAACGATTCTGGAGGATGAAATGACAACTTACGACAAATTCCCCACGGTGACGATAGAGGGTTATGACGACAGCGCCTGGCAAGGTTGGGAGGATATTACCCGCGTTCTTGCCGCCAAAACCCAGCAGCGAAGCCGCACTGTCCTGGTGATTGACTGCTATCCGGGCGTGCGCCTGAACGAGCTTGAAGAGAATGTGCTGCCGCGGTTACGCCCGGCGCTAACGGTCAATGCCGGGCAGGCGCGACAGGATGAGCCCGCCATCCATGAAATGCTGGCGCGCAACCTCACCGACGATCGCGTTTTTGGCGTACTCTCCTGCCACCAGCTCGCTGAATTTTTTGACCCCGCGCGTCTGGAGGCACAGCAAACTCAGGTAAGCCAGTGTGCCGAGGGGCTGATTGTGATTTACGGCCCCGGCGCGGCACTTATTCACCCGGGTGATGTGCTGGTATACGCCGATCTTCCGCGCTGGGAGATCCAACAGCGTATGCGCAGCGGTGAGATGGGGAACTGGGGTGCAGAGAATCAGCATGAGGATATGCTTCGTCGCTACAAGCGGGCTTTTTTTGTTGAATGGCGCGTCTTCGACCGTCACAAAACACCGCTGCTCAGGCGCACCGACTTTTTACTGGATACGACACAGGCAAACCAGCCCGCGATGGTCAGCGGCGAGGCCCTTCGTGCCGGGCTTAAGCAGACCACCACTCAGCCTTTTCGCGTAGCGCCATTTTTCGATCCCGGCGTCTGGGGCGGCCAGTGGATGAAACAGCAATTCGATCTCGATCCCTCTGCACCCAATTACGCATGGTGTTTTGACTGCGTGCCCGAGGAGAACAGCCTGTTATTGCGTTTTGGCGCAGTGCGGATCGAGATCCCCTCTCAGGATCTGGTCTTGCTTGAGCCTCGCGCTCTGCTGGGCGAGAAGGTTCACGCGCGTTTCGGCGCGGAGTTCCCGATCCGTTTTGATTTCCTCGATACCATTGGCGGCCAGAACCTCAGTTTCCAGGTCCACCCGGTTACGGAATACATCCAGCAGCAGTTCGGGATGCACTACACCCAGGATGAGAGCTATTACATTCTGGAAGCCGAGCCGGGCGCCGTGGTCTATCTGGGCACCAAAACCGGCACCGAACCGGAGGCCATGATGGACGATCTCAGGCGCGCGGGCCGTGGCGAAAAAAACTTTGATGACGCCCGCTTCGTTAATCAGATCCCGGCGAAAAAACACGACCACTTCCTGATCCCCGCAGGCACGGTGCATTGTTCTGGCGCGGGCACCATGGTGCTGGAGATCAGCGCCACGCCGTATATCTTCACCTTCAAGCTGTGGGACTGGGGCCGTCTGGGGCTGGATGGCCTGCCGCGTCCGGTCCATCTGAACCATGGCGAGAAGGTGATCGACTGGCAACGAGACACGCAGTGGGTCCATCAACATCTGGTGAATCAGTTCGAACCTATCGCGGAAGGAAACGGCTGGCGTGAAGAACGCACCGGCCTGCACGAGCGTGAATTTATCGAAACCCGCCGCCACTGGTTTAGCGAGCCCGTTGTGCATCACACCAATGGCGGCGTGAACGTGCTGAATCTGGTAGAGGGCGACGAAGCAATCGTCGACAGCCCTACCGGCGCTTTCGAACCATTTGTCGTCCATTACGCCGAAACCTTCATCATTCCGGCAAACGTGGGGGAATACCGTATTTCCCCCTCAACCAATGCTTCCGGGCAGGCGCTGGCGACCATCAAAGCCTGGGTAAGGAGCTAACGATGATTCATTTTATTGTCGCGACCCACGGCCCGCTTGCCGCCGCGCTGCTGGAAAGCGGCCGGATGGTGTACGGCGACCTTCCCGGCGTACAGGCCGTGTGTCTGACCGAGCAGGCGGGGATTGAGGGCTTCCGGCGCGACTTCAGCGCCGCGCTGGAAGCCGCAAGCGTGGGCGCCGACGGCGTGCTGGTGCTGTGCGATATGCAAAGCGGCACGCCGTGGAACGTGGCCTGCGAGTCTGCATTTAATCCGCTCACGCAGCCGCCGGTCGCCGCGGTGGCGGGCGTCAATTTCCCGATGCTGCTGCAAACCGACGAGGTAATGACGGCATGCGACGTTCATCATGCTGCCGCAAAGCTTATCGATCTCACCCTGCCGACGCTGGTACAGGCGAAACCGGTAGATACCGCACAGACAGACGATTTTTAAGGAGCCGCATATGAGTATTTCTTTTGTACGCATTGACGACCGCGTGATCCACGGGCAGCTCATCACGCGCTGGGCCAGGGAGTTGCCCTGTGACGGTATCGTTGCCATTGACGATGCCGTCGCGGCCGATCCGCTGCTGTCGTCGGTCATGAAAGGCGCTGTTTCTGACACCAGAGTGTGGCTGTTCGATACGGCAACGGCCATTGAAAAACTGCCAAAAGTGATTGCCAGCGAAAAGCGCTATTTTGTGATTGGCAAATCGCCCGTCACGCTGCAGCGCATAGAGCAGGCAGGCATTAGCCTGAAAAACAGCAACGGGAAAATAAACGTAGGGCCGATGAGCGCCCGGGCGAACACGGTCACCATAGGCCCGAATCAGTCAGTAACGGCCGAGGAAGCCTCGGCCTTCGAGTGGCTAACCGGGCAGGGGCACGCGATTGAATTTCGCCTGGTTCCCGATGCCAGTTTTTATAGCTGGCAGGACGCCAGACAGAAGCTGAAATAAGGAGCAGACCATGATTATCGAAGCGGCTTTAATTGGCCTGCTCTGCTATCTGGGCGCCCTCAGCAGCCCGTGGCTCTTAGGGCTGACTGGCGGATGGTATCTTATTTCCCGCCCGCTCATCTCAGGAATGCTGGTTGGCCTGATACTGGGCGATATCAAAACCGGGATTATGATCGGCGTAGCGGTGCAGGCGGTGTATATCGCGATGGTGACCCCCGGCGGCTCGATGCCGGCAGATTTAAACTTTGTGGCGTATCCGGCCATTGCGCTCGGGATACTTTCCGGTAAAGGACCTGAAGTCGCCGTCGCGCTGGCAGCAACCATCGGTATTGCCGGAACCATTCTCTTCAATGCGATGATGGTGCTGAACTCGTTCTGGAACCATCGTGCGGATGTGGCGCTGGAAAACGGCGACGAGCGCGGGATCTACCTCAACAGCGCCATCTGGCCGCAGGCGATGAACTTTGTTCTGCGCTTTGTGCCTACCTTTATCGCCGTCTTTTTCGGCGCGCAGTACATCAGCGGCTTTATGGACAGCCTGCCGCGTATCGTGCTCTCCACCATGAACGTGCTGGGCGGCATCCTGCCCGCCGTCGGTATTGCCATCCTGCTTAAACAGATCATCAAAAGCTACACCATGCTCATCTACTTCCTGGTGGGCTTCGTCTGCATCGTGTTCCTGAAGCTCAATATGGTTGCGCTGGTGATCGTGGGTGCCCTGCTGGCGCTGATTCATTACAACTATAAACCCGAAGCACCGCAGGCCGCGACTTCAGCCCCAGTACCCGACGACGAGGATGAATTCTGATGGAAGAACGTAAACTTACCCGCAAGGATCTGCGCCGCTGCTGGCGGGCGTGGATGATGCACAACCTCTCCTCAATGAGCTTTGAGCGTCTGGAATCCTTCGGCTTTTGCCTGAGCATGCTGCCGGTGGCGAAAAAGCTCTACCCCGACGCGGTTCAGCGCACCGAGATGCTGCGCCGTCACGCGTCGTTCTACAATACTGAGCCACAGATTGGCGCGATCGTTAACGGCATGGCGCTGGGCCTGGAGGAGAAGAAAGCCAACGGCGAGCCGATCGATGGTGAAACCATAAACACCCTGAAGGTGGGCCTGATGGGGCCGATCGCCGGGATCGGGGATTCGATGATCCCCGGCATGCTGATCCCGATCCTCCTCAGTATCGGGATGGCGCTGGCGGCAGGCGGGAATATCCTGGGCCCGCTGTTTTACACCGTCGCCTGGCTGGCCATTATTATTCCGGGCTCCTGGTTCCTGTTTCTTAAAGGCTACCAGATGGGTTCAGGCTCCGTTGAGATGCTGGTCAGCAGCAAGTCCACCCGACTGCGGGAAGCGCTTTCGCTGCTGGGCGTTTTCGTCATGGGGGGCGTGGCGGCCAGCTACGTGAAGCTGGGGACCGGGCTGGAGTTCATCACCCGGGATGGGGTTAACATCCACGTGCAGCAGATGCTGGACGGTATTTTCCCGCAGCTGCTTCCTCTGGCCGTGGTGCTGGGGACATGGTATCTGATGGCGAAGCGCGGCGTGTCGCCGGTAAAAGCCATGATATTGCTGCTGATCCTCGCCGCGCTTGGCGTGGCGTCTGGATTGTTTGCAGGATAAGAAAGCCGGGGCATTGCCCCGGTTTCTCTATGGATGGAAGTTATCCCACAGTTCCGCCGCTTTACCCGGACGTGAAATAAACTGGAACCGCGCCGGATCGTCGATAAACTGCTGATAAACAGGCGCATCGGTAATGCCGAACTCCGGATAACTACGCGGCGTAATTATCTGCAATCGCCCCGGTCTGTAGTGACCGTTGTGCTGCCAGATAATATGATCGCCCTGAACTAACGGGTACCAGGCCAATCCTTTTCGCGCGCGAACGGCGTCATACTCAAAGCCGTATTCCCGATCGCACCATGCCCCAAACGTCAGCGGCTCGCTGGGCGAGGCGGAAATCGTCGCGTGTCCCCATCCCGGAGGGACCAGTACCTTTTCACCCGGCCCCGCGAGCACCGCAAAACAGCGGCCCGGATCGTCGTCAACATACTCCTGCATGTAGATAATAGCTTTACCCTGCCAGATTTCATACAGCTCGGGCGGCGACCATCCGCTGTGCTGGCTGATGCGGTGAATATGACCCTGGCTACGGACCGGCTCATCGCCGAGCGTACCGGCGGCGTAGGTCACCACGCCAAAAAGCAGCATCCGCTTTTCAAGCTCTTGCCTGTCCGACAGGCGCGCCACGTCCATCGCGATGGCGTACACCTGCTCTGGCCCTTCGCAATCCGGGTTGCGCAGCGACGGGCGGATCTGATCGAGGGTCCTGATCTCCGGCATCGGTCCAGTCACGTCATCTCCGTAGCTAAAACCGAGCGGCTGATGGGTAATGGTCATATCAAGCCCATAGTTAGCCATTGCGCACCTCGAACCCCTGCCCGGCGGTAAAGACCCGCAGGGCAAAACCTTCTGCCAGCGCCGCATAGTCGTGTCCCGCGATGACTGGCCAGACGGCAAGCGAAGATAGCGTCTCCTTGCCGGTGTTAATCAAGCGATGCGCCGTAAAAGGCGGAATAATATGCACGGAGCCTGCCGTCACCTCCTCCAGCCGCGCGTCCCCCGCCTCTGTTTGCAGCAGCAGCAAGCCAACGCCGCGCAGACCAAAATAGACTTCCCCCTGTTCACGGCGCGCGTGAAAATGGCCGCGCGTCATAAAGAACTCATCGCCCACGTTCCCCGTATACAGGTGAGTCACACCGACGCAAAGCGCCCCCTCGCCCGCGGGGGAACCCAGGACATCCACGTCATACACGCTTTGTTGAGGATTACCACGCCTCCACGCCTCACCGTCCGCGAAGATGCCGGGGAGATCGGTAAGGCGGGTCGTTTTACGGATAAGAGGCCCACCGGCTAGCGCGCCGGTAGCCCATGCCACCTGAGGTGGCAGAAAGATATCTGAGTTCATTTTCAGTCTCCGGCCCGAGGAGAACAGCCACTTCATTCTGGCAGATTAAACGATTAACCTCCCGATAAAGGCATTAATGCTGATGGTTAATCACAGTTAACCAGAAACAAAAATGCCGGAAGCTTTCGCCACCGGCATTTTTCAAATCAGAGAGGAGATTATTCCACTTCGCGGGCGTCGATGCGCAGCTCTTTCGGCACTTCGAAGACGATGTTCTCTTCGCGTCCTTCCAGCGGAACCGCTTCGCCACCGCCCAGCTCCTGCAGGCGCGCAATCACGTTCTGTACCAGGATATCCGGCGCGGAAGCGCCTGCGGTAACGCCTACGCAGGCCGCATTTTTAACCCACGCTTCCTGGATGTCCGTCGCGTCGTCGATCAGGAACGCCGCTTTCCCCATGCGCTGCGCCAGTTCGGCCAGACGGTTGGAGTTAGAGGAGTTTTTAGAGCCGACCACCAGCACCACGTCCGCCTGTTCAGCCAGCGCGCGCACCGCTTCCTGACGGTTGGTGGTTGCATAGCAGATGTCATCCTTACGCGGCCCGACGATTTTCGGGAAGCGCTGGCGCAGGGCGTCAATCACGTCTGACGTATCGTCTACGGAGAGCGTGGTCTGGGTCATAAACGACAGACGCGCTTCGTTTTTCACGTTCAGCGTAAAAACATCTTCCGGCGATTCAACCAGATACATCCCCCCTTCCGGGTTGCTGTACTGACCCATGGTGCCTTCGACTTCCGGATGACCCGCATGGCCAATCAGAATCGACTCTTCACCGCGACGGCTGGCGCGCGCCACTTCCATATGCACTTTCGTCACTAATGGGCAGGTTGCGTCGAAAACGGTTAAATCGCGGCTTTTCGCTTCGTTACGGACCGCCTGAGAGACGCCGTGCGCGGAGAAGATCAGGATCGCACCGTCCGGCACTTCGCTGATCTGCTCGATGAAAATAGCCCCGCGCTCGCGCAGGCTGTCCACCACGTAGCGGTTATGCACCACTTCGTGACGCACGTAAATCGGCGCGCCGTAAATCTCCAGCGCGTTTTCAACAATGCTGATAGCGCGGTCTACACCGGCGCAGAAGCCGCGCGGGTTAGCCAACAGGATCTGCATTTCAGGCCTCCAGTGCCGGATCGATCTCCAGCACTTCAACATCAAAATGAACGGTACGCCCGGCAAGCGGATGGTTGAAGTCAACGGTGATAGAGTCGCCGTTAATCTCGCGGATCACGCCAGGCATTTCGCTGCCGTCCATAGCGGTAAAGAGCATAATCGCCCCGATCTCCGGTTCGCCCGCGTCCATAAACTCGCGGCGCGAGAAATACTGGATCAGGTCCGGGATCGGCACGCCAAACGCGGCATCCGGCTCCAACGAAAACGCTTTTTTCTCGCCCTCTTTCAGGCCCAGGAGCTGCTGCTCAAGACCTTCAGACAGGGAGGTATCGCCGAGACGAAACAGGGCAGGTTTGCCGTTATTGCGGGTGGATTCAGCCGTGGAGCCGTCATCCAGCTTCAGCGTGAAGTGAACGAGAACCGCGCTGTTGCTCTGTACGGATTTAGACATACACATTGCTCTTTAATGTTGTGCCGGGTGGCGCAGCGCGTCACCCGGCATTGACAATTACGCCTGCTCTTTCGCCGCCGGTTTAGGCAAGAAGCCTTCCAGCACGATTAACGCCGCACCGATGCAAATTGCGGTGTCGGCCAGGTTAAAGGTCGCGAAGTGCCAGTCGCCAACGTAGAAGTCGATCATATCGACCACAAAGCCGTGCCACAGGCGGTCAAACAGGTTGCCCAGCGCGCCGCCAATGATCAGCGCGTAGGCGATGTTATTCAGCTTTTGCGTGGCCTTCGAGCGGTACATCAGCACGGCCAGCACCACGCAGATACCAAGAGCGATACCCGCAAAGAACCAGCGCTGCCAGCCACCGCTGTCGGCAAGGAAGCTAAACGCCGCGCCGTAGTTGCGCGCATAGTGCAGGTTAAGCGACGGGAACAGCGGAACCGTCTCCCCCAGAGCGAAATTCTGGAGGATCAGGAACTTACTGCCCAGATCGATAATCAGCACCACCACAACCAGCCACAGCCAGCGCAGTCCTGTTGAACAGAGAGTTTTACTCATCAGGCAAACTTACGTTTTTCGCCGTCGCCGGCGACGTTGCTTACACAGCGTCCGCAGATGTCTGCGTGTTCCGCCACCTGGCCGATATCGGTCGTGTAATGCCAGCAGCGCGGGCACTTCTCACCTTCGGCTTTGCTCAGTGCGACTTTCAGGCCTTTGAGCAACTCGCTCTGCTGAGCGTCAGCAGAAGCCTCGGCATAATCCGCAACTTTTGCACCGGAGGTCAACAGGACAAATCGCAATTCATCGCCCAGCGCGGTCAGCTTCGCCGCCAGCTCAGGTTCGGCGTACAGGGTCACTGCCGCTTCCAGAGAGCCGCCAACTTTCTTGTCAGCACGCGCCTGCTCGATCACCTTGTTCACTTCGCCACGCACTTTCAGCAGCTCGTCCCAGAAGGCGTCGTTCATCGCTTCGGTGCTGGAGAGATCGAACAGACCTTCGTACCACTCGCCGGTGAAGACGTACTTCTCACGGTCGCCCGGCAGATAGCCCCAGATTTCATCTGCGGTGAAGGACATGATCGGCGCCATCCAGCGCACCAGCGCTTCTGCGATGTGGAACAGCGCGGACTGGCAGCTACGGCGCGCCACGCTGTCCGCTTTCGCGGTGTACTGGCGGTCTTTGATGATGTCGAGGTAGAACGAGCCCATCTCGATGGAGCAGAAGCGCATCAGGCGCTGCACCACTTCGTGGAAGTCGTAGGACTCATACGCCTTAACGATGTCTTCCTGCGCCGCTTTCGCGCAGCCTACCGCCCAGCGGTCCAGCACGACCATCTCTTCCGGTTTCACCATGTCTTTCACTGGATCAAAACCGTTCAGGTTCGCCAGCAGGAAGCGCGCGGTGTTACGGATACGACGATAGCTGTCGGCAGCACGCTTCAGGATCTCGTCAGACACCGCCATTTCGCCGGTGTAGTCGGTAGAGGCCACCCACAGACGCAGGATGTCCGCGCCCAGCTTGTTCATCACGTCCTGCGGAGAAACGGTGTTACCGATGGATTTGGACATCTTACGGCCCTGACCATCCACGGTGAAGCCGTGGGTCAGTACCTGACGGTAAGGTGCTTTGCCCTTCATCGCGGTGGAGATCATCAGGGATGACATGAACCAGCCGCGGTGTTGGTCGGAACCTTCCAGATACATGTCGGCAGCGTGACCGGCAAACTCAGGGCGCACGTCAACCACGGAGGCATGAGTAGACCCGGAGTCAAACCACACGTCCAGGGTGTCTGGCACTTTCTCGTAGCTATCCGCGTCCGCGCCCAGGATGTCGCGAGCGTCTAGATCCCACCACGCCTGAATCCCGTCAACTTCGACGCGCTTCGCCACTTCTTCCATCAGTTCCAGGGTGTTCGGATGCAGTTCCTGCGTCTCTTTATGCACGAACAGAGACATAGGCACGCCCCAGGTACGCTGACGGGAGATACACCAGTCAGGACGGTTAGCCACCATGGATTCGATACGCGCCTGGCCCCAGTCAGGGATCCACTGCACGCCTTTGATCTCTTTCAGAGACTGCTCGCGCAGGCCTTTCTGATCCATGCTGACGAACCACTGCGGGGTCGCACGGAAGATGATCGGCGTCTTGTGGCGCCAGCAGCATGGATAGCTGTGCTGCATTTTCTCAACGTGCAGCAGCGCGCCGCTGGTGCGCAGCATGTCAACGATGATGTCGTTGGCTTTAAAGACGTTGATACCGTCCAGCGCCGGGTAAGTGCCAGGCAGGTAAGAACCGTCCGGGCCAACCGGGTTGGCGATTTCCAGACCGTATTTCAGGCTGATGTTGTAGTCGTCAGGACCGTGGCCACCGGCGGTATGTACCGCACCGGTACCCGCGTCCAGCGTCACGTGGTCGCCCAGGATCGCCGGAACGTCGAAGTCCAGGAACGGGTGTTTGAAGCGCATCAGCTCCAGCGCGTCGCCTTTTACGGTGCCCAGCACGGTGTAGTCGGTGATATTCGCGCGTTTCAGCACGCTTTCAACCAGATCTTTCGCCAGGATAACCGCGCGGCCATCAATCTGCACCAGCGCGTATTCGAACTCGCCGGAGAGAGAGATTGCACGGTTGGCTGGCAGCGTCCACGGGGTAGTGGTCCAGATCACCAGAGAGATCGGGCCGCTAACGCCAGGCAGACCGAATTTACCTTTAATGGCATCCTGATCGACCGCTTCGAAGGCCACGTCGATAGAAGGTGACGTTTTGTCGTAATATTCCACTTCCGCTTCTGCCAGCGCAGAACGGCAGTCTACGCACCAGTGCACCGGCTTCGCGCCCTTGTGCAGGTGGCCGTTACCGATGATTTTGCCCAGCGCACGGATGATGTTGGCTTCGGTTTTGAAGTCCATGGTCAGGTACGGGTGCGACCAGTCGCCCAGCACGCCCAGACGGATAAAGTCAGCGCGCTGGCCTTCAACCTGGGTGGCTGCGTATTCACGGCATTTTGCGCGGAATTCCGCGGCAGTGAACTTCTCGCCTGGCTTACCAAACTCTTGCTCCACTTTCAGCTCGATCGGCAGACCGTGGCAGTCCCAGCCCGGAACGTAAGGCGAGTCAAATCCCGCGAGTCCTTTGGACTTCACGATAATGTCTTTCAGAATCTTGTTTACAGAGTGACCAATATGAATGCTGCCATTCGCATATGGAGGGCCATCATGCAGAATGAAGGTTTTTTTGCCTTTTTTGGCTGCACGAATGATGCCGTACAGGTCATCATCGGTCCAACGCGCCAGCATTCCCGGTTCACGCTTGGCGAGATCGCCGCGCATCGGGAACCCTGTTTCCGGCAAATTCAGGGTTGATTTATAGTCACTCATCAGATTCTCGGTTCCGTATTTATCACGTAGGCAGTTAAGCCGGTTCTAAAGCCCAAAAAACTCGCGGGCCGTTAATTCATCTCGCGCGATTTGCGCCTTAAGTTCATCCAGCGAAGCAAATCGCTGCTCGTTGCGTATTTTTTTACGCAGTATTACATCTATATGGCGACCATAAAGGTCCATTACAACGTCCAGCAGGTGCACTTCTAGCTGTTGACGCACACCGGCAACGGTAGGACGCGTGCCAATGTTGGCAACGCCGTAAAACGGCTTATCGCCCAGGCCTGCCACTTCCACCGCATAGACCCCTTTAACCGGGGAAACCTGACGACGCAGCGGTATATTCGCCGTCGGGAAACCAATCGTGCGGCCCAGCGCATCGCCATGGACCACGCGGCCAGAGATGGTGAACGGATGCCCCAGCAAATTTTCTGCCGTGTCCAGTTCATCATTAGCCAGCGCCTGACGCACCGCCGTACTGCTGACGCGCACGCCGCCTTCACAGAAGGTCATCGCGCTGGTGACGTCAAAACCGTACTCCAGACCAGCCTTCTGTAATAGCAAGAAATCGCCCTGACGACCAGCGCCAAAGCGGAAATCATCCCCCACGGCGAGAAACTGAACGCCAAGACGCTTGACCAGCAGGTCGCTGACGAAATTTTGTGCTGTCAGTGCGGCAAAGCGGCGATCGAAACGCACGCACAATACGTAGTCCACGCCGGACTCTGCCAGGTAGCGCAACTTTTCGCGCAGGCGAGTAAGGCGAGCGGGAGATTTATCGCCCGCGAACAGCTCCAGCGGCTGTGGCTCGAAAATCATTACCACAATGGGCAGGCCTCGGGCCTCCCCTTCTTTACGCAATCCCTGCAACAGCGCCTGATGACCACGATGCACGCCGTCGAAATTACCAATAGTCAGCACGCACCCGTGTGGCGCTCTGCTGAGATTATGTATGCCGCGTATCAGCTTCATGTCTGGCTCAAAACAGTGAAAATCGCCAAAGTATACCTTGTACAGCGGTTAAGGTTAACCGGCGATTGTTCGCGCAAAACAGAAAGCCGTAATGATTTCATCAGGCTGACCTTTCACAGCGAAAAAATCTGCCCGTGAACTGCGATTTTTACGCCGAAAGGCTGTATTCACGAAAGACAAGCTGGTAGAATCCTGCGCCATCACTACGTAACGTAGCGTCGCTAATTAACGGCGCTTATTTGCACAAATCCATTGACAAAAGAAGGCAAAGAGGGCATATTCCTCGGCCTTTGAATTGTCCACATAGAACATATTTGGGAGTTGGACTTGGCTAATATCAAATCAGCTAAGAAACGTGCCGTTCAGTCTGAAAAGGCTCGTAAGCACAACGCAAGCCGTCGCTCTATGATGCGTACTTTCATCAAGAAAGTATACGCAGCAATCGAAGCTGGCGACAAAGCTGCAGCGCAGAACGCATTTAACGAAATGCAACCAATCGTGGATCGTCAGGCTGCTAAAGGTCTGATCCACAAAAACAAAGCAGCGCGTCATAAAGCAAACCTGACCGCGCAGATCAACAAACTGGCTTAATCGCCACCTGTTGTTGCTTGTTTAAAGAACCCGCTTAACGCGGGTTTTTTTATGTCTTCAGAATGCCGGTGGCGTAAACAGCGCCGAGTAGTCACGGTTGCAGATTCGCTGCACCGCCGGGTGCTGAATCATCCTTTCGGCGAATATGGCGTGGTACTCCTCCATCACGTTATCTACCCTGCCAATCTCCGTAATCTTATCGTCTGAATAGAGATCGTGCGCGTAGAGCGTTGGCGCCACGAAGATCGCATTATGCGCTTCGCCAAAGGCTTTCATCAGCGCCGCATCGTCGAACTCGCCGAGGATCTCCACGTTCAGCCCCTGTGAGTTAAACCAGTTCAGCAGCTTGCGTCCGAGCATGGAACGCCTTCCCGGCACCAGCAGGCGACGCTCTTCCAGACAGGCCGGGAAAGGTTTCTCCGGCGGCGGATTGATGCACCAGAAGCTGACGCCACATTCGCCAATCTTCACCGAGAACAGTCCCTCCTGCTGCGTGGAGTCGATGGGGCAATCCGAGATAATCATGTCCAGCTTGTGCTGGCTCAGCTGCTCCAGCAGCATCTCGTGGGTGGATTCAAAGCAGCGCAGATGAATTTGTTCATCTTCTACCACGGCGGCATCCAGCACGCCGCTCACCAGCCGTTTGGACAGCGCGTCCGCCACCCCCACGTCAAAGAGCAGGTTCGACTCTTTGCGGTAGTTAACTATATCCAGCATCTCCTGGCTCAGGGTGAACATTTTGTCCGCATAGCGGAAAACCAGCTCACCCAGCTCGCTCGGCTCAATCCCACGCCCCTTGCGCTTAAAGAGCTTTCCCTGCAGCCGTTCTTCCAGGGCCTTAATTTGCCCGGTGATGGTTTGCGGCGTCAGGTAAAGCGCCTCTGCCGCCCCCACGACCGAGCCCTGTTTGTAAACGTGCCAGAAGTAGTAAAGATGGTTGTAATTTAAATGAGGCATCGCGTCTTCGCTCCCTGAGTGTGTATCGGGAGAAGAGTGACCTTCTCCCGGTTTTCCGTTATGCCTGGACGGCCTGTCCGGACAACTTCACCTTCAACAAGGTATACCCAATCACTGCGGCCAGTAATGACCCGATGAGAATGCCGAGCTTCGCCCAGACGATGAGCTCCGGCGCGTTTGCACCAAACGCCAGCGTCGAGATAAAGATCGACATGGTAAATCCAATACCGCACAGTATGCCGACGGCCATAATCTGACCAAAGGTTGTGCCGTTCGGCAACGATGCCAGCTTCATCTTCAGCGCCAGCCAGCAGAAGAGGCTGATCCCCAGCGGCTTACCGATAAAAAGCCCGGCAATAATGCCCAGCGGCAGAACAGACGTCAGCCCGTCCAGCGTAACGCCCTGCAGGGAAACACCCGCGTTGGCAAACGCAAACAGCGGCAGGATCATAAAGGCGACCCACGGATGCAGCACGTGTTCCAGCTGTTTAGCGGGTGACTTACCTTCCTGCGGCTTAAGCGGCACGAAGAAGCCGACAATTACCCCGGCCAGCGTGGCGTGCACGCCGGATTTCAGCACCGCCGTCCACAGCACCATCCCCACCAGGATATAAATGCCGATGCGACGGACGTTGAAGATGTTCAGCAGCGCCAGCACCGCAATCGCCCCGGCGGCTACGCTCAGGGAGAGGATCGACAGATCGCTGGTGTAGAACAGCGCGATAATCACGATAGCGCCCAGGTCATCGATAATCGCCAGCGCCATCAGGAAGATTTTCAGCGCAACCGGCACGCGGCTGCCGAGCAGGGCTAAGACACCGAGCGCAAAGGCGATATCCGTTGCGGCCGGGATAGCCCAGCCGTCACGCGCGACAGGATCCTGCCAGGTAAATGCGAGGAAGAGCAGCGCCGGAACGACCATCCCGCCAATGGCAGCGATCACCGGAAACGCCGCGCGCTGACGGCTGGCAAGCGAACCGAGCACCAGCTCCCGCTTGACCTCAAGCCCCACCAGCAGGAAGAACACCGCCATTAGCGCATCGTTGATCCACAGCAGCATGTTCTTGTTGATTTCCAGCGCCCCGACCTTTAGCTCGACGGGTGTTTCCAGAAATGCGTGATAGAGATCGCGGGTCATGCCCAGGTTAGCCAGCGCCATCGCGGCCGCAGCGGCAATAATCAGGATCACACCACCGGACGCCTCACTGCTAAAGAAACGGTGTAGTAATTTCATTTATGTTCTCTCTTTTACAACGATACCTCGATAAAACCATAATACCAAGCCAAATAGCTCGGCAAAAACAGATTAATATTGAGTATAGACTCAGTTTTACCGATCTATAACCGCAAATAAAAAAAGCCCGGAATCGCTTCCGGGCTTTTTGAAGATAGGTACCTGCTAACGAATTAGCGGGTCAAATCATCGAAGAATTTTTTGACGCCATCAAAGAAGCTTTTGGAGCGCGGGCTGTTTTTCTCACCCGTTGGGCCGCCAAAGCTCTCCTGAAGCTCTTTCAACAGCTGTTTCTGCTTGTCGTTCAGGCCAACCGGCGTTTCCACGACGACGCGGCACAGCAAGTCGCCCTGCGCACCACCGCGAACGGATTTCACGCCTTTGCCGCGCATGCGGAACAGCTTGCCGGTCTGGGTTTCGCCAGGAATTTTCAGATTGACGCGACCGTCCAGCGTCGGCACTTCGATTTCACCGCCAAGAGCCGCCATCGCGAAGTTGATCGGCACTTCACAGTACAGGTTATTGCCTTCACGCTCGAAGATGGCGTGCTGCTTCACCTGAACCTGAACGTACAGATCGCCTGCCGGCGCGCCGTGCTCGCCTGCTTCGCCCTCACCCGCCAGACGGATGCGGTCGCCCGTATCAACGCCAGCCGGGATCTTAACGGACAGGGTCTTGGTTTTCTCAACGCGACCGTGGCCGTGACACTTGGTGCACGGATCTTTAATCAGCGTTCCGCGACCGTGACAGTGCGGACAGGCCTGCTGTACCGCGAAGAAGCCCTGGCGCATCTGTACCTGGCCGGAGCCGTGACAGGTTGGACAGGTCTGTGGCTGGGTACCCGCCTTCGCGCCGCTGCCGTGGCAAACGTCACACTCTTCCAGCGTCGGGATACGGATCTCTTTGGTGACGCCACGAACGGCCTCTTCAAGAGTGAGATCCATGTTGTAGCGCAGGTCTGCGCCGCGTGCCGCGCGCTGACGACCACGACCGCCGCCGAAGATATCGCCGAACACATCGCCAAAGATGTCGCTGAAATCCGCACCGCCGCCAAAGCCGCCGCCACCGAATCCACCGCCGCCCATGCCGCCCTGTTCAAAGGCTGCGTGGCCGTACTGGTCATAGGCCGCACGTTTTTGTGAATCGGTCAGGACTTCGTAGGCTTCTTTGATCTCTTTAAATTTTGCTTCAGCCTCTTTGTCACCCTGGTTACGGTCCGGGTGGAATTTCATGGCCAGGCGCTTATACGCCTTTTTGATTTCACGCTCTTCCGCAGTTTTCGGAACGCCTAAAATCTCGTAATAGTCTTGCTTTGCCATTGGTTTTTTTAAGCCCCTTAACATGCGAGCACGGGCGTGGAGAGTTCTCCTACGCCCGTGCCGATTAATTACCCTGCATCAGGGCGATTATTTTTTGTCTTTAACTTCTTCGAACTCAGCGTCGACAACGTCGTCGTCTTTCGCGTTGTTCGCAGAAGCGTCAGCGCCCGCCTGCTGCTGTGCGTGCTGCTGCTGAGCGATTTCCATCAGCTTCTGGGAAGCCTGTGCCAGCTCCTGCATCTTCGCTTCGATATCCGCTTTGTCTTCGCCTTTCAGAGACGTTTCCAGCGCGGTCAGTGCAGCTTCGATAGCAGTTTTGTCTTCCGCTGGCAGTTTATCGCCCGCTTCTTCAACCTGCTTACGGGTGCTGTGCAGCAGATGGTCACCCTGGTTACGGGTCTGAACCAGCTCTTCGAACTTACGGTCGGATTCCGCGTTAGCTTCGGCATCGCGAACCATTTTTTCGATTTCCGCTTCGTTCAGGCCAGAAGATGCCTTGATGGTGATCTTCTGCTCTTTACCGCTGTTTTTATCTTTCGCAGACACGTGCAGGATACCGTCAGCATCGATGTCGAAGGTGACTTCGATCTGCGGCATGCCGCGCGGTGCCGGGTTGATGCCGTCCAGGTTAAACTGACCCAGAGACTTGTTATCAGACGCACGCTTACGCTCACCCTGCAGCACATGGATGGTTACCGCAGACTGGTTGTCTTCAGCGGTAGAGAACACCTGGCTGTGCTTGGTTGGGATGGTGGTGTTTTTGTTGATGAGCGCAGTCATCACACCGCCCATGGTTTCGATACCCAGAGACAGCGGGGTAACGTCCAGCAGCAGTACGTCTTTCACTTCACCGGTCAGAACGCCGCCCTGAACCGCCGCACCGATTGCCACAGCTTCGTCCGGGTTCACGTCTTTACGTGGCTCTTTACCAAAGAATTCAGCCACTTTCTTCTGAACCATTGGCATACGAGTCTGACCACCTACCAGGATAACGTCCTGAATGTCAGATACGGACAGGCCAGCATCCTGAAGTGCAACCTTCAGCGGCTCGATAGAACGGTTCACCAGGTCTTCTACCAGGCTTTCCAGTTTCGCACGGGTCACTTTGATGTTCATGTGTTTAGGACCGGTCGCGTCTGCGGTGATGTACGGCAGGTTCACGTCGGTCTGCTGAGCAGAAGACAGTTCGATCTTCGCTTTCTCAGCGGCTTCTTTCAGGCGCTGCATCGCCAGCGGGTCGTTACGCAGGTCAATGCCCTGATCTTTCTTGAATTCATCAACGAGGTAGTTGATCAGACGAGTATCGAAGTCTTCACCACCCAGGTGGGTATCACCGTTGGTTGCCAGAACTTCGAAGGTTTTTTCGCCGTCAACTTCGTCGATTTCGATAATAGAGATATCGAAGGTACCACCACCCAGGTCGTAAACCGCGATAGTACGGTTGCCGACTTCTTTATCCAGACCGTAAGCCAGCGCCGCTGCGGTTGGTTCGTTGATGATACGTTTTACTTCCAGACCTGCGATACGGCCAGCATCTTTGGTTGCCTGACGCTGAGCATCGTTGAAGTAGGCAGGTACGGTGATAACAGCTTCAGTTACCGGCTCACCCAGGTAATCTTCAGCGGTTTTCTTCATTTTTTTCAGCACTTCAGCAGAGATCTGCGGTGGTGCCGTTTTGGTGCCTTTCACATCAAGCCACGCATCGCCGTTATCTGCCGCGATGATTTTGTAAGGCATGATAGAAACGTCACGCTGAACTTCTTCGTCCTGGAAGCGGCGGCCAATCAGGCGTTTGATCGCAAACAGGGTGTTTTGCGGGTTTGTCACTGCCTGACGTTTAGCCGGCTGACCAACCAGAGTTTCACCATCCTGGGTATAAGCAATGATAGAAGGCGTGGTGCGATCGCCCTCGGCGTTCTCCAGCACGCGTGCAGTAGTGCCGTCCATAATCGCTACACAAGAGTTGGTAGTACCCAGGTCGATACCAATAATTTTACCCATCTAAACGTCTCCACTAAAAATTCAGTCAACATGTGGTTGTGTACCTGTAATAAGGGCAGAACGTGCTTTTTCAACTGCCCAGATTTGATTTTTTTCAGGTCCACACACTGCGGTTGACTACAAGATGGGGTCGCGACGTCATCCATCAAGGGGCAAGCATAAAAAAAATTTTAATTTCACCCTGATGAGATCATAGACGGCGTCGATGCCGCCCATTATGATGCCGCGCCCCGTCAGGGAGAATTGACGCGGGTTTAACCATTTCACCATATTAATGATGATTTTTTTGAGGACTTATGGGCAACACTAAGTTGGCTAATCCGGCTCCGCTGGGCCTGATGGGTTTTGGCATGACCACCATTCTGCTGAACCTGCACAACATCGGGATGTTCCCGATGGACGGCATTATCCTGGCGATGGGCATTTTTTACGGCGGTATCGCGCAAATCTTCGCGGGCCTGCTGGAATATAAGAAAGGCAACACCTTCGGCTTAACCGCCTTCACCTCTTACGGCTCGTTCTGGCTGACCCTGGTCGCCATCCTGCTGATGCCGAAAATGGGCCTGGCAGACGCGGCAAACGCCCACTTCCTGGGCGTCTACCTGGGCCTGTGGGGCGTCTTTACCCTGTTCATGTTCTTCGGCACCCTGAAAGGCAACCGCGCGCTGCAGTTCGTCTTCCTGAGCCTGACCGTGCTGTTCGCCCTGCTGGCGATTGGCCACCTGGCGGATAACGAAGGCATTGTTCACGTCGCAGGCTGGATTGGCCTGGTGTGCGGCGCAAGCGCTATCTACCTGGCAATGGGTGAAGTGCTGAACGAACAGTTTGACCGCACCATTTTACCTATTGGTGAAAAACACTGATCCCTCTGTCGTGCCCGCCTCGCGGGCACGATATTCCCCCGCCTGACGAAGCCAAACGCCTAATCCCAGCCCCATCAGCGAGAGCGCGAGTACATACCAGGCAGGCGCCATCGGCGACACTCCCATCATCACCGTGACCACTATCGGCGTCAGCCCGCCGAAAATGGCATACGCGACGTTATAAGAGAACGAGATCCCGGTGAAGCGAACCTCCGGCGGGAACGCGCGCACCATGACGTAAGGCACAGCACCCACTACGCCCACGCACAGCCCCACGATGCCGTACAGCAGGAACAGCTGTTCAGGATGCGTGCCCGCCAGATGGTAGAACGCCCAGCTCGACGCGGCCAGCAGCAGGCTGCCGACGATGAAGGTCAGGCTGGCACCGAAACGATCCGCCGCCAGCCCGGCGGCCAGACAGCCAAAGCAGAGCATGATTGTCGCGATACTGTTTGCCTGCAAGGTCACGGCAGGGGCGAAACCGTACTGCTTCTGCAGCCACACCGGCGACATCAAAATTACCACCACGATGCCCGCCGACAGCAGCCAGGTAAGCAGCATCGACACCACCACCGCTTTTTTATGACGCACCACGACGGCTTTGACCGGCAGCTCCTGCGCCAGCGCCTTGCGCTGCTGCATTTCGAGGAAAATCGGCGTCTCCTGCAGCCAGCGGCGAAGGTACATTGCCACCAGACCAAACGCCCCGCCCAGCAGGAACGGAATACGCCAGCCCCAGTCATGCACGGCCTGCTGCGTCATGCTGGTGTTGACTATCGTCGCCACCACCGACCCCAGCAGGATCCCGACGGTCAGCCCCGCCGTTAACGTTCCGCAGGCGATCCCGATGCGGCGGGCAGGAACGTGCTCCGCCACAAACACCCAGGCCCCCGGCACTTCCCCGCCGATGGCCGCGCCCTGAAGAATGCGCATCAGCAGCAGCAACAGCGGGGCGAGAATGCCCATTGAGGCATAGGTGGGCAGCAGGCCGATGGCCAGCGTCGGCACGGCCATCAGCAGAATGCTCAGGGTAAACATCTTCTTACGCCCGACAAGATCGCCAAAGTGGGCCATGATGATGCCCCCCAGCGGACGCGCCAGATACCCGGCAGCAAAAATGCCGAAGGTTTGCACCTGACGCAGCCATTCAGGGATATCCGCCGGGAAGAAGAGCGCCCCCACCACGGCGGCGAAGAAGACAAAGATGATGAAGTCGTAAAACTCCAGCGCGCCGCCTAAGGCGGCGAGCGTAAGGGTTTTGTAGTCCTGTCGATTCAGAGGTCGGGTGTTATGTGACATAGCGAACCATTGTGCATGTATTGTGGATTATTTTTTACAGCAATCGTAAAGAAAAAATTACTATATCGTAAATCCATTTACACGCTACTGCGGCTGGCGCTAATGTCACATTTTAGTTAATTTCAGGAGATTATCTCGCGGCGTGCGCTTTTAGGACGAAATGCTGCTACCACTTTGTCGTCAGTTTCCACGTACGGCCCGTCAAGCAACTGTATACAATACGGTACACTTGCAAAGATGCCGTGCACGATGACGCTGCCGTCCTCGGCTTTTAATCCTTCCAGCGTCTCTTTGATCGACTTTGGCTGCCCCGGCAGGTTCAGTATTAGCGCCTGTTTGCGGATCACTCCCACCTGGCGGGAAAGGATTGCCGTCGGGACAAAGTGTAGACTGATCTGGCGCATCTGTTCGCCGAAGCCCGGCATTTCACGATCGGCAATAGCCAGCGTCGCGTCCGGCGTCACGTCGCGGCGCGCGGGGCCGGTTCCGCCCGTGGTCAGCACAAGGTGACAGCTCATCTCATCCACCAGTTCACACAGGGTCTGCTCGATGATCGGCTGTTCGTCGGGGATAAGGCGAGTCTGGATCTCAAACGGGGTGGTCAGCGCGCTTGCCAGCCACTCTTCCAGAGCGGGGATGCCTTTATCCTGGTAAACGCCGCTGGAGGCGCGGTCAGAAATCGACACTAAGCCGATGCGTAAGGTATTCATATCCATTCCATTCAAAAAGTACTGATTAAAGGGAATGATACACGCAGTGGGAAAATTCAGACAGAGATCAGAAGAAGACGCGTGACCGGGAGCCCGGTCACGCAGAATGATTACAGCAGGTCGCCGATCATTTTTTCCAGTTTTTCCTGGTCGATAGCAAACTTACGGATACCGTCCGCCAGTTTGTCTACAGCCATTGGATCCTGGTTGTGCTGCCACAGGAACTCGGATTCGGTGATGCGCTCCGGGCGCGCCTTCACTTCGCCGGTGTAAGACAGCTTACGCTCGATAGCACCTTCGCTTTCTGCCAGCTCTTTCAGCAGCGCAGGGGCGATGGTCAGACGGTCACAGCCGGCCAGCTCGATGATTTCACCCACGTTACGGAAGCTTGCGCCCATAACCACGGTCTCATAGCCGTGCTGTTTGTAGTATTCGTAGATTTCAGTCACGGAAATCACGCCTGGATCTTCAGACGCCGCGTACTCTTTCTTGTCGGTGTTGGCTTTGTACCAGTCCAGAATACGGCCCACGAACGGAGAAATCAGGTACACGCCTGCTTCCGCACACGCACGCGCCTGCGCGAAGGAGAACAGCAGGGTCAGGTTACAGTTGATGCCTTCTTTTTCCAGCTGCTCTGCAGCGCGAATGCCCTGCCAGGTCGACGCCAGTTTGATCAGGATACGGTCGTTGCTGATGCCCGCATCGTTGTACAGTTTGATCAGGCGTTTTGCTTTCGCGATTGACGCTTCGGTGTCGTAGGAGAGACGTGCATCCACTTCGGTAGAGATGCGGCCCGGAACCAGTTTCAGAATTTCCAGACCGATGTTCACTGCCAGTTTATCAGTAGCATCCACAACCTGCTGCGCGCGGTCATTGCTCTGCGCTTTCGCCCAGGTCACAGCCTCGTCAATCAGTTTGCGATACTCAGGGATCTGTGCGGCGTTAAGGATCAGAGAAGGGTTAGTTGTGGCATCCTGCGGCTGGTACAGCTTCATTGCCGCGATATCTCCGGTGTCAGCTACGACAGTGGTGAACTGACGAAGGGAGGTCAATTTATCCGTCATGATAGTGTTTCTCTTTTAACGTGCCCTGGATAATTCACGCTACCGACAGCATGCCTGCAGCGGAAAAATGACAGGTTTACTTGTTAGGGGGATGTAACCGGTCTGCCCTGATGATAACACGACGGAGGGGTAGCGCAACCGCAGACAGTGCGCTTAGGCAGAGTATGATAAACTCAGAATATTAACAGGCTGCTAAGCAACAGCATGCCCAATCAGTGGTAGCGCTTACATATTCACGTTGGCATCAACAAGAGGGACGTTAATGCCTGATTTCTTTTTCTTTATAAACGAAGTCCTCTGGGGTTCGATTATGATCTACCTGCTTCTGGGAGCAGGTATCTGGTTTACGCTACGCAGTGGGTTTATCCAGTTTCGCTATATTCGCAAATTTGGCAGAAGTCTGAAAAACAGCGTCACGCCCCAGCCGGGCGGATTAACGTCGTTTCAGGCGCTGTGTACCAGCCTGGCTGCCCGCCTCGGTAGCGGAAACCTGGCGGGCGTTGCGCTGGCCATCAGCGCCGGTGGGCCAGGCGCGGTGTTCTGGATGTGGGTCACGGCGCTTCTCGGAATGGCGACCTCTTTTGCCGAAAGTTCGCTGGCACAGCTCTATAAAGAGAAAGACAGAAACGGGCAGTTCCGCGGCGGTCCGGCCTGGTATATGGCGCGTGGCTTAGGAATGCGCTGGATGGGCGTTCTCTTCTCGCTTTTTTTACTGCTCGCGTACGGTCTTATCTTTAATACCGTGCAGTCAAACTCCGTCGCCCACGCCCTGCGCTATACCTTCTCCTGCCCGGAGTGGATCACCGGCATCGTTTTAGCCCTCTTTGTTTTGTTCACCATTTCTGCCGGCCTGAAAGGCGTTGCCCGCCTGATGCAGTGGCTGGTTCCCATCATGGCGCTGCTCTGGGTTGCCGCGAGCCTGGTCGTCGCTGCGCTGCATGTCGACCAGGTTCCGGGCGTGATTGCGACCATCTTTAAAAGCGCCTTTGGCTGGCGTGAGGTAGCGTCAGGCGCGCTGGGCTACACCCTGAGCCAGGCGCTGATGGCAGGTTTTCAGCGAGGCATGTTCTCCAATGAAGCCGGGATGGGCTCCACTCCCAACGCCGCCGCGGCCGCCTCTTCCTGGCCACCGCACCCCGCAGCGCAGGGTATCGTGCAGATGATAGGCGTTTTTATGGACACCGTTATTATCTGTTCCGCCAGCGCCATGATCCTTCTGCTGGCCGGCCCGGTGCCTCATGCCTCGGACGCCGTCGGGATCCAATTTCTCCAGCAGGCGCTGGTGAACCTTACCGGCGGCTGGGGGGCGGGATTTGTCTCGCTCATTCTGATGCTGTTCGCCTTCAGCTCGATTGTGGTGAATTACCTGTACGCCGAAAACAACCTTATCTTTCTGAAATTAGACTCTCGTCCGGCCATCCTTTTGCTTCGCCTGGGCGTGATACTGATGGTGATCGCGGGCTCCCTTCTGAATATGCCGCTGGTCTGGCAGCTGGCGGATGTCATTATGGCGCTAATGGCAATCACTAACCTGACGGCGATCCTGCTGCTCTCGCCCGTTGTGAACCTGATTGCCAGGGATTATCTTCGCCAGCGCAAGCTGGGCGTTCCTCCGGTATTTGATGCCGCACGCTATCCCGAAATTCAGTCACAGCTTGCCCCCGGCACCTGGGATGATTTGCCCCGGCGATAACAGCTATCGATCAATTCAGGGCGATTTTTTGTTAAAGTCGCTCTAAATTTCCTGCAAGGACTGGATATGCTGATTCTGATTTCACCTGCAAAGACGCTCGACTACCAGAGCCCGCTCGCCACCGAGCGTTATACCCAGCCAGAACTGCTGGACTATTCGCAACAGCTGATCCGCGAAGCGCGCAAGCTCTCTGCGCCGCAAATCGCCTCGCTGATGAGCATCAGCGACAAGCTGGCGGACCTGAACGCGACCCGATTCCACGAGTGGCACCCGGATTTCACCCCCGCCAACGCGCGCCAGGCGATCCTGGCGTTTAAGGGCGACGTCTACACCGGCCTGCAGGCGGAAAATTTTAGTGAAGCCGACTTTGATTTTGCCCAGCAGCACCTGCGCATGCTGTCGGGTCTGTATGGCGTGCTGCGCCCGCTGGATCTGATGCAGCCATATCGTCTGGAGATGGGGATTCGCCTGGAAAACGCCAAAGGCAAAGACCTGTACCATTTCTGGGGCGATATCATCACCGACAAGCTGAACGCGGCGCTGCATGCTCAGGGCGATAACGTGGTGGTTAACCTGGCATCCGATGAGTACTACAAGTCGGTGAAGCCGAAAAAGCTGAACGCGGAGATCGTTAAGCCGGTCTTCCTTGATGAGAAGAACGGCAAGTTCAAGGTCATCAGCTTCTACGCTAAAAAAGCGCGTGGCCTGATGAGCCGCTACATCATACAGAACCGCCTGACGAAGCCGGAGCAGCTGACCGGTTTTAACAGTGAAGGGTATTTCTTTGACGAAGAGGCGTCGGGGAAAGGCGAGCTGGTGTTTAAGCGCCACGAGCAGTAAAACACAACCCCGCCTGCTGGCGGGGTTTTGCGTTAATGGTGCTTCCAGTCCGGTCCCGGACGGTGGTCGTCGTGATGATGGTCGTGTCGGTCATCACGATCGCGACGTTCATCGTGCGGGCGCCAGTGGTTATCGCGCCAGTCATAATGTGCCTTCCACCAGTCGTGGTCGCGCCAGCGGCCGCCGTCCCAGTAATGTCCATTATTATCCCGATCGCCAATCTGCAGCTTGACCGCAGGTACGAGAGTAATTTCAGATGCCTGTACCGTTATGGGAGCGACCAGCATCAGTGAAAGCGCAATCAGCGCAGGTTTCAGTTTAGACATCGGTGACTCCTTATGATTCTTGCCCAACGTGGGCCGATGTAAGGAGATTACGCGAGGGGAACCGGGGATGTTATTCTCTGCAATCCTAAACGCTAAGTGACCGCATTTATTGGGAATTTCTGCTTTTTCCCTGCTATTTTTCTCCTTAATTTCTTCACAAAAAAAGCCGGGTGGCGCTGCGCTTATCCGGCTTACGATAAGTTCGTCGTTGTAGGCCCGGTAAGGCGAAGCCGCCACCGGGCAACACAATCACGCGCGGGTCATCATCAGCTTACGCAGCGCGGCAAAATCCGCCGGCAGCTCATGAGACAGCAGCGGCAGGTCGGCGCGCTCGGCCAGCTCTTTTGGCAGCGGCAGCGTTTCGCCCAGAATCTCTTCCACGCTCTCTTTGAACTTCGCCGGATGCGCGGTGCCCAGGAACAGGCCATATTCACCCGGGTTAAGCTGGTCACGCAGCGCGCGGTACGCAATTGCCGCGTGCGGCTCAGAGGTGTAGCCCACCGCTTTCAGCTCGCGCATGGCGGCTTTGGTGGTTTCGTCCGTCACCGCAGCGTAGCCCAGGTCACCCAGACGCCACACCTTGCGGCGGAACAGCTCTTCCACGCGCGGCCAGTTGTTCGGCTGTGACACGTCCATGGCATTGGAGAGCGTCGCCTGCGTGGCGTTAGGTGCCCATTTGCCGTCTTTCAGGAAACGCGGCACGGTGTCGTTGGCGTTGGTGGCCGCGATAAAGCGTTTCACCGGCAGACCGAGAGATTTCGCCAGCAGGCCCGCCGTCAGGTCGCCAAAGTTACCGCTTGGTACGGAAACTACCAGCTGATTGCGCGCTTCCTGCGGCAGCTGAGCCACCGCTTCGAAGTAGTAGCAAATCTGCGCCAGCAGGCGGCTGATGTTGATGGAGTTCGCCGAGTTCAGCCCCAGCGCGGCCTTCAGTTCTTCATCATCGAACGCCTGCTTGACCAGCGCCTGGCAGGCATCGAAATCGCCGTCGATCGCCACGGTTTCAATGTTGCCGCCGAGGGTGCAGAACAGTTTTTCCTGCAGCGGGCTGATCTTGCCTTTTGGATAGAGGATCACCACGCGGACGTTTTTCAGGCCGTAGAACGCGTGGGCCACCGCCGCGCCGGTATCGCCGGAGGTGGCGGTCAGGATGGTTACCGGCTTGTCGCCGCTGATGTGGGTCAGCATCTGCGCCATAAAGCGGCCGCCGAAATCTTTGAACGCCAGCGTCGGGCCATGGAACAGCTCCAGACAGCCGACGTCAGGCTCCACCTGCTTAACCGGAGCCGGGAAAGCAAACGCCGCGCGCACGCGCTCTTCCAGCAGCTCCTGCGGGATTTCGTCGCCGATAAATGCAGAAAGAATTTTGGTGCTGCGGGTGACAAAATCCTGCTTCAGCAGTTCATCAATCTCGGTCAGCTGAAATTCCGGCAGGTCGTGCGGGAAAAACAGCCCCTGATTTTTGCCCAGCCCCTGAGTCACCGCCTGCGCGAAGCTGACCTGCTCGTTATGATCTTTAAGGTTGTAGAGTTTCATTAATTATCCCAGTACTCGTGCGCCAGCCGTGTCCAGACGGCAAATATGAACAAAGCCTTCCTGATTTTGCAGGTAGTGTTTAGAGAGCCAGTCCGCCACGCGCTGCGCGGTGTCTGGTTTGTCGCACAGGGCGAACAGCGTCGGGCCGGAGCCGGAGATGCCGCACGCCTGCGCGCCGATATCCATTGAAGCCTGTCGCGCCTCGTTGAAGCCGGGCAGCAGCTTCGTGCGGTACGGCTCGGCAATGACGTCTTTCATCAGTTTCGCCGCCAGCTGCGGCTGACGGGTATAGCAGGCGTGGATAAAGCCCGCCAGATGACGCCCGTGGGCGATACAGTCCTGGCGACGATACTGCGCAGGCAGGATCGCACGCGCTTCCGCGGTAGAAACCTTGATGCCCGGATACGCCAGCACCCACAGCCACTCGTCAAACCCTGGCACCTGCTGGCTGATGATGCCATTTTCTTCGATCATCAGCTGCATACCGCCAAGGAAGCACGGCGCCACGTTATCGTAATGAATACTGCCGGAGATGCGTCCTTCCAGCTCGCCCATCAGCTCCAGCAGGCGGCTGTTGTTCAGCGGCTTGCCGCAGTGTTCGTTCATCGCCACCAGCGCGGCGACCACCGAGCAGGCGCTGGAGCCCAGGCCCGAGCCAATCGGCATACTTTTTTCCAGCGTCATGGAAACCGGCACCTTTTTGCCGATCTCCTGACAGAAGCGTTCCCAGCACTGATAGACGATATTCTCGCGCGGGTCGGACGGCAGCTTGCTGGCGAAGCGGCCTACGTTATTCAGGCTGAAGCTCTCTGCCGCTTCCACCGTGACCGTATCGCCCAATAGTGAACCGTCCACCGGCGTCACCGCCGCACCCAGCACGTCAAATCCGACGCTCATATTGGCGCTGGAAGCCGGGGCATAAACTTTGACCATGTTAAACTCCTAACTTCCATGACAGGGTACGCAGCAGATCGGCAAACACGCCCGCCGCCGTAACATCGTTCCCTGCGCCATAGCCGCGAAGCACCAGCGGCAATGGCTGATAATAGTGGCTGTAAAACGCGAGGGCGTTTTCGCCGTTTTTGACTTTGTACAGCGGGTCGTTGCCATCCACTTCGGCAATCTTCACCCGGCACACGCCATCTTCTTCAATGTTGCCAACATAGCGCAATACCTTACCTTCATCACGGGCTTTCGCAACGCGTGCGGCAAAGGCATCGTCAAGCTGGGGCAAATTCGCCATAAAGGTGCTGACATCGCCGCTGCTGTCAAATTCGGCTGGCAGCACGGGTTCAATCACGATGTCGGAAAGCTCCAGCTCGCGCCCCGTCTCACGCACCAGGATCAGCAGCTTACGCGCCACGTCCATACCGGAGAGATCGTCGCGCGGGTCCGGCTCGGTGTAGCCCAGCTCGCGCGCGGCGCGGGTGGCTTCCGAGAGGCTCATGCCCTCATCCAGCTTGCCAAAGATAAACGACAGGGAGCCGGAAAGAATGCCGGAGAAACGCTGCAGTTCGTCACCCGCGTTCAGCAGGTTTTGCAGGTTTTCGATAACCGGCAGGCCGGCGCCGACGTTAGTGTCGTACAGGAACTTGCGGCGCGACTTGCTCGCCGCCAGGCGCAGCTGGTGATAGTAATCCATCGATGAGGTATTGGCCTTTTTGTTCGGCGTCACCACGTGGAAGCCTTCGCGCAGGAAATCGGCGTACTGGTCGGCCACCGCCTGGTTCGAGGTACAGTCGACGATCACCGGGTTAAGCAGGTGATACTCTTTCACCAGACGGATCAGGCGCCCCAGGTTGAACGGCTCTTTCGCCTCTTCCAGCCCTGCCTGCCAGTTCTCCAGGTTAAGGCCGTGAACGTTGGTCAGCAGCGCTCTGGAGTTGGCAATCCCGCAGACGCGCAGGTCGATATGCTTTTTCTTAAGCCACTCCTGCTGGCGCTTCACCTGTTCCAGCAATGCGCCACCGACGCCGCCTACGCCAATCAGGAACAGCTCGATGACCTGATCGGTGTTGAACAGCATCTGGTGAACCACGCGCACGCCGGTAGTGGCGTCATCGTTGTCCACCACCACGGAGATTGAACGCTCGGACGAGCCCTGGGCAATCGCCACGATATTGATATTGGCCCGCGCCAGCGCGGCAAAGAATTTGGCGGAGATACCGCGCAGGGTGCGCATACCGTCGCCGACCACGGAGATTACGGCCAGGCGCTCCTGAATGGAGAGCGGCTCCAGCAGTTCCTCTTTCAACTCCAGATAGAACTCTTCTTCCAGCGCGCGGCGGGCGCGCAGGCAGTCGACCTGCGGCACGCAGAAGCTGATGCTGTACTCGGAAGAGGACTGGGTGATCAGCACCACCGAGATACCGTTGCGTGACATGGCCGCAAAAACGCGCGCCGCCATGCCGACCATCCCCTTCATCCCCGGACCGGAGACGCTGAACATCGCCATATTGTTCAGGTTGGAAATGCCTTTCACCGGCAGGCCATCTTCATCGCTGCTGGCGCCAATCAGCGTGCCCGGCGCCTGCGGGTTACCGGTGTTTTTAATCAGGCAAGGGATCTGGAACTGGGCAATTGGGGAGATGGTACGCGGGTGAAGCACTTTGGCGCCGAAGTAGGAAAGCTCCATCGCCTCCTGATACGACATCGACTTCAGCAGCCTGGCGTCCGGCACCTGACGCGGGTCACAGGTATAGACGCCGTCGACGTCAGTCCAGATCTCACAACAGTCCGCGCGTAAACAGGCGGCCAGCACGGCGGCAGAGTAGTCTGAGCCGTTACGGCCCAGCACCACCAGTTCACCCTTCTCATTTCCGGCGGTAAAGCCCGCCATCAGGATCATATGGTCAGAGGGGATTTTGCTCGCAGCAATACGGCGGGTTGATTCGGCAATATCAACGGTAGATTCGAGGTAGTGGCCCACCGCCAGCAGTTTCTCAACCGGGTTGATAACGGTCACGCTATGCCCGCGCGCTTCCAGCACGCCCGCCATGATGGCGATGGAGAGTTTTTCGCCCCGGCAGATCAGCGCCGCGTTGACGCTGTCCGGGCACTGGCCCAGCAGGCTGATGCCGTGCAGCACATGTTTAATTTGAGCAAATTCCTGCTCAACGAAGGACTTCAGCTGCGCGAGCGGGAAACCAGGCTGCGCCTCTGCCAGCCCCTGCAGCAGCTCGGCGAAGATACGCTCGGCATCGCTGATGTTCGGGAGTGCATCCTGGCCACCGATGGTCTTTTCAATCATCGCCACCAGATGGTTTGTGATTTTTGCCGGGGCAGAGAGCACGGTCGCAACCTGCCCCTGCCTGGCGTTGCTCTCCAGGATATCGGCAACACGCAGAAAACGTTCTGCATTTGCCACTGATGTACCGCCGAACTTCAACACTCGCATGGTTCTACCTCGTTTCCTTTAGCCGAAAAAAAAGCCCGCACTGTTCAGGTGCGGGCTTTTTTCTGTTTTTCCTGTACGCGTCAGCCCGCATCGTTACCTGTGGTAATGATGATGGTTGTGGTAATGGTGGTGATGCTGATGCGTTTCATGGATGTTGTGTACTCTGTCATTATTATCTGTCTGTGCTGTATTCTTTTAGGGTTAAAGGATCGGGCACCTTAAGTCAATGAATTTTTAATTTGATCACAATTCCGCGGACGTTCACGTCACGCTGCGTGCCGTTTTATTTTCATCCGAATCCCCCAACTGCAACCCTCCACGACAGACCATTTCGCCATAGTAAAAACTTATGACAGCATTTTACTCGGCCAATTTTTTTTCAATATCGTGCAGCAAACGGTGCAACATGGCGGTGTCCCGCTGCTCAAGACGTCCAAGGCGCTGCTGAAGCCAGTCGGCCATTTTTTGATCGTCCGCAACGCCAAGGCTCGATAACAGACTCTCCACGCGAGTACGAAGCGCGGCCAGCTGATTTTCATTGGCGGCTTCTGCCTGGGGTTGGGGGATTTGCATTAGGGAAGCTAATTGATAGCAATAGACCATGACCGCCTGGCCTAAATTCAGTGAAGGATAATCGGCTACCATCGGCGCCCCGGTAAGTACGTCCGCCAGCTCAAGCTCTTCGTTGGTGAGCCCGGAATCTTCGCGACCAAATACCAGCGCGGCTTTCTCCAGCCACTGGCTTTTCTCTTCCAGCATGGGCACCAGTTCAGCAGGCGTGGCGTAGTAGTGGAACTTCGCCCGGCTGCGTGCTGTGGTGGCAACGGTAAATGAAATGTCGTGCAGCGCGTCGGCAAGCGTAGCGTAAGTCGTTATATTATCGAGAATATCCCCCGAACCGTGCGCCACCCAGCGGGCGGCAGGCTCCAGGTGCGCAGTGCTGTCCACAATACGTAAATCGGTAAAACCCATGGTCTTCATGGCACGCGCCGCAGCGCCTATATTTTCGGCTCTGGCTGGGGCGACCAGTACAATCGACAGATGCATTTATGCTCTCTTTTTAATCAGTTAGCGGGTAAAAATGTGATGCACTTCAACATATTACGCGGCACGAATTTACAAATTTGCAACACAAATCACCGAAATAGCGTTTCATAACAAATTAAAGACGCTAAACTATTTTGTGTCTGAACAATCAGTTAGAATGTTAACAGAAGCCTATTATCCCTATGTTTTATAATGATAATGGCAGCATGAATACCCTATTCTGATTGGATTCGCTTCGTTTATAAATCAATCTCCGCAACTAGTTGGTTTATTGAAAAATTGTGACAAAGGCTAGCATTCGGCTACGATGATTTCATCAAACTGTTAACGTGCTACAATTGAACTTGATATATGTCAACGAAGCGTAGTTTTATTGGGTGTCTGGTGTCACTTAGCCTGTTATGTTGCTGTTAAAATGGTTAGGATGACAGCCGTTTTTGACACTGTCGGGTCCAAAGGGAAAGTACCCAAGACCAAGCTAATGATGTTGTTGACGTTGATGGAAAGTGCATCAAGAACGCAATTACGTACTTTAGTCACGTTAAGCCGATCATGTTAATTTGCGACATGTATCAGGCAGGTCAGGGACTTTTGTACTTCCTGTTTCGATTTAGTTGGCAATTTAGGTAGCAAACATGCAGACCCCGCACATTCTTATCGTTGAAGACGAGTTGGTAACACGCAACACGTTAAAGAGCATTTTCGAAGCAGAAGGCTACGATGTCTTTGAAGCGACCGATGGCGCAGAGATGCATCAGATCCTTTCTGAAAATGATATCAACCTGGTGATCATGGATATCAACCTGCCGGGCAAAAACGGTCTTCTGCTGGCGCGCGAACTGCGTGAACAGGCGAACGTCGCGTTAATGTTCCTGACGGGCCGTGATAACGAAGTTGATAAAATTCTTGGCCTGGAAATCGGTGCGGATGACTACATCACCAAACCGTTCAACCCTCGCGAGTTAACCATTCGTGCACGCAACCTGCTGTCCCGCACCATGAACCTGGGCACGGTCAGCGAAGAGCGTCGTAGCGTCGACAGCTACAAATTCAACGGCTGGGAACTTGATATCAATAGCCGTTCGCTGATTAGCCCGAACGGTGAGCAGTATAAACTGCCGCGCAGTGAATTCCGCGCGATGCTGCACTTCTGCGAAAACCCGGGCAAAATTCAGTCCCGTGCAGAGCTGCTGAAGAAAATGACCGGCCGTGAGCTGAAGCCTCATGACCGTACCGTAGACGTGACCATCCGTCGCATTCGTAAGCATTTCGAATCGACGCCTGATACGCCGGAAATCATCGCCACTATCCACGGCGAAGGGTACCGTTTCTGCGGTGATCTGCAGGAGTAATCCCGCAGTTAACGCATGAAAAAACGGCGCATTTGCGCCGTTTTTTTTATTAATGCCACGGCATAATCGGCACCGCGCTGATCGCGTTTTTCGGCGACCCTTCCACCACTTTGTCGGAATACGCCAGGTAGGCCAGGGTATTGCGTTTGGCATCATAGAAACGCACCACCTGCAGTTTTTTAAATACCAGCGAGGTCCGTTTCTGGAATACCACGTCGCCCTGCGCTTTGCCGTTTTTGATTTTATCGCTCAGCTCAACCGGCCCCACCTGCTGACAGGAGATTGCCGCATCGGAAGTGTCTTCCGCCAGCCCCAGGCCGCCTTTAATACCGCCCGTCTTCGCGCGGCTGACGTAGCAGGTGACGTTTTTCACGTCCGGGTCGTCAAACGCCTCCACCACAATTTTGTGGTCCGGACCAAACATTTTGAACACGGTATCGACAGAACCAATCTGTTCCGCCTGCGCCGCACGTCCCGCTACCAGCAACAGGGCAGTAAGAAGCAAAGTCTTGTATTTCATATTGTTACCATTCTTTAAAATTGCATTGAGCAATTATTCAACACGTTAGTCAAAAATGTAGCAAGATCACAGGATTAGAATATATTCACCCAAAACGAGGGAGAAAAGGCATTAATGCGCAAAAAAAACACTGAATGCTAAAACATCAAAAAATGCTATTATCCGCTAACCTGTTATCAGGCACCTGCTGTTTTAAGGATGAGGATAGTATATGGATCAGGCTGGAATTATTCGCGACCTGCTCACCTGGCTGGAAGGTCATCTCGACCAGCCTTTGTCACTGGATAATGTGGCGGCTAAAGCGGGCTATTCCAAGTGGCATCTGCAAAGGATGTTCAAGGATGTCACCGGTCATGCTATCGGGGCCTATATTCGCGCACGTCGTTTATCAAAATCTGCGGTGGCATTGCGCCTGACCGCGCGTCCAATTCTGGATATTGCCCTGCAGTACCGTTTTGATTCGCAGCAGACCTTCACCCGCGCCTTTAAAAAACAGTTCTCGTTGACGCCAGCGCTCTATCGCCGCTCGCCTGACTGGAGCTCGTTTGGTATGCGTCCGCCGCTGCGTCTGGGCGAGTTCGCGATGCCGAAATACGAAATGGTCACTCTGCCAGAAACCCATCTGATCGGTACAACCCAGAGCTACTCCTGCTCTCTGGAGCAGATTTCTGAGTTCCGTCATCAGATGCGCGTCCAGTTCTGGCGCGATTTCCTGAGCCATGCGCCGGCCATCCCGCCGATCCTGTATGGCCTCAACGAAACGCATCCAAGCCAGGAAAAAGACGACGAGCAGGAGGTGTTTTACACCACCGCCCTCACCCCAGACATGGCCAACGGCTACATTCAGGGCTCTAAATCTGTCGTACTGGAAGGCGGCGAGTATGTGATGTTCTCATACGAGGGTTTAGGAACGGGCGTCCAGGAGTTTATCCTGACCGTTTACGGGACCTGCATGCCAATGCTGAATCTGAACCGCCGTAAAGGTCAGGATATCGAGCGCTACTACCCGGCGCAGGATGCCAAACCGGAAGAAGGCCCAATCAATCTGCGTATGGAATTCTTGATTCCGATCCGTCGTTAACGCTGCAGTTCATCAAGCGCAGGGGCATCGAGATGCGAAATGTCCCCTGCCATCTCCACGACCCAGCCCGACGCCAGCCATGCGCTTTCCTGGTAATCAATCCGGGAAATGGAGCAGTTGCGCAGGCGCAACCGACGCTCGGCGTAAGCCGGTAACCCCAGAATGGTGCTCACCAGGCAGCCCAGGGCGATACCGTGACTCACCAGCAGCGGACGGCTGCCTGCCGGAAGCTTGAGGCATTCCGCCAGTGCGGCATGCATACGCACGCTCAGCTCCTGCATGGATTCCCCTTCAGGAATACGGCCATCTTCGGTACCGTTCACCAGCGTGCGGCGCCAGCCCTCTTCCGTTTCCGTTAGCGTGTCAATATGGCGCTTTTCCAGCACGCCCATATCCAGCTCGCGCAGGCGCGGTTCAAGCATCACGTCGCAGCCGCAGGCGTCTGCGATGATGCGTGCCGTCTGCTGTGTGCGACCTAAATCGCTGGTGATAACGTGGGTAATGCCCAGCGTTCTGGCACGCTCTGCCACCTGCCACGCTTGCTGCACACCCTTCTCGGTGAGAGGACTGTCTGACTGGCCTTGAATACGTCGCTCGGCGTTCCACTGCGTTTCACCGTGGCGAACAAGGTATACCTGTAACATGCTTTTTTTCCGTTATACTGCGATGAGTTTTTTTGAATCGAGCTTAATTATGCACCATGTTGTCTCTGCTACCACCAATCCTGCCAAAATTCAGTCAATTCTAAAGGCTTTTGAAGAGATTTTCGGCGAAGGATCCTGCCATATTGAGGCCATCGGCGTCGAGAGTGGCGTACCTGAACAGCCGTTTGGCAGCGAGGAAACGCGCGCTGGCGCACGAAATCGCGTGGCAAATGCAAAAGCCGCGGCCCCGAAGGCTGACTTCTGGGTCGCCATTGAAGCAGGCATCGACGAAGGCGCAACCTTTAGCTGGGTGGTGATTGAAAGCCGCGAGCAGCGCGGCGAAGCGCGCTCAGCCACCCTGCCGCTGCCGGAAATCATTCTGGAAAAAGTCCGCGCAGGTGAAGCGCTCGGGCCGGTGATGTCACAGTACACCGGCATCGATGAGATTGGGCGTAAAGAAGGGGCGATTGGCGTCTTTACGGCGGGTAAGCTCACGCGTTCAGGAGTTTACCATCAGGCGGTGATCCTGGCGCTGAGCCCGTTTCATAACGCGATTTATCGTTGATCGCCCAATAAGACTGACTCGAGCCACTGGCGCAGCTCAACCGGCGCAGACTTCAGGCTGTTCGATCCACGGGTGATCGTCGCGATGCCCGCGCCCAGCTCGTTTTTCAGCTCGCGCTGGCTCATCTCACCGCGTAATAGCTCTTCAATGATCCGCACGCGCGTGCCCAGCGCCTCTCGCTCGTCCGGCGTAAGCATCAGCTGCATGAGGGGCAGGTGCAAATCCTGCTCGTAAGACTGGCGAAGCAGCTCCACAAAACGAAGCCACTCCTGGTGACGCTGTTCGGCCATTGCCGAGGAATACGGGGAATGCTGGGTCATGTTATGCTGCCTCTTGTACTCATTAGCGAGTACAGCATAACACAACCCATGCCGATCAGTAACGTCTCTGCCACTCGGCATCGCTCATCAGGGTATCTTTCTGCCCCATGAAGTAGCGATAGTAGGCGTCATAGGCCAGCACGTTCTTCACGTAGCCGCGCGTTTCCGAGAACGGAATGCTCTCGACGAACGCCACCGCGTCAATGCGTCCAGCGCTGTTGCCAAGCCAGGTGCGCACGCGGCCCGGACCGGCGTTATACGCCGCCGACGCGAAGATGCGGTTATTGCCGAACTGCTGATAGACGTACTGCAGGTAGCTGGTACCGATGTTGATGTTGGTATCCGGATCCAACAGCTGTGACGGGCTGCTGTACCCAGGGATGTTAAACATCTTCACCGTGTGCGTAGCCGTGCCCGGCATAATCTGCATCAGACCGCTGGCCCCCACCGGGGAACGAACTTTCGGGTTCCAGGCGCTCTCCTGACGAGCAATCGCCATGGCGTAGCTTTGCGGGATATCTTTGCCGCTGGTGTAGCGGTCAAATAGATCTTTATACGCCAGCGGGAAACGCTCTTCGAGATGGTCCCACAGCTTCCCTGAAATCGTCGCCTGCACGCTCAGATCCCACCAGCGATTATCAAACGCATAGCGGGCAAGCTGCGCTTTTTCATCCGTGGTGCGGCTGGTCACCAGGTTGGCCCACTCGCTGCGCGCGGTGTTATCCATGTTCCAGTACATCAGCTCGCGAACGCGCGCCATCTCTGGCCCCTGCGTCAGCGCCGGGTTCGCATTAGCGGGCGCTTTGTCGATCCTGAGCGTGTACTCTTCGCCCAGACGCTGGGCGGCCGCCATCGGGTAGAACCCACGCTGCTGCATCAGCGAGTGAAGAATATCTTTGGCTTCGTCTTCACGACCGCGCTCCAGCAGCAGATCCGCCTGCCAGTAGCGCCATTCGTCTTTCTCTTTGGCATCCATCGGCAAACGCGCGAGCCAGGTGTTGAGGCCACGGCGGTCGCCGGTGCCCAGCGCCATGCGCACGCGGCGTTCCACCAGCGACGTGGAGTTAGAGCGCATAATGGCATCGTCTCGCCAGCGGGCCTGTTCGTCGGTCACGTCCGTGCCCATCAGTCGCCACGCAACGATGTCGCGCAGCTCCTGGGTTTGATCTTCATTCAGCTGCTGCGCCTGCACCAGCTGCGGGATCATCAGCCGCGCGTTTTCGACATCGTCACGCGCCACGCTGGCAAAAGCCACCGCCGCCATCTGGCGGGTAAAATCGGTCGAGCCCGTGCTGCGGGCAAAGGTCAGGACGCTGTTCGGATCGTTTGCCAGCGCGATAACCGCCGAGGAGATCGTCTGGTAATCAGACGGCATTTGCCCTGCCAGCGCGGTCACCAGACGCGTGTTGCCGGCTTTCATTGCCAGGCGGATGCGCTCAAGGTAGGCCAGCGGATCCTGCTTGCCGGAAGCGCGCCATGCGCCGAACAGGGAGTCACAGGCGTTCGGCTGGCTTTTGCCGGTCAGCCACAGATCTTTCGCCCCGGCCCAGGCCTCTTCCTGCTGTCCGGTCGCCCATTTCGCATAGTAGTAATTACACTGCGCTTCGGTGGTATTCGGCTTGTCAGGGCTAAACGCCAGCAGGCCTCGCCAGTCTTCACGCCGAGCCAGCTCATTCACAAAACGAGACTGGAGATTTCGGGCAGGCGGCAGGGTCGGGTTCGCCTGAATGAAATTATTCACGGTGACGGTCGGCTGGTTCATCAGATCGTCGGTAATCTGGCGATACTCCAGGTACGGATACAGCGGATAATCCTTCAGCGTCGGCATCAGCGCCTGGACGGTATCCATCTGCTTGTTGTCCCACGCCTGTTTAATCTGGGCGTAGCGGTTACGTTGTTCATCCAGTGAATCGGCATGCACCGCCTGGCTTACCGCCATTACGCATACGCTGGCAGCCAGCAGACGCCAGACCACCCGTTTGGCTTTTTCCACAAGCTCTTCCTCATTGTTTTTTCGTCAATTGCAGCGTCTTGCCACGTCAAAGTCACAACAACTTATGCTAACCAGGCATCCTGCAACGCGCCACGTCATGGACACTTTTTTACCTTTCTTGCGCGTTTTAACACTCCCGATGTTCCTGGCTGGGATTAGGGCGTGAAAAAGGCTACACTTCGAGGCTGAAATTCCTTCTCATTACGATAAAAGAGGCGAAGTCCACGTGGCTCAATTCGTTTATACCATGCATCGTGTCGGCAAAGTTGTCCCGCCGAAACGTCATATTCTTAAAAATATCTCGCTGAGCTTCTTCCCGGGCGCAAAAATCGGTGTCCTGGGTCTCAACGGTGCCGGTAAGTCCACCCTGCTGCGCATCATGGCCGGCATCGATACAGACATCGAAGGTGAAGCCCGTCCGCAGCCAGGCATCAAGATCGGCTACCTGCCGCAGGAACCTCAGCTGAACCCGGAACACACCGTGCGTGAATCCGTTGAAGAAGCGGTATCCGAAGTGGTTAACGCGCTGAAAGGTCTGGATGAAGTGTATGCCAAATACGCCGAGCCGGATGCGGACTTCGACAAACTGGCCGCTCAGCAGGGCAAATATGAAGAGATTATCCAGGCGCACGACGGTCACAACCTGAACGTGCAGCTGGAGCGCGCGGCGGATGCCCTGCGTCTGCCGGACTGGGATGCGAAAATCGCGAATCTCTCTGGTGGTGAGCGCCGCCGCGTGGCGCTGTGCCGCCTGCTGCTGGAAAAACCAGACATGCTGCTGCTCGACGAACCTACCAACCACCTGGATGCGGAATCCGTGGCTTGGCTGGAGCGCTTCCTGCACGACTTCGAAGGCACCGTGGTGGCAATTACCCACGACCGTTACTTCCTCGACAACGTCGCAGGCTGGATCCTGGAGCTGGACCGCGGTGAAGGTATTCCGTGGGAAGGCAACTACTCTTCCTGGCTGGAGCAGAAAGATCAGCGTCTGGCGCAGGAAGCTTCTCAGGAAGCGGCCCGCCGTAAGTCTATCGAGAAAGAGCTGGAGTGGGTGCGTCAGGGCGCGAAAGGCCGTCAGTCCAAGGGCAAAGCCCGTCTGGCACGCTTTGAAGAGCTGAACAACACCGAATACCAGAAACGTAACGAAACCAACGAACTGTTTATTCCACCTGGAGCACGTCTGGGGGATAAAGTGGTTGAAGTCAGCAACCTGCGTAAGTCCTACGGCGACCGTGTGCTGATCGACGACCTGAGCTTCTCCGTACCGAAAGGCGCTATCGTCGGCATCATCGGTCCGAACGGCGCGGGTAAATCCACCCTGTTCCGCATGATGTCCGGTCAGGAACAGCCTGACAGCGGCTCTATCACCCTCGGTGAGACCGTTAAGCTGGCGTCCGTTGACCAGTTCCGTGACGCGATGGACAACAGCAAAACCGTGTGGGAAGAAGTCTCCGGCGGCCTGGATATCATGCGTATCGGCAACACAGAGATGCCAAGCCGCGCCTACGTTGGCCGCTTTAACTTCAAGGGCACCGACCAGGGCAAACGCGTGGGCGAGCTGTCCGGCGGCGAGCGCGGTCGTCTGCACCTGGCGAAGCTGCTGCAGGTGGGCGGTAACGTTCTGCTGCTTGATGAACCAACCAACGACCTGGATATTGAAACCCTGCGCGCGCTGGAAAACGCCCTGCTGGAGTTCCCGGGCTGCGCGATGGTTATCTCGCACGACCGCTGGTTCCTGGACCGTATCGCGACCCACATCCTGGACTACCAGGACGAAGGTAAAGTGGAGTTCTTCGAAGGTAACTTCACCGAATACGAAGAGTACAAAAAACGCACGCTGGGCGCCGACGCGCTGGAGCCGAAGCGTATTAAGTACAAGCGTATTGCGAAATAAAAGCAAAACGGCAACTTCGGTTGCCGTTTTTTATGTTTGTCCCCTCTACCCGTGGGAGAGGGCCAGGGTGAGGGCATCAGGCCGCACATAATCACCCTCCCACGTAATACCGCTTCACCTCATCAAACTGCATCGCAAACTCGATATAGCTCATCAGCGCAGGCGAATTCAGCTTACGGCTCGGATAGGCCAGCCAGAGATCGTTACCTTCAACGCTCCACTCCGGCAGCACCTGAACCAGCGCGCCCTTTTCAACCTTATCTTCCAGCAGGAAGGCGGGTAACAGCGTGATCCCCGCCCCGGCAATCGCGCATTCGCGGGCGTACACCAGGTTATCGGTCATATGGGCGTTATCCGGCAGGTAGCGGTAATCTTCACCCTCGCTTCGCAGCAGCCACTCCGACCATGCCCGGTGCGTAATGCAGCGGTGATCCACCAGCTGGCGGGGATGCGTCAGCGGCTCCCGACGCGCCAGATAGTCCGGCGAGGCCAGCATATAGCGCGGGCAGTGTCCGATCATTCTGCCAATCAGAGAGGAGTCCTGCGGCTTGCCGGTGCGCAGCGCCACGTCAAAACCGGACTCGACCAGATCCACCACGTCGTCAGAGATCGACACGTCCAGCGAAACGTCTGGATAGCGAAGCTGGAACTCGGCGTTCATATGCGCCAGCAGCGTCGCGCCAATTCCCGCCGGACAGGTTATCCGCAGCCGCCCGCTCGGGTTTTCGCGCAGCCGCTGAATGGCGTACTCCGCCCGCTCGCTGGCCGCCAGCATCTCGCGACAGTGCACCAGATAGTGCTCGCCCGCAAACGTGAGGCTGATCCTGCGCGTGGTGCGGTTGAGCAGGCGGATCCCCACCTGCTGCTCCAGCTGGCTGATCCGCTGGCTAACGCTGGATTTCGGCAGTTCGGCCTTCTGCGCCGCCGCGGTAAAGCTGCCCATCTCCGCCACCAGCGCGAACAGCGCCATATCCTGCAGCTGTTTAAACATGATTGTTCACCCTGTACGAACGCTGAGTTCATGATTGTCCATCTTATCATGCAGCTGGCCACTTTATAGACTAGCCTCAACAAAACGTATTCCAATGAGGAGCACACCATGTCTGTGAAAGCCATTGCCGTTAACCCAGAAAATCCTTCCAGCTTCATTGAAATCACCCCGCCGATGCCGACCCCTGGTGAACACGATCTGCTGGTAGAGGTGAAAGCCGTATCTATTAACCCGGTTGATACCAAAGTGCATGCAGGCATCGCCAAAAATGGGCTGAACGAGCCGCGAATTCTGGGTTGGGACGCCAGCGGTATCGTCAAAGCCGTGGGGGCTGGCGTGACCGGCTTCAAGCCGGGTGACGAGGTATGGTACGCGGGCGACATCACCCGTCCGGGCAGCAATACCACGCATCAGCTGATCGATGCGCGCATTGTCGGGCGCAAGCCTGCCAGCCTCGGCTGGGCGGCTGCCGCTGCACTGCCCTTAACCGCGCTCACCGCGTGGGAAGGCCTGTTTGAACGGCTGAACATTCAGGATGCCGGGGCGGACAAAACGCTGCTGATCATCGGCGGCGCGGGCGGCGTGGGATCGCTGGCGATCCCCTTTGCGAAGCACAACAGCAAGGTGAAGATTATTGCAACCGCTTCCCGAGAAGATTCCGCCCGGTGGTGCCGCGATCGCGGTGCTGACGTAGTGGTCAATTACCGCGATCTAAAAGGCGAGCTGGCGAAGCAGGGGCTCACCTTTGTGGATTACATTTTCATCCTCAACGACACCGACGGGCACTGGGATGCGGTCAGCGAACTGATTGCGCCGCATGGGCATATCTGTTCTATCGTTGAGAATGAACATCCGCTGAATCAGGACAAGCTGAAATCGAAATCCGCCGCCCTGCACTGGGAATTTATGTACACCCGCAGCATGTACCAGACGGACGATATGGCGCGTCAGGGTGAGATTTTAAATGAGGTGGCGAAGCTGGTGGAAAATGGCGTGGTGGAAAGCTCGCTCAGCGAAACGCTGCACGGTCTGAGCGTGGAAAGCATTACCGAGGCGCACCGTAAAGTGCTGGAAGGGCATATGCGGGGGAAAGTGGTGGTTGAGTTTTGAGTGGTTTGTTCCCCCTCACCCTAACCCTCTCCCCATAGGGGAGAGGGAACGATTACCCCCTCGCCCCTTTGGGGAGAGGGCCGGGGTGAGGGGGGAATTCTTAACCCTGCTCCCCCATCATCTCCTTCACCAGCTCGACGCAGCGCAGGAAGCGGGTGTCGTAATCCGACTCTTCCACATGCACAAACTCAACGTTGTTCTCATTGAGCATCTCCACCAGCATGGTCTGGAACTCTCTCCTGTCCACGGAACTGCCGAGGCTGCGCATGCCGTCCGCTACCCACGGAGTGTTGTTTTCCAGCAGGATCACCAGGTCAAAGCGGTATTCGTCAATCAGCGCCTGCACGAAAGGGTGCTCGCGCCCCTCGTACTTTTTACAGAACGCCTGTGTGGTGACGAAATCGGTATCGATAAACGCCACTTTGTTGGCGTATTTCACCGCAAAATCAATGTACTGGGCGTGTCCGAGGGCAATTTTATCGTAGTCAGAATACTGCAACGCCATCTCGTCGCCGCCGAGGTGAGAGAAGACATAATCGCGTCCATACTCCCACGCGCTGGTGGTGTTGAAGATGTTCGCCAGCTTGTTGACCAGCGTTGATTTACCGCTCGACTCGCCGCCCAGAATAGCCACCGTGCGCACGAAGAACGGCTTCACTTCGGTCGGGATATAATCCCAGTAGCGGAACGGGTTCTCGCGGATCTGCGCCCCGCTGATGTTCATGAAGGTGCGTTTCGGATCGATCAGCACCGTCTCGATGCCCAGATGCTCGCGGAACTGCGGCGCGTCGGACTCTTCAGAGGTGTAGATCCAGTTAGGGGTAATGCCCTTCTCTTCCATAAACGCTTTGATGCCGTTGCTCCACACGTCCCAGCCGTGCGGGTACGGCTCCATCCCCTCTTCGTTAAAGGCATGAATGCGAATGTTTTTCTGGTACTTAAAGGTCTGCAGCAGCCAGCGCAGGCGGTCCGGCACCGTGGGCTGCTGCGACATGGCGCTGTCTTCAAACAGCTGGCGATCGCGGGTTTCGTCGTAACCCATGATGATGTGCAGTTCGTCCACCTGGCTACAGGCGCGCTGGATGAGGTAGATATGCCCGGTATGCAGGGGGTAAAACTTGCCGAACACCACGCCGATGTTCTTTTGCATACGCGGGAATTCGAGCCCCAGAAAACGGTGCAGCGCTTCGAGCTTCTGCGCGCTGGGGCTTTTGATTTTGGCGTTCAGCAGTTGGCTCAGGTAGCCTTTGGTCATGCCGCTGGCGTCAGCCACCTGCTGCAGCGTGCAGCCTTTCTGACGAATGGCGGTTTTGATGTAGTCAAATGATGACATAAATTACGGTGCCTCCTGCAAAATCGAATACGTAATTATAAGTCGTCAAAGACATTTAACGCATCTGCGAGTTTCTTAACGCCAAAGACCTGCATCCCTTCCGGGATTTTTTTCGGCACGTTAGCTGCCGGAACGATAGCCCGGCGGAAGCCGTGTTTTGCCGCCTCGGAGATGCGCTCCTGGCCGCTCGGCACCGGACGGATTTCCCCGGCCAGACCCACTTCGCCAAACACAACCAGATCCTGCGGCAGCGGCCTGTCGCGCAGGCTGGAGACCATCGCCAGCAGCAGCGCCAGGTCTGCGCTCGTCTCAGTGACTTTCACCCCGCCAACCACGTTGACGAACACATCCTGATCCGCCATCTGCAGGCCGCCGTGACGGTGCAGCACCGCCAGCAGGATCGCCAGTCGGTTCTGCTCCAGACCGACCGCCACGCGCCGCGGGTTGCCCATCATCGAGTGATCCACCAGCGCCTGAATTTCGACGAGCAGCGGACGCGTCCCTTCCCACAGCACCATTACCGAACTGCCGGAGGTGATCTCATCGCCGCGGCTCAGGAAGATGGCCGACGGGTTGCTGACCTCGCGCAGCCCCTGCTCGGTCATGGCAAACACGCCCAGTTCGTTCACCGCGCCAAAGCGGTTTTTATGGCTGCGCAGGGTGCGGAAGCGGGAATCCGCGTCGCCGTCGAGCATCACGGAGCAGTCGATACAGTGTTCGAGCACCTTCGGCCCCGCCAGCGAGCCATCTTTGGTCACGTGCCCGACCATCACAATCGCCACGCCGCGCGTTTTGGCAAAGCGCGTCAGGTAAGCGGCGGTTTCACGCACCTGCGCCACGCTGCCCGGCGAGGACTGAATGTCCGCCATGTGCATCACCTGGATGGAGTCGATCACCATCAGCTTCGGCTGCTCTTCTTCGGCGATCATGCAGATCTGCTCGATGCTGGTTTCCGACAGCATGTTCAGGTTGCCGGTCGGCAGGCCAAGACGGTGCGCGCGCATCGCTACCTGCTGGAGTGACTCTTCCCCCGTGACGTAGAGGGTTTTCATCTGCTCGGCGAGCTTGCAAAGCGTTTGCAGCAGCAGGGTCGATTTCCCCGCGCCCGGGTTACCGCCGATCAGGATCGCGCTGCCCGGCACCACGCCGCCGCCGAGCACGCGGTCAAACTCTTTGAAGCCGGTGGAAAAGCGCGGCAGCGCTTCCAGGCTGATATCAGAAAGCTTTTGAACCTTCGACACGCCAGCATTGCCCGCATAGCCGCTCAGGCGCTCATTGCGGGCCACGCTCGGCGAAGCCGCCACACCACGCACTTCGGTGATGGTGTTCCAGGCATGACAGGCGCTGCATTGCCCCTGCCAGCGCGGATAATCCGCACCACATTCATTACAGACAAATGCGCGTTTTGGAGCTTTCGCCACGGTTTACCTCGTTATTTCTGATTAAGGCTGCCGGAGAGAATGCAGAACACCCCCATCAGGTCAGCGTGACGGATAGTGACTTCCGTCTTTTCATTCACTTTTGGTTTGGCATGGTAGGCAATGCCAAGGCCAGCAACTTTGATCATCGGCAGATCGTTTGCGCCATCGCCAATGCCGACGGTCTGCTCGACAGGAATGTCATATTTCTCCGCCAGGCGCGTCAGGGTGTTGGCTTTGTACTGGGCATCCACGATATCGCCGATCACCTGGCCGGTCAGCTTGCCGTCCATGATTTCCAGCTCGTTAGCGACCACGGTGGTCAGATGCAGTTTCTCGCGCAGATAATCCGCGAAGAAGGTGAAGCCGCCGGAGGCGATTGCCACTTTCCAGCCGAGGGACTGGAGCTTCAGCACCAGCTGCGTCAGCCCCGGCATCAGCGGCAGCACGTCGCGCACCTGGCGCAGGATGTTGGCATCAGCCCCTTTCAGGGTCGCCACGCGCTGGCGCAGGCTGGCGGTGAAGTCCAGCTCGCCGCGCATCGCGCGCTCGGTGACTTCCGCCACCAGCTCGCCGCTGCCTGCCAGTTTAGCAATCTCGTCAATACATTCGATCTGGATAGCGGTGGAGTCCATGTCCATCACCAGCAGACCCGGCGTTTTCAGGTGCGGAATTTTGCCGAGAGGCGCAACGTCCAGCCCGGCGTCATGCGCCAGACGCGTTGCGCGCTGCGTCAGGGAACCCGCCAGGCGGATGACCTGGTAATCTTCCACGCACCAGGCCGCGACGATGACCATCGCCGCCCCCAGCCGGGCCTGATACTGGGTCAGGCGTTGCTTATCCAGGCCGCGTCCGTACAGCAGCCAGCCGCTACGGCCAGCGTGGTAATCCAGAGGCATCACCTCATCGCCACTTAACGAGAGCGGCAATCCTGGCCATAAAGAGACATCCGTTGGCAGGTCACACCAGGTAATGTTCGGCATTAAAGCTCCTGTAAATTCGTTCGCGCCGGAAGGTTCCAGAGGGAAAATAACGCATGAGGCTACCCTGTAACCATCACTTCTGGCAACATTAAGCCCTAAATTTTCAGCAGGTGGAATATGGCTCGCGCAAAACTGAAATTCCGGCTTCATCGCGCCGTGATTGTCCTTTCCTGTCTCGCACTGTTAGTGGCGTTGATGCAGGGGGCATCGTGGTTTAGTCAGAACCATCAGCGGCAGCGCAACCCGCAGTTTGAAGAGCTGGCCCGCACGCTGGCGCGTCAGGTGACGCTTAACGTTGCGCCCCTGATGCGCACCGAGACGCCGGACGATAAGCGGATAGGCCAGGTCTTGCGTCAGCTCACGGAAAACAGCCGCATTCTGGATGCGGGCGTGTACGATGAAAAAGGTGACCTGATTGCCCGCGCCGGTGAGCACGTCGACGTGCGCGACAGGCTGGCGCTGGACGGCAAAAAAGCCGGTGGCTACTTCAACCAGCAGATCGTCGAACCTGTTCAGGGCAAAAACGGCCCGCTGGGCTATCTGCGCCTGACGCTGGATACTCACACCCTGCCGACCGAAGCCAAACAGGTGGATAACACCACCAATATTCTGCGCCTGATGCTGCTACTCTCGCTGGCGATTGGCGTCGTGCTGGCGCGCACGTTGTTGCAGGGCAAGCGCACCCGCTGGCAGCAGTCGCCGTTCCTGCTGACCGCCAGCAGGTCGGTTCCCGAAGACGAAGAGAGCGAGAAGAAGGAATAGTGATAAAGTAGGCGAACGATTCGGAAAAGGAACTCTGCCATGACGACGTTACGCCTGCTTATCTCTGACTCCTACGATCCCTGGTTTAATCTCGCGGTGGAAGAGTGCATCTTCCGCCAGATGCCCGCCACCCAGCGCGTGCTGTTTCTCTGGCGCAACGCCGATACGGTGGTCATTGGCCGCGCGCAAAACCCGTGGAAAGAGTGCAATACGCGGCGTATGGAAGAGGACAACGTCCGCCTGGCGCGCCGCAGCAGCGGCGGCGGCGCGGTGTTTCACGATTTGGGCAATACCTGCTTTACCTTTATGGCGGGCAAACCTGAATATGACAAAACCATCTCCACCTCGATTGTGCTCAACGCGCTGAATTCCCTCGGCGTAACGGCGGAGGCGTCCGGACGGAACGACCTGGTGGTGAAAACCCCCGAGGGCGACCGAAAGGTCTCCGGCTCCGCCTACCGCGAAACCATGGATCGCGGGTTCCACCACGGCACCCTGTTGCTGAACGCCGATCTCAGCCGTCTCGCTAACTACCTGAACCCGGACAAGAAAAAGCTGCAGGCCAAAGGGATCACCTCCGTGCGTGGACGCGTGGCGAATCTGGTGGAGCTGCTGCCGGGGATTACGCACGAGCAGATTTGCGAGGCAATCCGTGAAGCGTTCTTTGAACATTACGGCGAGCGCGTGGATGCGGAAGTGATTTCGCCGGATAAGACCCCGGATCTGCCCAACTTCGCCGAAACCTTTGCCCGCCAGAGCAGCTGGGAGTGGAACTTCGGCCAGGCACCGGCGTTTTCTCACCTGCTGGACGAACGTTTTACCTGGGGCGGCGTGGAGCTGCATTTTGACGTCGAGAAAGGCCATATCACCCGCACGCAGGTGTTTACGGACAGCCTGAATCCGGCACCGTTAGAGGCGCTGGCGGCCAGGTTGCAGGGCTGCTTGTATCGGGCGGATATGCTGCAGCAGGAGTGCGACGCGTTAATTGGCGATTTCCCCGGGCAGGAAAAAGAATTACGGGAATTATCGGCGTGGATTGCGCAGGCAGTGAAGTAATTATATTTGCAGGCGGTAATAGTCTACCGCCTTTTTTCATTTCGCCGCTCAAAATGTAAATACATTCATAAATGTATTTACATTCTTTAATAAAACTCAAAACAAAGATTAGAAATTCTCATTGCGGAAATAACAACAACCCTTAATAGAATTCGAGCACTTGCAGACCCGCAAGTTAATGACTTCTCGATAATTTATACAATTTATCTATTATTGGTTAAGGAATAACAATGAAAAAAATTCTTCTCGCAACGCTAATTGCCATGGCCTCGTCGGCAGCCCTGGCAGACTCCAGCGTGGTAATGAAAGTTCAGGGCAAAATGAACAACCCTTCATGTACGCCGCAGTTAAGCAACGGAGGATCAATTGATTTCGGAACGATTGCTCTCGACCAACTGTCTCCTACCCAGACCAACCAGATGGGCCACAAAGACATGTCTCTGACCATTAACTGCCCGTCAGCGACAAAAGTAGCGTGGAGTATTGCGGATAATAAAGAAGACTCTAATGCGGCTAACGACCTGAGCTCTAGCGAGTTTTACATTCGCGATGCCAAAGACAACGGCGGTGATGTGTTTGGTGCAGGGACAACGTACGGCGTGGGCACCACGGCGGCAGGCGATAAAATCGGAGCGTATGCCATCAGCACCCGCATCAACGACATCACCGCCAACGGTATGCCGGTTCAGGCTATTTATGCACCGGCCTACACCAACAGCAACGGCGAATATATGTGGCGTAACCTGAGCTCAGGCGTGATTGCTAACGGTAACGCCGAAATTCAGACCGTCACCAAACCGGGTTATAACTCCCCGCTGGCCATCACCAACGTGGTCTTCCCATTCAAAGTTTCGCTGGCAATTGTCAATACCGACCGTCTGACCACTACCGACGAAGCACAGCTGAGCGGTGAAACAACTATCACTCTGGTTTATCTCTAAGAGTAACCAGCATTGTATTTAACGGCGGATCTTTCCGCCGTTTCTTTATTATTACATGTAGCCAGAAGCGTTAATACAAACATGAATTAATCTCAAAAGCGGTGTAAGAAAAACTAATTATTTAATTACATCAATCATTACTAGAATCGGCAGCGCTTGTAAATCTGATACTTATCAATTAGCAAGCTGTAATTAGATTAAAAAAATCTCCGTTTTTCGTTCTTTATATGGTTAAGGAAAAACAATGAAAAAGCTTCTTCTTGCTACCGTTTTATCCATGGCGGCGACCGCCGTCTATGCTGAACCAACCGCGATGCTGAAAGTTCAGGGTACGCTGACCAGCGCTGGCTGCGTGCCGGAAATCACCAATGGCGGTCTGGTCGATTTCGGTGAAATCGGTCTGGATTCCCTCTCTTCAAGCGTTGCCTACCAGGCGGGTCATAAAGACGTTACGCTGACCATCAAATGCCAGTCCGCTACCCGTGTAGGCTGGTCCATCAAAGATGACCGCGCGGATTCAAACGCGGGCGCGAATAAATCTGCCAGCGAATTCCATATCGAAAACGGTACCGCAAGCGGCTCACAGGCATACGGCTCTTACCAGCTTAACGGCGTAGGCAAAACCAGCGCGGGTGAAAATATCGGTGCTTATGCGGTTTCTACCTATTCAACTGCTGTTACTGCAGACGGCGTAACGGCCCAGCCTATTGCCGCCACTATGTACACCGGCGGTACCATCAGCAGCAGAAGCTGGATCAACCTGTGGACCAGCGGAATCATTATGAACGACGGTACGGATGTGATGACCGTTTCCAAAACCGGTGAACGCGCTCCACTGGCCTTCACCACTGCGGCATTCCCGCTGAAAATCGCGCTGGCGATTGCGCCAAGCCAAAACCTGACGCTGACTGACAAGACCGACCTCGACGGTCAGTCCACCATTACGCTGGTGTATCTGTAATTCAGACGCCCCATCCAAAACTCTCCATGGAAATGGAGAGTTTTAATTCATTTTCATAACGCATATAAAATCATGACCAGAATAATGAAAAACCCCTTTCTGTTTTCCATTCTTGCGCTCGCCGTCCCAACCACACTGTTCGCTGCTGGCATGGTGCCTGAAACCACCCTGCTGATGATTGATGAAGCAAACCACGGCGGCGTAATGAGCGTGAAAAATACCGACGCCACTCCGGCGCTGCTCTACACCTCCATCAATGATATTGAAGGAGATAACGGGGTGAAGCTCAACGTGACGCAGCCTGTTGTACGACTTGAACCGGGTCAGGAACAGCAGGTTCGTTTTATTCTTGAAACCACAGAACCCCTTACCGTTGAGCACTATAAGCGCGTGGTATTTGAGGGTATTCCTCCCAGGAGCAAAGATAGAAACGTCAAAGTTGGTATTAACCTTCGTCAGGATCTGCCGGTATTGATCCATCCGAAAAACCTGCCGGTTGTCACAGATGCCTGGAAACTGCTGACCTGGACAGTAGAAGGAAAAGAGGTGCAGGTGCGTAATACTTCGGCCTACGTGGTGCGCTTCTCTACCGCCATTACGCTGCTGCCATCGCAAACCGCGGGGCTGGTCAACAAGACCTTTATCCTGCCGGGTGAAACGATGAAGGTGCAGACGGACAAGCCGATTGCAGGTACCGATAACGCCGTGAAGTTCAGCCCTGCAAGCCGCTATGGGATTGAGGTGGACGACTACACCGCCCCTCTCACCCGCTGATACGTCAGGGATGCAGCAGTGATGGAGCACTCTTTGCGCAACAGGATGCGCCAAACGGTAGTCGTAGCAGCATTACTGCCGTCTTCGGCGCTCTATGCGTCCGATTTAGATTTCAATACCGATATTCTGGCGACGCGCGGTATCAGTACCAACCTCGCCCACTATTTTTCTGAGGCTCAGCGCTATCTGCCGGGAAAACATGCCGTGCGGGTCAGCATCAACGGTATTGAAAAAGGCAGTCTGGCCGTTCGGATTGGCGACGAGGGGCAGCTTTGCGTAGATAATGATTTCACCAGCGCAGCGGGTCTTTTACCGTTGAACGTCAGCGAAAAAGAAAAGTGCCACGATCTGCGTACGGACTACCCCACCGCCACGGTCACCTTATTACCAAATACCGAGTCGCTGGAAATTTTTGTCCCGGCGGAAGCGATGGATAACGGATTCTATGCCGCCAAATACTACGCCCACGGCGGTACCGCGGGCTTAATTAACTACAGCGTTTTCAGCAACTACAACGAATACGGTAGCGGCGCAAACAGTACCTTTTCACAGGGAAATATTGGCGCCGGCATCAACCTTGCGAACTGGACGCTGCGCAGCAATTACATCCTCACGGATGATAACGGCACCCGCACCGCCGAGAATCTCTATACCTACGCAGAGCACGTTTTTGAAGAGCGGAAGATGCGCGTTCAGGTAGGGCAAATTAACGCCAGTTCAGCACTCTTTAGCGGCGCACAAATCACCGGGGCGCAGCTTATGCCGGAGACGAGCCTTCAACCTAATTTTCAGGTGACTCAGGTTTCGGGCATTGCCCGTACGCATCAGGCCCGCGTTGAGGTGCGCCAGTCGGGCCAGGTGATCTACTCGTCGCTGGTCAACGCGGGGCCGTTTACCCTCTCGGACGTGCCCATTGTGCGCGGTAACGTTGACCTGAACGTCAGCGTCGTTGAAACCGATGGGACGACAACGCAATTTACCGTCCCCTCCTCCTCGCTTAACGTCACCGGCAGCAACCGCGCCGAGGGGTTAAGCCTGTCCTTTGGGCAGGTTCGCGACAGCGGTGATGAAAATAGCTCGCCTTGGGTGTTCAATATTTCCGACGGGACGAGCGTAACCCCCTATCTGACGGCGCTGGCCGCAGGCGTTCTGGCTGAGAAATATCAGGCGACAGGCGCAAAGATTGACTGGACGGTAAACGAAAATTGGCTTATTTCGCCGAGCGTATTGCTGAGCCAGTCCCAATTCTACGACCCGCAAAAGGGCAGTAAGGTTGAGCTCAGCAGCAACCTTCTCCTCCCCGCACAGCTTACGCTGGGGCTGAGTGCATCCCAGTTCAACGGCGGCTTTCGCGAGCTTACTGAAGCCATGGATGAAGAGGCGCAAAGCTATGAGAATTCCTGGAACGCGAGCCTGAGCTGGAATAACGAGTACATCGGTTCTTTATCGTTGCAGTACAGCGCGAATTCGGGTGACGAAAGCAGCAGCGACACCCGTTATCTGATGGCCTCGTGGAGTAAGAGCCTGGGGCGAAGCTCACTGTCCCTAAACTGGCAGCACGCCATGAACAGCAGCGATGCTGAGAACAACGCCGGCAATAATGACGATCTCTTTTATGTCAGCCTGATCGTCCCGCTGGGTGAAGATCGCGTCAGCACGTATATGCGCAGGCAGGGCGAAAAACAGAACTATGGCGTTCAGGACAGCGGCGCCATCGGCTCGAACTTCAATTACAACATCTCTGCCGATCGCGATAACGACGATAAGAGCAACGCCTTCAACGGCAACATCAGCACCAACCTGCACTACACCCAGCTTGGCCTATCTGCCGGGCTCAGTGACGGGGATCAGCATAACTACAGCGCCTCCCTGAGCGGCGGTATCGCGCTGCATCGTCATGGCGTCACCTTTGCGCCCTATCCGATCAAAGAGACCTTCGGCATTGCGCGTTTGAGCGAGCCGGAGAGCGGGATTGAGATCGCCACGCCAGACGGTACCGTCTGGACCGACTACTGGGGGCAGGCGGTGGTCCCCGGCCTGCGGGAGTGGCAAAAATCGCAGATCGTTATCAACGCCAGCTCGCTGCCGCAGGGCATGGATTTATCCAACGGCATTCAGACCGTTTCCGCGGCGTATGGCTCCTTCGCGCAGGTTGATTTCCAGGTGCTGAACACCCGTCGCGTCATGCTGCAGGTTAAACGTCCCGGCGGGAGCTGGCTCGAAAGAGGGCTAAGTATTGTAGATAAGGAGAGCAATTATATTGTCAGCGTAATGGATAACGGCAGCGTATTTATTCCCGATGCGTCAGAGACACCCGCACTCTATGTCGTGGACGACAATATGACCCGAATCTGCCAAATCAGCTATTCACTGAATGAAGAGAAAGACAAAGACGCCTATTACGAAAAAGCAGAAGGAACGTGCCAGTGAAAATAATCAACGTGATGCTCTGCGGTCTGGCATTACTCTTTTCCTCCGGAGCATTGAGCGAGGAATGCCAGATTGCCCTCTCCCAGCCTACGGTCTCGTTTGGGCGGTTTAAGCAGGATGATATTGCCGCCTCGCGGAAAAACTGGAACCGCATGCCCGCCAGGGAGGTCATGGTGAACGTGTTTTGCCCACGGCCCCGCGTGATGGCGCTTTTCATGCAGTCGACATCGGGGCTCCACGGCGGCGTTCTGTTTGGTGATGAGGGCCGGCTGGCGCTTGTGGCGGACAAAATGACGGTGGATGGTCAGCAATACGATGTTGTGAAAACCACTGACCGGGTGGGATTCACCTCAACGGATAGCCCCAAAGAAAAGGTCTTTTTGAAAAGCAACAAAGGCCTGGTTGCCCGGCAGAATGCCGCACCGGTGCGCGGCAAGCAGATGAGCGTGACGATAAAAATTACCCCTGTCCTTAATGATACTTTGCTGCGCCGGGTCTCCGATAATACGGAGCTGGAGAGCATCCTTTCATGGGAATTATTAACGGCAGACTAAAAGAATTCATTGCTGGATTAATTATCCAGATGAATAGAAAGAAAAAATAACCATTAAAACGCGTGGTTCCGTCCATGCAGTTTAATATTCATTTTATCTATGTTAAGGATTAACCATGAAAAAAAATCTCCTGGTCGCCGCACTGGCGCTGGTCACGACCTGCGCTGATGCGGGGGATACGGCGGTGCTGAAGGTGAAAGCCTCGCTGACCAGCAACTCCTGTACCCCAGAACTCAGCAACGATGGGACGATCGATTTTGGCACCGTGCAGGTTGGCGATCTCTCTCAGACTCAGACAACGCAGCTGGGTGAAAAGGGGCTGACGTTGACCATCACCTGCCCAACGCCAACGAAAGTGGGCTGGAGCATTGCGGATAACCGCACTGACTCTAACGCCAGCACGGGCAGCAGCTCAAATCTGAAGGTGATGAACGCCACGTCGAACGGCGGCGAACTGCGGGGCAGCATGGCTACCTTTGGCCTCGGTAAAACCCATGATGGCAAAAACATCGGTGCCTATTCCATTTACACCAGCACGGGAGAGGTAACGGCCAACGGGTCCGCGGTTGAGCCCATTCGTACCGCGGTGACCGCAGGCGTGGGAATGAGTCGCTGGCAGAAAGCCAATGGTGGCACCATCGCGAATAAAAACCTGGGCCTGATGAGCGTAGCGTCCACGGGCAAAACGGAGCCAATGGCGGTGACCAGCGTCTCTTTCCCGCTGAACGTCTCGCTGGCGGTTGAAAACTTGAAGAACCTGTCACTGACGGAAGATACCGAGTTTGATGGTCAGGCGACCATTAGCGTGGTGTATCTGTAAGGGAAGAAATGCCGGGCTGTGAACTCAGCCCGGCAGACAACATTACTCTTTATCGCCCAGCAGAACGGATTCCAGCGCGATTTTGATCATGTCGTTGAAGGTGGTCTGACGCTCGGCAGCGGTGGTCTGCTCGTGGGTACGGATGTGGTCAGAAACGGTGCAGATGGTCAGCGCTTTCGCACCAAACTCAGCCGCGACGCCGTAGATACCCGCCGCTTCCATTTCCACGCCCAGAATGCCGTATTTTTCCATCACGTCGAACATCTCGCCACCGTCCGGTGCATAGAACAGATCGGCAGAGAAGATGTTACCCACGCGCGCTTCAACGCCCAGCGCTTTTGCCGCGTCAACCGCGTCACGCACCATGCCGAAGTCAGCAATTGCCGCGAAGTCGTGGTCTTTGAAACGCATACGGTTAACTTTGGAATCGGTGCAGGCACCCATGCCGATAACGATATCGCGCAGCTTAACGTCCATACGCACCGCGCCGCATGAGCCCACGCGGATGATTTTCTTCACGCCGAAGTCGGTGATCAGCTCTTTGGTGTAGATGGAGCAGGATGGGATACCCATGCCGTGGCCCATGACGGAGATTTTGCGGCCTTTATAGGTACCGGTGAAGCCCAGCATGCCGCGAACGTTGTTCACTTCACGCACGTCTTCGAGGAAGGTTTCTGCAATGTGCTTCGCGCGCAGCGGGTCGCCCGGCATCAATACGACGTCAGCGAAATCACCCATTTCTGCGTTAATGTGAGGAGTTGCCATCTTCAGTTCCTTTTAAATTGTTTATTCTTTTCACCCTCTCCCTGTGGGAGAGGGCCGGGGTGAGGGCATCAGACCGCACCCGTGTTTCTCGTGGGAGAGGGTTGGGGTGAGGGCATCAGGCCGCACCCGTGTTTCTCGTGGGAGAGGGCCGGGGTGAGGGCATCAGGCCGCACCCAATCCGTTTAGAACATGGCCTTGCCATATTCCATGTCAGACGTACCAAAGTATTTCGCAATGGTCTGGCCGATGTCCGCGAAGGTTTCACGGTGTCCCAGCGAGCCCGGCTTCACTTTCGGGCCGTACACCAGCACCGGAATGTGCTCACGGGTGTGGTCGGTACCGGTCCAGGTTGGGTCACAGCCGTGGTCAGCGGTCAGGATCAGAATGTCATCTTCACCCACCAGCTCCATCAGCTCCGGCAGACGGCGGTCGAACAGCTCCAGACCGGCCGCGTAACCCGCAACGTCGCGACGGTGGCCCCAGGAGGAGTCGAAGTCCACGAAGTTGGTGAAGACAATGGTCTTGTCGCCCGCTTCTTTCATCTCTTTGATGGTGGCATCGAACAGCGCATCCAGACCGGTGGCTTTCACTTTTTTAGTGATGCCGCAGTTGGCGTAGATATCCGCGATTTTGCCCACGGACACCACGTGGCCGCCCTTCTCGTCGACCAGCTTCTGCAGCACGGTTGGCGCCGGTGGCTCAACGGCCAGGTCGTGACGGTTACCGGTACGCTGGAAGTTACCCGCTTTGTCGCCGATAAACGGACGCGCGATCACGCGGCCAATGTTGTAGCCGCCTTCGGTCAGCTCTTCACGGGCGATTTCGCACAGCTCGTAGAGTTTATCCAGGCCAAACGTCTCTTCGTGGCACGCAATCTGGAACACGGAGTCAGCGGAGGTGTAGAAAATCGGCTTGCCGGTTTTCATATGCTCTTCGCCGAGCTGATCCAGAATCACGGTACCGGAAGAGTGGCAGTTACCGAGGTAGCCCGGCAGGTTGGCACGCTTCACCAGCTTATCCAGCAGCTCCTGCGGGAAGCTGTTCTCGTGATCGGAGAAGTAGCCCCAGTCGAACAGCACCGGCACGCCGGCGATTTCCCAGTGGCCAGACGGCGTATCTTTACCGGAAGAGAGTTCGTGCGCCCAGGCATAGGCGCCCACCACTTCCGCGTTGCCGTCCATACCGGCTGCGATTTTACCGGTAGAACCTTCATGCGCTTTCACCAGACCGAGGCGGGTCAGGTTTGGCAGAGTCAGAGGGCCTTTACGACCGTTGTCCGCTTCGCCTTTGGCACAGGCTTCCGCGATGTGACCCATGGTATCGGAACCCACGTCACCAAAACGTTCTGCATCTTCGGTTGCGCCGATGCCGAATGAGTCCAGCACCATAATAAATGCACGTTTCATAATTGTTCTCCGTACTTAGTGCTTCATAAAAATGCGATCAGATCAGTATACCGCTATTCGGTGATACGGCGATAGACCGTTGGAGTGCTTTCCGGCGCTTTATCATCAAGCGTAATGGCTGCTTTCACCGCTTTCGCCGCGTCCTGCCAGCTGGCTTCATCTTTGGCGTGGATCACCGCCAGCGGACGTTGTCCGTCAACGCTGTCGCCCAGACGGGCCATATCGGTAAAGCCGACGCTGTAATCAATGGTGTCCGATGCCTGACGACGACCGCCGCCCATAGACACGACAGCCATGCCGAGCGCGCGGGTGTCCATGGCGGAGACAAAGCCTTCGCTATCCGCATAGACCGCTTTGCTGAGCATCGCGGTTGGCAGGTACTTCGCGTAATTTTCGACGAAATCGGTCGGGCCTTTTTGCGCCGCCACCATGCGGCCAAAGATCTCCGCCGCTTTGCCGTTGTCCAGCACCGCCTGCAGCTTCGCGCGGGCTTCCGCATCGTCTTTGGCCAGCTTGCCGGAGATGAGCATCTCAACGCACAGCGCCATGGTGACGTCGAACAGGCGCGGGTTGCGGTATTCGCCCGTGAGGAACTGAACGGCTTCACGGACTTCGACCGCGTTACCGGCGCTGGAGGCCAGCACCTGGTTCATGTCGGTCAGCAGCGCGGTGGTGCGCACGCCCGCGCCGTTGGAGACGCCAACGATCGCTTCGGCAAGCTGAGCAGAGAGTTCATAGGTCGGCATAAACGCGCCGCTGCCTACCTTCACATCCATCACCAGCGCGTCCAGCCCTTCTGCCAGCTTTTTAGCGAGGATCGAGGCGGTGATCAGTGGGATAGAATCGACGGTTGCGGTGATATCGCGCGTCGCGTAGAAACGCTTGTCTGCCGGCGCAAGAGAGCTGGTCTGGCCGATAATCGCCACGCCAACGTCTTTAATAATGTCGCGGAAGCGGTTGTCATCCGGGAAGATATCGAAGCCCGGAATGGCTTCCAGTTTGTCGAGCGTACCGCCGGTGTGGCCCAGGCCGCGCCCGGAGATCATTGGAATGTAACCGCCGCAGGCTGCCACCATTGGGCCAAGCATCAGGGAGGTCACGTCGCCCACGCCGCCGGTGGAGTGTTTGTCCACGATCGGGCCGTTGAGGTTGAGGCTTTTCCAGTCCAGAACGGTTCCTGAATCTCGCATCGCCATGGTCAGCGACACGCGCTCAGGCATCGACATATCGTGGAAGAAAATGGTCATCGCCAGAGCCGCAATCTGCCCTTCAGAGATGGTGTTATCACGAATGCCGTTGATAAAGAAGCGAATTTCTTCGTCGCTTAATGCATGACCATCACGTTTTTTACGAATAATTTCTTGTGCGAGAAACACGGTAACCTCCATGCGGAATCGGGGGAGTTGTGGCGGGTGGCGCTACGCTTACCCGCCCTGCGATCCTGTAGGCCGGATAAGCGAAGCGTCATCCGGCGTAGTCTGGCAATTAGTAGCTGCTTGCGCTCTTACCGTCGCCGTGACCCAGCGCCTTCAGCAGGCTTGCCAGCAGGCTGGACGCACCGAAGCGGTAGTGGCGGGAGTCCGCCCATTCTGCGCCAAACAGCTCGTCGGCAATCGCCAGGAACTGCTGCGCGTCTTCCGCGGTACGCACGCCGCCCGCAGGCTTGAAGCCAACGGTTTTGGACACGCCCATATCGCGGATAACTTCCATCATGATGCGCGCGCTTTCCGGGGTCGCATTGACCGGCACTTTACCGGTAGAGGTTTTGATGAAATCCGCACCGGCTTTGATGGAGATTTCAGACGCCTTACGAATCAGCGCCTCTTCTTTCAGCTCGCCGGTTTCGATGATCACTTTAAGCCAAACGTTTGCCGCCGCACATGCGTCTTTACAGGCTTTCACCAGGTCAAAACCGACCTGCTCGTTGCCGGCGATCAGCGCGCGGTAAGGGAACACCACGTCAACTTCGTCTGCACCGTAGGCAATGGCCGCGCGGGTTTCAGCCAGCGCGATCTCGATATCGTCGTTGCCGTGCGGGAAGTTAGTGACGGTTGCAATGCGCACGTCCGGGGTGCCCTGCTCTTTCAGCGTTTTGCGGGCAATTGGGATAAAGCGCGGGTAGATGCAGACAGCGGCGGTGTTGCCCACTGGCGTTTTCGCCTGATGGCACAGGGCGATGACTTTTTCATTGGTGTCGTCATCGTTCAGGGTGGTCAGGTCCATCAGCTTCAACGCGCGCAGGCTGCTTGCAGTTAAATCGGTCATAACATTCTCCAACGGCAGTGCCGTATCAATTTTACCTTGCGGGTCTGTGAGTATTCTAACATTCACCCGCATCCACACTTCGACATTCATCACAGTTAATGAAAACTGCGTACAAATTTGCATTACTGTAATGAGATTTTCTTCAAACTTTAGCGTGCAAATTGCTGGCTAAAGCAGCGATACCCCTTGTTGGATCAAAAGCGCCGGCAGGCTGGCTTTCTACAATTCGTTCATCATCCGCAGAACATTCAAGGAAGTGAACATGCCCGACGCCCTGCAACAACGTTGCCAGCATATTGTGACAAGCCCGGTGTTAACCCCGGAGCAAAAACGTCATTTTCTGGCGCTGGAGGCGGAAAATAATCTGCCCTATCCGACGCTATCTCCGGCCGCACGCGCCGCGCTGGACGAGGGGTTTATCTGCGACATGTTCGAAGGCCATGCGCCCTACAAACCGCGCTACGTGCTGCCGGATTATGAAAAATTCCTGGCTAACGGTTCGGAATGGCTGGAGCTGGAAGGCGCGAAAGATCTTGATGACGCCCTCTCGCTGTTAACCATTCTCTACCACCATGTTCCTTCAGTGACATCAATGCCGGTCTATCTCGGCCAGCTCGACGCGATTCTGAATCCGTATGTTAGAATTCTAACACAGGAAGAGATCGATAGCCGAATAAAACGTTTCTGGCGCTATCTCGACAGAACGCTGCCCGATGCGTTTATGCACGCCAACATCGGGCCCGCCGACGGCCCTGTCACCCGTGCCATTCTGCGTGCAGATGCCGAACTGAAGCAGGTTGCGCCCAATCTGACCTTTATCTACGATCCTGAGATCACCCCGGACGATTTGCTGCTTGAGGTGGCAAAAAACATCTGTGAATGCAGCAAGCCGCATATTTCAAACGGTCCGGTGAATGATAAAATTTTCACAAAAGGCCGTTTTGGCGTGGTGAGCTGTTACAACTCTCTGCCGCTGGCGGGCGGTGGCAGCACCCTGGTGCGCCTTAACCTTAAGGCCATCGCCGAACACAGCACATCCGTTGACGACTTCTTCACCCGCACGCTTCCGCACTACTGCCAGCAGCAAATCGCCATCATCGATGCCCGCTGCGAGTTCCTGTATGAGCAATCCGGCTTCTTTGAGAATAGCTTCCTGGTGAAAGAGGGGCTGATTGATGCCAACCGGTTTGCGCCGATGTTTGGCATGTACGGTCTTGCCGAAGCGGTGAACCTGCTGTGCGAGAAAGCAGGTATGGCGGGGCGTTACGGTAAAGACGAGCAGGCCAACGCGCTGGGCTATCGCATCAGCGAACAGCTTGCGGCGTTTGTTGAAAATACGCCGGTGAAGCACGGCTGGAAGCATCGCGCGATGCTGCACGCCCAGTCAGGCATCAGCTCCGATTCGGGCACCACGCCGGGCGCGCGCCTGCCCTACGGCGACGAGCCGGATCCCATCAGCCATCTGCTGGCCGTTGCGCCGCACCATAAACACTATCATTCCGGGATCAGCGATATTTTAACGCTGGATGAGACGGTAAAACGCAATCCGCAGGCGGTGGTTCAGCTTTGCCTGGGCGCGTTCAGGGCCGGTATGCGTGAGTTCACCGCAAATGTGGCCGGTAACGATCTGGTGCGCGTGACCGGCTATATGGTTCGCTTGTCGGATCTGGAGAAATACCGGGAAGCGGGTTCGAGAACGAACACCACGTGGCTGGGGGAAGAGGCCGCGCGCAATACCCGTATTCTGGAACGTCAGCCGCGCGTGATAAGCCATGAACAGCAGATGCGCTTTAGTTAGTCAGGTCATCCCCTTCTCCTGCGTGGACGGGCCGGGCAGCCGCCTGGCGCTGTTCCTTCAGGGCTGCAACCTGCGCTGCAAAACCTGCCACAACCCGTGGACCATCGGGCGCTGCAACGACTGCGGGGACTGCGTCCCCCGCTGCCCGCACGACGCGCTGACCATTCAGGCCGGGCGCGTCTGGTGGCAGGAAAGTCACTGCCAGCAGTGCGACACCTGCCTGCGCCTGTGCCAGCAGCAGGCCACGCCCATGGCGCACCGCCTGAGCGTGGAGGAGATCCTCACGCAGATCCGAAAAGCCGCCCCCTTTATTGAGGGCATTACCGTCAGCGGGGGCGAGGCCACCACGCAGCTGCCGTTTTTGATCGCCCTGTTCACCGCGATCAAAGCCGATCCCGCCTTGCATCACCTCACCTGCCTGGTAGACAGCAACGGTCTGCTAAGCGCAACCGGCTGGCAAAAACTGCTGCCGGTGCTGGATGGCGCAATGCTGGATCTCAAAGCGTGGGGGAATGAACATCACCGCTTTCTGACCGGACGCGATAACCCGCAGATTAAGGAGAGCATTCGCTGGCTGGCAGACCGTCACCGTTTGACGGAGCTCCGCCTGCTGGTCATCCCGGAACAGTGTGATTATCTGGAACAGATCAAACCGTTGATCGCGTTCATCCACGGGCTGGGGAATGTTCCGGTGCGTATTAACGCGTTTCATGCGCACGGGGTTTACGGCGAGGCGGCATCATGGCGCAGCGCCACGCCGGAGGATATTGAGCCGCTGGCGCGGGCGCTGGAAAAACAGAAGATAACGGTGATTCGTCCGGCGCTTTATCTATAGCGTGATGCCAAAAACCGAACGGGTATTTTCGAGCAGCGCGCCGGCAATGACCTCTTCAGGTTCCTGACGCAGTTCGCACAGTACGTCAAACACCCGCGCCGCCTGTTCCGGGCGATTCGGCTGCCCCTGAAAACCATTCAGCGGCATATCCGGCGCGTCGGTTTCCAGTAGGAGCGCCGACAGCGGCAGCTGCGCCATCACGTCACGGGTTTTACTGGCGCGTGGATAGGTGATGGTGCCACCGACGCCAATTTTATAGCCCAGCTCAATAAAACGCTGCGCCTGCTGCAGGCTGCCGGAAAAACCGTGCACTACGCCTCTTCGCGGCAGGTCGATGCGCTTCAGGTGCATCGCCAGTTTGTCATGGGTGCGTCGGGAGTGGAGGATCACCGGCAGATCGTGGCGCTTTGCCAGCCGAAGCTGCGCGTCGAGGATCGTCTGCTGGCGTTCAAACTGCGGATCTTCGCGATAGAGATCGAGGCCGATCTCGCCGATGGCGACAAGTTTCTCTCCCGCACTTTGCAGCACCCGATCCAGCTCTTCAAGATGCTCATCACGATGGCGCTCAATGACAATCGGATGCAGGCCGAGCGCGGCATAAAGCGCGGGGTATTGCGTGGAAAGATCCAGCACGCGGGAAAAATAGGCCACCTCAACCGACGGCACAATGATGGCCTGCACGCCGGCTTCGGCAGCTTTCGCAATGCTTTGCGCTTCATCCCCCGTAAACGGCGGAAAATCAAAGTGGCAATGGGTATCAACAAAGCGGTGCGTCACGCCAGATCCTCGTTATCCAGTAAAGCGTCATTCGCCTGTGGGATATCCACCAGCGGCATGGTCAGGGCGTCGTTGGCGACAATTGCAGGTGGCGTAATAATGCGTTTATGCCGATACAGAGGCGGTTGCTCCGCCAGCATTTTGCCGACCGTCGCCAGGAAGTAACGCCCGCACAGCCGCCCCGTTTTGTAATCCATGCGCAGCGCAGGGACGCGGCTGCCCAGCGCCATGCTGACCAGCGGCTTAGGCGGATAGATCTCGAAAATACGCAGCTTACCCGGCGGTTTCTCAATGAAACGCTGCATCGCGCCGTAGGTGGTTTCATGCTGCTTCGCGATGTTCACCAGCGGCTGCAGGCTGCTGTCGCCCAGCCAGCGCTCCATCCGCTTAAACCACTGGGGGGTGTAATACATTTGCGACGGAACGGTACGGATCACCACGATGGTTTTCGCCCCGCGCCGCGCGGCTTCCTGCACCGGCACCGCGTCGCTGATGCCGCCGTCCAGATAGCTGATGCCATCCAGCAGCGCGCCGGTACGATAAAAACCGGGAATGGCGCTGGAGGCGCGGATGATGTCCAGCCAGTTCTCCTTCTGCGGAGAGAAATAGCCCGGCGAATAGTCATCGCCCCGGCTGGCGCACATCCAGAATTCTTTGCCGCTATCAAACAGGCGGGCGGCGGTATCCATGGCCAGCGGCATCTGGCTGGAGGTCGACTCCAGCAGCCAGTCGAGATCGATCAGGTTGCCGCCGCGCACGAAGCGCACCGGGTTAAAAAATTCTTTCGCCGTGGTGTAGCGCATGATCACTTTTCGCGCGTAGCCGGGCTGGTTACAGACGTAGGCCGAGAGATTCTGCGCCCCGGCGGACGTGCCGAAGTAGAGGTCAAACGGGTTGAACTGCGCGCGCATAAACTCATCCAGCACGCCGGCGGTGAAAATGCCGCGCTGCCCTCCCCCCTCGCAGACCAGTGCGAGTTGACCCGCGCGAAACGGTTTTAACGTCAGCGGCGCAATATTGCCGAGCGTAACGGGAATTCGTTGCCCCACCTCTGCTTTCCTGTTTTGATTATTTTATCACTCCACAGTAACGCACCCGCCCTGTATCGCAAATAAGAAAAAGCCAGTCGCAGTGACTGGCTTTATTTTGTTTAAGGAATATTGCGTTTGCTACGGACGTCTACGCCCCGTAAACAGGCTGACCAGGAACAGAATAATACCGACGACAAAGACAATTTTAGCTGCCCATGCCGCTGTACCTGCCAGTCCACCAAAGCCCAATGCGGCGGCAATTAACGCGATAACCAGAAATATAATGCCCCAACGAAACATAAGCTTCTCCTTTACCATAGTTAATGTCGGCCGCTAAACGTGAGCGCTCAGGTCACTCACCGGCGTTTTTCCAGAGTCGTTCTTATTTCGCCCGCAGGATTTAGCCTGTCGGGCGAATGGTCCAGAATTACTTCGTTTTCAGATCGTTTTTAACGCTTTTCACACCATCAATGGCTTTCGCAATTGACTCGGCACGTTCACTTTGCGCCTGTGAATCAACCGTACCGGAAAGCTGAACCACGCCATCGGTGGTTTCCACTTTCACCTTACGAGACGGCACGATGTCATCTGCTAAAAGTTTAGCTTTGATTTCGCTGGTAGTAGCGGCATCACCGGCATAACCTTTCACCGACGCGTTTTTACCGTCGCGAACGTGGAGTTTATCGCTCACGGATGCAACACCCTCGACACCCTTCGCCACCTTCACGGCCTGTTCGGCCTGGGCCTGGCTTTCAACGAAGCCACTCAGGGTAACGACCTTTTTGTCGGTCTTAACGGAAATATCGGTGCTCTTGATGGCTTCATCATCCACCAGTGCGGCTTTCACTTTTGCTGTGATAGAGCTGTCGTCCATGAAATTACCGACTTTATTCATAGAGCTATCGATTTTTTGCCCTGCGGTATCGGCCGTGGACTGTGCTTTATCCATGGTGCTGCTTTCCGCCAGGGCGGAACCGCTAACCAGAACGCTACCCAGTGTTACAGCCAGCAGAGTTTTAGAAATCTTCAGTCTTGTCATATTCATCGATGTATTCCTGTGTTTTACCCGTTATTCGGGCTAAATACTTCCTTAGTAGTTTTATATATCGCGAATAAACACACGGGTGAAATGGAGAACCAATTGACATGCATTGAACAGTTAATTCATCCACGCCCGGTGCTAAACACTGAGTTAAATATAGATCACTCTCACAATGCCGCTTTCAGAATTGAGTAAAAAACGCGCGAATAGCGTGAATTTGCGGTGAATTAAGAACATTCCGCAAGGGACTAATAAGACAGGAATAAAAGAAGAGCACGGCGATTGCCGTGCTCTGAGAGGGGATTAGTGTTCGCGCGTTTTGCGGAACTGAACGTCTGGATAACGTTCCTGCGTCAGGTTCAGGTTGACCATCGTTGGCGCGATATAGGTCAGGTTGTCGCCGCCATCCAGCGCCAGCTGAATTTCGTTCTTACGCTTAAATTCTTCGAATTTCTTCACGTCAGAACACTCAACCCAGCGCGCGGTCGCCACGTTGACCGATTCGTAAATCGCTTCCACGTTGTACTCGCTCTTCAGGCGCGCAACTACCACGTCGAACTGCAGCACGCCCACCGCGCCGACGATCAGATCGTTGTTGGCGATTGGACGGAACACCTGCACGGCGCCCTCTTCGGAGAGCTGAACCAGGCCTTTCAGCAGCTGTTTCTGCTTCAGCGGATCGCGCAGGCGAATGCGACGGAACAGCTCCGGTGCGAAGTTCGGAATACCCGTGAACTTCATCATCTCGCCCTGGGTGAAGGTATCGCCGATCTGGATCGTACCGTGGTTGTGCAGGCCGATGATGTCGCCCGGATACGCTTCCTCAACGTGCGAGCGATCGCCCGCCATAAAGGTCAGCGCGTCGGAGATGACCACGTCTTTGCCGATACGCACCTGGCGCAGCTTCATGCCCTTCTCATACTTACCGGACACCACGCGCATGAAGGCCACGCGGTCGCGGTGTTTCGGGTCCATGTTGGCTTGAATTTTAAAGACGAAGCCGGTGAACTTCTCTTCTTTTGCTTCCACTTCGCGGGTGTCGGTTTTGCGCGGCATCGGCTGCGGAGCCCACTCCACCAGACCGTCCAGCATGTGGTCTACGCCGAAGTTACCCAGCGCGGTACCGAAGAAGACCGGAGTAATTTCGCCGCTCAGGAACAGCTCTTTGTCGAACTCGTGAGACGCCCCCTTCACCAGCTCCAGCTCGTCGCGCAGCTGCGCGGCCAGCTCTTCGCCAACTGCGGCGTCCAGATCCGGGTTGTCCAGACCTTTGACAATGCGCACTTCCTGAATGGTGTGGCCTTTACCGGTCTGGTACAGGTAGGTTTCGTCTTTATAAAGGTGGTAAACGCCTTTAAACAGCTTACCGCAGCCAATTGGCCAGGTGATTGGCGCACAGGCGATCTTCAGCTCGTTTTCCACTTCATCCATCAGCTCCATCGGGTCACGGATGTCACGGTCGAGTTTGTTCATAAAGGTGAGGATCGGCGTATCGCGCAGGCGGGTAACTTCCATCAGCTTGCGGGTACGATCTTCTACACCTTTCGCGGCGTCGATCACCATCAGACAGCAGTCCACCGCCGTCAGGGTACGGTAGGTATCTTCGGAGAAATCTTCGTGGCCCGGGGTGTCCAGCAGGTTCACCAGGCAGTCGTGATACGGGAACTGCATCACGGAGGTGGTAATCGAAATACCACGCTGCTTTTCCATCTCCATCCAGTCAGATTTTGCATGCTGGCTGGAGCCACGGCCTTTAACGGTACCCGCAGTCTGGATCGCCTGTCCGAACAGCAACACCTTCTCGGTGATGGTCGTTTTACCGGCATCCGGGTGCGAGATAATGGCAAAAGTACGGCGCTTGGCCACCTCTTGCAGATAAGGAGACAACGTCATAATTAAATCTTCTTTTATAAGCGCGGCAGCACGCCACGCATCATGGAATACAAAATTGCGGCTATTTTACCCATCAACGGGGGGCAGGCAATCATTGTTTACACAGGAGTTGCTCCAGTTCGGTCAATGACGTGACGGTCCAGGTTGGCTCAATGCCTTCAGGCTTCACGCGGCCATGCGCATTCAGCCAGACGGTGGACAAACCTGACTTCATACCGCCAAGAATATCAGACTCTGCGGTATCACCCACCATCAGCACGCGATCGCGGTCGGGATTACCGGCCTGCGCCAGCGCATAATCGAAAATCCGCGGATCTGGTTTTGGCACCCCAACCTCTTCGGAGATCACCAGCGCGTCGAAATGATCGCGCAGGCCGGTGCGCTCCAGGCGAATTTGCTGCAGCGCGGTGAAGCCGTTAGTGATGATTCCCAGTTTCACTTTCCCTTTCAACGCATTCAACAGAGAAACCGCACCCGGCAGCGGCGCGCAAATATCCGCCATCGCATTGAGAAACGCCTCGTTCAGCAAGCCTGGGCTCACGTTTAAGCGCTCCGCCCAAACGTCAAATCGCTGGTGCTGAAGCTGTAACGCAGTGATGGCACCGTTCTGGTAATCCACCCACAGCGGCTTATTCACCGCCTGATAGTCCTGAAAATCTTCAGCGGTGAAGGTCACGCTATAGTCGAGAAACATCCGCTGTAGGCCGCCGAACGAGTCAAACGTAAACAGCGTTTCGTCGGCATCAAAGAAAATCCAGTCCCATTTCATCGTTACAACCTTATATTCGTTATCCAATCGGCAGAGCCATGATAATGGCGTCTTCACGTCCCTCTGCGGTGGGGTAGTAGTTACGGCGAACTGTCGCCTCGTTAAAGCCTAAGCTTTCATAGAGCGCGATGGCGGCGATATTCGACGCGCGCACCTCCAGCCACAGGGTGAAAACGTCACGGGTTTCGAGCTTACGAATGAGATGCTCAAGCAGTTCTCTGCCCAGCCCACGGCGCTGAAACGCCGGGTCGACGGCGATGTTAAACAGCGTCGCCTCGTCAAGAACCACCTGCGTGATGGCAAACGCGGCCATGGTGCCGTCAACGTCCAGACGGTAGTTCAGATAGCGCTCGCCCTGATTGCTGGCAAACGTTTTTTCGCTCCACGGAAAGGCGTGGGCGCGTGTTTCAATCGCGAACGCTGCGGTCAGGTCAGGCGTCGTGAGGGAAGAAATCGTGTTCATATTCGCAGATTTGTTGCCATAGCGCGCTGCGCGCCTTCGGATTGGCTTTCAGCTCGTCCAGCGCTGGCGAGCTGATTTGACTCCCCTGAAGAGAGATGTCGTTTGTCTCTCCGATGCGCCAGCTGTTACAGCGGCTATCAGGAGGAAGCATCGCGACACGCTCTGGCGTCAGCTGTAAGACCTGGTCGGGCGTCAGCTTCAGGCTGCGAAGGACATCACCGATCAGGGGTTCATTCAGGGCAGGCAGTTCTTCCGCCACCATCACCAGCCGAACGTGGGCAGGGATGGAGATGGCGATTTCGCCCTGCAACGCCGTCGGGCGACGCAAAGCCCACTGGGTAATGCCCAGCTGCTGCAACTGCCAGTCTCGTCGGGATGTCATAGGGATAACTCCTGTCTCTCAGGCGCGCAAATATAGCAAATGTGTCGAAAGTGCGCCATCTACCTACTATAATCCCCGCCTGAGTTTATTGAGGAACAATTCATGTCTGCATTTACCCCGGCAAGTGAAGTCTTGCTGCGTCACAGTGATGATTTCGAAGAAAGCCGTATTCTGTTTGCCGGAGATATGCAGGATGACCTGCCCGCGCGTTTCGACTGTGCTGAAAGCCGTGCCCACACCCAATACTACCACCACTGGCAGGTGCTGAGCCGCCAGATGGGCGAGCGAGCGCGCTTCAGCCTGGTGGCGGAGCAGAGCGATATTGCCGACTGCGATACCCTGATCTACTACTGGCCGAAGAACAAGCCGGAAGCCCAGTTCCAGCTGATGAACCTGCTCTCCCTGCTGCCGGTTGGCTGCGATATTTTCGTGGTCGGTGAAAACCGCAGCGGTGTCCGTAGCGCCGAACAGATGCTGGAATCCTACGCGCCGCTGACCAAAGTTGACAGCGCGCGTCGCTGCGGCCTGTATCATGGCCGTCTGGAAAAGCAGACAACCTTTGATGCTCAGGCTTACTGGGACGAATACCAGCTTGACGGCCTGACCATCAAAACCCTGCCGGGCGTCTTCAGCCGTGACGCGCTGGATACGGGCAGCAAGCTGCTGCTCTCCACCCTGACGCCGCACACCAAAGGCAAAGTGCTGGACGTGGGCTGCGGCGCGGGCGTGCTTTCAACGGTGCTTGCCAGCCATTCACCAAAAGTGCGTTTAACCCTGTGCGACGTGAGCGCCCCGGCGGTAGAAGCCAGCCGCGCAACGCTTGCGGCCAACGGCATTGAAGGCGAGGTGATTGCCAGCAACGTCTTCTCTGACGTCACCGGCCGCTTTGACATGATTATCTCCAACCCGCCGTTCCACGACGGGATGGAAACCAGCCTCGAAGCTGCGCAAACCCTGATCCGTGGCGCGACTCGCCACCTCAATAGCGGCGGCGAGCTGCGCATCGTCGCGAACGCCTTCCTGGCGTACCCGAAAGTGCTGGACGAAACCTTCGGCTTCCACGAGGTGATCGCCCAGACGGGACGCTTTAAGGTCTACCGCACCGTGATGACGCGTCAGGCAAAGAAATAATTCGCCATACAATCCAGGCCGGATAAGCGCCAGCACCATCCGGCAAGCAGGCGTCTCAATTCCGTCCATTTTTGCAGCAATCAATAAAAGGCGCGCACTTTTCTGTTGACGTAAAGCTGAAAACATCTAGAATGCGCCTCCGTGGTTACGATACTTTTACAGTATCGATGGTATGCGAAGGTGGCGGAATTGGTAGACGCGCTAGCTTCAGGTGTTAGTGTCCTTACGGATGTGGGGGTTCGAGTCCCCCCCCTCGCACCAATTATCTTGCTTCCCTTCTGTAATGCCTCTTATTTTCCCTGTTATTTCAAACTCATCATTATCACCAGAATTGCGCTGACTAATGCGACGCATGATGGCAGTAAAACATAGTGGCGCAGGTGCTTATGCCAGATCATGCCTGACGTCATCAGCAGCCCTGACACAATGATGGCCTTCCAGCTTTCGATGGAGAGATCGGCAAACATCAAACCGCCCAGGATTACACCCGGCAGCAATACTCCCCATGCACTTCCCAGCGCCCTGTTCAACATACATCGCCCTTTCATAACGATAATGATAAACAATATCATATGATAAAAATTATCATTTGTCAGCGCAGTGAAGCAAAAAAGATCGCCCTTTACCCTTATGTAGAATGACAGAAATTTCCTAAGGTGATAAATTGCTCACCTGTTAACTACACATAAAGTTTTTCTTATAATTACGCTTTGAGTTTTTTGCATATTTTAGTGCGAAACCACACCTATTCATCTGTTTTAATTAAATTTTAATAAAAACGCACGACTATGACATCACAATCCTGGCGGTCTTTGGTTCAAAGAAAATATCAATTATCGTTACGTTTATTTTTATTTCTGAACGCAACTTCAGCCGTGTTCTCGGTAACAAACCCGCTCTATTCTGTACGCGTGTTTTCTGCCCCTCTGATTGCTATTTTCGCGATCAGTACTGGCCTGTTCGTCTGGCACTGGAAAAAGCGCGCGCGGAAGATAAATATTCCTGCCGTTTCAGCAATCTTCGGTATTTTGTGGGCCTGGCAAATTGATTCGAAATTTTCGCTAATTACCCATGACCAGGCGATGTATTTGATAATAGCTTTACTCACGGTGCTTTTTATCGGAACGCTGGCCTTCGCCAGTAATATCAAAGCATTTACGCTGCACTCGCTCCCCGGCTTTATTGTCTGCCTGTGGTTAAGCGATCAGGATATATGGCTAAGAATGTCCTATTCTTTCGCACTTCCTGTGGTGGCTATTGCCATTCATAACATTTTGCAACGGCGCAACGATCGCTTCGCCCAGGAGCTGCTCTCTCGCCTGCTGGAAGAACGGGAAACGCTGACCGATCTCAGCATGATGGACCCGCTTACCGGGCTCTATAATCGTCGCGGTCTGCAGAGCCGTCTGGAAAACCTGCCGGCGGTAGAAAACGGCGAACACTTTGTCCTTCTGATGGATATCGACCACTTCAAAGCCTATAACGACCATTACGGCCATATGATGGGTGACCAGGCACTGAAACGCGTCTCTGCGGCAATTCGTGATGCCGTCCGTTCGCGCGATATTGTGGCGCGTTTCGGTGGGGAAGAGTTCATGGTGCTGCTGACGAATATTTCACTTGAACACGCCCGCCATACGGCAGAGCGGATCCGTCAGAAAGTCTATGATTTGAAAATCCCCCATCTGTTCAACGAAAGCGTCGCCACCAACGTCACCATCAGCATCGGTATTGCCATTTTCGAAAATGAGGACGTGGAAGGCGCGCTGGAGAGAGCGGACAGAGCCCTCTATGAAGCAAAGCATTTAGGTCGCAATAACATTCTGCTGAGTGAAGAGCTACAAACCGCTTAAGCGCGTCGTCGGTTAATCAGGACAAAAGTCTTGCCATTGGTATGAGCAATAGTTAGGATTGGCAATCATTATCATTTAGATTTCTATCTCAACTATGGCTACGCATACCGCACACATCGTTGAACCACTCCTCTGGCGAGCGCCGCTCACCAGCGGGAATGCGTCGCTTGCGGATGCCATACGGGATAAGATTGCTAAGACGCGCGCCCACCTGTTGGACTTTATCAGGCTTGATGAAGCGCCCCCGCACCACGCAATGACGCTCGCTGAGTGGCAGCAGCCCTCTACGCTGCAGTCGCTGCTTGCAACCTATTCCGACCATATCTATCGCAATCAGCCGACCCTAACGCGGGAAAATAAACCTCTGCTTTCCCTGTGGGCACAGTGGTATATCGGGCTGATGGTTCCCCCGCTCATGCTGGCGGTGTTAACCCAAAAGAGCATGCTGGAGCTCTCCCCGGATCATTTTCACGTCGAGTTCCACGAAACCGGCCGAGCAGCCTGTTTCTGGATCGATCTGCACGAAGATCGCGGCGCAGAGCAGTTCTCTGCTCAGGAACGTCTGGAACAGCTTGTCATCCAGGCCCTGATCCCAGTGGTAGAGGCACTTGAAGCAACGGGAGAGATCAACGGGAAGCTTATCTGGAGTAATACCGGGTATTTAATTCACTGGTATTTAACGGAAATGAAGCCGCTGCTCGGCGATGAGAAAGTGGAGGCCCTGCGCCAGTCCTGCTTCTTTGCTAAACAGCTTTCCGATGGCCGCGATAACCCGTTATTCCGTACCGTTGTGCTCCGTGACGGGCTTCTGGTGCGTCGCACCTGCTGTCAGCGCTATCGCTTACCGGACGTTAAGCAGTGCGGGGATTGCACGCTGAAGTAGTAGGGTGCGGCCTGATGCCCTCACCCTGCCCCTCTCCCTCGGGGAGAGGGAACAAACACTAAAAACGGCAACCTGAAAGTTGCCGTTTTGCTTTTACCTAGGCCACCTGCTGATTGTCCTCTTCCGCGTTACGCTGCGCTTCTTCCTCTTCCTGCTCCAGCAGCTGTTTCTCGTACACTTTAAAGAACGGGAAGTAGATGATTGCCGATACGCAGGCCAGAACGACCACCAAGATAGCGGCGCGGAAATCCCAGCCCAGGGCCCATGCTGCGCCTATTGGCGCCGGTGCCGTCCAGGGTACGACGGAAATAACACGGCCAATCAGATCAAACGTCATCGCCGCCCAGGCCAGCACGGCGTTAACCATCGGGGCCAGCAGGAACGGAATAAAGAACACCGGGTTCATCACAATCGGCGTACCGAAGATAACGGGTTCGTTGATGTTGAAGAAGCTGGGCACCACGCTCAACCGGCCGATAGAGCGTAAATGCGCTGAACGACTGCGCAGATAGCAAATCACCAGCCCCATCGTCGCACCCGACCCGCCGATCACGATGAAGAACGTCCAGAAGGCTTCCATAAAAATATGTGGCAGAGGCTGACCGGCGGCCAGCGCGGTCTGGTTAGCCCCGAGGTTAGTCAGCCAGAACATCTGCAGCATGCCGGAGACAATGGCCGCCCCGTGGATACCGGCGAACCACAGCAGATGCCCAATCAACACCGCCAGCAGGATCGCGGGCAGTGAATCCGCCGCGGAAACCAGGGGCTTGAAGATGGACATAATTGCCTGCGGGATCAGCATGTCAAACTGAGACTGAATCACCAGGCTCAGCGGATAAAGCGTTAACACCACCACTAGCACAGGGATCAGCAGGTCAAAGGAGTTTTTGATCATCGGCGGCACCTGGTCCGGCAGGCGAATACCGATGTTGTGCGCTTTCAGGAAACGCATCATCTCAACGCAGTAAATCGCCACCAGAATGGCGGTAAAAATACCCGTTCCACCCAGGCTGTCGACGGGAAGCGTGCCTTTAGTTTTAGGGGCCGCAACCAGCAGAAACGCCATCAGCGACAGCATGGCGCACATGAACGGATCCAGCTGGTGTGTTTTGACATAATGTTTGCCGAGGTTATAGGCGATGGCCGCGCAGATATAAATGGACATAATGCCCATGGTCATATCAAACGGCGTCAGGATCTGGCCTTCAAACTGCTTCGCCATATCCAGCCAGGCGCGCGCAAAACCCCAGGTGGTATCAGGCGAAAACGGTGGGTAAGCAAACACTAATAAAAATGAACCCACAATCATGAACGGCATCGCGGAGATAAACCCATCACGAATAGCCATGACATGACGCTGGGACGAGATCCGCCCGGCAATCGGGCTCACGTAATTTTCAACGAAACGGAATATCAGATTAAACGCAGCATGGTTGGCAGACATGGTTGATCTCCTGTCAGACGTTTATTACGGGCGCACTCGCGCCGCACGTTGTTCCATAAATCAGCTTCACAACCTTGCTGGCTTGCGTACCAGCGGTACTGCTCAGACGAAATGGTTTCATAATTGGCTCTTATTATTGGATACAGGGGACGTTACATACTCAGTATTAATCTACGCATCACGCTCTGCAACCGGTTACTGTAACCGGTTTCCGTGATTGTGAAGAGGATCCAGAAATCAGCCATCCTGGATATTTGTTACTTAAGAGATATTTACAGAGCATAAATTCTTATGACAGATTACGCAGGATATTTGTCAGGAGGAAACAATGAGTTTGCAGTCCGTACAGCAGTTTTTTGCCGACAACGCGCCGGAGATAGAGGTAATTGAGCTTAGCCAGAGTACGGCTACCGTTGCGCTGGCTGCTGCCGCCCACCGCGTAGAGCCGGGACAAATCGCCAAAACCCTATCGTTGAAGGTTAAAAATGAGGTGATTCTGGTCGTGGCGAAGGGTGATGCGCGCCTGGATAACAAAAAGCTGAAAGACACGTTTGGCGCGAAAGCGCGCATGCTCAGCAGTGATGAAGTGGTTACCGTTACTGGTCATCCCGTTGGTGGCGTCTGCCCGTTCGGACTGGAAAACCCACTTGCGGTTTACTGCGATATCTCGTTAAAACAATACGCTGAAGTGCTCCCCGCCGCTGGCGCAATCCACAGTGCCGTACGTATTTCTCCAGACAGAATGGCAGAGCTGACATCCGCAAAGTGGGTTGATGTGTGCATCTGAATGATGCGCCAGAGCGTATCTGGCGCGCAAAAGGCAGGTTACAAAAATGTCGGTTTGCTTAGCCCGGCAGTTCGCGGTTCTCTAACCGGGAGATGGGTAAGAATATCCGCTGCATCAAGCAACCCTACGTCAGAATTCACCCCCAGCTTCACCATCGCATTAAACTTATGCGCGCGAATAGTCTTGATATTGCGTTCGAGGTGCGCCGCTATTTCAGGGATGGAATATCCGCATGACATATAACGCAAAATTGCTCTTTCCGTTGGGCTTAACATTCGGTTCTGACTGCAGTACCAGTGGTTAAGCATATTGTCATTAATGCGCAGCGTTTCGCTCAACAATACCACTAGCTCCTTCAGCAGGTGTTCAAGGGTCACCGATTTACTGACCACACCATGGAGACGTGAAGGCGAAAGATGGCTAATCAACCGAGCCTCCATCTCATCCGAGACCAGGATAATGCGCTGAATATGGCTATGCGTAAACGCGAGATCTCGCAGATGCGCCAGGCAGTTACGTCGTTCTTCTCGCGCATCGGAAAGCGAATAGATCAGCGAGAAAAAATTCACGTGATGCAGAGCTTTCTTAAAGCCATCAAAATCATTAAACAGGTGCAGTTGATATTGGCTGAGTTCAGACTGCGTAAAAAGATGCTGCAGCCCGACCGCACTCATCGAGCAATTTTCGATGATGGCGATATGTCTTGTTGAATCGGTTTTTTCCATTCCTCGAACTCTCCATAGGCTGACATTAAACTCAGCTCTCTCATTCCCTGTGTACTGTTGATCCAGGCGTACATGTCGGCATTACTCCGCAATGACAGCCTTCGCATCGCACTGTTTTTCTGCGCACTGATCGTTTTATTGCTCTTTTTAAGCAACGTAGCGATTTGGTTAATCCCCCACCCTTTGCCTAACAGGCGAAGCACCTTACGTTCTGAGTGCGTGAGCGCAATAAAGTGTTCGTCGTCATCTTCACTTTCCTCGGGTTCTGGGGTTAATAACGTCTGGCTTATCCGCTCTGCGCGTTCACTCCCTGCCCGGATAGCGTTAACGACACCTTCGATAGGTTCCATATCAGAAAGCAGCGTGCTTTCCGGCCGCATAAGCAGCTCAACGGCAATAGGGTAAAACGGCCGGGAAACCAAAAAGATCCAGTGGATATCCCGGTATTGGTTCAGTAAGCGGTAATACTCTTCGAGCGTACCCCGTGGGTTCCTGTATTCGCCTGAAACATCAGCGATAATCACGTCTGCGCGACGCAGCTGAAGCAGGGTTAATTCCTGCAGTGAGCGGCAGTAGGTCAATTCAAAATCAGGGAAATGACGTGCCATTACGTCCCCTAGCCCATTTTGCATTACGGGTATCCGGCTAATGACAACGCCATGCTTACCAGGCAGTGATAACATAGACCCTCCGTGTCCATTTTTCATTTGATGAGTAACCTTAAAACGCATCAATGTAGAAGTATTTTCGTCCCTGAGTGTAAAACGGATTAATACAAGCAGAAGATGATATATTTTCTTAGTTTAAGAAACGCCTAAAACAGCGCTAATATCTCACAAAGCGCAAATAAATTTAATTCCGCAGCCATTAAAATAACGACAATATAAAGTTAGAATAACTTAATATAAATATTTTATATTTCTAGATTAATAATTCACGGAATTAATAAATTAAACCAAAAGTCTTTCGTGACGGGGTTTGCCACTGTTTGCACAAACCTTGATCTGGTCCAAAGCAAAGGTCACCGCACTTTGTGCTAAAAGTAGGCATTACGGGCCAACCGGCAACCATCCACCTTATCTTCGGGACAATACATGCAGGCAGATCGGTCAACGCAGCGTGCTATCACGCGGCTCTGTATTCAGTGCGGTCTTTTCCTGCTCCAGCACGGCGCGGAAAGCGCGCTGGTCGAGGAGCTTTCAACCCGGCTGGGGCTGGCGCTGGGGATGGACAGCGTTGAGAGCGCTATCTCATCCAACGCCATTGTGCTGACCACCATTAAAGACGGGCAGTGTCTTACGTCCACCCGTAAAAACCACGACCGAGGCATTAACATGCACGTTGTAACCGAGGTCCAGCACATCGTCATCCTGGCCGAGCATAAGCTTCTCGATCTCAAGGAGATTGAAAAACGTTTTAACCAAATCAAGCCATTACGTTACCCACGCTGGCTGGTCGTCCTCATGGTGGGGCTGTCGTGCGCCTGTTTTTGTAAGCTCAACAAAGGCGGCTGGGACGGCGCGATCGTCACCTTTTTCGCCAGCAGTATCGCCATGTACGTGCGCCAGCTGCTGACGCACCGGCAGCTGCACCCGCAAATTAACTTCTGCATCACCGCGTTTGTTGCCACCACGGTGTCCGGCCTGCTGCTGCGCCTGCCGCAGTTTGCCGCGGCCCCGACGATTGCGATGGCCGCCAGCGTGCTTCTGCTGGTGCCGGGCTTCCCGCTGATTAACGCCGTCGCCGACATGTTTAAAGGGCACATCAATACCGGGCTGGCACGCTGGGCTATCGCCAGCCTGCTGACGCTGGCGACCTGCATCGGCGTGGTGATGGCAATGACGCTGTGGGGGCTACGCGGATGGGCGTGATAGATTTTCTGCTGGCGCTGGCACAGGACATGCTCCTGGCCGCCATTCCTGCCGTCGGCTTTGCGATGGTATTTAACGTTCCGCAACGCGCTCTGCCGTGGTGTGCGCTGCTGGGCGCAATTGGCCACGGCTCGCGAATGGTGATGATGACGGCGGGCTTTAACATCGAATGGTCGACGTTTATGGCCTCTATGCTGGTCGGCAGCATCGGTATTCAGTGGTCGCGCTGGTATCTGGCGCATCCGAAAGTGTTCACCGTCGCCGCCGTTATCCCGATGTTCCCCGGCATATCTGCCTATACGGCGATGATTTCCGCGGTGAAAATCAGCCATTTTGGCTACACCGAGCCGCAGATGATTCTTCTTCTGAGCAACTTTCTTAAGGCGTCCTCCATCGTCGGCGCGCTCTCTATCGGGCTGTCAATACCCGGGCTATGGCTCTACCGCAAACGCCCGCGCGTTTGATATTTGTGTTATTTCGCTGCCGTGGAGATAATCTTTCTGGTCCGTTTGGTAAAAATAAGGAAAGGATGTGGCTAACCCTGGCAGCGAAAACCCAGAACACAGTGAAGAATCGAGCCTGAAGGAGAAAATTTTTCAGAGCGCTATCGCGCTGTTTGCCGAATTTGGACTGAACGGCGCCCGCATGGAGCAGATCGCGGAGAAAGCGGGTACTACCAAACGCATGGTGGTTTACCATTTTAAAAACAAAGAAAACCTCTACCTTCTCGTCCTGGAATACGTTTACACCCAAATTCGCGCCAGTGAAAAGGCGCTTAGCCTGGCGGATATGCCTCCCGTCGAAGCGCTGGTCCATCTGGTTGAAGCCACCTTTGACTATCACGCCGACCACCCGGATTACATCCGCATTATCTGCATGGAAAACATGCAGCGCGGCCGTTTTATGCAGCAGTCAAACTATCTGCGTCAGGTCAACCGCAGCGCGCTCGACCTGCTGGAAGGGATCCTGCGCCGGGGCAAAGAAAAACAGCTTTTCAGCCAGACGGTTGACGCCCGCGACCTTCACCGTCTGATCAGCAGCTTCAGCTTTCACTACGTTGCCAACAGCTACACCTTCACCCTGCTGTTTGAAGAGGGTGCAGACGAGCAGGCCCAGCGCCAGCACTACCGTAAAATGGCCGTTCAGGTGGCGCTGCGTTATACCTGCCCATAAAATTGCTTGCAATTAAATCGCACACAACCTATATTCATTTCATGAACGCAAAAACGAACGACACGACCGCTGGGCTCCTGCTGGATAACCAGCTCTGTTTTGCCCTTTATTCGGCAAATCTGGCGCTTAATAAGCTGTACCGGCAACTGCTGGCGCCGCTGAACCTGACTTACCCGCAATATCTGGTGATGCTGGTGCTGTGGGAACAGGATGACGTGACGGTGTCGGACATCGGTGAACGGCTGTTCCTTGACTCCGCAACGCTGACGCCGCTGCTGAAGCGTCTGGAAAGCGCAGGGCTAATCAACCGCCACCGCTCGCGTAAAGATGAACGTCAGGTCGCCGTCACGCTGACTGAAGCCGGACGTGAACTTCAGCAGCAGGCATTGGGAATCCCACATGCGGTGGGGTGCGCCGCACAGTGTGATACCGACACCATGCTGGCGCTCAAGCAGCAGCTGGAACTTTTGCGACAACAGATTCAACGCGCGTGAGGCTATACTTTACGCGTCTTTATTTAGCCATATATATCGCGCGCTATTTAATAGCACATACAAAAGTAAGATGAGGAACCTGCCATGTCTTTAGAAAAAGTTGTTTATACCGCCAAAGCAAAAGCCACCGGAGGCCGTGACGGCCGCGCAACCTCTTCCGATGGCGTACTGGACGTTAAACTGGGCGTGCCGAAAGAGATGGGCGGCATGGGTGGAGAAGTCACGAACCCTGAGCAGCTTTTTGCTGCGGGTTACTCTGCCTGTTTCCTGGGCGCGATGAAGTTTGTGGCGGCGCGGGACAAATTTACCCTGCCAAAAGAGGCATTTATTGAAGGCGAAGTGGGTATCGGCCCGCTGCCAACCGGTTTTGGTATCGAAGCAAAACTGAATATCCACGTTGAAGGTATGGATCCTGCGGAAGCCAAAAAGCTGGTCGACGCGGCGCATATCGTTTGCCCTTACTCTAACGCGACCCGCGGTAACATCGACGTGACCCTGAATATCATCGCGTGATAACTGCCTGATGGCGCTGCGCTTTTCAGGTCTACGACTGTAGTCCCGGTAAGCGCAGCGCCACCGGGGAAATCCCCTCCATCCCCTCCCCCTCTCTGTGCTACCATAAGCCCATATCACGCCCGTAGTAATCAGTTGAGTAAGCGTTATGTCCTCCAGAATTCTGACCACCAGCATTGCTGGCATTGATGCCTTTATGCGCGACCCACGCGGTGTGTTGACCCACGCCGAAGGCGGCACGGTTGCGGTTTTTGCCGACAACGCGCCGGCGTTTTACGCAATCACGCCGGAACGTCTGGCGCAGCTTCTGGAGATCGAAGCGCAGTTGTCACGCCCGGCGAGCGACGTCACGCTGGATAACCAGTTCTTTGAAGAACCGGTTAATACCCCACTGACCGTTCCGATGGGCAAATTTGCCCTTTACGCGGGCTGGCAGCCTGATGTGGATTTCCAGCGGCAGGCTGCACTGTGGGGCATTGCGTTAACCCAGCCAGCCACCGCGGAAGAGCTCGCCGCGTTTATCGCCTGGTGGCAGGCGGAAGGCAAAGTGTTCACCCACGTTCAGTGGCAGCAAAAGCTCGCGCGTCATCTTCAAATTACCCGCGCCAGCAACAATGGGCAGCCAAAGCGCGACATCAACGCGTTTTCAGAACCGGATAAACAGATCCCCAGCGGATTCCGAGGTGCGAAATGAAGAACGTCGGCGACCTGATGAAACGTCTGCAAAAAATGATGCCAGCCAACGTGAAGCCCGCTTTCACTACGGGTGAAGAGCTGCTGGCGTGGCAAAAGGAGCAAGGTGAAATTCGTGCCGCCGCGCTCGCCCGCGAAAACCGGGCGATGAAAATGCAGCGCACCTTTAACCGCTCCGGTATTCGTCCCCTGCACCAGAACTGCTCGTTTGATAACTATAAAATTGAGACCAGCGGGCAGATGAACGCGCTTGCCGCCGCGCGTCAGTACGTGGATGAATTTGACGGCAATATCGCGAGCTTCATTTTTAGCGGCAAGCCCGGCACCGGAAAAAACCACCTCGCAGCCGCCATCTGCAACGAGCTGCTTCTGCGCGGTAAATCAGTTCTCATCATCACCGTGGCCGACATCATGTCCGCCATGAAAGATACCTTCAGCAACCGTGAAACCAGCGAAGAGCAGCTGCTTAACGATCTGAGCAATGTGGATCTCCTGGTCATCGACGAGATTGGCGTTCAGACGGAATCCCGTTATGAAAAGGTCATCATTAACCAGATTGTCGATCGCCGCTCTTCGTCCAAACGTCCCACCGGCATGCTGACGAACCACAACATTGACGAGATGACCCGCCTACTGGGCGAACGCGTCATGGACCGCATGAAGCTGGGCAACAGTCTGTATGTCATCTTCGACTGGGACAGTTACCGCAGCCGCGTTACCGGCAAAGAGTATTAAGACAGTTCCAGGAATCGCCAGCAGGGCGCAGGTATATACTGGAACCCCTTCCGGCCCAAAACGGACCTTTTTGAGAAAGCCATTATGAAAAAACAGATTCTTATCAGCACCTTTTTAGGCGCGCTGCTGGTTACCGGCGCAGCGCAAGCGGCTTCGTGGCAAGAGTCCCTGTCAAGCGCAGCAAATGAGCTGACCAAAGAGAGCGGCAGCGCCCAGGGCGGGCTCTCGGCCTCTTCTCTCACCAGCCTGCTGAGCAACAGCTCCCAGAGCCTGAGCGCGGGCACGATGAACAACGCGGCGGGGATTCTGGAATATTGCGCGAAGCAAAAGCTGGCCTCGGTGACCGACGCGCAAAACGTGAAAAATCAGGTGCTGGGTAAACTGGGTCTCGACACGCAGGAGCAAAAAGCGGATACCAGCTATATGGACGGCATTCAGGGTCTGCTCAACGCGCAAAACGGCCAACAGCTTAACCTGAGCACCCTCGGCAACTCCTCTCTGGCAAAACAGGTGAAAACCAAAGCCTGCGATCTGGTGCTGAAACAAGGCGTTAATTTCATCTCCTGATCCGCCCCATTTTCTGCCACAACACGCCGCGTTTAATGCGATAGGCTTGCATCGCGGCGTTAAACGAGCGTTTTTCCTACCTGCCACCGTCTCAGCGTCCGTTTGTCAGGATGCGACCACCCTCATAAAAACGATTTTATAAACCAAATCCTAACAACAGCACACTTTCGTGACACTAAAATTGCAGCTAAACGACATCGCCATTACATTGTCTTACCAAAAATAAACAGTTAGCCAGCGAAGCACCTGGCGTCATGAGGATATGCTGTTGTCAGAATTCATCTCTCTTATCCTTTTTCTGGCTTCCATCGGCGTTTATGCCTGGAAAGCCGGCCGTAACACCTGGTGGTTTATCGCCACGCTGGTGGTACTCGGCATTTTTATCATTTTAAACATTACCTTATACGCCAGCGATTACTTTACCGGCGACGGCATTAACGATGCTGTGCTCTACACCCTGACGAACAGCCTGACGGGCGCAGGGGTGGGTAAATACATCCTGCCGGGGCTGGGACTGCTCGTGGCGCTGGTGACGATTTTCGGCGCGCTCGCCTGGGTGCTGCGCCGCCGCCGTCATCTCCCTCACCATCATGGCTACAGCCTGCTGGCGCTTTTCCTGGCGCTGGCCTCCGTCGACGCCAGCCCCGCGTTTCATCAGATCACCGAGCTTGTAAAATCCCAGTCGCGCGACGGCGATCCGGACTTCGTGGCCTATTACAAAGAGCCGTCGAAAACGATCGCTAACCCGAAGCTAAATCTTGTCTACATCTACGGTGAAAGCCTGGAGCGCACCTACTTTGATAACGAGGCGTTTCCGAACCTCACGCCGGAACTGGGCGCGCTGAAAAACGAAGGTCTCGATTTCAGCCACACCATGCAGCTGCCCGGCACGGATTACACTATCGCCGGAATGGTGGCTTCCCAGTGCGGTATCCCGCTGTTCGCGCCTTTTGAAGGCAACGCCTCCGCCTCGATGTCGACGTTCTTCCCGCAGAATATTTGCCTGGGCGATATCCTGAAAAACTCCGGCTATGAAAACTACTTTATGCAGGGAGCAAACCTGCGCTTTGCCGGAAAAGACGTGTTCCTGAAATCCCACGGTTTTGACCACCTGTACGGCTCGGAAGAGTTAAAAACCACGGTTGCCGATCCGACCTACCGCAACGACTGGGGCTTCTATGACGATACGGTGCTGGACGAAACCTGGAAGAAATTCGAGGAGCTTTCCCGCGCCGGGAAGCGTTTTTCTCTCTTTGCGCTGACGGTAGATACGCACCATCCGGACGGGTTCGTCTCGCGCACCTGTAAGCGCAAAAGCTATGACGTGGACGGCAAAAACAACAAGTCTTTCAGCGCCGTGACCTGTAGCCAGGAGCATATCGCCGCGCTGGTCGAAAAAATCAAAGCCTCGCCCTGGTTTAAAAACACCGTCATCGTGGTCTCGTCCGATCACCTGGCGATGAAAAACAGCGCGTGGGATCGGCTCAACAAGCAGGACCGCAGCAATCTGTTCTTCGTTCTGCGCGGCGACCAGCCGCAGCAGGAGTTAATCGCCACCAAACGCAACTCCATGGATAACGGCGCGACGGTGCTGGATATTCTGGGCGGCGACAACTTTATTGGCCTGGGGCGCAGCACGCTGTCCGGGCAATCCCTGTCGGAAGTGTTCCTCAACATGAAGGAGAAAATCCTCGCCTGGAAGCCCGACATCATCCGCCTGTGGAACTTCCCTAAAGAGATGAAGGACTTCACCGTCGATCGGGATAAAAACACCGTTGCCTTCTCCGGCAGCAACTTCCGCCTGCCGCTGCTGGTGCGGGTGTCGGATAGCCGCGTCGAACCGCTGCCGGAGAGCGAATATTCCGCGCCGCTGCGCTTCCAGCTGGCCGATTTCGCCCCTCGCGATAACTTCGTCTGGATTGACCGGTGTTACAAAATGGGTCAGCTCTGGTCGCAGCCGCTGGCGCTCTCTACAGACTGGTGCGTCTCTCAGGGCCAGCTTGGCGGGGAGCAAACCGTGCAGCATGTCGACAAAGCCCAGTGGCAAGGCAAAACCGCCTTTAAAGATACGGTGATTGATACGGCGCGCTATCAGCACAACATCGACATGCTGAAAATCGTCGACAACGACATTCGCTATAAAGCGGACAGCTTCATCTTTAACGTGGCCGGCGCGCCTGAAGAAGTGAAGCAGTTTAGCGGCATCTCCCGTCCGGAGTCCTGGGGACGCTGGTCAAACGCGCAGCTGGGCAACGAGGTGAAAATTGAGTACACCCATCCGCTGCCAGAGCAATTTGATCTGGTGATCACAGCAAGAGCGTACGGACCCAACGCGAATAAGCCCGTGCCGGTGCGCGTGGGCGATGAGGAGCAGACGCTGACGCTTGGAAATGACGTAAGCACTCACACGCTGCATTTCACCAATCCATCGCGCAGCAATACCCTGGTGATTGTGCCGCCTGACCCGCAGCCCACCAATGAAGGAAATATTCTCGGCCATTCACCGCGCCAGCTCGGGATAGGTATGGTTGAAATTAAAATCGTCGGAAAACAAGGCTAACGCATTCTCCGCCCGGCGTTCTGCCGGGCGGTTATGAAAATAAAAAATTCTATATAAAGATTATAAATTAGATAAAAACGCTTTATATCATGCATTTTTATTTATAAATATCCCACCAAAAGCCCACTCTATAAAATTCACAGCTCCTGAAATCACCACGGAGCGTTACACACTTTTATCATGCTAACCGGCTATAAGTTCGAGTCCATCCGGGCACTGCGCAGTGAAAATGTGATTGCCTGGGAGGTATTGTCCACGGCAAAGCCCCACGTCAATCTTGAAGACTACTTTAGCTCAATGCCTTCTACGCAGCGTAAAGAGCACTTCTTTGCGCAGCTTCGCCATACCCTGACTTGCAAAGAAGGCGACAAGTATTACCTCAACGCGACATCGGATTTACTGCTGGAACCGGACTTCCTCGACAGGCTGAAAGAAGAAACCTCCTGCCCGGAGAGGCTGGCTATCGAAGTTACCGACCTCCATACGATGGTACAACTCGACGATATGCAAAGCCGATCCCTGCGAACAAGCATCGCGATGCTCCATCAGTGGGGCATAGAAGTGTGGGCCGACGACGTCTGCGAAGACATTCTCCCCGAGCTGCTTGCCAGCCAGATCCGCTTCTGCGGCGTCAAGATAGACAAACATACCTTCTGGAGCGGACGTACCGAGCAGGCGAAGTTCCTGCACCTCACCCGTCAGTACAAGCGTGTCGCCAGTAAGGTACTCATAGAGGGCATCGAAACCGCGGGCGATTTCGCGCTGGCCCGCGCCAGCGTGGCCGACTACGGTCAGGGTTATCTGTGGGGTATGAAATGACGCCTTTCATCCGGAATGCGGGCTATCAGGTCATCGTCCTGAGCAGCAACGCGTTTTTGTGGCTCGGCCTCCATTCGATAATAGCGACGGCCGTGTCCCCTCGTCCTGAAGCGTACTGGATCAACAACGTCACGCCAGAAGGGCTGCTGCGCCTGCAGGAGCTGCTCAACGCGCACGTCGGGCAGAGCTGGCTGCTATTTACGGACACCGCCTGGGTCAACGACGTTAACGCCTTGCCGGGCAGTGAGCGGGTCAGAGTGGTCCCGGGCAATGTTTCCCTTGCCCAGCTGAGCCACTGCTTTAGCGACATGACCTTCTCTTTCGACAATACCGCCACGCTCACGTACCAGGAAATGCGGGTTTGCATGCTGTTTCATAAAGGTTTCAGCCCGGTGCGTATCGCACAAATCCTCAACAAGTCACCGAAAACGATCTACACCCACAGGCGTAACGCGATGAACAAATTTTGCTGCCATAGCCTTGCGGAATTCCATCGAAAACTCTGCCTGCTGGACGCTCTGGCCACTTCTTTGTAATTGCACTGTTATTTACGTCAGGAAATAAGCTTATGAAAATTATCTCAACTATCGTATGTTGCTCCGCTCTCCTGCTTCCTGCCGCTGCGATCGCCGCAGACAGCACCGCAAGCGCGACGATGCACGTTTCACTTGAGGTGGTAAAATCCTGCACCCTCAAAGCCAACGACCTTAATTTCTCACGCCACGGCTCGGATGAATCAAGCGAAATTCAGGCCAAAACGCAGGTCGATATTGTCTGTACCAACGGTACGCCGTTCACCCTCTCCGCCACCAGCAACGATAGCAGCGAAAACGGCACCTTCTGGCTGAAGCCTGAAAACGGTGAAACGGGCGCACAGAAGATTGCGTGGAAACTTTTTGCCGATGAGGGCAAACAGACGCAGATCACCAGCACCGATGGGCTGACCGATACCGGCAACGGTATGGAGCAGGAAGAGACGCTGTATGGCGTGATTGACGCAGGGGCGCTGACGACCGCGCAGGCGGGCGCCTACAGCGATGATGTCACCTTAAATCTGGTGTATTGATCATGCGACGCTGTCTTCCCTGCTTCATTCTGTGGCTCCTGATGCTGACGCTGCTGTCGCGCTACGCGCTGGCCGCCACGCTTCAGGTGGCCCCCGTGACGCTCGATCTCCAGAGCGGCCAAAGAGCATCCGCGGTCTACCTCACTAACAGCGGTAAAGCGGCCATCCATGCCCAGATTCGGGTTTACGAATGGACCCAGCAAAACGGCAAAGATGTGTTAACGACCACCGACGAGGTGGTCAGCAGCCCGGCGATGACCTCCCTGGCGCCGGGCCAGCAGCAGCTGGTGCGAATCATCGTTATGGAGCCCGGCATCCGTGAACAGGAGCAAAGTTACCGGCTGGTCATTGATGAGCTGCCGGATGCACCGGCCCGTGCGGCCAATCCCAACGGGGTGCACTTTCTGCTGCGCTACTCGATTCCCGTCTTTATTGCCGGAAACCAGAATACGCCCGTCAGCCGCGATGCCCTGAGCTGCGAACAGGCGGAGACCCCGGGAACGATCCGCTGCTTTAACGCCGGAAACAGCCATATTCGCCTGAGCCACCTGCAGGCCCTGACGGCCAGCGGGCAGGTTGTGGAATCGGTGAAAGGGCTGGCGGGCTACGTGCTGCCGGGACAGACCGCGCTTGTGACACTTAAGCAGGCCTCACACCACACGCTCAGCGCGCTGCGCGCCTTTCTCAATGATGACCACCATGCCAGCCAGATCCCCCTGCGCCCGCTCGCTACTCGCGCTCCTGCTTTGGCTACCGCTCATGCTGTCAGCCCGGGCTGAACCCGCCGCAGACACCGTACAATGGCTGGCCATCACGGTGAATCACGCTCCCCGAGGAGAGCTGTGGGCCTGCCGGGTAGTGGGTGAGGCGCTGTGGATTGACCGCAACGATCTCAAAAAGCTGGGGCTTCACGCCCCGGATGACCACAGCGAGTGGGTTGAACTGACGTCCCTGCCGGGCCTGAAGGTTAGTCTTAATTTACATGCCCAGCAGGTCTCCCTGACCGCCGACGCAAAGGCGCTCGACGGCCAGCAGCACCTGACTACTGAGAGGCCGACCGCGCAGTACCGCTATCCCGAGGCGCAGCCCATCAGCGCGTTTACGCTCGGGTATGCCCTCTATGCCAGCGATTCCCAGGGGAACCGCCAGCTTAACGCCCAGACCTCGCTGACCGCATCCGGGGCGCTTCCCGGCACCTTCAGCAGCAGCTTTTCAAGCCATGTCGGAGAGGAAAACAGCGCGGGTCGCCCCAGCCACACGCGTCTTGAAACCCGCTGGCAGTGGGACAACACCGACTCGCTGACCAGCCTGGCGCTGGGCGACAGCATCACCACGGGCACCCGCTGGAGCCGGCAGGTACGTTTTGGCGGCCTGCACTGGGCGCGGAATTTTGAGCTTAATCCGCAGCTCAACACCGAACCGCGCAGCCGCTACAGCGACACTGCCGTCCTGCCTTCAACCGTCGATCTTTACATCGACGGGCTGAAGCAGAGCAGCCAGCGCGTGACGCCGGGGGATTTTCTGCTGGATACCCTGCCCTCCTTCACCGGAAGCGGACAGGCGCAGGTGGTCATTACCGACATCAACGGTCAGCGTCGTACCGTACAGCTCGATCTCTACGGCGCGCCGGGGATGCTGGCGGAAGGGCTCAGCAGCGGCTCGCTGGATATCGGCTGGATGCGGCAAAACTACGCCCTGCGCTCCAATGACTATGCCCCCTCGCCCGTGCTCGACGCGGGCTGGCGCTATGGGGTGAATAACCGGCTGACGCTGACGCTGCATACGGAACAGCAGAGCAAACTGCACAATGTCGGGACAGGCGTCGACTGGCTGATCTCGCCCGACATAGGGATTGTTAGCCAGCATGTCGCTTTCAGCGACAGCCCCTACGGTCTGGGAAAACAGTGGGGCCTTGGCTGGCAATGGAACGGCGGCGGAACGGGCATCTCTGCCAGCACCGTCCGTACCGATGCCGACTTTGCCGATAACGCCCGCACGATCGGTGCCCTGCCGGTCAGACGCAGCGATAGCGTCTGGCTAAGCCGCTCCGTTCCCCATTTCGGTACCGTAGGCGCAGGCTGGGTGCAGCAAAACATTCAGGGCAGCAGGCAGCGCTATCTCAACGCCTCCTGGTCCCTCTCGCTGCCGGCCCACCTCTCCACCACGCTGAGCTATACCCGTTCGTTTACGGATTCGTCGAGTAACGTTCAGCTTATGCTCTCGGTCCCGTTAGGTCGTGCGGATACCCTCTCCGTTCAGACCAGCCGCGAGACGTCGCGCATGGATTATCGCCACCAGCCGGACGATCGGCTCGGCGGCTGGTCATGGCAGCTGGGGCAAAGCGTTGGTGGGCGCCGGGACACCTATGCGGACGTGGGCTATCTGGGCCATGCAGGCGAGTGGCACGTCGGGCTGGAGCAAGGCGCTAAGCTGGGCAACCAGTACGCCTCCGCCGAAGGCAGCCTGACGCTGCTGGACGGCAGCCTTCACGCCCTGCGCTACAGCCAGCAGGGGCTGGCGCTGGTCTCCACCCACGGCGTTGGACACGTGCCGGTGATGCTGGAAAACCGCCCGGCAGGCGAAACCGATGAAAACGGTTATCTGCTGCTGACCGACCTGCCGCAATACCACAGCAGCAAAGTCAGCATCAATCCGCTGGATCTTCCGGCCGACGTGATGGCCCCCGTCACCGACATGAATGCCAGACCGGGCAACGGCAGCGCGGTAAAGGTCGATTTTAACGTCCATCACGCCGTGACGGTTCAGGCCCGGCTGGTCGACAGCCGCCACAAGCCGCTCCCGCTGGGCAGCATCGTTTCAACGCCACGCGGCGCGACCATCGTCGGACGCGACGGTTTTGTCTGGCTTGAAGATCCGCCCCTGCCGGGTGAGCTGGTGGTAAAAACCGGCGAGGGGGAGTGCCGGGTCACGCTTCCGGCCCCGCGCACCGCGTCATCAATTCAGAATATCGGAGAACAACTGTGTCATTAAGAGCACCGTTATTGCTGCTGCTCGTGCTGTCCATGAAGGCGATGGCGGCAGCATGCTGGATAACCTCACCCGCCGTTATCAATTTTGGCAGCGTCGTGGCGGGCAATGCCGCCTCGACCAACACCGAGGTAAAATTTAGCTGTCAGGCCGACAATAACGGCACGATGGAATATCTCAACGTCTGCCTGAGCAGCATTGATACGCCGCCCTTTCAGATGCTCTCGAACGGGGACCAGGAGGGAAAACAGTACACCCTGCTCTTTCGCCTGCTTAACGGCGTCGCGCGTTCTCAGGAGCTGGGCCCCGCCAGCAGAGGGGACCTCATTCAGCAGACCCTGACTGCGCAAAGCAATGCCAGCGTCAGCGGTAGCTTTCCGCTTATCGCCATCCTCCCGGCCGGGCAAAACCAGCTGCCGGCGTACCACTACTACAACTACAACATGAATCTGCGCATTGCCTGGCACAGCGCCACCCGTCAGGAGGCGCTGCAAAACTGCTCGGACGGATCCGCGGAGGGCGAACAGGTGCAGGGTGGCACCAACGCGCAGGCCGAGATCGGCCAGGGTTGCTTCATAGAACGCGTCACCCCGCTTAACTTTGGCACGCTGAACAGCACCGCCACGCTGCGCCCGACGCGTTCCACGGCAACGCTCACCACGCGCTGTCCGGCCGGCACGGCGTTTACCCTTGCCATGGGCAACGGCAACCATGCCAGCGGCACTCAGCGGCAGCTTTGCAACGATGAAGGCCAGTGCCTGCGCTACGGGCTCTGGCAGGATGCCGCTGCCACGCAACGCTGGGGCGACTGGCGCAGCGGCGATGCGCTGCACGTCACCAACCCCACAGGCGGCACTCAGAGCTTCACCGTTTACGGAGAAGTCCCGGCGCAGCCGCTGAGTGGTACCGGCGAATTTATTGACGACGTGATAATTACGCTGACTTATTAAACCACTCAAAATCCCGTCTGGATCAATGTTATCGGTAACAATGGCGTTAAAATAGCCAGCAGCTCTGCTTAGAAGATGTAAACACCTTCTCTTTTTTCATTATCTCTGTCTGTTTTACAACAACTTATGAAATACCTGCTTGCTGACGCCATCGTCTACAACGACGAGGACGGTTCTGTTTCTCTTATCAATGCGCCGGATGAGGATGCGCAGATCCTCACCTGTACGGCCAATACCCTCTTAAAGCTGCTGGTCCAGCATCATGGGAACGTGGTTGAACGGGACACCTTTCTCCATGAGGTCTGGGATCGGCGTGGGCTCCAGGGTTCGAACAATTCGTTAAACCAGTACATCAGTATTTTGCGCAAAATGCTGGCAAGCCTGCTTCCCGACGCGCTGTTTATCGTCACCGTCCCTAAGACGGGCTTTATGCTCAGCGCCGACGTCACGGTAACTTCTCTGGAGGAATCGCCCCCGGCCGCCAAAACGGCGAAACCGGCATGGCGCGTTCGACCGGAACTGCTGTTCTGCGGCGCGCTTACCCTGGCGATAGTGACGCTGTGCCTCTGGATAACGGCGATCAAGCCGGAAAACCCGCAGCGGGAAATCCATCTGCTGACCCATATCGGCACCTGTCCGGTCTACACCTTTACGCCGCTGGCGGATGTGTTTCATGAAAAGGCGATTACCCTGGCGCAAACCCTTCAGCAGGACGGTCATCTCCCGTGTCTGAAAAATTCCATTTTCTATATGCACATCCAGAGAACGCTTTTCTACGGCCACGAAGGGCGGCTGGTGCTTTCCCAGTGTTCCCTCACGCAGGGCAAAGCGAGCGCCTGTCGTACGCTTTACTATTACGAGTGGTGATATGCGACAGATAAAAATTTGGCTCATTCTGATCTTTAACCTGATGCTGGCCGGCGCCGCGCTGGCGTGGTACTTCTACACGCCGCCGCTGTCGGTGGCGTGCGACGGTAACCTGACCTTCTCCGACAGGCGCGACAATCACGATTTCACCTTTGATGGGGAGATCATCATGCGGTTTCACCCCGACAAAACCGGGTACATCACGCTGAACGGCAACGTCGAGAACGCCCCGCAAAAATGGGAAGTGTCCCGGCAGGAGATGTTTAAATGGCGGCACGTGGAGGGGGAACTGTACGAGATCGTCATTCAAAAAGTGGAGCGTTTTAGCCACGACGCGATGCCGCCCGGCGTATTTGAAAAATACGTGGCCGGCCTGACGCTGGGGAAAAAAAGGCTCCTGACGATAGAGCGCACGCCGCAGGATGCGCTGGTGATTAGCAACTTTTACTCGCCGGTGCTGGTCTGTTCGGAATAATGCCGGGAGGTCAGGCTATACTTCCCGCCATGAACATTTACATCCGCCCTACCACCAGCGACGACGTTGCCGCTCTGCCCGCCATAGAACGCGCGGCGGGCGAGCGTTTTCGTGACGACCCGGATCTCGCCTGGCTTGCCGATGGCGAGGTCATTTCCGCTGAACAGCACCTCGACTATGCCGAACGGGGGCTAAGCTGGCTGGCGCTGGCGAACGACCGTCCGGTGGGGTTTATCCTCACTGAAGTGCACCCTTCGTCGCTGTTTATTGTGGAGCTCTCGGTCGATCTGGCCTGGCAGGGAAAAGGGATTGGTCGGCAGCTCATCGCCCGTGCGGCTGACCATGCCCGTAAATTGGGGCTGACATCGCTGACGCTGACGACGTTCCGCAACGTGCCGTGGAATGCGCCCTTCTATGCGCGGATGGGGTTTGAAATGATGACGACGCTGACGCCTGAATTGCGTCAAAAACGCGAAGAAGAGACGGCGCACGGTTTAGCGTATGAATCGCGCTGTGCCATGCGCCTGCCTCTTAACCGTAGGCCGGGTAAGGCGTAGCCGCCACCCGGCTCAACGCGCTGGATCAGAACGTTTCCCAGTTATCGCCCGCGTCCGCCGTCGCGACTTTACGCGACATCGTCGGCGCGGCAACGCTTTTCGCGGCAGCGAACTCGCGCGCCTTCATCTGCTCCTGCTGAATGCGGAACACCGCCACGGCCTGCGTCAGGCGGCTCGCCTGCTCTTCCAGCGCCGCCGCCGCCGCGGCTGACTCTTCCACCAGCGAGGCGTTCTGCTGGGTCACGCGGTCCATCTCTGCCACCGCCAGACCCACCTGGTCAATACCGCGGCTCTGCTCGTCGGACGCAGAAGCAATCTCGCCCATGATATCGGTCACGCGGGTCACCGCATTCACGATCTCACCCATGGTTTCACCGGCGCTTTCCACCAGCGTAGAGCCCACTTCCACGCGTCCCACGGAGTCTTCAATCAGGCTCTTGATCTCACGTGCTGCCTGGGCGCTGCGCTGGGCCAGGTTACGCACTTCCCCTGCTACCACCGCAAAACCGCGGCCCTGCTCGCCCGCACGCGCCGCTTCTACCGCCGCGTTCAGCGCCAGGATGTTGGTCTGGAAGGCAATGCCGTCGATCACGCTGATAATATCGGCAATTTTCTGCGAACTGCCCGCGATGTCACGCATGGTCTGCACCACGTTGTCCACCACTTTGCCGCCCTTCTGCGCGGTTTCAGACGCGCTCAGCGCCAGGTGGCTCGCCTGACGGGCGTTTTCGGCGTTCTGCTTAACGGTTGCCGTCAGCTGCTCCATGCTGGCGGCGGTCTCTTCCAGGGAAGCGGCCTGCTGTTCAGTACGGGAAGAGAGGTCGTTATTGCCCATCGCGATTTCGCTCGCGCCGCTGTAGATAGCGTTCGCGCCGTTACGCACGTCGCCCACGGTACGCACCAGCTCGCCCTGCATATGACGCAGCGAGTCGGCCAATTCGCCCATCTCGTTAGAACCTTCCACGTCAATGCGCTTCACCAGGTCGCCGCTGGCGATGTGGCGAATATTGTCGATGAGGCGCGTCAGCGGAGAGATCAGCGCCTGCTTGATACCCAGCCAGACGGCCACGATCACCACCAGCACCGCAACCAGCACGCTGATCAGCACCCAGATCGCCTGGCTGAAGGAGCTGTTGCTGTCTTCAACCGCCATCTGGTACAGCCTGTCGTTCTGCTGCAGGTAGCTCACGTACTGCTTCTCGAATCCATCCTGGTAACTCTGGGTCGGCTGGTCGAAGAAGGCGTTGATTTTGCCCGCCCCCAGCAGCTGAATCAGCTCAGCCAGCGCACCGTGGTAGATATCGTAGTTACGTTTGATTTCCAGCGCAGCGGCGTCGCTCTGACGCGGGTCGCGCGGCAGGGCTTCATAGTCAGCCCAGTTTTTTTCCGCCTGTTTCAGCGAGGCAGACGCAATCTGCATCAGATCGTTAACGGTCGCGCCGCTGCCGATGTTGTTCTGATCCATCATGTAGCGGATGCCCGCGCGGTTCAGGGTATTACGGGTTTGCAGCAGCGCAACCCAGCTCCCGTTAAGGGTGGATTGTTGCTGACGAATGGTTTGCAGAACGGTGAAATTCTCTTTGTCATTCTTCAGAGCATTAAAGAAAAGACCACCGGATGTGAGTTGTAACAGGCCAAATATAGCTAAAACCAGCATTAAGCTGGTGACAATCTTGATACGGTTTAACATGTTTTCTCTTTCCTCAGACAGATACAGAATTTTCGGCCTGGAAAGGGAAAACTTTACGAAAATCATCCTGGAATTTGTGGTTTTTACTCTTCTTCCCGCGCTGCGTTATGCCGGTTTCCGAGTTCAATAAACTCTTCCAGCAGCGCCGTCAGCTGCTTCATCTTCTCCGGCGTGTATTCCGCCTCAATCTGCTGATACGCCTCTTCCACCTGCGCCTGGGCGTGCTCGTACAGCGCATTCCCCTCTTTGGTCAGCGACACGTACAGCTTGCGCTGGTCGTTCACCGGCTTTAAGCGCAGCACCAGGCCGTCGCGCTCCATGCGCGTCAAAATGCCGGTCAGGCTCGGGCGCAAAATGCAGGTGCGAAACGCCAGATCGTGAAAATCCATCGACGGATGTTCAGCCAGCACGCGCACGATACGCCACTGCTGCTCGGTGAGGTTATGCCGCTTCACAATCGGACGGAAGTAGGACATCGCCGCTTCCCGCGCCTGCAATAGCGCGATGGTTAATGAATCATGCATAGCCTCTCCCCTTCACATCATTAACAAGTAAACAATTCATAAAAGATGTTTTTATAAACAACATGTTTTCTGCCAGAAAGTCTAACAGAAACCCATCAATTTTATTAACCTTCTGATCTACATAGCAATAAAAAACGATATGTAAATTTATTGTTATTCATATCACAAATTCTTCACTTCTGATTGCGAAATAAACATCAAAAGCATAAAAACAGATCATTAATATATTAATGAAATCATAACCCGGACCGTCGGGGTGAGGAGTAGGTGAATGAAAGGTACCGTTTTTGCCGTCGCGCTGAACCACCAAAGCCAGCGAGAAGCCTGGGCTGAGACGTTTGAAAAAGCCCCTTACAACACGCCGCCAAAAACGCCGGTGTGGTTTATCAAGCCGCACAACACGGTGATCCGCGCGGGCGAACCGATTCCCTTCCCTCAAGGGGAAACGGTGTTAAGCGGCGCGACGGTGGCGCTGGTCGTGGGAAAAACCGCCAGCAGGGTGCGCGTGGAGGAGGCAGCGGAATACATCGCGGGATATGCGCTGGCCAACGAAGTGAGCCTGCCGGAAGAGAGCTTCTACCGCCCGGCCATCAAGGCCAAATGCCGGGACGGCTTTTGCCCGCTTGGCGAACTCGCCGCCGTTGATAACGTCGACAACCTGACCATCATTACCGAGATCAACGGCCGCGAAGCGGACCACTGGAACACCGCCGACCTGCAGCGCAGCGCCGCCGAACTGCTGAGCGCCCTGAGCGAGTTCGCCACCCTCAATCCCGGCGATGCGATCCTGCTCGGCACCCCGCAAAGCCGGGTTGAGATCCGCCCGGGCGATAGCGTGCGGATCCTGGCGGAAGGTTTCCCGCCGCTGGAAAACCCGGTGGTGAACGAGCGCGACGTAGCCCTTTCCCACCGCACGCCTGCGCACGCCACGCTGTTCGCCCTCGGCCTGAACTATGCGGACCACGCCAGCGAGCTGGACTTCAAGCCGCCCACCGAGCCGCTGGTGTTTATCAAAGCGCCGAACACCTTCAACGGCGACAGCCAGACCTCGGTGCGCCCGAACAATATCGAATACATGCACTACGAGGCGGAGCTGGTGGTGGTCATCGGTAAAACCGCGCATAAGGTGAGCGAAGCCGAGGCGATGGAGTATGTGGCGGGCTACACGGTCTGCAATGACTACGCCATCCGCGACTATCTCGAAAACTACTACCGCCCGAACCTGCGGGTAAAAAGCCGCGACGGGCTTACGCCCATCAGCCCCAACATCGTGCCAAAAGAAGCCATCCCCGACCCGCACAACCTTCGTCTTCGCACCTTCGTCAACGGCGAGCTGCACCAAGAGGGGACCACGGCGGATCTGATCTTCAGCATCCCGTTCCTGATTGCGTACCTGAGCGATTTTATGACCCTGCAGCCGGGCGACATGATCGCCACCGGCACGCCGAAGGGGCTGTCTGACGTGGTGCCGGGGGACGAAGTGGTGGTGGAAGTGGGGGGCGTGGGCCGCCTGGTGAACCGGATTGTCAGCGAGGAGACTGCAAAATGAAAAAGATTAACCACTGGATCAACGGTAAAAACGTCGCCGGAAGCGAGTACTTCCACACAACTAACCCGGCCTCCGGCGAGGTATTAGCGGAAGTCGCCTCCGGCGGTGAAGCCGAGGTTCATCAGGCCGTTGCCGCCGCTAAAGAAGCGTTCCCGAAATGGGCCAACCTGCCGATGAAGGAGCGCGCGCGCCTGATGCGTCGCCTGGGGGATCTGATCGACCAGAACGTGCCCGAGATCGCCGCCATGGAGACCGCCGACACCGGCCTGCCGATCCACCAGACCAAAAACGTGCTCATCCCGCGCGCCTCGCACAACTTCGAGTTCTTCGCCGAGGTGTGCCAGCAGATGAACGGCAAAACCTACCCGGTCGACGACAAGATGCTCAACTACACGCTGGTGCAGCCGGTGGGCGTCTGTGCGCTGGTCTCGCCGTGGAACGTGCCGTTTATGACCGCCACCTGGAAAGTCGCGCCCTGCCTGGCGCTGGGCAACACCGCGGTGCTGAAGATGTCTGAACTCTCCCCGCTGACCGCCGACCGTCTGGGCGAGCTGGCGCTGGAGGCGGGCATTCCGGCGGGCGTGCTCAACGTGGTGCAGGGCTACGGCGCGACGGCAGGCGACGCGCTGGTGCGCCACCACGACGTGCGCGCCGTCTCCTTCACCGGCGGCACCGCCACCGGGCGTAACATCATGAAAAACGCCGGGCTGAAGAAATACTCCATGGAGCTGGGCGGCAAATCCCCGGTGCTGATTTTTGAAGATGCAGACATCGAGCGCGCGCTGGACGCCGCCCTGTTCACCATCTTCTCCATCAACGGCGAGCGCTGCACCGCGGGCTCGCGCATCTTCATCCAGCAGAGCATCTACCCGGAATTCGTCAAGCGCTTCGCCGAGCGCGCCAGCCGCCTGCGCGTGGGCGATCCGACCGATCCGAACACCCAGATTGGCGCGCTCATCAGCAAGCAGCACTGGGAGAAAGTCTCCGGCTATATCCGCCTCGGCATTGAGGAAGGCGCAACCCTGCTGGCGGGCGGCCCGGACAAACCGACCGATCTGCCTGCGCACCTGAAGGGCGGCAACTTCCTGCGCCCGACGGTGCTGGCGGACGTCGACAACCGCATGCGCGTCGCGCAGGAGGAGATCTTCGGGCCGGTGGCCTGCCTGCTGCCGTTTAAGGACGAGGCGGAAGGCCTGCGCCTGGCGAACGACGTGGAGTACGGCCTGGCGTCGTACATCTGGACCCAGGACGTCAGCAAAGTGCTGCGCCTGGCGCGCGGCATCGAAGCGGGCATGGTGTTCGTCAACACCCAGAACGTGCGCGACCTGCGCCAGCCGTTTGGCGGCGTGAAGGCCTCCGGCACCGGGCGCGAGGGCGGCGAGTACAGCTTTGAGGTGTTCGCGGAGATGAAGAACGTCTGCATCTCCATGGGCGACCATCCGATTCCAAAATGGGGGATCTGATCATGGGAAAATTAGCGTTAGCGGCAAAAATCACCCACGTCCCGTCGATGTACCTCTCCGAGCTGCCGGGCAAAAACCACGGCTGCCGGCAGTCGGCCATCGACGGGCATAAAGAAATCAGCAAGCGCTGCCGGGAGCTGGGCGTGGATACCATTATCGTGTTCGACACCCACTGGCTGGTGAACAGCGCGTACCACATTAACTGTGCGGATCATTTTTCAGGCGTCTACACCAGCAACGAGCTGCCGCACTTTATCCGCGACATGACCTACGACTACGACGGCAACCCCGAACTCGGCCAGCTGATTGCCGACGAGGCGGTGAAGCTCGGCGTGCGCGCCAAAGCGCACAACATTCCGAGCCTCAAACTGGAGTACGGCACGCTGGTACCTATGCGCTACATGAACGCGGATAAACACTTCAAAGTGGTCTCCATCTCGGCGTTCTGCACGGTTCACGACTTCGCCGACAGCCGCAGGCTGGGCGAGGCCATCGTCAGCGCTATCGAAAAATACGACGGCACCGTGGCGGTGCTCGCCAGCGGCTCGCTGTCGCACCGCTTCATCGACGACCAGCGCGCGGAAGAGGGAATGAACAGCTACACCCGCGAGTTCGACCGCCAGATGGACGAACGGGTGGTGAAGCTGTGGCGCGAGGGCCAGTTCAAAGAGTTTTGCAGCATGCTGCCGGAGTACGCCGACTACTGCTATGGCGAGGGCAACATGCACGACACGGTGATGCTGCTGGGGATGCTCGGCTGGGACAAATACGACGGCAAGGTGGAGTTTCTCACCGATCTGTTCGCCAGCTCCGGCACCGGCCAGGTTAACGCCGTTTTCCCGCTGCCCGCATAAGGGGCCACCATGCCGCACTTTATTGCTGAATGCACCGACAACATCCGCGAGCAGGCCGACCTGCCGGGGCTGTTCGCCAAAGTTAACGACGCGCTGGCCGCCACGGGCATTTTCCCCATCGGCGGCATCCGCAGCCGCGCCCACTGGCTGGACACCTGGCAGATGGCCGACGGCAGGCACGATTACGCCTTTGTGCATATGACGCTGAAGATCGGTGCCGGGCGCAGCCTGGAGAGCCGGGAAGCCGTGGGTGAGATGCTGTTTGCGCTGATCAAAGCGCATTTTGCAGAGCTGATGGCGAGCCGCTATCTGGCGCTGTCATTCGAGCTCGACGAGCTGCACCCGACGCTCAACTACAAACAAAACAACGTACACGCGTTGTTTAAATAACGCGCACGGTCTATCCCCTCTCCCTTTGGGAGAGGGTTAGGGTGAGGGGAAATCTCTGCGGCCTGATGCCCTCACCCCAGCCCTCTCCCGCGGGGAGAGGGAGAAAACAAACGTACAACAGGATATCGCCATGCTCGACAAACACACCCATACCCTGATCGCCCATCGCCTGCATCAGGCGGAACAATCCCGGGAGCAGATCCGCGCGATCTCGCTGGAGTACCCGGAGATCACCATTGAAGACGCCTACGCCGTCCAGCGCGAATGGGTGAGCCTGAAAATCGCCGAAGGCCGCGTGCTGAAAGGCCACAAGATTGGCCTCACCTCGAAGGCGATGCAGGCCAGCTCGCAGATCAGCGAGCCGGACTACGGCGCGCTGCTGGACGACATGTTCTTCCACGACGGCAGCGACATCCCCGTCGATCGCTTTATCGTCCCGCGTATCGAAGTGGAGCTGGCCTTCGTGCTGGCAAAACCGCTGCGCGGCCCGAACTGCACGATCTTCGACGTCTACAACGCCACGGACTACGTCATCCCCGCGCTGGAGCTGATCGACGCCCGCTGCCACAACGTCGACCCGGAAACCCAGCGTCCGCGCAAGGTGTTCGACACCATCTCCGATAACGCCGCCAACGCCGGAGTGATCCTCGGCGGCCGTCCGATTAAGCCCGACGAGCTGGACCTGCGCTGGATCTCCGCCCTGCTCTACCGCAACGGCGTGATTGAAGAGACCGGCGTTGCGGCAGGCGTGCTTAACCACCCGGCGAACGGCGTGGCGTGGCTGGCGAACAAGCTGGTGCCGTACGACGTGCAGCTTGAACCGGGGCAGATCATCCTCGGCGGCTCATTTACCCGCCCGGTGCCCGCCAGCAGAGGCGACACCTTCCACGTCGACTACGGCAGTATGGGCTCCATCAGCTGCCGCTTTGTGTAAGGAGACAACCATGCAAAACGCATTCAAAGCGGCGCTGAAGGCGGGCCGTCCGCAAATCGGGCTATGGCTGGGGCTGACCAGCAGCTACAGCGCCGAACTGCTGGCCGGAGCAGGCTTCGACTGGCTGCTGATCGACGGCGAGCATGCGCCGAACAGCGTGCAGACCGTGTTAACTCAATTACAGGCTATCGCCCCCTATCCCAGCCAGCCGGTGGTGCGCCCGTCGTGGAACGATCCGGTGCAAATCAAACAGCTCCTGGACGTGGGCGCGCAAACCCTGCTGGTGCCGATGGTGCAAAACGCCGACGAAGCGCGGCTGGCGGTGAGCGCCACGCGCTATCCGCCTGCGGGCATTCGCGGCGTCGGCAGCGCCCTGGCAAGAGCGTCGCGCTGGAACCGCATTCCGGACTACCTGCATCAGGCTAACGACGCCATGTGCGTGCTGGTGCAAATCGAAACCCGCGAGGCATTGAAAAACCTGCCGCAGATCCTGGACGTGGAGGGCGTCGACGGCGTGTTTATCGGCCCGGCGGATCTTAGCGCCGACATGGGATTTGCGGGCAACCCGCAGCACCCGGAGGTGCAGGCCGCCATTGAGCAGGCGATCGCGCAGATCCGTGCGGCGGGCAAAGCCCCCGGCATCCTGATGGCGAATGAACAGCTGGCAAAACGCTATCTTGAGCTCGGCGCGCTGTTTGTCGCCGTCGGCGTCGACACTACCCTGCTCGCCCGCGGCGCCGAAGCGCTGGCGGCGCGTTTTATCGAACAACCGGTTACGTCAGTGAATAACAATAAATCCGTCTACTAAACGTAAGATCTGGAGCGCAGCATGACGACCTCTACCCTGCAAGATAAGAAAGCTATAGAACATCGCGCGATCAACAAGCTGTTTCGTCGTTTGATCGTATTCCTCTTTATCCTGTTTGTTTTCTCATTTCTCGATCGCATCAACATCGGCTTTGCCGGGCTGACGATGGGCAAAGATCTGGGCCTCACGTCGACCATGTTTGGCCTCGCCGCGACGCTGTTTTACGTCACCTACGTGCTGTGCGGGATCCCGAGCAACATCATGCTGGCGAAGATCGGCGCGCGCCGCTGGATCGCCGGGATCATGGTGGTGTGGGGCATCGCCTCCACCTGCACCATGTTCGCCACCAGCCCGGAAACGCTTTACGTGTTGCGTATGCTGGTGGGCATCGCCGAAGCCGGCTTCCTGCCTGGGATCCTGGTCTACCTCACCTGGTGGTTCCCCGCGTATCACCGCGCCCGCGCCAACGCGCTGTTTATGATCGCCATGCCGGTGACCATGATGCTCGGCTCGATCCTCTCCGGGTATATCCTGGCGATGGACGGCCTGTGGAACCTGAAGGGCTGGCAGTGGCTGTTCCTGCTGGAAGGGCTGCCGTCGGTAGTGCTCGGCGTGGTGACCTGGTTCTACCTCAACGACACGCCGGATCAGGCTACCTGGCTGGACGACGATGAAAAGCAGGCGCTGAAAACGATGATCGCCCGCGAGCAGGAGATCGCCATTGCCCAGGCCGTCACGCCGCGGTCGACGCTGCGCGAGGTGCTGACCCCTGCGGTGCTGCTCTACACGCTGGCCTACTTCTGCCTGACCAACACGCTCAGCGCCATCAACATCTGGACGCCGCAGATCCTGCAAAGCTTCAACACGGGCAGCAGCAATATCGTCATCGGCCTGCTGGCGGCGATCCCGCAGTTTTGCACCATCCTCGGGATGATCTGGTGGAGCCGGCGCTCCGACAGGCTGAAAGAGCGAAAAAAGCACACCATCCTGCCGTACCTGTTCGCGGCGGCGGGATGGATGCTGGCCTCCGCGACGGATCACAGCCTGATCCAGCTCCTTGGCATCATCATGGCCTCAACCGGATCGTTTACCGCCATGGCGATATTCTGGACCACGCCGGACCAGGTTATTAGCCTCCAGTCCCGCGCGGTGGCGCTGGCGGTGATCAACGCCATCGGTAACGTCGGATCCGCCGTCAGCCCGCTGCTTATTGGGATCCTGCGCGACGCGACCGGCAGCTTCAGCTCCGGGCTGTGGTTTGTGGCCGGGCTATTGGTGGTCGGCGCGCTGGTGCTGACGCGCATTCCGATGACGCAGCGGGATCGGCAGAGGAGCGGCCATGTGCCAGAGCCCCATCGCCAACATTGATATCAGCAAGGAGTACGACGAAAGTCTGGGCACCGACGACGTGCACTACCAGTCGTTCGCGCGCATGGCGGCCTTTTTTGGCCGCGACATGCAGGCGCATCGTCACGACCAGTATTTTCAGATGCACTTTCTCGATACCGGGCAGATTGAGCTCCAGCTCGACGATCACCGCTACTCGGTGCAGGCCCCGCTGTTCGTCCTCACGCCGCCGTCGGTGCCGCACGCGTTTATTACCGAATCCGACAGCGACGGCCACGTGCTGACGGTGCGCGAGGATCTGATCTGGCCGCTGCTGGAGGTGCTCTACCCCGGCACGCGGGAAGCGTTTGGCCTGCCGGGGATCTGCCTCTCGCTGGCCGACCGGCCGGACGAACTGGCGGCGCTGAAGCACTACTGGCAGCTGATCGCCCGGGAATCCACGGAGCAGCTGCCGGGGCGCGAGCACACGCTGGTTCTGCTGGCGCAGGCGGTGTTTACCCTGCTGCTGCGCAACGCGAAGCTCGACGACCACGCTGCCAGCGGTATGCGCGGCGAGCTGAAGCTGTTCCAGCGGTTTACCCAGCTGATTGACGAGCATTACCACCAGCACTGGACGGTGCCGGAATACGCCAGCGAGCTGCACCTGACCGAATCCCGCCTGACGGACATCTGCCGCCGCTTCGCCAACCGCCCGCCGAAGCGGATTATCTTCGACCGCCAGCTGCGAGAGGCCAGACGGCTGCTGCTCTTCTCCGACAGTACGGTCAGCGAGATCGCGTGGCAGCTGGGGTTTAAGGATCCGGCCTACTTTGCCCGGTTTTTCAATCGCCTGACGGGCTGCTCGCCCAGCGCGTATCGGGCGCAGAAAGTACCGGTGTCGCCTGTTCCCCTCACCCCTGCCCTCTCCCAAAGGGAGAGGGAGTAACCGTCCCCTCTCCCTTTGGGAGAGGGTTAGGGTGAGGGAAATCACACTCTGCGATCTCTCGCGAAAAGTACCCGCCGTTGTCCTAATCGTCCCTTCACGTTACGCCCCTCTCAGGCTTCAATTAAACAACAAAAACAAAACATAAATTTAACAACCATCTTCCGATACGAGGTCCCTATGAAGCCTGAAGAGTTCCGCGCTGATGCCAAACGTCCGTTAACCGGCGAAGAGTATTTAAAAAGCCTGCAGGACGGTCGCGAGATTTATATCTACGGCGAGCGCGTTAAAGACGTCACCACCCATCCGGCGTTTCGCAACGCGGCGGCCTCCATCGCGCAGATGTACGACGCCCTGCACAAGCCGGAGATGCAGGACACGCTGTGCTGGAGCACCGACACCGGCAGCGGCGGCTACACCCATAAGTTCTTCCGCGTGGCGAAAAGCGCCGACGATCTGCGCCAGCAGCGCGACGCCATCGCCGAGTGGTCGCGTCTGAGCTACGGCTGGATGGGCCGCACGCCGGACTACAAGGCCGCGTTCGGCTGCGCGCTCGGCGCTAACCCGGCCTTCTACGGCCAGTTCGAGCAGAACGCCCGCAGCTGGTACACCCGCATCCAGTAAACCGGCCTGTACTTCAACCACGCCATCGTGAACCCGCCGATCGACCGCCACAAGCCAGCGGACGAGGTGAAGGACGTCTACATCAAGCTGGAGAAAGAGACCGACGCCGGGATTATCGTCAGCGGTGCGAAAGTCGTCGCAACCAACTCGGCGCTGACCCACTACAACATGATCGGCTTCGGCTCCGCGCAGGTGATGGGCGAAAACCCGGACTTCGCGCTGATGTTCGTCGCGCCGATGGATGCCGAAGGCGTGAAGCTCATCTCCCGCGCCTCCTACGAGATGGTAGCTGGCGCTACCGGCTCCCCGTATGACTATCCGCTCTCCAGCCGCTTCGACGAGAACGACGCCATTCTGGTGATGGATCACGTGCTGATCCCGTGGGAAAACGTGCTGATCTACCGCGATTTCGACCGCTGCCGCCGCTGGACGATGGAAGGCGGCTTCGCCCGCATGTACCCGCTTCAGGCCTGCGTGCGCCTGGCGGTGAAGCTCGACTTCATCACCGCCCTGCTGAAAAAATCCCTGGAGTGCACCGGTACCCTGGAGTTCCGCGGCGTGCAGGCGGATCTCGGCGAAGTGGTGGCCTGGCGCAACATGTTCTGGGCGCTGAGCGACTCCATGTGCTCCGAAGCCACCCCGTGGGTCAACGGCGCGTATCTGCCGGACCACGCGGCGCTGCAGACCTACCGCGTCATGGCCCCGATGGCCTACGCGAAGATCAAGAACATCATCGAGCGTAACGTGACGTCCGGTCTGATTTACCTTCCGTCCAGCGCGCGGGATCTGAACAACCCGCAGATTGACCAGTATCTGGCGAAATACGTGCGCGGCTCCAACGGTATGGATCACGTCGAACGCATCAAGATTTTAAAACTGATGTGGGACGCCATCGGCAGCGAGTTTGGCGGCCGCCACGAGCTGTACGAAATCAACTACTCCGGCAGCCAGGACGAGATCCGCCTGCAGTGTCTGCGTCAGGCGCAAAGCTCCGGCAACATGGACAAGATGATGGCAATGGTCGACCGCTGCATGTCCGAGTACGACCAGCACGGCTGGACGGTGCCGCACCTGCACAACAACAGCGATATCAACATGCTCGACAAGCTGCTGAAATAGCGCAGCGGGAGGTTGCAATGCATTCAGATGAACAACGCCTGCGTTTTCGCGACGCAATGAGCAGCCTGTCGGCAGCGGTCAATGTGGTCACCACCGAGGGCGACGCCGGACGCTGCGGCATTACCGCCACCGCCGTCTGCTCGGTGACGGATACCCCGCCGTCGGTAATGGTCTGCATCAACGCCAACAGCGCCATGAACCCGGTCTTTCAGGGCAACGGCAGGCTGTGCGTCAACGTGCTGAACCACGAGCAGGAGATCATGGCCCGCCACTTCGCCGGGATGACGGGGATGGCAATGGAGGAGCGCTTTGCCCTCTCCTGCTGGCAGAATGGCCCGCTGGGGCTGCCGGTGCTGAAAGGCGCGCTGGCGAGCCTGGAAGGCGAGATTAGCCAGGTGCAAACCATCGGCACCCATCTGGTTTATCTTGTCGAAGTGAAAAACATCATCCTGAGTGATGCGGGACACGGCCTGATTTACTTTAAGCGCCGTTTCCACCCGGTCATGATGGAGGTGGAAGCCGTCGTGTGATCCCCCTCGCGCTGGTCTTTTTTCGGGCCAGCGCCGCTTTCTACAAAAATTCCTAAGGTTTCCGCTAAATCACGCCGTTATACATCCATAAGAGAAATTTTCTGTGCCTGAATACTGACATCTCCGGTCAGTGCTTTTTGCATTGTTCAGCGCATACCCAATATACAGGAAGACCTTATGGCTAAAACGACGCGGAGCCGCTCGGCTGAACGTCTGGTCGATATTCTCCTTGAGCTACATTTACACGGCGTGGTAAACCGCAGTGCGCTAATGGAGAAATTTAAAATTACCGAGCGTACCGTCTACCGGGATTTAAATGCGCTCTCGCCCATTGTTGAACATACCGGTAACGGGCTATATCGACTGATCCACTCCGCCCAATCTCCCGGCGGGCAGGGATTACATCACGCTCTGGCTAACTTCCTGAATGCCGATAATTTTTTCCCTGAAAGAAATACGGACTTCTGGCAAAAGCTGGAGGCGCGCGTCGACGAAAAACATATTCTTATCCTTAGTAATGACGCAGAACATACGGTGCAGCGTGATATCCGCCGCCATTTAGCGAAAATCGAGAAATCGATTAATAACCATAATGTCTGTCAGATCGTTTATAAGGGTAAAACCCGTCTGATCAATCCCTATAAACTCATTAACAAAAAAAATATATGGTATTTACAAGCTACCGAAAATAGCCGGTTGAAATCCTTTTCATTAAGCCAGATTAGCTGGTTTGATATTCAAAAAACCTTTTTCACCCCTGATGAAAATGTTCGGGAACTGCTGGAAAAAAGCCTCGACCCGTGGGTGTCAGAGAATACTTTCACCGTGAAAATATTCATTAAGGATAATATTTCACATTACTTCCTGCGCCGCGATCTCCTGCCGGAACAGGAGCTGCTGGAGGAACAACGCGGCGGCGTCACGCTGCGCTGCCAGGCGGCACACGAAAACCAGATCCTGCCGCTGCTGTTCTACTGGCTGCCGAACATTCAGATCCTGGAGCCGAGCTGGCTGAAGGAGAAGCTCATCAAGACGCTGGAAAGCTACCTGTCGATGGAGCGCAGCCCGGAAAATCACGTGATCTCAATCACATAATTCCCCCCGCCAGCGGCGAGCCTGAACCACTCGCCGCGTTCTTTGACCGCTCACCCGTCACTTTCAACCACTCACGCATTTACCGACCTTTACGCGCGCGCGGATCTGGCACGATCGCTCCAGCATTAATCAATACCTCCTCACAACGAACCCTGACCCTTTTTTCTTTACATAAAAAACCAGGTCTTACTATGGATACTAAAAAACTACTTAAGCACGTGCCCTGGGCCTTACTCGGGATCCTCGGTGCTTTCTGTCTGGCGGTTGTCGCATTGCGCCGGGGCGAACACGTAAGCGCCCTGTGGATCGTGGTCGCGTCGGTCTCCGTCTATCTTGTGGCTTATCGCTACTACAGCTTGTACATCGCGCAGAAGGTCATGAAGCTCGACCCGACGCGCGCCACCCCGGCGGTCATTAACAACGACGGCCTGAACTACGTGCCAACCAACCGCTACGTGCTGTTTGGTCACCACTTTGCCGCCATTGCAGGCGCGGGCCCGCTGGTCGGCCCGGTGCTGGCCGCGCAGATGGGCTACCTGCCGGGTACGCTCTGGCTGCTGGCGGGCGTGGTGCTGGCGGGGGCGGTGCAGGACTTTATGGTGCTGTTTATCTCCTCGCGCCGTAACGGCTCGTCGCTGGGCGAGATGATCAAAGAAGAGATGGGCCGCGTGCCGGGCACTATCGCCCTGTTTGGCTGCTTCCTGATTATGATCATCATCCTGGCGGTGCTGGCGCTGATCGTGGTGAAAGCGCTGGCCGAAAGTCCGTGGGGCGTCTTCACCGTCTGCTCTACCGTACCGATTGCGCTGTTCATGGGCATCTACATGCGCTTCCTGCGCCCTGGCCGCGTGGGTGAAGTGTCGGTCATTGGTATCGTGCTGCTGGTCGCCTCCATCTACTTCGGCGGCGTGATTGCGCACGACCCGTACTGGGGCCCGGCGCTGACCTTCAAAGACACCACCATCACCTTCGCGCTGATCGGTTACGCGTTCGTTTCCGCCCTGCTGCCGGTGTGGCTGATTCTGGCTCCGCGCGACTACCTGGCGACCTTCCTGAAAATCGGCGTCATCGTCGGGCTGGCGATCGGGATTGTGATCATCAACCCTGAGCTGAAAATGCCGGCGGTGACCCAGTACATTGACGGCACCGGTCCGCTGTGGAAAGGCGCCCTGTTCCCGTTCCTGTTTATCACCATCGCCTGCGGTGCCGTGTCCGGCTTCCACGCGCTGATCTCCTCCGGCACCACGCCGAAGCTGATGGCTAACGAAACCGACGCGCGCTTTATCGGTTACGGCGCAATGCTGATGGAGTCCTTCGTGGCGATCATGGCGCTGGTTGCGGCCTCGATTATCGAGCCAGGCCTCTACTTCGCGATGAACACGCCGCCGGCGGGTCTGGGCATCACCATGCCAAACCTGCATGAGATGGGCGGGGAAAATACCGCGCTGATCATGGCGCAGCTGAAAGAGGCCAGCGCACACGCGGCGGCGACCGTTAGCTCCTGGGGCTTCGTGATCTCGCCTGAGCAGATCATGCAGACCGCGAAAGACATTGGCGAACCGTCCGTGCTGAACCGCGCAGGTGGCGCACCGACGCTGGCCGTGGGTATTGCACACGTGTTCCACAAAGTGCTGCCGTGGGCGGACATGGGCTTCTGGTACCACTTCGGTATTCTGTTTGAAGCGCTGTTCATCCTCACCGCGCTGGATGCCGGTACCCGTGCGGGCCGCTTCATGCTGCAGGATCTGCTGGGCAACTTCGTGCCGTTCCTGAAGAAAACCGACTCTCTGGTAGCGGGCGTTCTGGGTACTGCCGGCTGCGTAGGCCTGTGGGGCTACCTGCTGTATCAGGGCGTTGTCGACCCGCTCGGCGGCGTGAAGAGCCTTTGGCCGCTGTTCGGTATCTCTAACCAGATGCTGGCAGCCGTCGCCCTGGTGCTGGGTACCGTTGTCCTCGTCAAGATGAAACGCACCAAATACATCTGGGTAACCGTGGTGCCTGCACTGTGGCTGCTGCTCTGCACCACCTGGGCGCTGGGCCTGAAGCTGTTCAGCACCAACCCGCAGCTGGAAGGCTTCTTCTTCATGGCTAACCAGTACAAAGAGAAGATTGCCGCAGGCGGCGCGGATCTGACCGCCCAGCAGATTGCCAATATGAACCATATCGTGGTGAACAACTACACCAACGCGGGTCTGAGCATTCTGTTCCTGGTGGTGGTGTACAGCATTATCTTCTACGGCATCAAAACCTGGATGAAAGTGCGCAACACCGAAGGCCGTACGGATAAAGAAACCCCGTACGTGCCGGTACCGGAAGGCGGCGTGAAGACTTCTTCGCACCATTAATCAACAAATATCCCCTCACCCTAACCCTCTCCCCAAAGGGGAGAGGGGACTTTATACACCCTCTCCCCTTTGGGGAGAGGGCAGGGGTGAGGGGCTTTTCCTGTCTGGAACCCTCAATGTTTGGTAACTTAGGCGAAGCGAAAAAATACCTCGGTCAGGCGGCGAAAATGCTGATTGGCATTCCGGACTATGACAACTACGTTGAGCATATGAAGACCAACCATCCGGACAAGCCGTACATGACCTACACCGAATTCTTCCGCGAGCGGCAGGAAGCGCGCTACGGCGGAAGTGGAGAAGGCGGCGTCCGCTGCTGCTAAAGGAGAGACCATGACCCCGATTGCCGTTACCCTGCTGACCGGTTTTCTCGGCGCCGGTAAGACCACCCTGCTGCGCCACATCCTGAATGAACAGCACGGCTTCAAAATCGCCGTCATCGAAAACGAATTTGGCGAAGTCTCCGTAGACGACCAGCTGATTGGCGATCGCGCCACGCAGATCAAAACCCTGACCAACGGCTGCATCTGCTGCACCCGCTCTAACGAATTAGAAGACGCCCTGCTGGACCTGCTCGACAGCCGCGATCGTGGAGACATACACTTCGATCGCCTGGTGATCGAGTGCACCGGCATGGCCGACCCCGGCCCGATTATTCAGACCTTTTTCTCTCATGAGATCCTTTGCCAGCGCTACCTGCTGGACGGGGTGATTGCCCTCGTGGACGCGGTCCACGCCGACGAGCAGATGAACCAGTTCACCATCGCCCAGTCCCAGGTAGGCTACGCCGACCGCATTCTGCTGACCAAAACCGACGTGGCGGGCGACAGCGAAAAACTGCGCGAGCGCCTTACGCGCATCAACTCCCGCGCGCCGATTTATACGGTGACGCATGGCGATATCGACCTGTCCCAGCTGTTTAACACCAACGGCTTTATGCTGGAGGAGAACGTCACCGCGAAACCGCGCTTCCACTTTATCTCCGACAAGCAAAACGACGTGGCGTCGATTGTGGTGGAGCTGGACTATCCGGTGGACATCGGCGAGGTCTCCCGCGTGATGGAAAACCTGCTGCTGTCGTTTGCCGACAAGCTGCTGCGCTACAAAGGAATGCTGTGGATCGACGGTGAGCCGAACCGCCTGCTGTTCCAGGGCGTGCAGCGCCTGTACAGCGCCGACTGGGATCGCCCGTGGGGCGAAGAAGCGCCGCACAGCGTGATGGTGTTTATCGGTATCCAGCTGCCGGAAGAAGAAATCCGGGCGGCGTTTGCGACTCTAAAGAAATAACCGCACCAAACAATTCCCTCTCCCCTTTGGGGAGAGGGTTAGGGTGAGGGGTTAGGGTGAGGGGTAAGCCCTGGTATTATTTCAACGCCTCCGGCAGCGTCACAATCCACAGCTCGCTGTCCGATTCCGGCTTCTTCAGCGGCTTCACGCTGAGCGTGGTTTCCACCGGTTTATCATCCAGCGTCAGCTTGCCTTCCGCATTCACCCGATAATCCTTGAGCTTTTTGCCCTCGACCGGGTGCTGCATCGCCACCTTCACGCCAAAGTCGTTATCGTTCGCCACCGCAAGCGTTTTGCCGTCGATCAGCGCCAGCCCTTCGGCTTTCTCCTGCTTCCAGCCCAGCGCGCGCAGATCGACAACCTGCGTTTTTGCAGCAAGGGTAATGCCGCGCTGCGCCAGGGTTTTCTCATCATCAAACTCCGGGTACTCGCCCGGCTTGTCGAAGGCGGTCAGGTCGCTCGCCTTGCTGAGATCCACCTTGTAGATAAGGTTACGCATCGCGTCATTTTTATCCTCACCCTGCTCAATCAGCAGGATGTGCTGGTCATCCAGCGCCACGATGTCGCCGATTTTGGCGTCGCTGTTTTTACCGTAGGCCGCGCTGTCGATGGGATAGCCGTACATCGCGGTTTTACCGGTCGCCGGGTCGAAGCTGACCAGACGCGTAAACAGCGCCTGCTTTTTGCTCTTGCCGTCGATATCCAGCGTGCTTTGCACGGCGGCGATAATACGCCCGTCCGGCATCCGGGTCAGGCCTTCAAAGCCCCGGTTCGGCTGGCGCCACTTGATAACGTTTGGCAGACCGCCCGCGATGGATTTTTCCCCTTCTGCGGCCTGCGGCCCGTGGATCGCCAGAATTTTTCCTTTGCTGTCGACGTTAATCAGGAACGGGCCATACTCGTCGCACAGCCAGAAGCCGCCCTTGCCGTCCGGGGTGATGCCTTCCGTGTCCAGCCCGCGGTTGTCACCCTTCAGAATTTTGAGGGTATCGCTGAACGCTACCTCATTGGTGGATCCAATCACGCCGCTTTGCAGCGGCAGGCCGTTAATCTCGCCTTTATCATCATGCAGAGGACGGGCGTCGACAGCCTCCGCTTTGCCGTTCTGGACGCGGATGGTCATCAGCAGCGGCGCGAAATCCGGCGTGACAAAAATTTTGGCTTCGTTTTTGCCCATTTTGGGCGCATCGGCGTTGGGACCGCGATCGGTCACGGTCGCGAAGGTCAGGGCATCGCCCTGCTTGCCCGTAAACAGCAGGCCGGAGCCAATCCCTACCGGGAGTCCATTTGGAAACGCGTCGGCAAACGCGCCGCTGTATTTCACGTGTGAGCCGTCAGGGAAGCTGACAACATAGCGCTCAGCCGTGGGCTGCGCCGCCAGGCCAGAGAAAGAGAGCGTACAGCCGATAAGCACAGGAATGATTTTTCTTTTCATATTGTTAGCATCCAGAAAGTGAAGCCCACAACGTAATGAACAAACGTGTCAGAAAAATGACATGGAAAGGAAGCGTAGCCGGGCATTTGAGCGAATAATGACCATAAAAATGTAAAAATTTGTTTTTTTATGTGATTTTAGAAATGGAATTGGAAATTATTAGAAGCCCAATTAATTCATCTCAAACCACTATCCCTGGCTCGTTCAGATTTCGTTTAGTCAAAAAATTAAACTGTTCCTCAACGCCTGAAATATGCGCGTTGACACACCGACAACCCAACCTCAGCGTTACAAATAAAGATAAAAAAATTAACAAACCCAGCATGAAAAGTCGATTTTCATCACATTTGCAGTCATAAACATCGCTTGTTAAGGTGCCTCCAGATTAATTTGATGATGAGGCACGAATCATGAAAAAACTGAACATTCTTCTTCTTTCTGCGCTGACCGCCATCTCGGGTTCCGCACTGGCAATGGGCGGCAGCATTGAGCAGGGTAAAAACTTTACTAACCTCAACCTGGAAATGGGCAAATCCTCCTCCGGTGTTTATCTCGAAAGCAACTGGCTGAAAAACACCGACGACGGTACCCAGACCGGTGGCGTGGGCGCAGGTTACAATCTGGAAGTGGGCCCGGTGATGCTGAATGCGGGCGCAAAGGCCATCTACATCGGCCCGAAAAAAGGCGATAACGGCGTGGCCTTCCCGATTGGCGGCGGCGTAAACGTTGCGCTGACCGACAGCATCCACGTCTATGGCGAAGGCTATGTGGCACCTGAAGGCCTGAACAACAGCGTGAAAAACTACGTTGAAGCTAACGGCGGCGTAAGCTGGACCCCAATCAAACCGGTTACGCTGAAAGTGGGCTACCGCCACGTGAGCGTTGACGGCAAAGATGGTCGTCCAAACCACACCCTGATTGACGGCGCATATGTAGGCGGTGGAGTAACCTTCTAATGAAACACCGCATTACCGCGCTTTGCGTTCTGAGCCTCACGCTGATGCTCACCGGCTGCGTCCAGTACAAATGGGTAAAACCGGGCGTGACCGACGCTGAGATGAATAAAAAGCTCACGGAATGCGAAGCGCAGGCCCTGATCGATCTGCCCCCGGATAACGTAGTGACCGGTTCGAGCTCGGAAAAAACGGACAAAAAGAACAAGAAAAAGGATATTTCCACGAGCTACACGGTTGAAGACGCGAATGAATATCGCCGGGATACGTTAGTCGACAGCTGCATGTTCAAAAGCGGCTGGGACAAGATCGAAGTCCAGTAATCAACTGAAAAAAAACCTGCCAACCGGCAGGTTTTTTATGACCGCTTACTTACGCACCACCACCAGCTTCTGGTTCACAAACTCTTTGATCCCCAGATCCGACAGCTCGCGTCCGTAGCCGGAGCGCTTCACGCCGCCGAACGGCAGCTCTGCTGCGGTATCGGTGAGCCAGTTGATGTACACCATCCCGGTCTCGATCCGCGACGCCATTTTCTTCGCGCGCTCGATGTCCTGGCTGAACACCGCACCACCCAGGCCGTAGTGGGAGTCGTTCGCCAGCGCGACCGCCTCGTCGTCGTTTTTCACCACGTACATCTGCGCCACCGGGCCGAAGAACTCTTCGAAGTACGCCGGGTTGTCGCGGGAGATATTCGTCAGGATCGTCGGTTCGAAGAAGCTCCCGTCGCGCTGCACCGGCTTGCCGCCATAGTGCAGCGTGGCGCCGTTTTTCACCGCCTCGTTAACCTGTTTGGTCAGCGTTTCCAGCGCATCTTTGGAAGAGAGCGGCCCCAGCGTGGTGCTTTCATCCAGCGGATCGCCAATCTTCACCTGCTTAAACGCCTCGGTAAATTTGGTCAGGAAGGCATCGGCAATTTTCTCGTGCAGGATAAAGCGCTTCGCCGCGGTACAGACCTGCCCGGCGTTGTTGAGTCGGGCATTCACGCCAATCTTAACGGCCTTCTCAAGGTCCGCGTCATCCAGCACCACGAAGACGTCGTTACCGCCCAGCTCCAGGGTCGATTTCTTGATGTGCTTCGCCGCCTGCGCGGCCACCACGCTGCCTGCCTTTTCGGAGCCGGTTAGCGCTGCGCCCTGCACGCGATCGTCTGCGATGATATTCGCCACCTGTTCGGACGAGATAAACAGGTTTGTCCACGCCCCTTCCGGCGCGCCCGCCTCGCGCACCAGATGCGCAAAGGTCTCGGCGCAGTGCGGCACGATGCTGGCATGCTTGGCAATAACGGGGTTACCCGCCGCCAGGTTTGGTGCCAGGACGCGCATCAGCTGGTAGTACGGGAAGTTCCACGGCTCAACGGCCATCAGCACGCCGATGGGGTGATGCTCCACCCACGCTTCCCCGAGCTCAGAGTCGTACTTCACCGGGGCGAGGAACTGCTTCGCGTTGTCGGCGTAGTAGCGGGCGATCTGCGCGCACAGCTTCACCTCGCCGCGGCTCTGTTCGATGAGCTTACCCATCTCCTGGCTGGCGATTTTCGCCAGGTCCTCCACGCGCTCGTCGATCAGGTCGGCGAGCTTATGCAGCATCGGCAGGCGCTGGCTGATGTCGCCTTTCGCCCATTGCGAATGGTAAAGCGCATCGGCCGCCTTGAGCGCCGCTTCGATATCCGCGTCGGTATGTGAGGGGTATTCTTTGATGAGCTGGTTAGTGGCAGGATTTACTGTCTGATAAGCCATATCGAATCTCCATGTTTTACCGCTTAGGGTATTAAGGGTAGTCAACATGACTGGCTGTGGACGTAAAGTTGGGTATATCCGGAAGGTTCTTAATGAAGCAGTGCCGGACGGTTCGCTGACGTGGTATAAAAAACCTCCAGAAGGAGTTCCCATGACCGATACCCGACACGTTCGTCAGACTTTTCACCGCGCCCAGGGCCTTGAGCTGCGCAGCTCCTGGCAGACCACGCAGGCGTACAAACGCCACTGTCACCCTCAGCTCTCCATCGGCGCGATTGTTGAGGGCCAGACCTGCTGCGTCTGTCATGACAGAGAGTACATCCTTAACCCCGGTGACCTCATCGTGATCCCCGCTAATGTGCCGCACAGCTGCAACCCCGTCGACGGGCAGCCGCGCAGCTACCATATGCTCTATATCGACACCGATCTTCCTCTGGCGCTACAGGTGATTCGTAACCCTGACCTGTTTGCCCATTACCTGGACGTTATTGAAACAATGTCTCCAGCATCCGTGGAGACGCTGCTTTCTGCCCTTCCCCGCTGCGCGGATAACGCCGACGCGCTTCGCTCAACCAGCCAGCAGGTTCAGGAGGCGTTTCTTTCCAATCTCACCAGCCCGCCTTCTCTCGACGAGCTTGCTCAACGGTTCTCGCTGCGCAAGGAGACGCTGATTCGCACCTTCAGGCAGGACACCGGCCTGACGCCGGGCAGCTTCCTCAACGTCTCCCGCGTGGAGTACGCCAAAGCGCGGCTGCGCGCCGGGGATGCTATCGCCGACGTCGGCTACCAGAGCGGCTTTGCCGACCAGAGCCATTTTCATAAGACCTTCGTCAGCTATACCGCCGCCACGCCGCGCCAGTACGCCACGGGCCGATCAATATCAGACAATAAATAGGTTCTACAACGCCGTACTCTGACCTCAGATTGTTAACTGAGGTCGCTATGGAACTGTTCTTCCCTTCCGCTTTTCTCGCCCTGGCGCTGGCGCATTTTGTTGCCCTGCTCAGCCCGGGCCCGGATTTTTTCCTGCTTGTGGGCTACGCGGCGCGCTATCGGCTGCGCGGCAGCGCCGGGCTGTGCGTCGGCATCGCCGCAGGTAACGCGCTCTATATTGTTCTGGTGATTATCGGCTGGAGCGCGCTGCGCCAGTTTACGTGGCTGTTTACGCTGATCGAGCTTTGCGGGGCGCTGTATCTGCTGTGGATCGGCTCGCATCTGGTGCGCAGCCGGCCTCAGGCGCTGGCGCTGAATGAAACTCACCAGCGTTGCCCTTCGCTGCGCAAGCAGATCCTGCTGGGGCTCGGTTCGGCGCTGCTTAACCCGAAGAACGCGCTGTTCTATCTGGCGCTGATGACGGCGCTGCTGGGGCCGAACGTCACGCTGCTTCAGCAGGCGACCTGCGGCGTCTGGATGGTAATGGTGGTGCTGGTGTGGGATCTGGCGTTGGTGACGCTGATGGGGCTATCGGCGGTGCAACAGAAGCTCAGCCGTTCGCTGTGGTGGATTGAGCGGGCGGCGGGGGTGGTGTTGATGGGGTTTGGCGGGTGGGTGCTGTGGCGGGTGCTGGCAAATAGTGTGTTGCCCCTATAGAAAGCAACGCCTTTATTACCTTACAAAATAAGTGACTTAGCTATTAGTATTTATTCCCTGACGTGGCAAGCTAACGCCACAGCAATCGTTAAGGGAACAACGTGAAAAATTACAAAGTCATTACGCCACTTTTTCCAACCTATGCGCAGGTTCAGGCAATGATGAAAGCCGTCTCCGGCTATTCAGTGAATTCGGTACGTAACATGATCAGTGCGATTCAGGAACAAACCGGCACACCGCAAAACCCGGTCGACTGGTCCGAACCTGATATGTGGATCAACGAACGCCTGAAAGGCGAAGACGCTGAGATAGCGCTGCGGATCTGGGATCAGGATAACCACATCCTCAATCCGCGCCATAGTTACGGTAGCTATTTGTTTCTAAACTCTCATGTCTTTGAGCTGATGGAAACGACGCCGAAAGATACCTGGTTCCCTACCCAGCGCGGTCAGCAATTTCTGAATAATGATGAGGCCACGTTACGCACGCTGGACGATAAAGAAGGGTTACTGCAGCTTCTTGAACTGCTGGCTGGACGTGAAATGTCCCGTCGTGCTGACTTACTCCCGGAATGGCAGGCTTTTTTACACCAGCATTCAAAGTTCGCTTCTACCAGTTCTATCAAAAGCACGCTCTACTCGCGCCTCTACAACCTGATCGATCGCGATATGATCGCCCGGGAAGGGATGAGTTACTACATCACCGATAAAGGTCGCGCATGGTTAGCGAATGCCCTACCGGCTCGCAAAGCCGATCCTCGAAAAGAACTTCTGGACGCGGTGAAGCGCTATAACCACCAGCAAAAAGAGCAGCTTCGCGAACAAATCAGCACCATGAATCCCTACAAGTTCGAGCATTTGATTGGTCAGCTTCTGGAGGCGATGGGTTATGAACAGGTGGAAGTAACCAAAGCGTCGGGCGATAAGGGCGTCGATGTCGTCGGCAGAGTACAGGTGGGCATTACCACCATCACGGAAGTGGTGCAGGTTAAGCGTATGCAGAGCAATATTACCCGCCCTGTTATCGACCAGTTACGTGGTGCGTTGCCTTATCACAGCGCGATCCGGGGCACGCTCATCACCACGGGCCGTTTTGCCGGGAACTGTGAAAAAGCGGCTCTGCATCCCGGTGCGGCTCCTATTACCTTGATAGATGGTGACCGGCTACTAGAACTGTTGATTGAGAATAATGTCGGCATTCGACGCAGCAACGCGGTCGAGCTGCTGGATGTGGATTTACAGCTTTTTGATGAGCTGGAAGAGGGATTAAAAGGCGAAATTTAACGTCATCGCGCTCTGTCTCCGGGAAACCGTCTGTATCCCGGAGACTGTTAATCAAGCCCCTAACCGATAATCCCAGTCATCCGAGTGAATAACGTTACCGTCACGGTAATGCCAGGTAATCTTTTCATAACGAAGCAAAACAAGCTCAAGATGGCCCTGTTTTTCATGGTAAGTCTCTTTCACGTCATGCATCAATGAAAACACTGTGACGACCTTCACCGCTTCCAGCGTGATCGTGAAATAGATTTCTTCCTGACCGGCAGCATTGATTCTGTACAGGTCGATAGTCGCTTTCCTGAGCGTACCGCCCGTGCTGAGTGCCCTATAGAGAAAAACGCTGGAAGCATCAATTTCCTTTTCAATAAGAAATGGACGATGCTGACGTTTACTCAACGCTCTGCCATTATGCAGGTCAGAATTATAGCTTACATTATGATAGAGTCCTAAAACCTCAATTTGGTCTTCACGGTCTTTAACTCTCACGCTCCCTTTTATGATATTACCCGCATCGTCAGTTAATGACATATATCCCGGAATGGCCATTTAATTATCCTTATCGAATGGAACAGAGTGTTCAACGGTGGCGATCATAATGGCGAGACATCTTTTACCCGCCGAACTTTTAACCTTAAACATCTCCCTGATTGAATCGACAAAAAGCTTATTACTCTCTGCTTCCGTCTCGGGGAAATTGGCAAAAGCGCAGACTTGTTCAATAGTGAGCAACGGTTTTTCGTCATTTAAGATTGCTAAAACACCCGAAGGGTTATGCGGGATAGCATTTGAAAGCGCCGCCTTTAGATCTTCAGCCGTACTGGCGTCTACACCGGGTTCAAGGGCACTCGCCACGGCTAACCATGCTTGAGTTCCTTTACTTATCTCTGGAATAACATGATTCCACCATTCCGACTCACCGCTATCATTAGCATACAATGCTGCTACAACACGCCTTGCACCCTTATCGTTTATCATCTGAATAATCTGCGCAGGAGTGTGGTTTTTGGCAAAGAGAGTCATCGGAGCGCATAAGAAGAGTAGCGCAATCATATATTTCATTATCGCACCACCAGTATTGTGTCACCTGAATCATAAATCATATGACGCTTGTCCTGGCCGTTCATAATGATGCAGCCTGCTGATGCCGAGCCTGGCGGTTGACCCTTTTTATCTCCATGAATTTGAAAATGATCTCTACCAAAGGTATTGGTCCCCGCTATAGGTTCAAGAATAATGGCCTCTGCACTTTTATGATTATTCCATCCGGCAATAAAATAAATACCTCTGGGAATGGGCCCTCTGTTTCGTTGACTTTCATACTCAGGCTTATCTCTTGATTCACCCGCGCCGCTGTAGCATTTTGCGATAAACTCGCCATTATGACTTAATACTCCCGTTGAAACTTTATATTCCCATGTCATCAATATCGTCTCCTTTCATGAATAGCCCTTTATCTTATGGCTAAAAAGAGTGTAAAAATGACTACGACGGTCACAAAACATTACGTCCGAAAATAACTAAGCACAGAAAACTTAGAAAAATTAATAATAGATAGTTTTAATGTATATACTTTTTAATATACAAGCCATCTATTCACTCAGAGAGTACGTCTCCCTCCCCCTTACACTAGCTTTGCAATTTTGGTTCACAACCCTCTATCCTTAACCCATGGAAAAAATCGCTGAACTCAAACGCGCCAAGCTGCTGGCGCTGTCGCTGCTGCTGATTGCCGCCGCGGCGTTTATCACCACTCTCTTCCTGCCGCAGACCTTCTGGGTGCGCTGCGTGAAGGCCATTGCCGAGGCGGCGATGGTAGGCGCGCTGGCGGACTGGTTTGCCGTCGTCGCGCTGTTCCGCCGGGTGCCCATTCCGTTCATCTCCCGTCATACGGCGATTATCCCGCGCAATAAGGACCGGATCGGCGACAATCTTGGCCAGTTCGTGCAGGAGAAATTTCTCGATACCCAGTCCCTTGTGGCACTGATCCGCCGCTATGAGCCTGCGCAGATGATCGGCGCCTGGTTCAGCAAGCCCGACAACGCCCAGCGCGTCGGGCTGCATCTGATGCAGGTGATGAGCGGTTTTCTCGAGCTTACCGATGACGGACGCATTCAGCGCCTGCTCAAACGGGCGGTGCATAAGGCCATCGACAAAGTCGATTTCACCGAAACCAGCGCCGTCATGCTGGAGAGCATGACCAAAAACAACCGTCATCAGGTGCTGCTGGACGCCATCATCAACCGCCTGATTACCCTGATTCAGCGGGAAAGCACGCGGGACTTTATCTCTGACCAGATCGTCCACTGGCTGAAGACCGAACACCCGCGCAAGGCGATGGTGCTGCCCACCGAGTGGCTAGGCGATCAAAGCGCGGAGATGGTGTCAAACGCGGTGAACACGCTGCTGGACGATATCAGCCACGACCGCACCCACCAGATCCGTCAGGCGTTCGACCGCGCCACGCTGAAGCTTATCGATAACCTGAAAAACGACCCGGAGATGGCGGCCAAAGCCGACAACATCAAGCACTACCTGAAAAACGATGAGGCGTTTAACCGCTATCTGGGAGAGGTATGGGCCGACCTGCGCCAGTGGCTGAAGGCGGATATGCAGAGCGAGGACTCCCGCGTGAAGCAGCGCATCGCAAACGCCGGGCTGTGGTTTGGCGAAACGCTGTCTAACGATGCCAGCCTGCGGGCGTCGCTGAACGAGCATCTGGAGCAGGCCGCGCACCGCGTCGCGCCGGATTTCGCCGCATTCCTGACGCGCCACATCAGCGACACGGTCAAAAGCTGGGACGCCAAAGACATGTCCCGCCAGATTGAGCTTAACATCGGCAAAGACCTGCAGTTTATTCGCGTCAACGGCACGCTGGTGGGCGGGACGATTGGCCTGATCCTGTTTTTACTCTCGCAAATCCCGACGCTTATCCATTGAGCGTCCTGATGATTAGCGCCTTCATGCTGGAAATGGCTGTATCGGTGGAATCATCCCCCTGATGCAGCGCAATCCCCAGCTCTCCTGCGTTGGGCAGCAGGCGGTTGTCGATCTGTAAGGTCTCTGGCAGGCCAATACGCGTGCGAAGCGTAATACCCAATCCTGCGCTGACGCCTGCCCACAGCCCGCTCAGGCTATGGCTGGTAAAAGCGATACGCCAGGATATACCTGCGGCATCCAGCGCAGCGATGGCCCGGCTTCGCAGTAGGCAGGGCGCGTCAAACATCACCAGCGGCAGCGGCTCCCCTCGTTGCAAAAGTGCCTCGACGTCCTCACGGGACCGGCAAATCCATGCCAGCGGTTCGCTGCGCACATAGTCGCCTTCTCGTCCTTCCTGCCAGACCAGCGCCAGATCGAGTTCGTTTGCCGCAACGCCCCGCAGCAGCGGCTGATTGCGTTCGACGCGTGCGGTCAACCGGAGCTCAGGGTGCTGTCTGTTAAAATCGCCGAGCACCTGCGGCATCACGGACTCCCCGAAGTCCTCCTGCATACCCAGACGCACTTCTCCCTGCAACTGCTCTCCCTTGATTGCCCGGAGCGCTTCATCATTTAGCGCCAGCATGCGTCGGGCGTAGCTCAGCAAAATTTCACCCTCCGGGGTCAATGCCAGCGTTCGCCCCTGCTTTACGGTGAGGGCCACGCCGCACTGCTGCTCCAGCTTTTTTAGCTGGGCGCTAACCGCAGAGGTAGACCGGCACAGCCTGTCCGCCGCCACGGCAAAGCTGGCGGACTGAATACCCTCAACAAAGCTGCGCAGCGCGTCCAGGTCTAATGCTGAAAACCGTTTATCCATATCATCCTCATTTTCGGGATGTTGAGTCCGAAACATTGCGATTTTCTTTATGGTGGCAGCCTGCGAGAGTCATTGCCAGACAACAGGAGGAAAAAAATGAATACAACACTGAATCGCGACACGCTTGCGCAGGTCTCCCCTAAACTGGCGGAACTCAGCCAGCAGGTGCTTTTTGGCGATATCTGGCAGCGTCCGCAGTTGGCCCCGCGGGATCGCAGCCTGATCACGCTTGCCGCACTGGCCGCCCTGGGGCGCACCGCGCAGCTTACCTGGCATATCGACTTCGCCCGACAAAACGGCGTGACGGACGACGAAATTGCCGAAGCGTTTACCCACCTGGCGTTTTACGCAGGCTGGCCGGCAGCCGTCAGCGCCCTGACCTGCCTGGCAGAGGAGAAAAAATAATGCCGTTTGTTCGCATCATGACGGGTGACCGCTATACCGAGATGCAGAAAAAACAGATCTCGGACATTCTGCACCAGGCGCTGACGGAAACCTTCGCCGTTCCAGCGCAGGACCGGTTTCATTTTTTTGAATGCTTCGCTGCCGGGGATCGATACATTGACCGGCACTATCTCAGCACGGGCAGAACGGAGGGGGCGATACTGTTCAATATCGTGGCCGGTAAGCCGAGGAGCAATGAACAGAAAGCTTCCCTCTATCGCCAGCTGGCTGCGCAACTGAATCAGAAGATGGGCATCGATGGTGGGGACGTGATGGTCGTTATCCAGTTTACTGCCGCTGAAGACTGGAGCTTCAGCGGCGGTATACGCTATCAGCCCTGAATGACGTAGCGCGTCGCCTCGAAGCGGTTCAGGATCAAATGCACCAGAAACACCATCGTCAGCGTCGCCACCAGCGAAAAGGTGACGGAGGTGATGCGATAGAGATCGCTGAACACCAGATCGCTGTCCGGGTGCATGTTCTGCCCGAACATAATGCCGATGGTGGTGATGCTGGAAAAACCCACGCCCGCGCCCACTTTCTCCATCACGTGCAGCCGCGCGCCAAACGCCAGGCCGAGGCCAATCAGCGGCATCATCAGCAGCATATGGCTGCTGTGATCGTAGAGGATAAGCTGCACCACCAGAATGTAGAGGCAGCCCAACACCACCCCGACCACCCGCCAGATGGAGCTCATCACCGCGCCGCGATAGTGCATCGGGAACAGGATCAGAATCCCCGCCATCAGCGCCGATAGCGAATCGCTTAAATCGCTAATCTGAAACACCACGAAAATCATCGTCGCGACGCTGCCGGAGAGCAGCGACTCGTGGCGCACGCGGGCGTCGTCTTTCTCAATCAGCGGCGGCGGCTTGCGGGGCTCAACGTCCGGCAGCAGGTAGTTCATCAGCGCGCTCAGGCACACCGCCATCACGCTCGCTTCAATGTTGGAAAACAGCAGCGTGTGCCAGCTGGTGGTGGGGTAGCTCATAAAGTTGAGCATCACGCTCTGGCACACCACGCCCATCGAGCCGAACAGGAACAGCGGCCCTTTGCTCATAAAGCGAAAACGCATCACGTACAGGGCAAATACCACCAGCGTCATGATGACCGGCCATTGGGACAGATAGCCGATGATAATTACCATTTCGACGCAGTTCAGCGATGCGCTGAAGATAAACTGCTTCGCCACGTGGCGGTTAAACACCGGCACCAGCGACAGCAGCATGATCGGGTAGACCACGAAAAACACGCCGTAGCTGGTGTTGTAGAAGCTCGAGATGCTCAGGGCAATCATCCCGGCGAAGACGATGCGCAGGGTCTGGCGAAAGTCGTTTGCCGTGTAGACGATGTTGCCGTGCGGAGTAAACACCCGCGCCAGCGTATTAATAGACATAGTGCAGCAGGCTCACCAGGTGGATCTGCATCCCTGAGAAGAAGCGCGCAAACGGCCCTTCGCTGTTATAGAGCTGTACGGTCGCCCGCGCGCCCGTTGGCAGCGGCTTCGGCAGCGACTCATCCAGCATGACGTGAATGCGCATGCGCTGGGCGTCTCGTACCCAGCGGTTAGAGGTCTCCGGCTGGGAGAGCTGGCCGTTAACCGCCTCCTGGCCTGCAAGGATCCCCGCGTCGCTGCTGGCCACGTGGGCGCGGAACACCTGCCCCGGGAAGGCGTCAAACACCACGGCGGCATCGGTGCCCTGACGGGTATGGCGCAGGCTCTTCTCGCGGAAATCGGCCACGATATCGGTCTGGTTGTTTACCAGCGCCAGCGCGGCGGAGCCGGATGAGGCGTAAAAACCGGGGCTTAACTGCAGGTTACTGACCGTACCGTCCGCCTGGGCGTAGACCTTTGTCCAGCCGAGGTTCAGCTCTGCTTCATCCAGCGCGTTGCGGTATTTTTGCAGCGTCACGTTGCGGTGCTCGTCCCGCTCGCCGCGCTGAATGCGCAGGTTATGGATGTTGGCCTGAATGGAGCTGACGGACTGCTCGCTGCTCTGCCAGGCGGTGCGGACCTTATCCAGATCCGCCTGCGAGACGTTCTGTAACGTGCTCAGCTTTTGATAGCGGTCGAAGGTCACTTTGTCGTTACGCGCGGTCAGCACCGCGGTTTTCAGGCTGGCCTGCGCGGCGGCGATCTGCGCGTCCAGCTGTTCATTAGAGAGACGCGCCTGCTCCAGCGCGATTTGCGCCGCCTCCACTTTATTGCGAAACGGCGTGTCGTCGAGCTCAAACAGCAGATCGCCTTTCTTCACCTGGCTGTTGTTGTGCACGTGAACCGCCGCCACATAGCCGGAGACGCGCGGAGAAACCGGCGTCACTACGCGCATCACGGTGGAGTCCGGCGTCAGCGGGATCCAGATATCCGCGACGACAAAATAGATAAACATCAGCAGGAAAGAGGCAATACTCACCCTTACCCAGCGGGCAAACTTTTGTTCAGGGGTCATTATTTTTCGATCTTGTTGTCTTCTTCGCGGATTGTCCGCAAATTGCAGGCGATTTGATTCAACGTAGCGCTGAAAATCTCGATATGCTCCGGCGCGATGTGTTGCGATACGCGCGCCTGATAGGTCTCAATCACCTGAGTGAGCCTTTTTAATATGGCTTTTCCCTCAGGCGTCAGCGTCAGAAGCCGGATGCGCTTGTCATAAGGCGATGTGGTGCGCAGCAGGTAACCCTGTTTTTCCAGCTGTGTCAGGGTGCGCATCAGCGGCGGCAGTTCAATACCCTGCACCTCCGCCAGCTCACTCATTGAGACGTTATCCCCAAGCTGATGAAGCTGCATCATCACCGTCCAGCTCGATTGGGTTAAACCGGTATCGAGAATGGCGTCATCGATCACCGCACGCCACTGGCGCACGATCATCGCCATCCGCATGCCCATCGGCCTGCGGCTAAACAGTTCTTCTTCACTCATGGGGAAACCTCTCGTCACACGCGGTCAAGATAATAGTTATCAGGATAAGTATCAAGAAACGAGAAGTTAAAGCGCAGGAATTGCGAAAATGAAATTCTCCCTCTCCCTGTGGGCTGAGGGATCCCCACAAATTAATGCTAGCACTGAACAATCCCCTCGCCCCTTAGGGGAGAGGGTTAGGGTGAGGGGAACATACGGCAGTGGTGGTCATTCCGTTCACTTTATGTTCCTTGCTACTCTTTGATTCCTGTACCGGTGAACGTGCCAGGGCAGCTCAGTCGCCGCCGCCCTGGCAACCCGGGCTCCCGGCGGTAAATCGCCGCTTCGCGGTGCCCTCGGCTTATTCCTTTCGGCTTATCGGGGACGGGCGGAGGAAACGTCCATGTAAAGCCCGCCCTCTCGGCGCATCCCTGCGCCTCGCCCCGGCCTGCAGGAAACGCCTCAGCGATTTACAGCCGGACCAGGGCGTCGCTGCAAGCCATTCATTTTCCTGAAACAACATACATCGCTTCAGGTAGAGAAATTACTGGGGACTCCTCAGCCCGCAGCAGCGTTTAGCGGCTAAAATACTTCCTGACGGCAACCTTCCCCGTCGCCGTCACCACCACCTCCCTGTACCCCGCCACCCGCTGGATCCACCCTTTGCTTTCCAGATGAATAAGCAGCGCCGCGCCCGCCTCACCGCCAAGATGAAACCGCCGCTCGCTCCAGTCCAGGCAGGCGCAGCAGGCCTTGCGCCGCGGGTGAGCGCTTAACGAAACGCCGAGCTTCAGAAACTGCTCCCGGCCATACAGCGTGAGCGCTGAACCGTCTGCCTCCAGCCAGCCTTCCGCCTGCATGAAATCGTAGATCTTTACCGCCACCGTACCCGCCAGATGGTCGTAGCAGGTCCGCGCCTCCCGCATGGCCTTCGGCGCGGTGGTTTCCGGCGGCGCAATGCGGCTCCAGGAGAGCCCCATCATCTGTTCGACCAGCTCCGCCACGTCGTGCCCGGCCAGACGATAATAGCGGTGCCGCCCCTGAGACAGACAGGTAATCAACTTTCCCTCCACCAGCCGGGCGAGATGCCCGCTGGCGGTCGACGGCGCGACGTCTGCCGCCGCGCTCAGTTCGGTGGCGGTCCACGCCCGCCCGTCCATCAGCGCGCACAGCATCTTCACGCGCGACGGATCGGCCATTGCCGCCGCCACCGCCGTAATGGCCTGCTCCAGCGCCGCGCCGTTATCAGTCGGTAAGCTTGTCTTTAACATGTGCCGCCCAGGGTTCGGTGATCTCTGCGGCCAGCTTATCATCATCCGTCAGCAGAATAAGGTGATTCGCATGGTCGCTGTACTGGGTAAGAACAGACACGCCGCGTGCCGCCAGCGCCGCCGCAATTTCACCCAGCTCGCCGGGGCGCTCCTGTTTGAGTTTTCTGATAACCGGCCTGCGCACCGCCTGCACGCTAAACCCGGCCTCCATCAGCACTCGGCGGGCTTTTTCCCCGTCCTCCACCAGGAAATGGGCTTCCGTACCGAAAACGCCGCCGCCCTCAAGCCCCACGCCGTTGCGCCCCAACAGCTGTCCAAAGCGCGCCAGCTCGCCGGGCCCGTCGCTGAAAATCACGTGAACGTCATACATTCGCGCGCCCTCCCGTTTCGGAACTGTACTCCCGCACCAGCTGCGCCACCCGAATACGGTAGAAAGAAAAAATCGACTCCCGCCCTTCGGCCTGAGCGGCCTGATGGAAGACGTTCTGCTTCCAGCGGCGGACGGCCTCTTCATCCCGCCACCAGGAAAGGGACAGGATTTTGCCGTCGGTCGTCAGGCTCTGGAACCGTTCGATATCGATAAAGCCGTCGATGTCGGCCAGCAAAGGCTTAAGCTCTGCGGCAAGTTGGAGATAGCGCGCCTGATGGGCAGGCGCGGCTTTGGCTTCGAAAATGACTGCAATCATGAGGGTCTCTCCGCTGTGATGTTGAGGAGAGAATGCGGGATGGAAAAGCACAATGCTTCGGTAAAGAGCGAAGCTTTAGCCCAGGACCGACCTCGGCTCCATAAACGCGCGGATCCCCCACTCGCCCATCTCGCGCCCCACGCCGGAGTGCTTAAACCCGCCGAACGGCGCTTTCGGTTCATGGGCGAGCGTGTTCACCAGCACGCGACCGGAAACAATCTGCTGCGCCACGCGGCGCGCGCGGTCCGAATCGCCGCCCAGCACCATCGCGCTCAGGCCATAGTCCGTGTCGTTGGCAATGGCAATCGCCTCCGCCTCGTCACGATAGGGAATGACGCACAGCACCGGGCCGAAAATCTCGTCACGAGCAATCGTCATCCGGTTGTTGACGTCGGCAAACAGCGTCGGGCGCACAAACCAGCCGTCCTGCGTGCCTTCCGGCCGCCCTTCGCCGCCCGCCAGCAGGCGCGCCCCCTCTTCAACACCTTTGCGGATATAGCCCTGCACCCGCTGCCACTGCTTTTCGCTGACCATCGGGCCGACGTCCGTTGATTTATCGCGCGGGTCGCCGGATTTCACCGCCGCCACGGCATGCGCCAGCGCGGTTTCGATCTCCGACTTGCGCGAGTAAGGCACCAGAATGCGCGTTCCGGCCACGCACGCCTGCCCGCTGTTCATAAACCCGGCCTGAATGACAAGCGGGATCGCCTGCGCCAGATCCACGTCATCGAGCAGGATCGTTGGCGATTTCCCGCCTAACTCCAGCGTCACGCGCTTAAAGCTCTCCGCCGCGTTGCGCAGGATCGCCTTGCCGGTATTCGTGGAGCCGGTAAACGATATTTTGGCCACGTCCGGATGGCGGCTGATAGTCTCACCGACCGTCTCACCCCGCCCGGTGACGATGTTAAACACGCCCGGCGGCAGCGCCGCATCGCGCAGCGCTTCGGTGACAATCTGCGTTTGCAGGGCGCTCATTTCGCTCGGCTTGATGACCGCCGTACAGCCCGCCGCCAGCGCGGCCGCAAGCTTGCCGCAGATAAACCCGGCGTCGCTGTTCCACGGCGTAATCAGCCCGGCCACGCCGAGCGGCGTCATCTGCACCGTGGCTGCGCCCGCGGGGGTGACGAATTCAAACGCCTCCAGCGCCTCAATGGCCTGAGCAATCACCTCCGCCGGATAGCTGGCCATCCACGCCGAGCGCGAGGCGGGCGCGCCGTACTCTTCGATGACCGCTTCCAGCAGATCGTCGTGACGAGCGGCCACGGCGGCATGCATACGCTTCAGCGCGGCGATGCGCTCCTGCTTTGTCGTCTGCGACCACGCCGGAAACGCCGCTTTCGCCGCCGCAACGGCGCGCGCTGCGTCAACCTCATCCGCCAGGCGTACCTGCCCAATGACCTGCGCCGTCGCCGGGTTGTACAAATCAAACCGTTCGGTGCCGTGCGGGGTGACAAACTCGCCGTTAATAAAGATCTGTTCGATGGTGTGCATATAAACCTCCTCAGGCTGTGTGAGCACAGTCTGGCACGGCTTCTCCGTTGCGATAATCCACGCTATGCTGCAAGGGTTGTTTCGATTTTCAGGATAATCTATGCATCGTTCAGGTCTGACAGAGCTGGAAGTGGTGATGGCGGTGGTGCGGCGCGGCAGCTTTCGCGCCGCGGCGCAGGAGCTGGGCATGTCCGCCACGGCGGTAAGCAACGCCATCGCCGGGCTGGAGAGCCGCCTTGATACCCGCCTTTTCAACCGCACCACCCGCAGCGTGGCGCTCACCGACGCCGGGCAGCGCTACGTGGCGCGCGTCGGCCCGGCGCTGCAGGAGATCCGCCTCGCCGGAGAGGAGATCCACAGCGATACCGGGGAACCCGCCGGCACGCTGCGTCTGAACGTGCCGAACCATATCGGCACCCTGTTTCTGGACCAGCTGCTGATCGACTTCATGATCCGCTACCCGAAGATGCGTGTAGAGACCGTCAGCGAAGCGCGCATGATCGACATCGTCGCGGAAGGCTACGATGCGGGGATCCGCCTTGAGGAGTCCGTGCCGCAGGACATGATCGCCGTGCCGCTGACCGGGGAGATCCGCCAGCTGGTGACCGCCACGCCGGACTATTTTGCCCGCCACGGCACTCCGCAGACGCCGGACGATCTGCTTTCACATCAGGGGATCGGCATGCGCATGGCCCACGGCGGGATCTACCGCTGGGAGCTGGCGCGACGGGGGGAAACGTACGCCCTTGCCGTACCGCCGCGCTTTGCGACGTCCGATCTTTTTGCCTCGATCCGCGCCGTGAAGGCGGGATTAGGGGTAGGATTTTTGCCGGAACTGTATATCCGGGAAGAGCTTGAGCGTGGAGAACTGGTGAGCGTCTTAGACGACTGGGCACAACCCTTTGCCGGGCTGCGCCTCTATTACCCCGGCCATCGCCACGTTCCGCCTGGACTGCGGGCGCTGGTGGCAACGATCCGCGAGCGCGGGATTATTCCAGGTTAGCTTTATTCAGCCCGTAAGCCGCGTCCAGCGAGCCCGGCGCCATGCGGGAGGTGATCCCCAGACGGTTCCAGGCGTTGATCGCCACGATGGCGAAGTTCAGCTCTGAAATCTCCACGTCCGAGAAGTGCTCCGCCACGCTGCGGTAGAGCGCGTCGCTCACCCCGTGAACGCCAATCTGGGTCAGCGCTTCGGTGAAGGCCAGCGCGGCTTTCTCGCGGGCGCTGAACAGCGGGGACTCGCGCCAGGCCGCCAGATGGTACAGGCGCAGCTCGCGCTCGCCGGCGATTTTGGCCTCTTTCGAGTGCATATCCAGACAGAAGGTACAGCCGTTCAGCTGCGACACGCGAATGTCGATCAGGTGCTTCAGCGCCGGGTCGATGGAGGTTTTTGCCACCTCCATGCTCAGGGCAGACAGCGCGTTGGCGAGGGCAGGTGTGGCTTTATGGTGGTTAACGCGAGTGCTCATTGTCATTCCTCTTTTTGTGCGGCATATGTCATGCGATGGGGCAAATCTACGCCGTTCATGACATAGTAAAAAGATACAAAAAGCGTGAAATGAGGTAGGACATGAAGCCGGGCTATCACGAGATTTATACCCGCTATCGCGACAACATCACGCGCGGCGTGCTGAAGCCGGGCGATAAGGTGCCCGCCATCCGCGTGCTGGCGGAAGAGCTGAAGGTGGCGCGCAAAACCGTCGAAACGGCGTACGCCATTCTGACGGGTGAAGGGTATCTGGTGAGCCAGGGCGCGCGCGGCACGCGGGTTAACCCGGATTTACTGCTGCCGGATAACAATGCCCCGGCGGAACAGCCCACCGGAGCGCTTCCGGCCTCGCTTATCAGCCAGCGCGAGCGGGCGGGGTTTCTGCGCCCCGGCATCCCCGCCCTCGACAGCTTCCCGTATAAAAAATGGCTGCTGCTGGCGGGCCAGGCGACGCGCGCCATGCGCCAGGAGGAGATGCTCAACCCGCCCGTCCTGGGCTGGTATCCGCTGCGTCAGGCCATCGCCAGCTATCTCAATATCTCGCGCGGCCTGTCCTGCAGTGCCGAACAGGTGCTGATCACCAGCGGCTACAGCGGCAGCCTGCGGCTGATCCTCGACACCCTCGCCAGCCGCAGCGACAAGGTGGTGTTTGAAGATCCGGGCTACTTTATGGGCCAGCAGCTGCTGAAGCGGATCGTGCCGCGCCTGCACACGGTGCCGGTCGATCGCAGCGGCATAGATACGGAATACCTGCTCCGTCACCATCGCGACGCGCGTTTTGCCATCGTCACCCCGTCGCACCAAAGCCCGCTGGCGGTGACGCTCTCCCTGCCGCGCAAGCAGCAGCTGCTCGACTGGGCCACTCAGAACGAGGCGTGGATCGTTGAAGACGATTACGACGGGGAGTTTCACTACACCCGCAAGGTGCTGCCGTCGCTGAAAAGCCTCGACCAGCACGACCGGGTGATTTTTATGGGCACCTTCAGTAAAACCATCATGCCGTCGCTGCGCATGGGCTACGTGGTGATGCCCGCCAGCACCGTCGGGGCCTTTACCGACTGCGCGGATATCACCACCAGCGGCCAGCCGGTGCTGACGCAGAAGATCCTCACTGCGTTTCTCAACGAAGGGCATTTTTTCCGCCATCTTAAGAAGATGCGCGCGCTGTATCAGACCCGCCGCGACTGGATGATTGCCGCCCTGCGCGAGGTGTATGGCGATCTGTTTTTCACCGAGCAAAACGACGGCGGAATGCATATCGTGGCGTTTCTCACCAAAGGGAGCTGCGACCGGGAAGTGGCCCGCTGCTGGCAGGACCAGCAGCTGCAGGTGAACGCGCTTTCGGAGTGGTACCGCGGGTCGGGCAAACGCTACGGGCTGGTGATGGGCTATAACAACGTGCGGTCCTATCAGGAGGCGGTGGAGCTGCTGGAAAGGCCGAAGCGGCAGACGCTTGAACTGTTGAGCTGAACATCGCCGGGTGGCGGCTGCGCCTTACCCGGCCACGGTTTAAACATCATTGCGGGATAACCCGACGTCCTTGAGCTGCTCGTCGCTCATCTGGCTCAGGATGCGGCGGGTCCGGTTAATGCGATACCAGTTGCGGATCGTTTTGCCGATCCAGACAAACACGACGAACGGACGTTTTGAACGGTTCTCGTAGAATTCCATGATGCTCTCCTCACTGTGCCAGTGGGGTTATCATCCTGGAAATCGGCCCGTGCAATACAGATGCAAAAACAACTTTTGTTTAACATACAGATCCGCTAAAACGGTATCTGCATGCCGTTTTTTGCGGCAATCTGTACTGGTTTAACAATCTGTATGGTGAAAACAGAGGATACAGCATGACGCGCTATCAACATCTCGCCAACCTTCTGGCAGAACGCATTGAACAAGGGCTGTACCGCAGCGGCGAACGTCTGCCGTCGGTGCGCGCCCTGAGCCAGGAGCACGGCGTGAGCATCAGCACCATACAGCAGGCCTACCAGATCCTCGAAAATCTTCAGCTGATCACCCCCCAGCCGCGCTCCGGCTATTTTGTCTCGAAACGCAAAGCCCAGCCGCCCGTCCCGGCGATGACGCGCCCGGTGCAGCGCCCGGTGGACGTCACCCAGTGGGACGAGGTGATGATGCTGCTGGACGCCCGCGCCGACAAAGAGATGATCTCCTTTGGCGGCGGCTCGCCGGACGTAAATCAGCCGAGCCTGAAGCCCCTGTGGCGCGAGATGAGCCGCCTTGCGCAGCATAACCCGAGCGAGATGCTGAGCTATGACGTGCTCGACGGCCGCCTTGAGCTGCGCGAGCAGATCGCCCGCCTGATGCTGGACGGCGGCTCTACCGTCGCGGCAAACGAGATAGTCATCACCAACGGCTGCCACGGCGCGCTGTCGATCGCCCTGCTCTCGGTGTGCAAACCGGGGGATATCGTGGCGGTGGAGTCGCCGTCGTTTCACGGCACCATGCAGATGCTGCGCGGGTTTGACATCAAGGCGATTGAAATTCCCACCGACCCTGAAACCGGGATCAGCATCGAGGCGTTAGAGCTGGCGCTGGAGCAGTGGCCGATCAAGGCGGTGATCCTGGTGCCCAACTGCAATAACCCGCTCGGGTTCATCATGCCGGAAGCGCGGAAAAAGCAGGTTTTAGCCCTCGCCCAGCGGCACGATATCGTGATTGTCGAGGATGACATTTACGGCGAACTGGCGGCGGAGTACCCGCGCCCGCGCACCATTCATTCGATGGACATCGACGGCCGCGTGATCCTCTGCAGCTCGTTTACCAAAACCGTGGCGCCGGGCCTGCGCGTCGGCTGGATTGTGCCGGGCCGCTATTACGACCGGGTGATGCACATGAAATACGCCGCCGGCGGGTTTAACGTGCCGGGCACCCAGATGGCGGTAGCGGCGTTTATTCGCGACGGCCATTACCACCGCCACGTGCGCCGTATGCGCCAGATTTATCAGCAGAATATGGAAACCTACACCTGCTGGGTGCGGCAGTATTTTCCGGCGGAGATTTGCGTCACGCGCCCGCAGGGAAGCTTCCTGCTGTGGGTTGAGCTGCCGGAGAAGGTGGATATGGTGTGCGTCAGCAAGCAGCTGTGTCGGCTGAAGATCCAGGCCGCGGCCGGGTCGCTGTTTTCCGCCTCCGGGAAGTACCGCAACTGCCTGCGAATCAACGTGGCGCTGCCGCCGACGGATAAAAATCGCGAGGCGTTGAAAAAGATGGGTGAAGCGATTGTGATTGCGATGGAGGAGGGCTAGTGCGGCCTGATGCTCTCACCCCAGCCCTCTCCCACGGGGCTGAGGAATCCCCAGTAATTTATAAGCAGAAGCAATAAGGTTGTTTCAGAACGAGTTAAAGCTTTCAGCGACGCCCTGGTCCGGCTGTAAATCGCCGAAGCGTTTCCGTAAGGCCGGGGCGAGGCGCACGGATGCGCCGAGAGGGCGTGGCCTGCAGGGATGCAGGCTCATGCCCGACCCGATAGCCTGAAGGAATAAGCTGAGGGCACCGCGAAGCGGCGATTTACCGCCGGGAGCCCGGGTCGCCAGGGCGGTGGCGATTGAGCCGCCCTGGCACGTTCACCGGTCATGTCCTTACAGAGTAGCAAGGAACATAAAGTGAACGGAATGACCACCGGAGCCGTATGTTCCCCCTCACCCCAGCCCTCTCCCTCTGTACGGTCCGGGGACATAGTGAACACTTGTTCGGGGACATGGTAGACACTTACAACTGAGGCATAAGAATCCGTTTATGGAGCCGCTTATGCCCTGGGATGCGAGAGATACCATGTCATTACGTACCGAGTTTGTGCTGCTCGCCTCGCAGGACGGGGCGAACATCCGTTTCCTCTGCCGTCAGTACGGCATTTCTCCTGCCACCGGCTACAAGTGGCTTCAGCGCTGGGCTCAGGAAGGCGTATCCGGCCTTCAGGACCGCTCCCGCGCACCTCATCATTCCCCGAACCGCTCGTCAGACGGCATCACGGCCCTGCTGCGCATGGCCCATGACCGCCATGAACGCTGGGGAGCCCGCAAGATTAAGCGCTGGCTGGAAGACCAGGGGCACACCATGCCCGCCTTCAGCACCGTCCATCACCTGATGGCACGCCACGGCCTGCTGCCGGGCGTTTCACCGGGCATTCCGGCCACGGGACGCTTCGAACACGACGCGCCGAACCGCCTCTGGCAGATGGATTTTAAGGGCCACTTTCCCTTTGGCGGTGGCCGCTGCCATCCGCTCACCCTGCTGGACGACCACTCCCGTTTTTCCCTGTGCCTGGCGCCCTGCACCGATGAACGGCGTGAGACCGTGCAGCATCAGCTGGTCAGCGTGTTTGAGCGCTACGGCCTGCCGGACAGGATGACGATGGACAACGGCTCACCGTGGGGAGACACCACCGGCACCTGGACGGCGCTGGAGCTGTGGCTCATGCGTCACGGTATCCGGGTGGGCCATTCCCGGCCTTATCATCCGCAGACGCAGGGCAAGCTGGAGCGTTTTCACCGCAGCCTGAAGTCGGAAGTGCTGCAGGGAAAGTGGTTCGCGGACAGAGGTGAGCTGCAGCGCGCCTTCGACCACTGGCGGACGGTCTACAACCTTGAACGCCCGCACGAGGCGCTGGATATGGCGGTACCGGCCTCGCGGTATCAGCCGTCTGCCCGGCAGTACAGCGGGAGCGTAACGCCGCCGGAATATGATGAAGGGGTGAAGGTCAGGAAAGTGGATGTCAGCGGAAAGCTGAGCATAGAGGGTGTCAGTCTGGGCGCAGGCAAGGCGTTCAGGGGAGAACAGGTCGGGCTGAAGGAGACGCAGGAGGACGGCTGCTATGAAGTGTGGTGGTACAGCACGAAAGTGGGGGTGATCGACCTGAAGAAAAAGTCGATCACCATGGGTAAAGGATGTTAAAAAGTGTTCACCATGTCCCCGAACACCTGTCTACCATGTCCCCGGACCGTACACCCTCAAGGGAGAGGGGGTCGTCCATGCAAACATTATTTTGTGGGGATCCCTCAGCCCACAGGGAGAGGGAGAAAACCGCGTACGCCCCCGGCAAAATCAACCACTCAGAACTTCCACGAAACGCTGCCCACAATGCTGCGTTCTGCACCGAAATAGCAGTAAGAGAGCGAGTTACACGCCGCGACGTAGCTTTTGTCCGTCAGGTTGTTGACGTTCAGCTGCGCGCTCACGCCCGTGAGCCCCACTTTCGACAGGTCATATCCCACGACCATGTCCACCAGCGTGTACGACGGAAGCGTATGGGTGTTCTGGCGATCGCTGGCGATCCCGTTGACATAGCGCACGCCGGAGCCGACGGTCAGGCCGTCCAGCGGGCCGGTTTTGACGTCGTAGCTCAGCCAGGCGCTGGCCATGTTACGCGGGGCATAGACGGCGCGCTTGCCCTCCTCTTCCGGGCTGCTCTTCTTGTAGCGAATATCCGTGTAGGTGTACGCCGCCTGCATGCGCAGGCTGTCGGTCAGCTGACCAATCGCCTCCAGCTCAACGCCTTCGGATTCGATTTCACCGATGGAACGGTACGGATCGGTCGGCTCCTCTTTGGTGGCAATGTTCTTCTGGTTGATGCGGAACACCGAGGCGCTGAACTGGCTGTTCATCCCTTCTGGCTCATACTTCACGCCCGCTTCCCACTGCTTGCCCTTCATCGGATCCAGGATATTGCCCTGCTCGTCGGCAAAGCTGGTCGGCGTAAAGGCGGTGGAGTAGCTGACGTACGGCGCAACGCCGTTATCAAACAGATACAGCAGCGCCGCGCGGCTGCTGAAGTTGTTTTTATCCAGATCGCTGCGGGTGTGGTTAAAGTTGTCGACGTTCGACACGCTCACCTGGTCGTAACGCCCGCCGAGCGTCAGGCGCCAGCGGTCAACGGACATCTGATCCTGTAGGTAGTAGCCGGTCTGGCGAAGCTTATGCTTTTCCCTGCTGTACTGGGTGATGTAGTCCGGCTTCGCACCGTAAACCGGGTGGAAGGCGTCAATCGGCGGGAAGCCGCCATAGTAGCCGGTCACGTTGTTGGTGCGGTCCTGGTAGTCCATGCCGATCAGCACGCGGTGGTTCACCGCCCCGGTGTCGAAGCTGCCGTCGACCTGATTATCCAGGGTGATGGCGTTCATCTTCTCGTCGGAGCCGGAATAGCCGCGGTTCAGCTCGGTGTCATTCAGCCAGCCTGCGGCATACACCTGGTTCAGCTCCACTTTGGTGTGCAGGTAACGCAGCTTCTGGCGCACGGACCAGCCGCTGTCAAACAGGTGCTCAAGGTTATAGCCGACCATGTTTTCCCGACGATCGTACTTGTCGTAATCGTCTTCACCTTCAAAGAACGTGTTGGAGATTTTCTTCCCGCTGTGCGGCACAACGGTGCCCTCATACGGCAGGCCGGAGTGGCTGCCCCCTTCCGGATCGCGGTGCAGGTAGGCCATTAGATCCAGACGGGTGCTATCGGTGATACGCCAGGTCAGGCTCGGCATCAGCGCGTAACGCTCTTCCTTCAGCGGATCGAACTGGGAATCGGCATAGCGGGTCATCCCGCTGAGGCGCACCGCCACGCGGTCGTTATCATCAACCGGGCCGGTGACGTCGAACATCGCCCCACGCTGGCTATTGTTCCCGGCAAAGAGCTTGATCTCCCCGCCCGGATCGAACGACGGCTTACGGGAGGTAAGCGCCACAATCCCACCCGGCGATGAACGGCCATAGAGCACGGAGGCCGGGCCGCGCACGACTTCGATACTGTCCAGGAACCACGGATCAACCACCAGCGAGCTGTGGGAGTTGGTGTCGCCCATCATCTTCAGGCCGTCCAGGTAGACGTTGTCCAGGCTGCCGTCAGAGAAGCCGCGCAGCACCATGTAGTCAAAGCGGTTTGACGCCCCGATCTGGTTGCTGTAGACCCCTGGCGTGTAGCTCACGGCCTGACGCACGCTGGTTGCGCCCTGCTCTTCGAACTGCTCGCGCGTGACGATAGAGACCGACTGCGGAGTTTCAATATCCGGCGTTTCAAGCTTGGTAGCCGCAGACTGCATCTGCGAGGTCACCACCACGGTGTCAGTTTTTTGCGCATCCTGCGCCAGTAAAGGAAAAGCGACGCTACCGGTAACCCATCCCACCAGCAGTGCCAGACGCGATTTAGCAAACATAACCCTCTCCAGAGATATTTCTTATTGTTAATAAGAATTATTACCTTTTTGAGGGTGCAAACGGCTATGCGCGCCGCCAGGTTACGTATGCGCGATGCTAAACCGCACGGGATGCGTTCGCGCGATGGGCGAAATTACGTTAGCGGAGTTTGCGCACGTCGCCCGGTGAAATCCCGTAATGACGACGAAACGCGGTGGCGAAGTTGGTGGCATGCTGATACCCGCACATCCAGGCCGCCTGCTGCACGCTGTGGCCTTCCAGCAGATAGCGGCGCGCCAGCGCAAGGCGACAGTCGCGGAGGTAATCGAAGAGCGTGCAGCCGTAGCGCTGACGGAACTTGCTGCGCAGGCTGCTTGGGCTCATTGCAGCCAGGGCTGCCAGCTGCGCGAGGGTATGATCCCGTTCAGGAGACTGTTCCAGCATGCTCCGCACGCGTTCCAGACGCGCATGCTCAGGGCGGCTCGGGCAGGGCTGCTGGCGCTGGTTCAGGCCGTGGCCGAGCAGCTGGTACATCAGCCCCTCCAGCAACAGCTTACGCGCGAGCACGCTTCCCCTCTGCTGCTGCGCATGCTGAATACCTGACATAACAAACTCGGGAACGTGCCAGACAAACGTGGGTGTATTCAGGTTTTGCCATTCCAGCAGCAGCGACTCAAGCAGGGCTTCACGCCCGGCTTCATGCGGGTACACGCCAAACGAGAGCGTTTTCAGCGAGCTGTCGGCGTCGTGACGCGCGCTCATCACCTGTTCCTCACTCAGACGGGCGCTGAACGCCATGCCGGGACGAACGTGATAGTCGATGCCATTGAGCGCGATCGTAACGCACCCTTCCAGGACTACCAGCATATAGAGCGGGCTGCTGTGGCGGGATGTGGTTTCGTAGGGTTGTAATACATGCACGTCGGAGTGGGTCAGCGAAATGCCGGACGAGAGCGTCATCTCTTCCACATTCCCCTGCAACACCGGGCTGCCGCTAACCTGCTCCCCTTTTAACAGCGGGAAACGGTAGTCGATGCCGTAGCGCTCGCCGAATACCTGAAAATCCTCAACAAAAAATATGCGTTTCGCTGATCTATTTTCACTCTGGAGCATCATTCGGGGCCTGCATCGGGGAAAGGTCAGGCAAAACAGTACCATCCCTTTGCTATATCAGCAATCACCGGGCGCAGACGCTATTACGCTCCGGACGAAGCCGGAGCGAAGGCGTATATTTCTTAACGAGAAATATATTTTATGCTTCCTGCCACTCAGCAAAAACCTCTTTATGGTTTTTGGTCAGGACAACTTTATTATCTTCGACCTTATCGACCCAGCCGAGAGGAATAAAGTGGTGCTTGCCGCCCGATTCCGGGTCGCTCTTCGCAAGTTTGATACGCTCACCGTCTAAATGGTCTACAACCCCGACGTGCGTTCCGCAGCTGGCGACAACCTGAGTGTGATCCTTAATTGCGCTTTTATCTACCATAATCATTCTCCTGTTTCGGTTATTTGCCTGTTGCACGAAAATAACTGTAGCGCATAAATTCAGGCTTAAAAGGCTTATTAGCATTTTGAAACATCATTGTCAGAATGGAATATTATGTCTATTTAACGCCAAATTAAAAAAAATAAGAATGAGATGAATTATTACCGACTAATTATTTCCCGTTCATAATTAAATTATCGCAACCAACGAGGAGGTATTTATGACGATTCGCAACAATAATCGGGCAGAAATTTCGCTGGCTCTTGGTGAAGCGGTTCTGGACATCGTGCAAAAAGGCCATGAGATATCGCGAGAGAATCTCGCCCAGGCGATGAAAATCAAAGCGGAGAAAGAGCGCGACGACGAGCGGCTTTTAAACTACTGGAAAGCATGTAACATGCTGGTTTGAACGTAGCGGCGTTTAGGCTGACTAAACGCCGCCACCTGTTACTCGTCGAAGTACCAGTACCCCTGGTTAATCAGCCCGGTGAGCTCTTCAACAAACGCCGGATTTTTCAGCGCATCGCCCAGCTCGGCCTGACCGAGTTCGGTGTAGCGGCACAGCGCATCCGCGCCCTTCGCGTCTACCGTCTCCAGCTGTTCGCTGTTGATGAAGAAGCTGCCGTTAACGTTCAGCACGCGCAGGCCGCTCAGGCGGGAGAGCGTTTCGCCCCCTTGCAGCGCGTCCAGCACCTCTTCCTCTGAATACGGCGGCTCGGCGGCGGCAATATCCAGCTCGTGGCGCGGCGTGGAGACGAAGCTGCCAAACCATTTCGTGAAATCGTCCGGCTTGCTAATCATGTCGATCATCATCTGACGAATGCGATCGAGCTCGTACTGCTCCACGCGGCCCGGGTGTTCGCGGCAGGTCAGATCCGGATCGCTGTAGTGCTCGCCGCCCAGATCGTTTTCCAGCGCGTAGTCGGCAAAGCTGCTGATCAGATCGCGGCCGTTCGGCCCGCGGAAGCCGACGGAGTAGTTGAGCGCCGTCTCATGGGTAGAGCCGTCGTGCGGGAATCCTGGCGGGATGTAGAGAATATCGCCCGGGGCCAGATCTTCGTCGATGATCGGCTCAAACGGATCCACGTGCAGCAGCGCCGGATGCGGGCAGAACTGACGCATCGGCAGCTTGTCGCCCACGCGCCAGCGGCGGCTGCCCATCCCCTGAATGATAACCACGTCGTACTGATCGATATGCGGCCCCACGCCGCCGCCTGGCACGGAGAAGGAGATCATCAGGTCATCCAGACGCCAGTCCGGCAGGACGCGGAACGGACGCACCAGCTCCGCGGCGGGCATATGCCAGTGGTTCACCGCCTGCGCCAGCAGCGACCAGCCGGTTTCGCCCAGACCGTCAAAGTGCTCAAACGGACCATTGCTGGCCTGCCATTTGCCGTTAGCGTGGCTCACCAGACGGCTATCGACTTCCGGCTCCATCGCCAGGCCTGCCAGCTCGTCCGGGGTAATCGGGTCGACAAAATTCGGGAAGGCATTTTTCAGCACTACGGGTTGTTTTTGCCAGTATTTCTCGAGGAATTCCGGCCAGTTCAGGTTCAGTTGATACGCCATGGGTAGCACCAGTGAGAGGGGAAACAGGCGCGATTATAGGCAAGAAGGCAGAGGGGGAACTTGTCATGGGTCAAACGAGCGCGCGTAGGTCGGGCAAGGCGAAGCCGCTACCCGACCCGTACGCGGCGGTAAAACTTAATCCAGGTTCAGCTCGTCGTAGTGGGTAATCAGCTTGCCCACGATGCCGTAGTCCAGCGCTTCTGCGGGAGACATCCAGTAGTTGCGGTCGGTATCTTTTTTCACTTTTTCCAGCGGCTGGCCGGTGGCGTCAGCGATCAGCTTGTTCACGCGATCCAGCATGCGGATGATCTCGCGCGCTTCGATCTCAATATCCGTCGCCTGACCGCGCACGCCGCCCAGCGGCTGGTGGATCATAAAGCGGGTATTCGGCAGCGAGTAGCGGTGCTCTTTTTTCGCCGCCAGGAAGATGGTGATCCCGGCGCTCGCCACCCAGCCGGTGCCGATGACGTGTACTTCCGGGCGGATGAACTTGATGAAGTCGTGGATGGTATCGCCCGCTTCCACGTGGCCGCCCTGGCTGTTGATGTACAGCTTGATCGGATCGTTGCTGACGCTTTGCAGCAGGATCATCTGGGTGATCACCTTCTGCGCCAGCTCCTGGTTGATCTCACCGGAGATGACAATCGAACGGGACTCCAGCAGTTTTTGCTGCAGAGCGCCCGCGCCGCTTGACCCTTCCGCTTTGTCCTTGTCGCTTTCTTTCAGTGTGTAGTGCATTGTTACGTCCTCAGCATTTAGCGCTCAAAACCAGAGTGTAGCCTGTTTTACCCGTGAAAGTCCTCAGGCGCACACAATGCGAACATCCTGCGCCGCCAGCGCGTCAAAAACGCCCTGTTCCATCCCCTCTTCCACCACCAGCAGATCAATGTCGCGGCTCTTCGCGACCACAAAGCGCGCGACGCCGGGAAGCTTGTCTGCGGTCAGGGCCACAATGGTCTGGGTGCTCTGGGCAATCACGGCTTTTTTAAACTCGCAGTCGGCAAAATCAAACCCCGTAAGCCCCGCCTCAGGATCCATCGCACAGCCGCCGATAAAGGCCTGATCGAAGATAATGCCCTGGATCTGGCTCGCCGCCGTGGCGCCAACCGTTCCGCCGGACGCTCGCTGGATCTGCCCGCCGGTGATGATTACCTCGCACAGCGGATGATGCAGCAGCTCCGCGGCAATGGCCGGGGAGTTGGTCACCACCGTGACGTTGAGATCCGCCGGAAGGGCCTTCGCCAGCGCCAGGTTTGTCGTCCCCGCGTCGATAAAAATGCACCCGCCCGCCTGAACCAGCGTTGCTGCTTTCTGCGCGATCGTGTGCTTTTCTGCACTTATTTTCTGCTCGCGGCTGAAAAAACTGCCCGCATCCGGAAGCTGAAGCACCGCGCCGCCGTAGACCTTTTTGCAATAGCCCTCTTTGCTAAGTTCATGTAAATCACGGCGAATGGTGTGCTCGGACACCTTCATCTGGCTCGCCAGCTTGGTACAGACCACCCTTCCGCTCTCCTGAAGGATCTGTCGGATCCGCTCTTGTCGCTGTTCAGGAAAAGCTGCATAATCGAGCATTGAAAGTCCTTTGAAATTTCTAATCGAGTATCAATGCGCATAATGTTGCATAACCGCGCAATACAAACAACGAGGGTTACAATGAATATTGCACATGTCGCACTCTGGACCCGCAGCCTTGAGGCCCAGGTTCAGTTCTGGGAAACGGTGTTTAATGGCCGCAGTAACGAACGCTACGTCAGCAAAAACCGCCCGGGGTTTGAATCCCACTTTATTACCCTGGATGACGGGCCGACCCTGGAGCTGATGACGCTGCCGGACCTGCCCGACGCCCCGCCGCACCCGGAGTTTATCGGCTGGGCGCATATCGCCATTAACGTCGGCAGCAAGGCAAAAGTGGACAGCATGGCCGAACGGGCGCAGGCCAACGGCACGCTGCTCAGCGCCCCGCGCATGACCGGGGACGGCTTCTATGAGGCGGTGATCGCGGACCCGGACGGCAACCGCATTGAGCTAGTGGGTGCATAAAAACAGCGTTTCGTTCCTTCACCGCCCCCGTCCCGGCTCGCTATACTTCATATGGTTATCATATTGTTAAATGATAATGATATTTAATGTGTTAAGATGAAAGTCAGCATAAACAGTCTCTTACGCCACCGTTGGGACTGTTTGCATCCTCGACATTTAAATCAGCACCGGGGCGGTGAATGGAACACATTGTGTATGTGGTTGATGACGATGACGCGGTCAGGCAGTCCGTAATCGGGCTGCTGGAATCAGCGGGACTGAACGCCATCGGCTTTTCATCAGCAGAAACATTTCTTCAACACCGGTTTGAGGATCTGCCGTCGTGCGTGATCCTCGACATGCAAATGCCCGCCATCTCAGGTTTTGAGGTGGCGGACGCGCTCAAAGACAGCGGGCGCGAGATCCCGATTATTTTTCTCACCGGCCACGGCACTATCCCGATGTCGGTGCGCGCCATTAAAGGCGGCGCGTACGAATTTCTCACCAAGCCCGTCGAATCCGCCGCGCTGATCGACGCCATTGAGTCCGCGCTTCAGCTGGCGGAAAACAACGCCGAGCGCAATAAAGAGCACTACGCCCTGAAGCAGCGCCATCTGTCCCTCACCCCGCGCGAGCACGAGGTGCTTGAGCTTGCCATCACCGGCAAGCTCAACAAGCAGATTGCCGCCGAGCTGGGCGTCAGCGAGATCACGGTGAAGGTGCACCGCCGCCGCGTGATGGAAAAAATGCAGGTGCGCTCCGTGGCCGAGCTGGTCAGGGCCGTTGAGCGCCTGACCAAAAGCCAGCCCGCGGAGTAACGTTTATCCTTCCTGCGCGGCCAGCGGCAGCGCGAAGGTAAACACCGTGCCGTGCGGCTCCCGGCGGCGCGCGCTCAGCTTCCCGCAGTGGCGCTCGATAATGCTGGCGCTGATGGTCAGCCCCATCCCCATCCCCTGCGGCTTGGTGGAGTAGAACGAGTCAAAAATCTGCTCCAGCCGCTCGGGCTCAATGCCGCTCCCGGTATCGGCGATCTCGACAATCACTTTCCCGTCCGCGTTGGCGGTGCTGAGGATGATGGTGCTGGCGCGATCCTTCACCTCGGCCATGGCCTCTACCGCGTTCATCACCAGATTCAGCAGCACCTGCTGGATCTGCACGCTATCCCCGGTGATAAAGCTGTCGCTGGCGTTCAACAGATAATCAACGCTAATGTGTCTCTGCTCCAGCTCGCTGCGGGAAAGCGTGAGGATATGGCGGATCAGGTAGTGCATGTCGATGCGCGAGAAGGTGGGATCCTGCTTGCGCGTCAGGGACTGGATGCTGCGAATGATCTCCCCCGCCCGCGCCCCTTCCGCGGCGATCTCCTCCAGCCCTTCACGCACTTTATCCAGGCGGGCGGGCTCGCGGCTGAGCCAGCGCAGGCTCGCCCCGGCGTTCGAGACGATGGACATCAGCGGCTGGTTGATCTCATGGGCGATGGAGGAGGTCAGCTGCCCGACGGTGGTGGCGCGGGAAACGCGCGCCAGATCCGCCTGCGCCACCCGCATGGCATCCTCCGCGGCGCGCTGGCTGGTGATATCGGTGATGATGCCGTAGTACTCGTTCACCTCGCTGCCCACCCCCACCGGATCGCCAATCCCGAGGATGTAGCGCGTCGAGCCGTCGGTGCGCTTAATACGAAACTCGGCGCGCATGGAGAGCCCGTCGCGCACGCTCTGGGTGACGATGGCGCTGATGCGGGCGTAATCGTCCTCGTGAACGAAGGTCAAAAACTCCGCCATGGAGATCATCTTTTGCTGGTCGGGCAGGCCGAGAATGCGGGCGTACTCTTCCGAGACAAACATCAGATCCTGCTCCAGCTCCCAGCGCCAGCTGCCGGTGTGGCTGATCTGCTCGCCCAGCATCAGCGAGGTCTGGCTGGCGCGCAGCTCTTTTTCCACCCGGCGGCGCTGAATGTTCTCCGCCAGCAGCTCGGCGTAGAGCCGCGCCGTCTCCAGAGATACCGCGGCCTGCGCGCCCAGCAGGCTTACCACGCGCGAGTGCTCGGCGGTGAAGACCTCCGGCATCAGGCGGTTTTCCAGGTAGAGCACGCCCACCAGCCGCGCCTGTTTGAACATCGGGACGCACATCACCGCCGCTCCCGAAGTCACCAGATAAGGGTCCTGGCTGAAGGGGTGAAACTCCTCCGGCCTGCCGGTGCGGATCTCCTGCCCGGTGCGGATCACCGCTGCCAGCACCGACAGCGGCATGTCGGTCGCCATCGGCACGTCTTTCAGGATCCGCACCCGCACGCCGTCGGTGCTGGTCCAGGCGCTGGCCTCGATCTCCGGGATCAGGTTATCGCTCACGCGAAGCAGCAGGCCGCGCTGCGCCCCGGCGCGTTCGAGCAGGATGGTCATCAGGTTTTCAATCAGGCGCTCAAGATTGATCTCTTCCGACAGCGCGCGGGAAGCTTTGATCACGCTCTGCAGATCGCGGATCGTCTCGTTTTGGGCAAACGCCACCGTGTCGTAGGCGCTGGCCTGCCCGGAGGCCAGCAGGTGCGGGAAATCCTGTTCCAGCTGGCGCACCTTGGCCTGCGCGCCCGCGCGACCCCAGGCGGCAATCGAGCCGCGGAAGTGCGCGTCTGACGCGGTCGGGTAGCCGCAGGCCAGCGCGAAGCGGCCCGCCAGCTCGTGGGCCAGGGCGTTAATCGGATTAAAGCCGCCCTCACGGGAGAGCCGGACCGCCTTCTCGTACTGCTCAAGCGCAATGCTGTTCATCCCGTCCAGACGGACAATTTCGGCGTATATCAGCGCCTCTTTATCCGCGAACGTGCCGGGATTAATGCGCGCCCAGAGGGCGATTTTGTCGTAGTGAGCGTGAATGCTGCGGCGGTGGTTCGCCGAAAACGTCTCCGGCGTCAGCTGACGGGAGAGCGCCAGCGCGCTGTAAAGATGGTAATCCAGCAGATGGATATGGCCCGGCGCAGACCACGCATACCAGCCCGCCATCTCGAGATCCGCCTGCGCGTCGGCATACTCCCCGCAGGTAAAGTGCGCCATGCCGCGGTAGAGCCAGTACCAGAACAGCATGGTGGAGGTCTGCTCCGGGGCCTGCTCCGGCGACGCGGGAAGCAGCGCCTCGGGCAGCGCCTGCGACGCGGTCCAGGTGCCGATCGTCGGCGTGCGCAAAAACTCCACGAAGGTGCGCTGGAGCATCAATATGGTTTCAACGTCCTGGAAGTGGGTTTTACGCACAAACGCCAGGCCGCGATCGATGCTGGTCAACACCCCGTCCAGGTGATCGCCCCGTGAGAGGAAGTTAATAACCTGATGGCAGGCCGCAAAGCAGGCCACCGTCATATCACCGTGGGTCACTGCGGCGGTGAAGCAGGCTTTTGCGCACTCGATGGTAAACGATAAAGGCTGGGTCCAGACGCTGAGCTGGTCGAGGGGCAGCAGGGTTTTGGCTTCGAACGCGTCGTAGCCGTGGCGGTTCACCAGCTCGCGGGCCAGCGTGCCGTACTGGAACCCGAGGCGATACTCGGCGTAGCGGTGGCCAATCAGCACCCCAAACCAGGCCATCGCCGTGGTGGAGGCGCCGGTAATGCCGTGGTCGAGGGTGAGGTGCATCATGCGGCAGAGCAGCAAAAAATGCAGGCGCGGGCAGATGAAGCTGGCGCAGATGCTGGCGCTGTAAAGCAGGTTCATCACCGCTTCGGTTTCCGGGTTATCCATTCGTGAGAGCTGGGCAAAAAGGTTTTGCGGCGCGTCGCCCGTGCGGTTGCAAAAGAGCGCCCAGGCCTCGTCGCAGTCGGCGTCTTCCGGATGGCGGCCAATCTGAATACTAAAAATGCCCAGCCAGCAGAGCGCCGCCTCCAGCGCCAGACGGCTGTCCGACTGGCGAGTGTACACCTCCACCAGCAGGTTGGCCGCCAGCGCCTTTTCGGTCAGCCCGCCGGGGCAGCCGAGAATGGCGTCACACAGCTCGCGGGTCCGCTCCAGGTGCCCCAGCGCAAACTCGCAGCCCGCCTCTTCGATATCAAGCATAAAGTCTGAGACCGCCCCGGCGTTGCCCAGCGCTCTGGCGGTCTGGAGGTAGCCGAGCGCCGAAAGATAATCTCCCGTGCGCTTCGCCCGTCGCGCGGCCAGCAGGCTCAGCTCGCGGAACATCTGCCGCTGCGGCGCGGGCTGAATGCTGTCCAGCGCGGCCGTGACGTGGTGAACGGCGCGGAACAGCAGTTCGTTCCCCGCCGCCTGACGCGCGGCGTCGGCCAGCAGGCTGGCGGTGGTCAGGTGAAGATGGCTTTTCTCATGCTGATCCAGCAGCGCAAAGGCGGCCTCCTGCACCCTGTCATGGGTGAAGGCGTACTCTTTTTCCGTCAGCACGATGAGCTGGGCCATCACCGCCGGGTGCAGCGCATAGCGAATTTCTGCCACCGACACACCGACCACGCGGCATATCATCTCCAGTTCGCCCGTGCCGCCGAGGCAGGCAATGCTGCCCAGCAGGCGGCGCGTCTCGTCGGGCATCTCTTCGAGCTGCTCCAGCACCAGGGTAACGACGTTTTCGGTGTAGTGTCGGGCGCGGATCGCCTGCAGATCGTAGTGCCACTTGTCCTGATATTTGTTGTGCACCACCAGGCCGTCATCCACGATGCGGCGGAAAAACTCGTGCACAAAGAGCGGGTTGCCCCCGGTTTTCTCGTGGATCAGCGTGGCGAGGTCGGTCGTCGCCGCGCTGCGGGCACGAAATATCGTCGCCAGCCAGCGCGCCACCGCCTTCACGGACAGCGCCTGCGGGATAATCTCAGTCGCGTTTTGCGCCGCCTCCGGCAGGCTCGCCAGCTGCTGTTGCAGTGTCGGTTCGGACAACGAACCGATATCGCGGTGGGCCACCACCAGCAGCAGCGGGATAGCGCCGCAGGTCACCAGCAGATGTTTCAGCGTGTGCAGGCTGGCGGCGTCGCTCCACTGAAGATCGTCAAGCACCAGCACCAGCGGGCAGCCCTGAGTGGCAAAGGTTTTCACCAGAGCCAGCACCATATGGCTGAAGCGCGCCCGGGCATCAATGGAAAACGTATCCGCCGAGAAGCGCGGCTTGCTCTCAAGGAGCAGCCCCAGCTCGGGCACCAGGCTGACGGCCAGCGCCTCGTACCCCTCCAGGGCGCGGGACAGGCGGATTTTCCACTTCGCCACGTCTTCCGCGGGCAGCCCCAGCAGGTGCAGCGTCAGGGTGCGGAACGCGGAGCTTAATACGCCGTAGGGCAAAGACGGCGAGAACTGATCGACCTTCCCCACCGCCAGCAATACCTGACGCTGCTGCAGCGTTTTGAGCGCCGTCGCGATGATGGACGATTTGCCGATCCCCGACGGCCCGCCGATCGTCACCAGCTCCGGCACCATGCTCTGCCCCACCCGCTCAAACGCGGCAATGACGTCATTCGCCTGCGGGTGCGTCGCGAACAGGGTGTCCGCCAGATGGATCGCCGGGGTGCGGTCCTGCTGGCCGGGCGTAAAGGCGACGATCTCGCCCTCGCAGGTCAGCGTCGCCTGGCAGCGGCGGAGGTCGGCAATCAGCCCGTCGACCGTCTGGTAGCGGTTATCGGGATGCTTCTCCAGCAGCTTGAGGATGATGGTCGACAGCATTCCCGGCACGTCCGGGCGAATAACGTCCGGGGCCAGCGGCTCCGAGGCAATATGGTAGTGCGCCCAGTTGGTTTGATCGTGCTCCCCCAGCTCAAACGGCAGGCGTCCGGTCAGAAGTTCATACAGCACCATGCCGAGGCTGTAGAGATCGCTGCGCCCGTCAACGGGGCGGCGGGTGCGGGTGGTGTGCTCCGGCGACATATAGGCGGGCGTTCCGCCTGAAACGGCAAGCCGGGTCTGGGAGAAGGCACCGGAGAGGCTACAGGAGAGGCCAAAGCTGCCCAGACGGCAGGTGGCATCGTGATGAACAAAAATACTGCCGGGCTTGATATCGCCGTGGATCAGGTTTTGCAGGTGCATCTGGCGCAGGGGAGCGCAGATCTGGATCGCCAGCTCGATAAAGCGCGAGATCCCAGAGATCGCCCTGCCCGCGCGCCGCGCCAGCAGTTCAAACGAAAACGGCGCATACACCAGCGCGAAGCGTCCCCGGTACTGGGTGGAGGCAACGGCGCGGATGGCCCAGCTATCCTGCAGCACGTCGCGCAGGGCAAACTCGTTTTTCAGCAGCCGGGTGGCCCGCTCCTCTTCTTCGTCGCTCACCGCGGTGGCAATGATAAACGAGCCGCCGGAATGGGGATGGCGAGCGTTCATCCAGGAGATACCGCCCTCCTGCGCCAGCACGGTAAAAATCACATCCTCTTTAAGGACAAAAACCCGCCCCTGGTGAAGATTCCCCTGGGCGGGCCAGAATGCAGGCTGCTCGTGTTCGTTCATCCGCGATCCTTATCGTCGGCGGGCCAGCTCCCGCTGTATATGATCCAGCAGAATATCGATGTTAATGGGTTTACGCAAAAATGCAGCGGCGCCCAGGCTAAGAGCGTACCGCTGCATATTTTCATCAGCATGACCGGAGATAAAGATCACGGGCGGCGGCGGGACGGCCAGCAGCCGCAGCTTTTCATACAGCTCCAGGCCGCTCATGCCCCGCAGCTTGATATCGGCGATCACCACTGCCGCGCCGGACAGGGCGAGCGGATGGCTCAGAAACACCTCTGCCGAATCAAACGCGTCGGCGGCATACCCTTCCGACTCCAGGAGATTACTCAGCCCGCTGCGGACGGAACGTTCGTCATCGATGATGGCAATGCGCCACGGCAGCGTCATGCTGTCTTTCCTCAAAAAAATCATTAAACGTCGCGATCGTCCTTCGCGGGCGCGGGGGGCGCCGTGCCGCTGATTTTCGGCACGCATTCGTGACGAAACCAGGCGAGGGTAAGCGGTTCGCGACTCAGTAAACGCCGTCCCACCGGGATGAGCTGTTCACCCACCAGCATGCCAAACAGGCCAAGCAGGGCGACAACCGGCGGTGCCGGGGAATGAACGTCGAGCAGGGCGTAAATTACCCCAGCAACCACGCCGCACACCAGCGAAATTATCCATGCTTTCATGACGACGCTCCCGTCTGCGATTTAGCCTGCGGAACCGTCACCTGAGGAGGCGGCGTGCCGTCGCGGGATAACAGATGGCGCGTCGCCTGTTCACCCGCCAGCATCCCCAGCAGGCCAATCAGCGCCAGCGCGGGCGGCGCGGGGGAGCGCACCTTCAGCACGGCATACATCAGGCCAATCAACACGCCTGCGGCAAGGGATATCAGCCCAGTACTCATTGTGAACTCCAGAGAAAGAGGCAGCGGCGAGCCGGACGAGGGACCAGCCCGCCAGCGGAACTTAGCGAGCCGGGACCGGCGCTAGGGTGCGGTGCTCGCTCTTCTGGCGAGACGGCGCTTTGTGCACCATGGTGTAGGCATAATCCACGCCCATGCCGTACGCGCCGGAGTGCTCGCGCACGATATCCATCACCGCGGTGTAGGTCTCTTTACGCGCCCAGTCGCGCTGCCACTCCAGCATCACCTGCTGCCAGGTCACCGGGATCACGCCCGCCTGGATCATGCGCTGCATCGCGAAGTCGTGGGCCTCTTTGGAGGTGCCGCCGGACGCGTCCGCCACCATATAAATTTCGTAGTCGCCTTCCAGCATCGCGCACAGGGCAAAGCTGTTGTTGCACACTTCGGTCCACAGGCCGGCCACCACCACCTTCTTCTTGCCGTTGGCCTTCAGCGCGTCGCGCACCTTCTGGTCGTCCCAGGAGTTCATGGAGGTACGCTCCAGAATGTCCTGGCCCGGGAAGACGTCCAGCAGCTCCGGATAGGTGTTACCGGAGAAGCTTTCGGTCTCTACGGTGGTGATGATGGTCGGGATGGTGAACACTTTGGCCGCTTTTGCCAGCGCCACGGTGTTGTTTTTCAGCACCTGGCGGTCAATAGACTGCACGCCAAACGCCATCTGTGGCTGGTGATCGATAAAGATGATCTGGCAGTTCGCAGGGGTTAACACTTCGAGCTTTGAAGAGGTCATAGCATTTTCCAGTGGTTAAGGGTAGAAATCGCCGTGAGTGCCACGACGATAAAGTCACCCTCATCCTGCGGTTTTCCGTCGCCGCGCGTAATTATCTCTTCGTATAGTTAACCTTAGGTATAGTTATACTTTGGTATACCTATCCTATTGTATAACTGGATCTTTGCCGAAACCAGTTCCCATAATCCTGACCATTCCCCCTCTCAGTCAGGAGCAGTTATGGTTACCCTCTGTAAAGCCGATCTCATTCTGGTTAACGGCCAGTTTCACACCGTCGATCGCGAAAACCCTGTCGCGGAAGCCGTTGCCGTGCGCGACGGAAAATTTCTGGAAGTGGGTACCGTCGCCGAGGTGATGCAACACCACTGCGACGGCACCAAGGTGGTCGACTTAAAAGGCCACACCGCCATCCCCGGCCTGAACGACTCGCACCTGCACCTCATTCGCGGCGGGCTGAACTACAACCTTGAGCTGCGCTGGGAAGGCGTGCCGTCTCTGGCCGACGCCCTGCGCATGCTCAAGGAGCAGGCCCTGCGCACGCCGTCGCCCCAGTGGGTGCGCGTGGTGGGAGGCTGGACCGAGTTCCAGTTTGCCGAGCGCCGCATGCCGACGCTGGACGAGATTAACGACGCCGCGCCGGACACCCCGGTCTTCATCCTGCACCTGTACGACCGCGCCCTGCTCAACCGCGCCGCGCTGAAGGTGGTCGGCTACACCAAAGACACGCCAAACCCGCCGGGCGGCGAGATCCAGCGCGACGCCAACGGCAACCCGACCGGGATGCTGATTGCCCGTCCGAACGCCATGATCCTCTATGCCACGCTCGCCAAAGGGCCGAAGCTGCCGCTGGAGCAGCAGGTCAACTCCACGCGCCAGTTTATGCGCGAACTGAACCGTCTGGGGCTGACCAGCGCCATCGACGCGGGCGGCGGCTTCCAGAACTACCCGGAAGATTACGAGGTGATTGCCGAGCTGCACGAGAAGAAGCAGATGACCATCCGCATCGCCTACAACCTGTTTACCCAGCGTCCGGGCCACGAGCTGGAAGACTTTGAGAAATGGACCGACATGCTCACGCCGGGCCAGGGCAGCGACTTCTTCCGCCACAACGGCGCGGGCGAAATGCTGGTCTTCTCCGCCGCCGATTTTGAAGACTTCCTCGAGCCGCGTCCTGACCTCGCGCCGGGCATGGAGGACGAGCTGGAGCGCGTGGTGCGCCACCTGGTGGAGCACCGCTGGCCGTTCCGCCTGCACGCCACCTACAACGAATCCATCAGCCGCATGCTGGACGTCTTCGAGAAGGTGAACCGCGACATTCCGTTCAACGGCCTGCACTGGTTCTTCGACCACGCGGAAACCGTTACCCAGGCCAACATCGACCGCATCAAAGCGCTCGGCGGCGGCATTGCCGTGCAGCACCGCATGGCCTTCCAGGGCGAGTACTTTGCCGAGCGTTACGGCATCGAAGCCACCCGCCACACGCCGCCTGTGGCAAAAATGCTCGAGACCGGCGTGCCGGTGGGCTTAGGGACGGACGCCACCCGCGTGGCGAGCTACAACCCGTGGACCGCGCTCTACTGGCTGGTCTCCGGCCGCACCGTCGGCGGGATGCAGATGTACGACCACAGCGCCCGTCTGGACCGCGACACCGCCCTGATGCTCTGGACCCAGGGCAGCGCGTGGTTCTCCAGCGAGCAGAACCAGAAGGGGCAGATCAAGGTCGGCCAGCTCGCGGACCTGGCGGTGCTCAGCAAAGACTACTTCCGCGTGCCGGAAGAGGAGATCAAGGGCATTGAGTCCGTCCTGACGGTGGTGAACGGCGATATCGTCTACGCCGCAGGCAGCTTTGGCCCGCTCGCGCCGCCGGCCATTCCGGTTTTGCCCGAGTGGTCCCCGGTGGTGAAGGTGCCGGGCCACTACCGCAGCGCGCCGCCGCAGGCCGCACGCGTCGGCATGAGCCCTGTTCACCACTGCAGCGGGCCGTGCGGGGTTCACAGCCACCAGCATGATTTCGCCCGCACGTCAGAGATGCCGGTGTCCGACGATAACGCTTTCTGGGGGGCGCTGGGCTGCAGCTGCTTTGCATTCTGATGAAAAACACTACTATGCCGCCCCGGATCGACCTGGGGCTGTTCTTCCTGCGCCTGACCGGCAGCCTGCTGCTTCTCTACGTGCACGGCCTGCCGAAGGTGCTGCACTTCAGCGAAGAGCTGACGCGCATTGAAGATCCGTTCGGCTTCGGGCCCTATGCAAGCCTGATCCCGGCGATCGTCGCCGAGGTGATCTGCCCGCTGTTTATCATTGCGGGCGTGTACACCCGCCTGGCGTGCCTGCCGATTATCGCCGTGCTGCTGGTGGCGATGCTGGCGGTCCACCCGGACTGGTCGATTGCCGAAGGGCAGTTTGGCTGGCTGCTGCTGATTATCTTCACCACCCTCGCCCTCACCGGGCCGGGCCAGTGGCGGCTGCAGCGTAAGGCAGCGGAGAGGTTCGCATGACCCAGGTTAACGACGTTCGCGACGCACACGTCGAGACGACGCCCGCGCAGGCGGTTTCGCCGTGGCAGCCGCTGAGCCAGCCGGTGTTCCGCATGCTGTGGATCGCCACGGTGGTCTCTAACGTCGGCTCATGGATGAGCGACGTCGGCATCAACTGGAGCATGCTAACCCTGAGCGCCGATCCGCTGGATATCGCGCTGGTACAGGCGGCCAGCAGCCTGCCGATGTTCCTCTTCGCCCTGCCGTCCGGGGTGATGGCGGACATCGTCGACCGGCGTAAATACCTGCTCTTCTCCCAGCTGTGGGTGTTCATCGCCGCCGCCGGGCTGACGGTGCTCTCCTTCACCGGACACGTTACCCCTACCGTTCTGCTGGTGGCGACGTTCCTGCTGAGCGTGGGGGCGGCGATGAGCTCGCCGCCGTTCCAGGCCGTGGTGCCCGATCTGGTGAGCAAGCCGGAGCTGGGTGCCGCCGTGGCGCTGAACTCGCTGGGGGTGAACATCAGCCGGGCGATTGGCCCCGCGCTGGGCGGTTTTCTGCTGTCGCTCGCCGGGCCGTGGATGGTATTTGCCCTGAACGCGCTGTCCGTGGTCGGCGTGGCGTGGGTGCTGTGGCGCTGGCGTCCGGCGCCGTCCGTGCAGCGTCTGCCGCCGGAGCACTTCTTCTCCGCTGTGCGATCCGGCATTCGCTACGTGCACGCCGCGCCGGTGCTGCGCAACGTGCTGGTGCGCACCGTGGCCTTCTTCGTTTTCGGCAGCGCGGGCTGGGCGCTGCTGCCGCTGGTGGCGCGCCGCGAGCTGGGCTTAGGCCCGGCGGGCTACGGCGTGATGCTGGCCTGCATCGGCCTGGGGGCGATTGCCGGGGCGATCCTGCTGCCGCGCCTGCGCCAGCGGCTGAACGCCGACCGGCTGATGGTGGCCGCCAGCCTGACCTTTGCCCTCACCATGCTGGCGCTGGCCTTCGTGCGCCACGTCTGGCTGCTGAACCTGTTTGAGTTCTTCACCGGCTTCGCGTGGATTGCGGTGCTCTCCACCCTCAACCTCGGCGCGCAGCGCAGCGCCGCCCGCTGGGTGAAGGCCCGCGCGCTGGCGGTCTACCTGACGGTGTTCTTCGGCTCGATGACCACCGGCAGCGCCATCTGGGGGCAGATCGCCTCGCAGTTCGGCACCCCGACCTCGCTGGTGGTCGCTACGCTGGGCATGGTGCTGGCAAGCGCAACGGTGTTCCACTGGAAGCTCGAGAAAGATCCCGATCTGAACCTCGACCTCAGCGGCCAGCCGCTGGACGGCGTGGAGATCGACCTGCCGAACGAGCGCGGCCCGGTGCTGGTATCGCACGAGTACATCATCGACCCGCAGAACGCGAAAGCCTTCCTGGAGGCGGTGCACGAGCTGCGCCGGGTGCGCCGCCGCGCCGGGGCGATGAGCTGGGCGGTGTACGAAGATATTGAGCGCCCCGGCCTGTTTATCGAGACTTTCCTGATGGGCTCCTGGATTGAGCATCTGCGCCAGCAGGAGCGCCACACCATGAATGACCTCCTGCTGCAGAGCCGCGTTCTGGCTTTTCATCAGGGCACAACATCACCGGCAATTCGCTATCTGGTCGCGCCGGTATAACCATAACCATCACCTGTACAGGAACACACTATGGCAACGTTTAAGGCAAAAGACGGCACGCAGATTTACTACAAAGACTGCGGCGCGGGCAAACCGGTTCTCTTCAGCCACGGCTGGCCGCTGGACGGCGACATGTGGGACAGCCAGCTTAACTACCTGGCGGAGCGCGGCTTCCGCGCCATCGCCTTTGACCGTCGCGGCTTTGGCCGCTCGGATCAGCCGTGGAACGGCTACGACTACGATACCTTTGCGTCCGACATCAACGACCTGATTACTACCCTGGACCTGCGCGACGTGACGCTGGTGGGCTTCTCCATGGGCGGCGGCGACGTGACGCGCTACATCAACAACTACGGCAGCGCGCGCGTGGCCGGCCTGGCGCTGCTGGGCGCGGTGACGCCGATCTTCGGTAAATCCGATTCATTCCCGCAGGGCGTGGATCAGAGCGTGTTCGACGGCATTCGCGACGGGCTGCGTAAAGATCGCGCCCAGTTCATCAGCGACTTCGCCACCCAGTTCTACGGCACCAACGCCGGGCAGACCGTCTCCGCCGGCGCGCTGACCCAGACGCTGAACATCGCCCTGCTGGCTTCGCTTAAGGGCACCATCGACTGCGTGACCGCGTTCGGCGAAACCGACTTCCGCCCGGATATGGCGAAAATCGACGTGCCGACGCTGGTTATTCACGGCAGCAACGACCAGATCGTGCCGTTTGAAAGCACCGGCAAGCTGGCGGCGGAGATGATCAAAAACGCCACGCTGAAGGTATACGACAACGCGCCGCACGGCTTCGCGCTGACCCACCAGGACCAGCTCAACGAAGATCTGCTGACGTTTGTGAAGTCGCTGTAATTTTTTCCAGGCCGGGTAAGGCGCAGCCGCCACCCGGCGCTTTCGCAGACGCGTTCCGCTCCACCAGCAGCCGACAAATCTCCGCATGCTTCTCCTCGGTAAAGGTAAAGCGCGACATAAAGCCCATTCGGATCAGCGACCCAATCGCCGGTAGCAGGCAAATCCCGAAGAACAGCCCCGACAGCACGCCTGCACTCTGGATTTGCGCCTGCGGCACGTAGCCAATCATCGTCAGGAACACGCCGATGAGCCCCCCGCCCACCGCCACCGACATCTTGCCGGTAAAGGTCTGCCCGGAGAAGGTGATCGCCGCGCAGCGCTTGTGGGTGTGGTACTCCGCGTACTCGATGGTGTCGGCAATCATCGACGAGGTGAGGATGTTGGTCATCATCACGAACAGCGTGCTCAGGCCGAGCAAAATAAACAGCATCGTCACCTGCTGATACCCGACGAACCACATCGCCACGCGCACCGCCACGTCCAGCCCGCAGAGGATCATAAACAGCTTTCTCTTTTGCATCCGGCGCGTCAGCATCGGGGCGACCAGGCACAGCACCGCCGCCACTATTCCCATCACGCCAATCGCCATCTGCAGGCTGCCGTCGCCCAGGTTGTTGATAAAGAAGTAGATATACAGCCCGCCCGCCACGTTGTGGAACACGCAGAAAAAGAACGACAGCAGGACGATAAACAGCGGCTTGTTCTGGCGCAGGTTGTGGAAGGTGTCGCGGATGGTCACCTTTTCCGGGCTCGGCGGTACGCGCTCTTTGATCTGCATAAAGCCGTTGAGCATCAGCGGCAGGCCCACCAGCATCATCACCAGCGCCGCCATAAAGTAGCCTTTATCGTTGCTGTACTGGGCGAAGAACGCCGCCAGCTTCGGGAAGAAGATGTTGGCGCAGGCGATCCCCGCGTTCACCCCGAGCATCGCCGCCGTTACCGCGCGGGTGCGCTGGGCGGAGTCGTTGGTCATCACCGACGACATCGACCAGAACGGGATATCGGAGATGGCGTACAGCGTCCCCCACAGGATGTAGGTCACCCCGGCGTAGAGGATTTTGGTGGTCATGTCCGCTTCGATTTTATAGAACGACAGCAGCGTGACGCCGGTGATCAGCAGCGGGGCGATCAGCAAAAAGTGGCGAAACTTGCCGAACCGGCTGTTAATGGTGTCCATAATGCTGGCAAACAGCGGATCGTGAACCGCGTCCCACGCGCGGGCAATCAGGAAGATGGTGCTCGCCGCCAGCGCCGAGATCCCCAGCACGTCGGTGTAAAAATAGTTAATAAACGAACCCACTAAACCAAAGCTAAAACACTGACCTAAACCATAGCCAAAATAAGACCACAACTCGCGAGACGGTATTTTCATTGTCGTTGCCATTGTTATATGCCTGCCTGGTTGCCCGGCGGTGGACCGCCGGGTCGATATTATTAGCCCTGCGCCTGCGGGGCGATCTTGCGCAGCTGCTGCATTAATGCGATTTCACGGCGCGAGAACGGAATGCCGTTCTCCTCAAACACGTCGTGAAACCAGAGGCGGCAGTAGTCCGTGGACTCCTTCATCACCACCGGCCACGGCAGCCACGTCTGGGTTTTGCCGCGCACCAGCCCCCACTGGTACGGCGCGACCTTCGCCATGTACATCATCGGAAGCTGCTCTTCGATGGTGCTGCCCACGTGGCGCGCCAGCCATTCGGTGCAGAACAGCGGCCGGCCGAGCTTTTGCAGCTGCTGGATCATCGCCGTCATCCGCCCGGTGTGGGTGTAGGCGTGGAAGCTCACCACGTCCGAGAGCGCCAGCGCGGTCTGGTCCAGCGGGTGCTGGAAGAACGTCTCGTCCTCCTCCTCCGGCGGAACGCGCCACGCGCAGACGGTGAGCGGCTGGGTCGGATCTTCTTCACGAACCCACTGGAACGCCAGCTTCATCAGCGCGTGGGCGCAGGACTCCAGCTTCGCGTCGTACTGCACCTCCTGCGTGCCCGTCGCGAAAATGCCGCGGTTGCCCGGCTCGTTGTACAGATCCCACAGCAGCACGCGCTTATCGTCGCGGAACTGGCGGACAACGTCGCGGATATAGCGTTCAATGTCTCCCCAGCAGTCGGGATCGCACACCTTATCGCGACCGGGGCTCGCCGCCGCCTGGCTGTTATGCTTGCCCGGTACGGGCGGCTTTTGCGGGCCGAGGTACGGCTCGTCGCCGGAGAAGCCGCAGTCGTCCATCAGGGTCAGCATGGTGCTGAACCCGTGACCGTCGGCAATCGTCAAAAAGCGGTCGATACGCGCCATCAGCCCGTCGCGGTCGTGCTCCCAGACGATAAACGGCAGGTTGATGCGCAGGGTGTTGTAGCCCGCGTCCGCCGCCCAGCCCAGCTCGCGCTCGATAGTGGCGGCATCGAACGTTTCCTCCTGCCAGATATCCGTCCAGTTCACCGCCGTCGACGGCAGATAGTTAAACCCGCACAGCCAGCCTTTTTGCTGATACCACGCCTGTGCCTGCTCCCTGCTCCACTGCTCTTTCATTACGCGTCCTCTTACTGATAATATTTAGCTAATAAATATTAGTTGCAGGATAAATGCGCAAATCACGGCGCTCCGAAAAGCGACGGCTCTCACAAAGTTCGCGCTTCGATGAATGAGAAACGTGATCGACGGCGCTAAAGCGTGCGGTTAGGGTATGATGCGAAGTCGCGAAAGGGAGAGGACGGATGAAGCGAAAAACGAAGGTAACGATGAACGATATTGCGCGGGCGGCGGGCGTGTCGCAGGCGACGGTATCGCTGGTGCTTAACCAGTCCCGCAACATCAAGCTCAGCGACGACACCCGCCAGCGTGTGATTAACGTGGCCACCGAGCTCGGCTACGACCGCCTCCCCGCCGTTCACGCCCCGCGCAACCAGGAAGAGATCGCCCTGCTGGTCAGCTCCATGCAGAGCTTCGACCCGTTTATCGACGCCATCAGCCAGGCGCGGGAAGCGGCGTGGCGCAACGAGACCCTGCTCACCGTCTACGACTACGGCGACGACATCGAGCTGGCGCTGAACATCATCCGCCAGCTGGAGAAGCGCAACTGCATCGGGATTATTCTCGCCTCTCCGGTAACCACGCTGGTGGACATGACGGCATTCCAGGACTGCACCCGCATCCCGCTGGTGCTGCTCAACCAGCGCGACCCCGGCTCGCCGCTGCTGCCGTCGTTTATCCCGGACGACTACGCCAACGCCTTCCAGGTGACTAAACACCTTATCGCCTGCGGGGCCACGCGCATCGCCCACATCACCGGGGAGAGCTGGATGGAGGCCTCGCGCCAGCGTCTGGCGGGCTACCGGGCGGCATTACAACAGGCCGGACTGGCGTGCGACGACAGTCTCGTGCGCCAGACCAACTGGCAGTTCAGCGAGTCCTTTACCGCCACCGCTTCCCTGCTGGAACTGGCCGAGCGCCCGGACGCCATCTTCTGCGCCAGCGACTGGCTGGCGATTGGCTGCTATCAGGCGCTGGCGGTGAACGGCGTTCGCATCCCGCAGGACATGCTGCTGGCGGGCTACGACGACCAGAAGATTTCCGAGCAGCTCACTCCGCCCCTGACCAGTATCCAGCTGCCCTACAGCGAGCTGGGACGGCTGGCGGTGGAGTACCTGTGCAATCAGGAGGATGCCGCCACGCACGTGACGCTGGCGGGCAGGCTGAAGGTGCGCGCCTCAAGCCTCGTCTGAGGTAAACACCATGCCCGCATAGGGCTTCTCGCGACACGCCGCCAGCCGCGCGGCGAGGCCGCCCACGTGCAGCTCCAGCTTGTGCCCGTCCGGGTCGAGAAAATAGAACGACGCCCCCTCGCTTTTGTTCTGCTTCCAGACGGTAACGCCCGCCTGCTCGAGCCTTTGCGAGAGCGGTTCAAAATCCGCCTCCGCCACGGTAAACGCGTAGTGGGTGTAGTCGCTCTCCTGCGGCGGCACGTACTGGCGCGCCTTGTCGTACGACAGGCAGACCCACAGATCGCCGCAGGTGAGATAGGCCCCGGTATTCCAGCGGGCGTGCAGCGCTAGCCCCAGCAGGTCGTGCCAGAAGGTGACGCTTTTTTGCAGGTCGCTGACCGCGAGAGTCAGATGGTTGAGAGATTGCAGCATGACGTGCCCTTTTGTTTTTCGCGCCGGACGTGGTACGGTAAAGAGATGAACATAAACCACGCCGTGCTCACCGTAAACCGCTGGTGGCTGCCTTCTTAAAGGCGGCACGGAGTAGTTTTCCTCATTTTCAGATAGCCGCCGAAAGGCGGCTTTCACACATCTAAGACCCCTTTCGGCATTACAACGTTAAGGAGTCTTTATGAACGCACCCACCATCCTCACCGGCGACCGCCCAACCGGCCCGCTGCACCTCGGCCACTTCGTCGGATCGCTACGCCAGCGCGTGGCGCTCCAGCAGACGCACAGCCAGTTTGTGCTGATTGCCGACCTGCAGGGGCTGACCGACAACGGCAGCAACCCGCAAAAAATTCGCGACAACATCCCCGAAGTGCTGGCCGACTACCTCGCCGCCGGCATCGACCCGAACCTGACCACGATCTGCCTGCAGTCCGCCCTGCCCGCCCTCGCCGAGCTGACGATGCTGTATATGAACATCGTCACCGTCGCCCGCGTGGAGCGTAACCCGACGGTGAAAAACGAGATTGCGCAGAAAGGCTTTGCCCGCTCGCTGCCGGTCGGGTTTATGGCCTACCCCATCAGTCAGGCGGCGGACATCACCGCGTTTAAGGCCGAGTGCGTGCCCGTCGGCGACGACCAGCTGCCAATGATTGAGCAGACCAACGAGATTGTGCACAAGATGAACAGCCTGCTGCCCGCTCCGGCGCTGCGCCACTGCAAAGCGATGCTGAGCGACACCAGTCGCCTGCCCGGCATCGACGGCAGCGCCAAGATGTCAAAATCGCTGGGCAACACGCTGCACCTTTCGGCCAGTGAAGAGACCATCCACCATGCGGTGAGCGCCATGTACACCGACCCGAACCACCTGAAGGTGACCGACCCGGGGCAGATTGAGGGGAACGTGGTGTTTACGTACCTCGATGCGTTTCATCCAGACAAGGAGAAAGTGGCGGCGATGAAGGCGCATTACCAGGCGGGCGGGCTAGGGGACCGGGTTTGTAAGAACGAGCTGGAGGCGTGTTTGCAGGAGCTGATTGCGCCGATGCGAGAGCGGAGGGCGATGTATATGCAGGACAAGGGAGAGCTGATGGCGATGCTGAAGCGCGGGACCGAACGGGCGCAGGGGGTGACGCAGGAGACGTTGAGGGAGGTGAAGGTTGGGCTGGGGGTGCCGGTGTTTAGTTAAGGTAGATTTAGCGGTGGAGTGCGTGGGAATGGCATGAAGCCGCTGATTATCTCATTAAAGATGAAATTGATACCTCTAACAATTCTTAATTCCTTATTTAGATAAGATAAATTGCTTCAATCACATTAATATTACATTGATAAATCCTTTATTGCGCATTTAAAGGATTATTATGGCTGATGTAGAAGATACAGCCCGGAGATTATGCAACATTATCGCTTCTCCTGATACAGTTACTGGGCTTATAAATGGAGGGTTATCTGTACCGCTAGATTATGGATATCTGGTTTATGGTATCTTTGACACGGATACCAGATATGCTCGTGAAACTCAACGCATACGAATGATTACTGCCATAAAAAATGACATTTTGAATTACGAGAATATTGTCAGCGCCGTCAAAGTTATACTTAAAGAATTCAACAGATATTTAACGGAAGCGGAGCAGGATAAAATATACAGATCTGTAATGACTTCAATTGCAGGCAGAGTATCAACAAATATTATTGCATCAACTATCGCGAAGCATGTTATTGAAAGAACGTCCTTCACGTTTATTGTTTTTAAAGGGAAAGGCAACCCAATCACGGCACTGAGCACACTCCTTTTGTTTGGGGGAATGGCTGAACGCTCAATCAGAACGTCTGAAAGACTCAAAGCCGAAGCCCCAGAGGTATATCAACTTCTGAGGTCCAGAGACTATGACCTGCTTTATTTTCTGTTCGCTGATGCCGTTCAGCCTTTCGTAGATGCTATCCATGCAGGTTATTCAGAAGGAAAACCTGTATTTATTCAGATCATGAAGAAAGTTAATGAAAAATTAACTGCACACACTACGGAAGGCGCGTATGAGTAAATTTATTATCCCAATTATAAATCTGCTGCTTTGCTCATATTTAGTTTTAGCCTATATCCTTTGCTGGGTAGAATTCGAAACCTGGCATGATAAAACAATCGCCTTTTGCATCATTACCATAAGCGCTTACATTATTTCATTGGTAATGAATAAAGTACTGCCAGGAAAGATATACATTTTTGGCGGGATCCTGGATGTGTTATCAGGTCCCTTACTGATCATCGGTGCATTTGCTTGTATAGCAGTCCTTGAACCATGGCCGCTGAAAATCATTGGCTTATTCATATGGGTCGTGGCGATGTTACGCCTACCTTCTTTTTTAAATATAGATGAGGAATAATCATGTCAAATCCAGCATATCTTTGGTTAACCGATGCTAATGGCTCACCAGTCGTAGGAGGTTCCATGGTGTCCGGTAGGTTAGGCGCTATTGAATTAAAGGCGGTCGCTCATCACCTCACCATTCCTGTGAGTGGAAATACAGGCCGACTAACAGGTACCCGTGTACATACACCAATTGCCGTCCAGAAAGAGTTTGATAAAACAACACCGGTTCTAATCAGGGCACTGTGTGAAAACCAAACGCTAAAATCGGCTACGATCAAAATGTATCAAATTGATGATGCAGGAATCGAGAGAGAATATTTCAACATTATCCTGGAGAATGTAAAAATCACGGGTATCACGCCAAATCTGTTCCCGAATTCTGGAACAGGAACGCATACAGAGACGATCGAGCTAAGATATGAGGCAATCACCTGGAAACACTGTGACGGGAATATAGTTTACAGAGATGCCTGGAATCATATGGCGATAGCCTGAACTGACTTGAAAATTTCTCGGGCCGGGGTAACGTTGTTCTTGTCGGTCCGACCAAGCGGAACGCCGCCGGAAAGCGCTGGCGATGATTTCTACCGCTTTAAAGGAGAGCATCATGGTGGAACCCACTCTCTCACAAGTTATTGAGGTTGTTCGAAACTCCTCAGGGGAGCATCGTAAATCTATCGATAGCAATACGTTGATTGAGGCCGATTTGCATATTTGCGGTATGGACGGCGAAGACCTACTGGAAGACTGCGAAGAAGCGTTTGGCGTTCAGCTTGCCACGGAAGAGGATGGCAATAGGAAAACGTTCTCTCTCGCGGAGAATGAGTATCTGTTTACGGGTGAAGGTATAGACTTTTTTGGCATCTGTCGGTTTATCCGCTGGGTACGTGGCATACCCGAACCTGTGATACGCGATTTAACCGTTGGCGAACTTCACTGTGCTGGTTAAGGCTGTGAAAGAACAGGTAAAGCACGAGTGATTTTTACTTAAAACGGGCATGGGATGACATGCCCGTATCGTTTTATTGCTTCAAGGATTACATGAGGTGGGAAGCACGGTTACTCCGACATCGCCTGCCCTGTTCCACGCTTAACAGCCGGTATATCGCCTGTATCATTCAGCGCTCCCGGAAACGTCTTCAACCACTGCGCGACTTTCTTCTTATTTATATTCACCACGCTCATCCCTTCCAGGCATCCCCATAATTCTCTTGTATGCTGTGGCGTAATCACAATGCAGTCTTTCATGGCGCGGATTTTTACGGGCATGCCGTTGATGAAACCCGCGCGTTTTAACCAGTCGCCGCCCAGAAGAAGATATTTCATGTCTATACGTGCATAGAGTTCGCAGCAGGCTGCGCTGTCCTGCGGCGTTTCCGCGCGGGGATGGACGGGCGCCGCGTTGGGCGAGTTGCCGTGAAGACGGCGGGCGCTGTTTTTGCGTGCCAGCTCGCGGTTTTCAATCATGCCGGTGAAAGCGTCTGATTCTGTTTTGCAAACAGTAAACTCTGGCTTAAAATTCGTCGCAGCCATTTTCAACTCCTATCAAGTTGGTTGTGGTTAGCGGTATGGGGGTGTTGCAGCACCTTCATATCGCGAATTCCTCGTTAAATATTCTTCGATACTTCCTTTCGCCGATTGGCGTAATTACTGGTGCTCATTATACAGGACTGAATATAAATACAGCGGTTTGGTGTGGAGTAAATTTGAAATTTGCGAGGGGGATTCAGGAATTAGTGTTGTGCGCGGTAAGGTCATGTTTTTGTTGATTGTGGGTTGATTGGTCTGGGTTTTGCGAACATCATCGCAATTATTTACCTTCTTCCGTAACGCGATGGCTTCCAGCAAAACTCTCGAACAGGCAATTGCCGACATCACCATCTGGCGCAAAGGCGAACAGCGTGCGCCGCATAAGCCTTTATTGCTTTTGTACGTGCTGGCGAACTATCAGCAGGGGCATGCGAGACTGTTTGATTACGGAACTGAGGTCCACGAGCAACTGCTTAACCTGTTAGAACGCTTTGGCCCGCAACGGAAGGCACATTACCCGAATATGCCCTTCTGGCGGCTTAAGGGAGATGGGTTCTGGGATCTTCAGAATACTGAGTTCTGTTCGACCACTGGTAGTAAGCAGCCGCCCGTTAAAGAACTTGTGGAACATAACGTCGCCGGCGGGTTTGATGAAGAACACTTTGCGCTGCTGAGTAAGAACAAAAACCTGATCAGCTCGCTGGCGCAGCAGATCCTTGAAACGCACTTTCCAGAAAGTATTCAGGAAGAGATCTCAGATGAGATGGGTTTTGATATTCAGCAGATCCGTAAGGTTCGCGATCCGCTGTTCCGCCAGCAGGTGTTGCGTGCGTATAACTATGAATGTGCCATCTGCGGATTCAACATGCGGCATGATAACGCCTCCGTTGGACTCGAAGCCGCGCATATAAAATGGAAGCAGTTTGGCGGACCATGTGAGATCCCGAACGGACTGGCGTTGTGTGCAATTCATCATAAGGCGTTTGATAAGGGATCGATTGGGCTGGATGAGAGTATGCGGGTGCTCGTGTCTGAGGCGGTGAATGGCAATGGAATTGTTGGGAGGCTTTTTTGGGATTTTGCCGGGAGGCAGATTGCTTTGCCGATGGCGAAAGGGAATTATCCAAGAGAAGGGTTTGTGGAATGGCATCGGAGGGAGGTGTTTAGAGGATGAGTGCGAAGGCCGGACTCAAATATCGGCATAAAACAATGTTAAGTAAAGATTTTTTAATATAAAAACAGATTTATGCCCCCATTTGTGCCCCCACTTTTTTTTCTTACCATCGGTAAAAAAGACGAGTTTTTAGCCATTTGTAATCAAAGCACAATTTTTATATCCCCGGTTAGGTTCCGTGCAACGGATCCAAACCAAAAGTCCTCAACACCCAAAATTACTTTTTCTTTAGAAAAGCGTGCACACTGTTCACTACCACATAATTAACTTTAATATCAATAAAATAGAAGTTAACAATATGGTGTAGAGTGAACAGTAAACTCTACATTCATTGAAAAGAAAAAACCCGGCGTATGCCGGGTCAGTTATACGTTAATTGGTTGCTTGGCCATCGCACTTAGGTAGCCAGTCAGCATTGCTTTCCTCTCTGAGTGCCAGATTGGTCTGCATTCCCTGATTGGTCCGCCGCTTCTCGTACTGCAGCCCATACTCTTTCAGCATTAACGGCAGCCCCTTGCCAAACATGGTCAGACTGAGCGTATTTTTATAGCCGTTGGCTTCCATGTAGACCAGATAGGCATGGTAAAGGTATGTACGAGGCTGACGTGGGACAATGTTAGCGTTCCCCATAAACATTCCCGTGGTGTCAGGTAAGACTTCAAGGTATCCGCAAAAATCAAACGCTGAATCAGCATCACGTTTGATAGTGAGCGCTTCATCGGAGTTCTGCTGCGACTGAAGTAATGTCCTGGCACTCATAGGGTCACTGAAACGCTGCATAAGCTGACGAACAATCACTGCCAGCTCGCTGGCAATCTTCTCTTTGAGCTGAGTATCACGTTCCTCCGGGGCTATCTGGTCGGGGAAATGCAGGATCACCCTTCGACGTGAAACTCCACCACTACGATCAGTGAAACGCATCGGATTATTGTTCACAGCCAGGATAACCGCCGGGATGTGGGTTGAATAGGCGTTCTGATATTTGGGATCAACAGATACCGCATCGCCGCCAGTGATGGCTTTTAGTCCGGCCCCGTCACCGCTCCACTTTTCCTGATCGGGAAGTCGAATCAGTGAAAAACCTATTAACGCAGCTCGTTCTCTTGGCGACTCAAGCATTTCAATTGTTGCCGAGGTAGCGTTATCTTCACCCGCCAGCATGGTTGCTATTTCAGCAAGAATACTCTTTCCACTTCCGCCAGGGCCAGTGACCTCCAGAAACAGCTGCCAGTCATAACGGTTAGCCAGCACCATAAACAATGCAGCCAGAATAATGTCCCTCTTTTCAGGATTAAAACCTGCTGCACGATCCAGCCAGCGCCAGAATGCCGGGGCATGGGTTTCCAGTGACTCGCCGTCAACGGGCTGCGTGTAATCCACCTCGCACAGCGTACGTAACCAGTGCTTCTTATCGTGCGGGCTGAACAATCCTGTCCGGGTATCGAGCACACCGTTGCGAAATCCGATAAGTTGCCGCGCCGGATTCTGTTGTTGCGGAACGATCAGTTTGAGGGTTTCCACGAGAGATGCAATTTTCGCGGATGAAAAAGGTGCGTCGAGGCGCTGAAACAGCGCAGCGACATCACGGGCAAAATCGGCGTAATAGATAACTTTCCAGGCCCCCGCCTCATAGCGTGAAAGGAGCTGCCCGTTCGGGTCTACTGCCAGTGAATTTTTATAGTGATCCACTACCCTCTGCGCTTTTTCGCTGACGCTCAGAGCGGTAAATTCAGCTTCGCTCATTGTGTCGAAAGGGCTGGCAATAGCTGGTTTTATTACTTCATAAATTGCCAGCCGAGTGGCTTCTTCGCCGTTCTGCGTGAATGCATCGTTCCAGTCACCATACACAGGTGGGAGCGCCATTGTGCAATTGCAGGCCCTGGCAGCAGCTTCGCCCCTTGTTTGCCCCGCACCGTTGAGATCGCGGTCAGCAGCAATAATTATCTGGTGCGTTGGGTACTGACTGCAGGCAATGCTCGCCAGGGAAAGGAAATTGACGGATGAAAAGGCCACCATGACAGCATCGCCAGTCAGATGGTTGATAGTGAGTGCGGTAGCATATCCTTCCGCTATCCAGAGCCGTTTGGCTGCTTTGGCAGTGCCTTCAATCAGGTAAAAGGCATTCTTAACCTGACCGCCTTTAAGGAAGCATTTGCCCCCATCAGCGTTGATTAACTGCAGATTTACCAGCTCTCCATCTGCATACAATGGAACGATAAGATCTCCCGCGCGAAATGCCACACCACCGACTTTATGCATGGCGGTTAATTCCCGGCAAGGCAGTGCAGTAAGCCCTTTACTCGTCAGATAGGCATTGCCAGTGGTCTGACGGGACTTATCAAACAAACGGGAAGCCAGCACTGCTGCAGCTTTTTTCCCGTCCTCTTTTTCAGGAGAACCAGATTCAAGCATTTCCTGAGATACTGGCGGCAGGTTTCCGGTAATGCCGTTTATTCTGTCTGCCGCTTCACTAATGCCTACATCCAGTACTTTACTTACTAGCGCCAGGCCATCACCTGCCCCGCACTGGTTACAGAACCACGTTCCCCGCCCTTCCTGGTCATCAAATCGAAAGCGGTCTTTCCCGGCACAGACCGGGCAGGGCTGGTGCCGATTTTTCAGTACTTTTACGCCCAACGCGGGTAAAATTCTTGACCAGTGACCACGAGCTGCTTTCTCAGCCTGGCTAACTTTCATTCCTGACATTGTGCGGCCCTCCTTAGTGCAGCGCTGGTTTGTTGAGGTGACGGGAACAAAGTTCATCCATGACCGTCATTCCGAGCAATGAGAGAACCGGACAGGCTTTAAGCGGCCCCGACTCCATCAGATCCGAAAGCAACGCGCAGGCAATTTCCAGCCCTCTTTGCTGCCCATGCTGGCGCAGATAGAACCCTTCCAGCTCGCGGGCTATGGCATCTTCAAGTTCAGCGAGCGTCAGGCCGGAATAACGTTCCTGATGATTGCTGAGAGCCAGCCAGGCACAGGCAACGGCACGGCGATACAGAGCGGCACGAAGTGCCAGATGAGATTCACAGCATTTCATCAGGCCACCTCCGCATTCATCAGGTCGTCATGGCAGCGTTGCACCACTCCATCCAGTTGCTCTGTCATCAGATAGATGAGGGAAACCAGTTGTTCGCATTGGGCACCTGCTGGCTTTTCATAACAGTCCTGCAGGGCTGCCATGCCAGTTACATACTCACCCACATTGCGTAAATGTTTCAGCCTTACAACATCGTCGTAGGAGATCTCAAACTGGTTCATAGCATCACCTCCCCGGCAGGCAGGCGTGCAGAGAGGGAGAGCACATAATCACGGACCAGCGAAAGACGCGCGGAACGCTCATCGCAGGCTACAGTGCGAAGCATACAAATGCGGGGTTGAGTGTCAGTACGGCGGATTGCGGCAAACACAAAGACATATTGCGGGTATGACGGGGTGAGGATTGTAGCCATGATGGCAGCCTCCAATAAGTAGCGGTTATTGCTACCACCGGAAACGCCAATTTCACTGGTGGCAGCCCGAACGGGGTTGGCGTAACCGGCCTTATTGGAAACCGGCCAGCCCGAAGGCTGCCCCGCCCGGACTGCCATTATCTTGAATGAACCACGGTGTACACACAAACACCACAGCCCGGAAAATGGGTGTGCCTGAGCTACGACGTAAAAAAAGACGCAAGGCGCGTCAGTTGTCGCCAATAAGTTACACGGAACGCCAATTCCGGCTGCCGATTTTGCGACAGCAGAAAAACTATACCTGGAAATGACGGCAGTAAGCAAGCCAGAAAAAAGGGATTTAATGTATTCAGGTATCATCATGCATCACATCCCCGCCCACGGGCGCTGATACGGTCCGCCATCCATGCGCTGACCTCAGACTGTGCCCAGGCGACATTTTTACCGCCAAGCGGGATCTGCTTCGGAAACGCATCGCGGCTGATCAGTTCGTAAATGGTCGAGCGAGACAACCCGCACAAGTGCATCACCTCAGGCAGGCGTAAAAATCGTTCATGCTGGTTCGGTACAGGAAATAATGGCGAAGCCGGAGCTGGCGCAGAAACAGAAATATTGTGCATCATCTACCCTCTTTAATATCCACAACAGTCCGGATAAATTCATCCGGATTCAGGTAGTTCCTTATTATGTATATATAACCCGCTTGCGCACGCATTATTTATTTAGCGTCAAATATTGATTTTATGGAACTTAAAATCCGGTAAAACCATATAAAACGACATAATAAACACCATGCCAGAGAACTATAAATACAGGAGTATTAATAGGAACTAACATTCATCAGAATATTTATTACCCCATGAGTCATTACACGTAATGGTGCTGCCTCCAGAGTCCACACAGCAAGGCTTCACAACTTTTGTAGATGCCTTAATGGCAGACCCCAACCCCCGGACATACGTAGGAATTGCATTTAGCTCACAAACATTGGCCCTGCATAAAAATCCTGGTATTAAATAATCTAAATTTAAAGCTAAAAATATATCCAAATAAATCCATAAAGAACCGGGTAGCTCTAGTTTTATAAAAATAAGTATGAAATGCAACACCATATCCAGAGGCGAAACTGTTAATTCCCGGCAATAACAGGCAGACTATTTCAGTGCCTATCGAATACTACTGAATAAGGATGAATAGTGGTGAGGAGCAAAAAACAAATAGCTATGAGGAATAAAAAACCATCCATTATGAAAAAATACCATAAATAACTTCATTCTTATGTGAACAGTTATGAACAGTCGATGAATACTACCCTGTCAACCCTTCACATTTTAACTTACTGTATTTTCTATTTTTTTACTCAAGTGAATAGTAGTGAATAGTTAAAGTAAGACTGAAACAGATTCAGTTAAATGAGGCCTTTCCTGGCTAGCCAAAAGAAGTCTTTGTCTTGTCGCTCGCACAATGACGTTCAATGGCAGCTTTGTATCCATGACAGCACAATTGACACCAAGACAAACAACAAGGTGCTGACATGACTATCCCAGAACAAAATAATAACCAAACTCCTGACATATCTATCCCTGCAGCGACGTTAAAGGCGCTTGAGAAAGTGAATGCCACCAAATCTGCATGGCTTGAAGCACGTCGTCAGCAGAAAGCGGCAGCGGATAATATTGCGACAATCCGCCAGCGCCGCGCTGAAATGGAAGCCACGACAAACGCCCTGAATGAGGAGTGGCGCACGCTGTTTCGTGAAAGTCAGGGTGTAGTCTCAAAGGAAATGAAAAAACTGCGTACGGAAATTGCGCTGGGGCGTGAAACGCTTGAGGATTTTGATGAACTGCTGGTAGCTCAGGAAAGCGAAAATGCCTTATTACCGCAGGAAGCCGGGAAATTAGCCGGACAGTACATCAGCGCGCACAACACCCTTGTGGAAATTCGCGCAAAGCAAATCTGGGAAGACTTCATGCAGTCGCATGGTAAAGTGTTAATCCAGACACTGAGCTTGCTCAAAACCACAATGGGGCGGGAAGCCAGTGCCGTTGTGGGTGTGGTGAATTCAGTTAATGACTCGGACACAGTACTGAAAGACTTTATTCACAAACATATCACCAGACCGGCTCTTACTAACGCTGCGATGCCGGAACAGGACCCTGTGTTTAAACTGGCGGGCGTTGCACCGGATTATGCGGCCCGTCTGGATTTCAGTAATCAACCCTCTCCGGCAGCTATTCATAAAATGAAGGTTCGTCAGGAACGGGCTGAGAAGGAGAAATCAGTATGACGGCCCGGGCCACTCCTGCGCAGGCGCTTACCAGTTTTCGAAACGCCCGTATTCTGTGGGCTGGACATAGTGAGAGCCGAAAAGCCGCTGAACAACAGATAGAATCTCTCCTCACTGCCACGGAAAAACCAGCAGATTATGCCCGACAGCTCGGGTTACTGCGGGAACGACTGGATGTGCTGAAATGGCAGATTAACTGCGCTGCGCGTGAGTGTATGTACTCGCAGCATCTGCTGATGGAGGCCTGCACAGAAGACGCTCTCAGCAGTTTTATGCAGGCGAATGGAGCAGCCCTGACATCTGCACTGGCTCCGTTTCTTAAGGGGCGTGGAGGGGTTGACGTTGCGTCCCGTATGTTACGCAGTGCCCTGGTTCGCCAGCTCGCAATAACACCGCCTGAAATCGCCGGGGATTATCGTGAGATTCTGGATGAATCCGGTGTGATGCCTGACCCCAAGATGGTTCGTGACTGCCAGGGTACTTACACTCCGGCACAACATCTGCGCTTTCAGCAACGCCTGAATGACATTAACGATATGCAGGAGTGATATTAATGGCACTTAAATGTCCCGAATGCGGTACGACGGCACACGCCAGAACCTCCGCCTATGAAGCACCATCGGTTAAACGCTCATGGTATCAGTGCCAGAACCTGGAATGTTCCTGCACATTTACCGCACTCGAAAGTGTGGATACGATAATTATGAAGCCCCGGCGCAATGAAAATGTACCAGTCGAACCGGAGCAACCTGAAAAGCAGCAGAGAACGCTCAATCGCTATGGCTCCGCGTCAAAGCTGTCAGGCCGTCAGCAAATCCCTGTCTGATTAGCAAAAAACGCCCACGTAATCCCGGTCCAGTACCGGGATTTTTTACGCCTTTTCCCTGGCTGGCCTGAGAGCGCGTTAGTGCATGTCTATGGCGCATGAAAACGCATGAGTATCATGCGCCATTTTTGACGCGAAAGCCCTTGTGCGGCAGCTTCTGAGACGATTTACGGGGTGCATGAAAACCAGTCTGTTAAGCGAAGCGGGCAGGCGGGCGGGGCTGCGCGCGCAAAGTGGTTGATAGGTATCTTTAACTTGGTGGTATACTCTTAGCCTTGTTACTCATGTGTAGAGCATTTGATGTAACGAGCCGATTACTATTTCACACTATTAAGAAGGATTGGAGATGGCCAGAGGCGAATTAATGAAGAAACTTTTGGCTAGCTACGGTAATGATGATGAATTTCGTTCTGTTGCTGAACGAATCATAAATGAAGAAGAAAAAAAGAATAATAAAGTTTTGGCTAATAGCCTAAGAAGGACGCTTGAAAATAGCCGAGCTGTAGGTTCGAATTACTCATTAAAAGGATTGGAACGATTCTCTCCCATGAACGAGGCCACTAATGATTTTGTGGAACGAGTTGAACCAAGCCATTTCCATAAAGATTTAGTTTTATCTTTCGATAACGTTAGAATCCTTAAAGGGTTAATAGAGGAGTATCGTTTTGCTGAAGCTATTCGGAAGAATGGTCTATCATTACGCACGAAACTTCTTTTTTGCGGGCCTCCCGGCTGTGGTAAGACTCTAACAGCAGAAGTGTTTGCATCCACGTTAGGCTTGCCTATGTTTATCGTAAAATTAGATAAATTGATGTCATCATATTTAGGCGAAACTGCGACCAATATACGCTCAATTTTTGAGTTCGCCAACAATAAGCCTTGCGTTCTTTTTTTGGATGAGTTTGATGCTATTGCTCGCTCTAGAGAAGATAGCAATGAACACAATGAACTTAAACGAGTTGTGAACAGCTTGCTATTATTTATTGAAAGGTTATCACCTAAAGGTTTTATGATTGCAGCCACCAACTTAGATAAAAGCATTGATCCAGCTGTATGGAGACGTTTTGATGAAGTCATATGGTTTAAAAACCCTGATAAAGGAATGATTAGGAGATTTTTAAAAAGCAGATTAAAAAATATTAAATATGATTTTAATCCAGATAATTATGTTTATAAGTTAGAAAAAATGAGTTTTTCAAGTCTAGAGAGAGTGCTTAATCAAGCAATAAAATCAATGATTATTGGAAAACATAAAGTTTTGAATGAGCGTTATTTTGTCGATGCGATAAATGATGAACATCGAAGAAATAGTGGTGTTGAACAAATGCGATAATATACATGGAGTCTTATATGGCAGAGTATGAACATTTACGACTTGTTAAAATTCCTCAGCAATTAGAAAGAAGAAAAAAACCGGGATATGGTTCAGCTCCAAAACGTAACTCTCAGGAAAGAACAATACATGGAACATCTTTAATTCATCAAATTGATAGTACAGTTGCATATGTTCGAAGTAAACGTATTCCTGGAAACATTGATCCATCATTGATCATGAAGGTTAAATATGATGGGTCTGCTGCCGATGAAGACTGGTTAAGGCTTGGGTTACAGGTTCTATCTCACGACGATGATAAAACTTTAGTATTATTTTCTTCTAACGATTCACTGGCCGATTTAAAAGACAGAATTAATGCCTACTCAGGGCCTATACCCGCAAAACAAAAGAACCCATCCTACAATAATTTCGTAGGTAATTTAATTTCAATTGAAACCATTACAAGTACAGACAGAATAGGAATCCGTTTTAAAGAATCTGGTTTTAATGCCATAAATGATTTCGATGAAATGGAAAATTACATTGTCGATATTGAATTATGGGATTTTGGAGGAAGAATAGAAAGAGAAGCGAAAATTGAAACCATTAAAAACCTTATTGTTAATAATGGTGGAGATTTTCTAGATTCCTATATTGGCCCCTCAATTTCCTTATTGAGGGCACGGTGTAATATATCCGCATTAAAATTAGTATTAGAAATACCAGAAGTCTATACCATTGACTTACCCCCCATGCCAGATATGGAGACCAAAAAATACTTTAAATTTGAATTAGATGACACACCACAACCCATTAATGCATATGAAGATTTGCCAGTTATAGGTATAATTGACAGTGGATTAAACAATCATCCTTTTTTAGATAACGTAATTGTCGGAACCGTGTCTTACCTAAATGATGCTGGTCAAGACTCTTGGGGACATGGCACTTCGGTTGCGGGAGTTGCAGTTTTTGGAGACTTACGACATCAACTGGCTCAGAACCAACTGATTCGTTACGCTAGAATATGCTCGGCTAAAGTTGTAGATGATAAAGGACGTTTTCCAGACGATGTAGTAATTCCCAAATTAATGTCGCAAGCAATTAGACAGCTCCATCATGACTTTAATTGTAGGATATTCAATATTTCACTCGGTGATCCTAAAGCTCCTTTCAAGGGTGATCGAAATGGGCAATGGGCTTCAATTCTCGATGACTTAGCTAGAGATCTTGATATATTGATTATAGTTTCCGCTGGAAATGGTTCTTCTTGGGGGGCAGAACCAGAGGATGCAATTTCTGAATATCCAAACTATTTAATAGAAAAGAGAAATAGATTTCTTGAACCCGCAGGTGCAGTGAATGTATTAACGGTAGGTTCCTTATCTCATGGAGATGGATTACCTCCTGATCTAGCAGAATATGTTGGAGTCATCCCTACCGCAAGAATGGATGAGCCTTCGATTTTTACCAGATCTGGGCCGGGGATTTTAGGAATGTGTAAACCCGACTTAGTAGATTACGGCGGAACTGCGCTTTACGACACAGCCATACATAATATAAGGCCTGGTGGAGATATTCCTGAATCCGGCATATTAAGTTTAAACAATAAATTTTTAAATAGTCTTTTTACAGCTTCCTCTGGTACATCAGTTGCGGCGCCTATGGTAGCTAATAAGGCTGCATTATTGTTGAAACAAATACCAAATAGTACGGCTAACTTACTGAGAGCCTTGTTAGTAAACGCCTCTTCTCATCCTTTAGAGAATCAACAGCGCATTAATTTACTTGATGGAAAATCCAAAAATAACATCTATGGAAAAGGATTGGTAAGAGTAAAAAATTTAATCTCATCCGAAGATAATCGAGTAGTATTATACTCTCAAGATGTTTTACAGCCTGATTATTTCGCTGTATATGAAATACCAATTCCAGATAACTTCAAGAACACCAAAGGTAAAAAAAACATCAGTATTACACTTGCCTTTGACCCACCGGTTAGACATACAAGAAAAGATTATCTTGGCTGTGAAATGAACTTCAGGTTAATAAGAGGTAAAACTGCCGACGATGTATTCAACTTTTTCAAAGTAAAAGAGGAAGGTGATGCTATCTCTGAAATGCCTAATAAATATAATTGTGATCTAAAGCCAGGCGCAAATTCTAGGGATTTTGCAACAATACAATCGGCTTCGGTCAGTTATGATAATGCCATAGAGAATTATGGAAATACGTACCATCTTGTTGTACGTTGCCAAGCCGGTTGGGCTGATTTTATTCAGCAACAACGTTATGCGATTGTAGTCGAGCTCACGCATACTGAGAATGTAAATATTTACCAGACCATCCAGCAAAGAGTTCAGCCAAGAGTACAAAACAGAAATCGAATTTAAAATACTAAACAGGCAACTATGTTGCCTGTTTATTCTATTTTAAATTAAGTTTTTTTAGCAAACTCATAAGGAGTAATCATTTGTTTCTTAGTTGCATCTATATAATCAGACCACCATTGAACCATCAATCGACGTTCATCCAAGTGTTCAGACGTATGAATATATGCCGCACGCACACTATTTCGTTCTGAATGACTCAGCTGCCTTTCTATCGCGTCATCGCTCCATAACCCTGACTCACCCAATGCACCACGCGCCATCGTCCTAAACCCATGCCCACAGACTTCGGTTTTCGTGTCATAGCCCATTGCACGTAAAGCGCTGTTCACTGTGTTTTCACTCATAACCTTTGTTGCGTCATGATCCCCTGGAAAAAGTAGCTCTTTATCACCACTAATCTGCTTAAGCTGCTCTAACAAAATCATCGCCTGTCGACTAAGAGGAACTATATGCTCCTCTTTCATCTTCATGCCACGATACGAGTAACGAACGCCTTTAATTTCTTCACGCTTTGCAGGTATACGCCAAAGAGATTTATCGAAGTCGAATTCATCCCAGCGCGCAAAACGTAGTTCACTGGAGCGCACAAAGGTCAGTAAGGAAAGCTCGACCGCGATCCGTGTCATTATGCGGCCACGATATGCAGCAAGACGAGCAAGAAACTCAGGGAAGCGGCTAGAGGGTAAAGCGGGGTAATGTCGCGCTTTGGTTGTAGAAAGCGCACCGGCCATATCACTGGCTGGATTTGAGTCGATGTAATCGTTCTGTACGGCATAACGCATAATGGCCGTAACGCGCTGTTGCAGGCGCTGAGCGACGTCGTGTTTACCACTGGCATCAACTTTTTTAATCGGGGATAGCAGGTTGCTGGTTTTGAGCTGGCGAATGTCGGACGAACCGATATGAGGGAAGATATAAAGCTCAAGATAGCGAAGAACGCGCGATCGATGGTCTTCACTCCATCGCTTGTTACTGGCGTGCCATTCGCGAGCAATGGTTTCGAAAGTATATGCCCCTGAATTCTCGGCCTGAGCTTCTTTCTGTTCGGCTTTTGGGTCAATACCCTGTACTAACAGTTTTTTAGCTTCATCGCGTTTTGCTCTTGCCTGAGCAAGCGTCACCGTAGGCCAAACACCAAAAGCGAGGCGATCCTCTTTTTTGTCAGAGGGCCGTCTGTATTTCATGCGCCAGTATTTAGAACCCTTGGCCGAAACCTCGAGATACAAACCGCCACCATCGGCCATTTTGTAGGTTTTGTCTTTTGGCTTTGCGGTCTCGACCTGTCTGGCGTTGAGCTTCATTTGGGGGCATATTTCTAATCGAAGTTAAGATGCCCCCAATTATGCCCCCAATGACATCCGGATTTCAACGGACAACCTCGGACGACTCAGGACGTAAAAATCGCTGCAAACATTGATTTTAAAGGGATAACTGGACTTTCTCGGATGGTCTTGGAAGTACTAATGGTGCCGAAGGCCGGACTCGAACCGGCACGTATTTCTACGGTTGATTTTGAATCAACTGCGTCTACCGATTTCGCCACTTCGGCACTGAAGGGGATGCGGAAACGTTGTGGATTATACCTGTCGCGCGCCGCCATGCAAGCGACGACGCGCTAAACCCGCGCTAAGTGCCCAAAAAACCAGCGCACTTCGTCACTCCAGCTCAGACACCGCCAGACGAATCACCCCCGCCGCCTTCTGCTCCGGCAGCGCCAGCACCTTCGCCCACATCTCCTGCACCATATCGCAGGAGAGCTTCTCTTTGCCCGCCGCCTTCTCCGGCATCTGCAGCAGCTGGATGTCCTCGCCGTACTTATCGGCAAGTTCCTTCATAATCGGCCGTACGTCCTCGACAGCGGCCTCGCGTTCGGCAGGCGTCACGGTGTGGCGGTTTTTGCCGTAGGCCGCGCGCATCATGTCGGCGTCGGCCTGCATGCGCCGCGCCATCAGGTCTTTATCCAGCATGCGCATCGGGTTCACGCCGCCCTTCACCGTCGGGTAGAGGAAGCGGAAGCAGGCGTCGTCGCTCACCTTCTGGATGGCGGCGGTCTGCTCCATGTTGATGGTCATGTAGTTCACCACGTTGGCGTCCGGGGCGTTTTGCAGGCGCGACATCTGCAGATGCAGGATCTGCGGCTGGATGGTGTCGATGATGTGCTGCTCCGGCTCGCCCGCTTTTTGCAGGGCGGCCATCTGGTCGAGGATGCGCTGGTGCAGCACAGGCTCCTGCTCCTTAATCACCTGCCAGGCGGGCATCGCGTTAAGGGCGGAATCCATCTGCCGTTCCGGAGCGCGCTGCCTGTCGAAAAACACCCAGAACGCCACGGCGGCGGCCGCGACAATAACAATGACCGTACTGATCCACGTTTTTTTCATCTCGCATCCTTATCCTTGCGTTATGCCGGTTTACACCGGCACGCCGCTGTGGAAGCGAAACTCGTTGTCCGGTGTCGAGATAAGTGTGGCTTCAATTTCGCCAAAAAGCTGTATGCGCGGTGAGATATCGTCGTCGCTTACCTGCTGGGCCAGCGTCAGGTAGTCCTGATAGTGGCGCGCTTCCGAGCGCAGCAGCGAGAGATAGAACTTCTGCAGGTCGTCGTCGAGGAACGGGGCCAGCGCGGCGAAGCGTTCACAGGAGCGGGCTTCGATGTACGCGCCGCAGATGAGCTTGTCGATCAGCGTCAGCGGTTCGTGGGTGCGCACTTCCTTCAGCATCCCTTTGGCGTAGCGGCTGGCGGTGATTTTGACGTACGGAATGTCGCGGGCCAGCATCGCCTCGCGCACCTGCCAGAAGTGGTGCAGCTCCTCTTTGATCAGCAGCACCATGCTGTCGATGAGCGCCTGGCCCCACGGGTCGTCGGTTTTGGGCATCACGCTTTTGCCAATCTGCCTGTGCAGGGCGATGAAGTCCGGCTCCGGACCGTCGCGAAAGGTGAACTGTTCGTAGGGTTTGAGCCAGTCGAGCAGCGCGTCGGCACCGCTTTCGTCGGCGACGTATTTACGCACCAGCAGCAGCGCGGTCTGGGCGGCCTTGAGCTCGCACACCATGTGGTCGGTGAGCAGCAGCGGCAGGTTCGCCGGGTCGCGGGCTTTATCAATCCATGCTTGCGGGGTCGGGCACTGGAGAAAGTTGAGTACGGGGGCGAGTATCTGCGGGTAATCCATGGTTCTGCCTTGAAAAAGCGGTGGCGCATGCCACCGCCTGAAACGCTTAGTGACGCACGCCGTCGTCGTCTTCGTCGACGTAATCTTCGTCGTCGCCTTCTTCGCCGTCTTCACCGTTCGGATCTTCGAAGTAGGTTCCCCAGCCGTCGTATTCCACGTCAAACTTCTCGGCCAGGTTCATCAGCTGTTCTACCTGCGCGTCGATCAGCTCCGCCTTCAGCGCGCCCTCGCTCAGGATGTCGCAGCAGATGACGGTGTCGCCCTCTTCCACTTCCAGCTCTTCCGGCTCGGTCACTTCGTAACCCAGCTTGAAGGCTTCCACGGCCATTTTTTCCAGCGCGTCGAAATCATCCGCAGAGAAATGGTGCTCGATGGTGTACAGCGCGTCCGGATCGCTACCGTCTTCCAGCAGCTCTTCAATAATCAGACGCGTCTCTTCGCGTTGCTCTTCCAGTAATTCCGGGTTTGCCATGGCTCAATCCTCTTTAAAGTGCGGCAGATACTTCTATTTTCACACACGGACGGGTTTGCCTCCACCTTTGTTGGAAAGATTTGTGAAACGGGGTTGCAAATGAATAATTACACATATAAAGTGAATTTTAATTCAATAAGTGGCGTTCGCCATGCGAGGATAAAATGTCCGATTTATACAAAAAACACTTTCTGAAACTGCTCGACTTTACCCCTGCACAGTTTACCTCTCTGCTGACCCTTGCCGCACAGCTCAAAGCCGATAAAAAAAATGGCAAGGAAGTACAGAAGCTTACCGGTAAAAACATCGCGCTCATCTTCGAAAAAGACTCGACCCGTACACGTTGCTCTTTCGAAGTTGCCGCATTTGACCAGGGCGCGCGCGTAACTTATTTAGGGCCGAGCGGCAGCCAGATTGGGCATAAAGAGTCAATTAAGGACACCGCGCGGGTGCTCGGGCGGATGTACGACGGCATTCAGTATCGCGGCCACGGCCAGGAAGTGGTCGAAACGCTGGCGCAGTATGCGGGCGTGCCGGTGTGGAACGGGCTGACCAACGAGTTCCACCCGACCCAACTGCTGGCGGACCTGCTGACCATGCAGGAGCACCTGCCGGGCAAGGCGTTTAACGAGATGACGCTGGTCTACGCGGGCGACGCGCGCAACAACATGGGCAACTCGATGCTGGAAGCCGCGGCGCTGACCGGGCTGGATCTGCGCCTGGTGGCTCCGAAGGCCTGCTGGCCGGAAGAGAGCCTGGTGGCGGAGTGCAGCGCGCTGGCGGAGAAGCACGGCGGGAAAATCACCCTGACGGAAGACGTGGCGGCGGGCGTGAAGGGCGCGGACTTTATCTATACCGACGTGTGGGTGTCGATGGGCGAAGCCAAAGAGAAGTGGGCGGAGCGGATTGCGCTGCTGCGCGGGTATCAGGTGAACGCGCAGATGATGGCGCTGACCGGCAACCCGGACGTGAAGTTCCTGCACTGTCTGCCTGCGTTTCATGACGACCAGACCACGCTCGGCAAGCAGATGGCTAAAGAGTTCGATCTGCACGGCGGGATGGAAGTGACGGACGAGGTGTTTGAGTCGGCGGCGAGCATCGTGTTCGACCAGGCGGAAAACCGGATGCATACGATTAAGGCGGTGATGGTGGCGACGCTTGGGGAGTGATTGGGTCCTCTGCGCGCTGGTGCCCTCACCCCGGCCCTCTCCCACAGGGAGAGGGAGAACATCGGCTCCATTTCATTGATTTTTCACCCCGAAAAAGGTACGTTTTCGCCTTAATTCCAGCGTGGACATGCCAGCATTATGCCGATTATTCAGTCTGTTGAACGTGCGTTGCAGATCCTCGACCTGTTCAACGAGCAGGCCACCGAGCTTAAGATCACCGACATCAGCAAACTGATGGGGCTGAGCAAGAGTACCCTCCACTCGCTGCTGAAAACCCTGCAGCTTCACGGCTATATCGATCAGAACCCGGAGAACGGTAAGTATCGCCTCGGCATGAAGCTGGTCGAGCGCGGCCATTTCGTCGTGGGCTCCATCGATATTCGTCAGAAGGCGAAAGGCTGGCTGACGGAGCTGTCCCGGCGGACCGGGCAGACCACCCATCTGGGGATCCTGGACGGACGTGAAGGGGTCTATATCGAGAAGATTGAAGGCAAGCTGGCCGCCATCGCCTATTCGCGCATTGGCCGCCGCCTGCCGGTTCACGCCACCGCCATCGGCAAGGTGTTGATTGCGTGGCTGGGCGAGGCCGAGCTGAACGCCCTGCTGGAGGGCTATCAGTACACCACCTTTACGCCCGCGACCCTCGCCACTCGTGAAGCGTTAATGGCAGCCCTGGCGCAGACCCGCGAGCAGGGTTTTGCCCTGGACAGCGAAGAGAACGAGCAGGGCGTGCGCTGCGTGGCGGTGCCGGTGTGGAACCATGAATCCCGCATTATCGCCGCCCTGAGCCTGTCGACGCTGACCTCCCGCGTGGACGATGCCGAGCTGGCCCGCTTCCGCGAGCAGCTTCAGCAGGCCGGGCTCGAGCTCTCACGCGCGCTGGGCTATGCCGGCTCGTAGGTGAAGTAGTCGAAGTCCGCGTGGCAGCCGTCGCCGCTGATGTCCTCGCAGTGCAGCCCCACAAACGCGCCGGTGAAGAAGCCGCGCCCGCCAATGTAGTCGTCCGACAGCTTCCACGCCTCATAGGTTACCGGCACGGCGTGCCACGTCTCGCCGTCGAACGAGTAGCTGTAGCGGTAGACCAGCGTATCCACGTCCACCCGCAGCCAGACGCTCTCCGCGCTCTCCGGCACCGGAACGGGCCGCTCGTGCAGCGGCCACGACGGCACGTTGTGGTCGAGCTGGATCACCTTGATGGTTCTCCCCTGCCCCTCCTCGTAGTCCACAAAGCAGTAGCTCCAGTTTTTGCTGTTGTAGTAGCAGGTCAGGCCCGCGCTCTGCTGGAAGTGGACCGGCGAGAACTGCATCCTCGTCTCCGCCCGGAAGGTGAAGTGCTGCCAGCGGCGCGCCACGGTCGACTGGGTGAAGGTCGAGTTGAGCGAGTCGTTGCCGTAGAGCCGTAAGTAGCCCGGGCGCGCGGTGAGCGAGCCGAGGGTGTCGTCAAACGGAATGCGCAGGGTCTGCAGCTCCGGGTCAAGCGAACTGGCGTCGAAATCGTCCCGCCAGGTCGCCTGAACGGATGCGGGCTGCTCCGCCATCTGCGGGCCTTTCACGGTCAATTGCGCGTGCTTGCCGCCTTCTACGTACGGCCAGCCGTCGCGCCACGTAATGCGGGCGATGCCGGTCTCGCGCCCCAGCGGGCAGTAGCCGCGTCCGCCGGAGGCCAGCAGCGGCACGCCGGGCAGGCGCAGCGGGCGGCTGGTGAGGTAGGCCATGTACCATTCTCCGGTGTGGGTTTGCAGCAGCGAGCCGTGGCCGCTTTTTTGCAGCGGGTTCTCCGGCAGATGCCAGCTGGTCATCATCGTCACGTCCGGGTGCAGCTCGTATGGCCCGTCGATATTTTTTGAACGCAGCACCACGACGGCGTGCTCGTAGCTGGTCCCGCCCTCGGCGACCATCAGGTAGTACCATCCCGCGTGGCGATACAGGTGCGCGCCTTCGGTGTAGCAGAGCGGCGTGCCGGTAAACAGGGTTTTGCGCTCGGGCGAGAGGGTGCCGGTCTGCGGGTCAAACTCCTGCATCACGATGGTGTTGTGCGGGTTGCTGTGGTGGCGAGGCCCCCACGGGCGGTAGAGGTAGTACTTGCGGCCATCGTCGTCGTGGAACAGGGACGGGTCGAACCCGCCGTTGCCCATCGGGATCGGCTCGCTCCACGGACCCTCGATGGAAGGCGCGGTGACGAGGAAGTTGCGGCCGTTTTTCCACGGCGAGTCGACAATCTTCACGTCGGTATAGAGCAGCCAGAATTTACCGTCGGCGTAGCTCAGGCACGGCGCCCAGATGCCGCCGGAGTCCGGGTTGCCCTTCATGTCCAGCATCGACACGCGGTCCAGCGGGGTGCTGACCAGCGACCAGTTTTTCAGGTCGCGGGAGTGGTAGATGCGCACGCCCGGGAACCACTCGAAGGTCGAGGTGGCGATGTAGTAGTCCTCGCCCTGGCGGCACAGGGACGGGTCCGGGTTGAAGCCGGTCAGGATTGGGTTAGTGATTTCCATATTGCCTCCGGTTAATGGGATGCGGCTGTCGCGGCGTCGGGAACGGCCTCGCCCTGCGCCGCGCGGTGCTTGATCAGCTGCTGGCTGATGGCCTCCACGCGGGCGTCGGTGAGCTTGTAGAACGACAGCATGATGAACATGCCCGCGTAGAGCACCACCGGCACCACGCAGAACAGAATTTTGATGGTGGTCAGCACCTCGACCGGCTGCACGCTGCTGCTGGCGGAGTAGTTCACGTACGCCAGGATCCAGCCCACCACCGCCCCGCCAATCGCCAGGCCAATCTTCAGGCTGAACAGGTAGGTAGAGAACACCAGCCCGTCGAGGCGGCGCCCGCTGCGGCTCTCCTCGTAATCCACCACATCAGAGGCCATCAGCCACTGCAGCGGCGTGGTGGTGTTAAAGACGAACAGGAACAGGATGTTGAGGGCGAAAATCAGCGCGATGTGCTCCGCCGGGGTGAAGAAAATCAGCAGGCTGATGAGCGAGTAGGCGACGATGATCCACTTGAAGGCGGTGACGCGGTCGAAGCGGCCCAGCAGGCGGGAGGAGCAGAGCGAGCCGAACATGGTGGCGAGGCTGCCGTAGAGTAAAAACTGCGTCGCCATCTCCGGGTGATCCATCACGTATTTCACGAAGTAGAGCGTCGCCCCGCCGCGCACCACGTTGGAGCAGGTCGCCATCATCTTGAACGCGCACATGATCCGCCACTGGCTATTGCCCAGCAGCAGCTTAAGGTCTTTCGCCACCGACGAGCCCGGCTGTACCTCAAAGGTGTAGCGCTCTTTGGTGGTGAAGAAGCAGACGTAGAGCAGCACCACGCCAACCAGCCCCAGCACGCACATGGCGCCGAAATAGCCCACCTGCTCGTCCCCTTTGCCGATGATGCTCACCAGCGGCAGCGCGATGCCGCTGATGGCGAGCGAGCCCGCCGCTGCCAGGAAGAAGCGCCAGGACTGCAGGGCGTGACGCTCTTTCGGGTCGGCGGTGATGACGCCCGGCATGGCGCAGTACGGCACGTTAACGAAGGTGTAGACCAGGGTCAGAAGAATGTAGGTCACGCAGGCGTAGATGATTTTGCCCTGCGCGGAGAAATCCGGCGTGTAGAAGGTCAGCACGCAGACGATGCCGAACGGGATGGCGCCCCACAGCAGGAACGGGCGGAACTGGCCGTGCCGCGTGCGGGTGCGGTCCACCAGCAGCCCCATCAGCGGGTCGGTCACGGCGTCGAGCACGCGGGAGACCAAAAAAAGCGTGCCCATAATGCCCGCGGAGAGTCCAAACACGTCGGTGTAGAAATAGGCCAGCAGGAACATCGTGGCCTGCCAGACGAAGCCGCAGGCGGTGTCACCCAGCCCGTAGCCAATTTTGTCTTTCATGGTTAATTGCGTCATCAGAATTACACCCTTATGTAGTGTGCTGAATTACAACATCGTGTTAATGGAGTGTAATGAGCTGTTCAATTAACCAGCAATGGTCATATCTTATTTCCTAATTATGTTATTTTGCTTTTGTGACGCCAACGATATATCGCAACTAATTGTTTAAATTAATAAATTACAGACATAGGGAAACCGCCCGCGGAATATTTTCCGCAGACAGTTTTATCTCTGAAAATAATTAAATGCCGAGCGCTTTTTTACCGGCGTTAATTACCTCAATGATTTTATCGGTGTCATAAATACAGCCTTTCCAGGCGCCGCCGCTCACCGACTGCAATGCCGCCCACAGCCGGGTATCGTCCGGCAAAAAGTCGTGAGCGTGCAGGTCCGGGTGCGTCTGCCGCCGCGCCAGCTCTCGCGCGCCCTCCTCCGGCGTCATCGGGTTGTCCGCGGTGCCGATAAAGTTCACGCTGCCCGTAAGGGTCAGGCGGTCCACGGCAATCTCGATGATATCGTTATCGCGCAGCTTGCCAATCGGCCCGCCCGCCAGCGCCTCCGGCGACACGTGGCCGAAGCAGGCGCCCGTCGACACGCCCGAGAAGCGCGCATCGGTGATTAACGACACCGTCTTGCCCCACGAGATATGCTTCAGCGCGGAGGTGAGCTGGTAGGTCTCTTCCATGCCGGTGCCGGACGGCCCGCCGCCGATCACCACCATAATATCGCCCCGCTGAATCTCTTCCCGCTTGATGGCCTTGATCGCCTGCGCTTCGGAAACAAACACCCGCGCCCGGCCGGTGTGGCGGTAAACGCCATCTTCCCCCACCACCGACGGGTCGATCGCCGTGGCCTTGATCACCGATCCTTCCGGCGCGATGTTGCCCGTCGGGAAGCAGACCGTCGAGGTCAGCCCTTTCGCTTTTGCCTTCTCCGGCGGGAGGATCACGTCGTCCGGCTCCACGCCGTCCTGCTCGCGCAGGCACTGGCGGAAGCGCGCCCGGCGCTCCGAGCTCTGCCACCAGTCGAGGTTCTCGCCCACCGTCTGGCCGGTCACGGTCATCGCGTCCAGATGCAGCAGGCCGAGATCGCGCAGGTGGAGCATCACCTCCGGCACGCCGCCCGCGAGGAACGCGCGCACGGTCGGGTGATAGTCCGGGCCGTTGGGCAGCACGCTCACCAGGCGCGGCACCCTGCGGTTGACGCGCGTCCAGTGCTCAACGTCCGGGATCGTGCAGCCCGCCGCGTGGGCGATGGCCGGAATGTGCAGCAGTAAATTCGTCGAGCCGCCGAACGCCGCGTGGATCACCATGGCGTTTTCGATGGCTTTATCGGTGAGGATATCGCGCGTGGTGATGCCGCGGTTGTCCAGCTCGCTCACCGCCCGCGCCGACTGGCGGGCGATCTCCAGCCACACCGCCTGCCCGGACGGGGCCAGCGCGGAGTGCGGCAGCGCCAGGCCCAGCGCCTCCGCCACCACCTGCGAGGTGCCCGCCGTGCCGAGGAACTGGCAACCGCCGCCCGGCGACGCGCAGGCGCGACAGCCCAGCTCGGCGGCCTCCTGTAATGACAGCTCGTGGTTGGCAAAGCGCGCGCCGATGGTCTGCACCTTGCCCGCGTCTTCCCCCACGGTCGGCGGCAGCGTCGCCCCGCCCGGCACCAGAATGGTTGGCAGGTCGTGCATCGCGGCCAGGGCAATCATGGTGGCGGGCAGCCCTTTATCGCAGGTTGCGACGCCGATCACCGCCCGGCGCGTCGGCAGGGAGCGGATCAGACGGCGAAACACGATCGCCGCGTCGTTGCGGTACGGCAGGGAGTCGAACATGCCGTACGTGCCCTGCGAGCGCCCGTCGCACGGATCGCTGACGAAGGCGGCGAACGGAATCCCGCCGCTGCGGGTGATCTCCTTCGCCGCCGCCTGCATCTGCATGCCGATCTCCCAGTGTCCGGTGTGGTAGCCCAGCGCAACCGGACGTCCGTCGCCGGCGCGGATGCCGCCCTGGGTGCCGATGATCAGCACCTCTTTCCCGGTGAGCCTGTTGGCGTCCCAGCCCATTCCGGCGTTCTGCGTCATGCCGAACAGGTTGCCGCTGGGGGATTCCATCAGCATCTGCGGGGTCAGCGGCAGCGCGCCCTGCGGCCCCGCCGCGTGGGTCATCACCGCATAAAACGCGTCGTCCTGTGGGGTGAAAATTTTCTCAATGGTCATCGTTATCGTCCGGCTCAGCAGAGCTTGAGCTGTTGCAGCAGGGTTTTCAGCTGCGCCCTGCGCGGCTCGTCCAGCGGCGAGGCGGGCGGCAGCACGTGCGTGGAGACAGGGCGGCCGCAGAGCACAATCGCCTCTTTAATCACGTTCACAAACGGCGTATCCAGCTGATACATCTGCGGAATTTGCAGCAGGGTCTGATGATACTCAGCCGCTTTCGCCACGTCCCCGTCGCGCCAGGCTTTCAGAAGATTTACCGACACCTGCGGGGCAAAATTGCCGCTGGCCGAGATCGCCCCGTCGCCGCCGAGCAGCAGGGTGTTAAAGAGGTGATCGTCGTAGCCGCAGAGCACCGTGAAGTGCGGATGGGCACCTTTGACGGTATGGATCATGCTGCGCAGATGGGCGACGGAGTCGATGGTGTCTTTGATGCCGACAATATTGCTGCGCGAGTCGGCGAGGGTTTTCACCAGCGCCGGGGTCAGATCCTGCCCGGTCAGCGCCGGGAAGTTATAGAGCACCACCGGCAGCGTGACGCTGTCCGCCACCTGCTCGAAATAGCGGATCAGGTTCGCTTCCGACACTTTCCAATAGTAGGGGTTAATCACCACGATGCCGTCCGCACCCGCCTGCTGCGCGTGCTGGCTCAGTTCAATAGTTTCCCGCGCGTTGGTGCCGCCGGTGCCGATCAGCACCGGCACCCGACGATCGACATGATCGATAGCAAAGCGGGCAATGGTTTTACGCTCTTCGGCGCCGAGCTGGGAGAACTCGCCGCCGCTGCCGAGGAAGAACAGGCCGTCAACGCCCGCTTTGATGAGATCGTCGATCAGCGCGGCGGTGCCCTGCTTATCAAGCTGGCCGTCGGCGGTAAAAATGGTGGAGACAGGGGGAATGATTCCCGTGAACAACGCGGACTGCGGCATGAGATCTCCTTGCTGAATCATTTTGTTCTACATTATAGAACAGTGTTCATTAATTTAACGATCATACTATGACGCAGAAAAAGGAGAGGTAAATGGGAAGGGAAGAAGGAGTGCGGGAAGTTTAAGCTGGATCACATATTAGAGGGTGCGGCCTGATGCCCTCACCCTAACCCTCTCCCACGGGGAGAGGGGACGATTACACCCTCTCCCCTCTGGGGAGAGGGCCGGGGTGAGGGGTGTGGAGTTACTCAACCAGCATCTTCACAACCACTTTCCTGACCTTAGCAGGCGCTCCCACCGCGCACAGCGGCTTGTGCACTTCGCCCGGGTAAAACACCACAAAATCCCCTTCGTTCAGCACCACGGTTTTCTCCTGCTCGCCTTCCGGCAGGAACGCGATGTCTTTGTCCGCCAGCCAGTCGGTGTCCGGCGTGCCGTGCGGCAGGGTGCTGAAGGTCATCCCTTCCTGACCCTTCATCACGATCTGGATATCCAGATAGCGCGCGTGGTACTCGGCGCGGCGCTCGGCGAACGGCTGGGTCGTGTCTTCCGAGACCAGATAGAACAGGCTGTTGCCGTTGATGTCGTGCTTGCCGAGCGGCGTGGCGTCGGTGACGTGGGCTTTAACGTGCTCAATGGCCTGGCGCAGCGCGTCAGGCAGCCAGGACTGCAGATGGTGGATGTTGCCGATAATCATGAGAAACCCCTCAATGTAAAACAACGTTTCATTTTTGTCTTTTATACGAGAGTTAAGCCTGCCATACCAGCCCTTTTTCGATGAGGTTTGCGCCAGCGCATGTTTATCGGGAAAGGTGTTAACCCGCTGTTAATCCTGCCCGGGCAATTATGCAGGGGTTATGCATAACCTCATTTCGCGCGCGCTAAGGCGCTAACATAACCCATTGAAATAAAGCGCTTAATCACAAAACCCGCTGCCGTATCACATTTTATGACTTTGATAATTTACGTTATAAACTCATAATTATTTATGGATTTTCCTTAAGTCAAAAATAGTTAATTGTCATTATTGCATAGTCATTCTTTTCGTTTTATTTAATCGTTTAAAATCAAATGGATAACTATTAATTACAAAATGTGTAATTCTACAAAACAATAACAACCTCAAATAATGCCACCGGATCCTGCTTAGCTATTCATCTCCCAATAATATGAAATTAATCATTATCTGATGCGAATCATGCAAATGAAAACAAACCTTTTAATATCCTTTTTCGCGTGAGCAATATCACATTACGGAATATTTAACAGCCTAGTATAAATCTCGAAATCAATTGAGCTTAGCCGCCATGTAATTAAACACAACGCATGGCGCATGCCCTTTTTATTCTGAAAAAAGTTAAAGGAATAATTATGGAAAAGCATTACGTCGGTTCTGAAATTGGTCAATTGCGTAGCGTTATGCTGCACCGCCCAAATTTAAGTCTGAAACGTTTAACCCCGTCAAACTGTCAGGAGCTGTTATTTGATGACGTGCTCTCCGTTGAACGGGCGGGTGAGGAGCATGACATCTTCGCAAACACGCTGCGCGAGCAGGGTGTGGAAGTCCTGCTGTTGACCGACCTCCTGACACAAACCCTTGATATTGCAGAGGCAAAATCCTGGCTTCTTGAAACGCAAATCTCTGACTATCGCCTCGGCCCAACCTTTGCCGGCGACGTGCGCGGCTGGCTGGCGGATATGCCGCACCGCGAACTGGCGCGCAGGCTGAGCGGCGGATTAACCTACGGCGAAATTCCGGCAGCCATTAAAAATATGGTGGTCGATACCCACACGGCGAATGATTTTATTATGAAGCCGCTGCCGAACCATTTATTTACCCGCGATACCTCCTGCTGGATTTATAACGGCGTCTCGATTAACCCAATGGCCAAACCGGCCCGCCAGCGTGAAACCAATAACCTGCGAGCAATATATCGCTGGCATCCGGCGTTTGCCGACGGCGATTTTATTAAATATTTCGGCGACGAGAATATTAATTACGACCACGCCACCTTAGAAGGCGGCGACGTACTGGTGATTGGCCGCGGCGCGGTGCTGATCGGCATGTCCGAGCGCACGACCCCGCAGGGCGTGGAGTTCCTCGCCAACAGCCTGTTCAAACACCGCCAGGCCGAGCGCGTGATTGCCGTTGAGCTGCCCAAACACCGCTCCTGTATGCACCTCGACACCGTCATGACCCACATCGACGTGGACACCTTCTCCGTCTATCCGGAAGTGGTGCGCAAAGACGCCCAGTGCTGGACGCTCACCCCGGACGGACGCGGCGGCCTGCTGCGCACGCAGGAAACCGACCTGCTGCACGCCATCGAGAAAGCGCTCGGCATTAACCAGGTGCGCCTGATCACCACCGGCGGCGACGCCTTTGAAGCCGAACGCGAGCAGTGGAACGACGCCAACAACGTCCTGACCATCCGCCCGGGCGTGGTGATTGGCTACGAGCGCAACGTCTGGACCAACGAGAAGTACGACAAAGCGGGCATCACCGTGCTGCCCATCCCCGGTGATGAGCTCGGACGCGGCCGCGGCGGCGCGCGCTGCATGAGCTGTCCGCTGGAACGCGACGGAATTTAAAGGAGCCATCATGGAACGAAAACCCACTCTGGTTGTGGCCCTGGGCGGCAACGCGCTGCTCAAGCGCGGCGAGCCGCTGGAAGCGGAGATCCAGCGCCAGAACATCGAGCAGGCCGCCCACACCATCGCCGGGCTGACGGCGCAGTGGCGCGTGGTGCTGGTGCACGGCAACGGGCCGCAGGTCGGGCTGCTGGCGCTGCAGAACAGCGCCTACGACAAAGTCACCCCCTACCCGCTGGACGTTCTCGGTGCCGAAAGCCAGGGAATGATCGGCTACATGCTCCAGCAGGCGCTGAAAAACAGCCTGCCCCAGCGCGAGGTGAGCGTCCTGCTCACCCAGGTGGAAGTGGACGCGGCCGACCCGGCTTTCAGCAACCCGACCAAGTACATCGGCCCGGTCTATAGCGAAGCGCAGGCAAAAACGCTGGCCGCGGAAAAAGGCTGGGTGTTCAAGGCTGACGGGAGCTATTTCCGCCGCGTGGTGCCGTCGCCGCAGCCGAAGCGCATCGTCGAGAGCGACGCCATCACGGCGCTGATCCAGCGCGACCACCTGGTGATCTGCAACGGCGGCGGCGGCGTGCCGGTAGTTGAGAACGCCAACGGCTATCGCGGTATTGAGGCGGTGATCGACAAAGACCTCTCCGCCGCCCTGCTGGCGCGCCAGATCGAGGCCGACGCCCTGCTGATCCTGACCGATGCCGACGCGGTGTACCTCGACTGGGGCAAGCCGACCCAGCGCCCGCTGGCGCAGGTGACGCCAGAGCTGCTCAGAGGCATGCAGTTCGATGCCGGATCGATGGGGCCGAAAGTGGCCGCCTGCCGCGAGTTTGTTGAGGCCTGCGGCGGCATTGCCGGGATCGGCGCGCTGAATGACGGCGCGGAGATCCTGGCGGGCGAGAAAGGCACGTTGATTCGTAACTGAATAACTTCCCCCTCACCCGACTCTCCCTCTCCCCGTGGGAGAGGGCCGGGGTGAGGGCACCAGACAGCTAACAATTTAAAAAGGATTCCCCCATGACCATCAACCTGAAAAACCGCAACTTCCTGAAACTGCTGGACTACACCCCGGCGGAGATCCAGTACCTGATCGACCTCGCCATCGAGCTAAAGGCCGCCAAAAAAGCCGGGCGCGAAAAGCAAACTCTGGTCGGGAAAAATATCGCCCTGATCTTTGAAAAAACCTCCACCCGCACCCGCTGCGCCTTCGAGGTGGGCGCGTTCGACCAGGGCGCGCAGGTGACCTACCTTGGCCCAAGCGGCTCGCAGATCGGCCACAAAGAGTCGATGAAGGACACCGCCCGCGTGCTGGGCCGCATGTATGACGGCATCGAATATCGCGGCTACGGCCAGGCCATCGTTGAGGAGCTGGGCGAGTACGCGGGCGTGCCGGTGTGGAACGGCCTGACCGACGAGTTCCACCCCACCCAAATTCTCGCCGATCTGATGACCATGCTGGAGCACGCGCCGGGCAAAACCCTGCCGGAGCTCAGCTTTGCCTACCTCGGCGACGCGCGCAACAACATGGGCAACTCCCTGATGGTCGGCGCGGCCAAGATGGGGATGGATATCCGCCTCGTGGCGCCGAAATCCTTCTGGCCGGAGGCCGGGCTGGTTGAGCAGTGCCGCGCCATCGCCAAAGAGACGGGCGCGCGCATCACCCTCACCGACGACGTGGAAGAAGGCGTGCAGGGGGCCGATTTCCTCTACACCGACGTGTGGGTCTCCATGGGCGAGCCGAAGGAGGCCTGGGCCGAGCGCGTCAGCCTGATGAAGCCGTATCAGATTAACGCGGACGTGATGAAGGCCACCGGCAACCCGAACGTCAAGTTTATGCACTGCCTGCCCGCGTTCCACAACGAACACACCAAAGTGGGCCGCGAGATCGAAATGGCGTACGGCCTGAAGGGGCTGGAAGTGACGGAAGAGGTCTTTGAATCACCGAATTCAATCGTCTTCGACGAAGCAGAGAACCGCATGCACACCATTAAAGCGGTCATGGTGGCGACACTCGGCGACTAATCACCGCCCGGCGCGCCGCGGGTGCGCCGGGTTTCAGGAGAACATCATGGGCAAGTTCAAGTTTCCCTCCGCTTACACCATTCTCTTTTTTCTGATTGCCGTGGTCGCCGTGCTGACGTGGATTGTTCCGGCCGGGCAGTACCATATGGCGATGAACGAGGCGCTCGGCAAGGACGTGCCGGTTGCCGGCACCTACGCGCACGTGGCGGCGCATCCGCAGGGGCTGGTGTCGGTGCTGATGGCGCCGATTGCCGGGCTGTACGATCCGGAATCCGGCCAGGCCGGGGCGATCGACGTCGCGCTGTTTATCCTGATCATCGGGGGATTCCTCGGGATCGTCACCAAAACCGGAGCGATTGACGCCGGGATCGAACGCGTCACCACTAAGCTGCGCGGGCGCGAAGAGTGGATGATCCCGATCCTGATGGCGCTGTTTGCCGCAGGCGGCACGATTTACGGCATGGCCGAAGAGTCGCTGCCCTTCTACACCCTGCTGGTGCCGGTGATGCTGGCGGCGCGGTTCGATCCGGTCGTTGCGGCTTCTACCGTGCTGCTCGGGGCGGGGATCGGCACCCTCGGCTCGACTATTAACCCGTTCGCCACGGTGATCGCCGCCAACGCCGCCGGGATCCCGTTCACCAACGGCATCATGCTGCGCATCGCGCTGCTGGTCATCGGCTGGATCATCTGCGTGGCCTGGGTGATGCGCTACGCCCGCAAGGTGCGCAAGGATCCGTCGCTGTCGATCGTGGCGGATAAGCAGGAGGAGAACCTCGCCCACTTCCTCGGCAACAAGGGCGAACAGTCGCTGGAATTTACCCCGGTGCGCAAAATTATCCTGGTGATTTTCGCCCTCGCCTTCGCGGTGATGATCTACGGCGTGGCGGTGCTGGGCTGGTGGATGGCGGAGATCTCGGCGGTGTTCCTCGCCAGCGCCATTATCGTCGGGCTGATTGCGCGGATGAGCGAAGAGGAGCTGACCTCAACCTTTATCAACGGCGCGCGAGATTTGCTGGGCGTCGCGCTGATTATCGGCATCGCGCGCGGTATCGTAGTGATCATGGATAAGGGCATGATTACCCACACCATTTTGCACAGCGCCGAGGGGATGGTCACCGGGTTGTCGACGGTGGCGTTTATCAACGTGATGTACTGGCTGGAGGTGGTGCTGTCGTTTCTTGTGCCATCTTCGTCCGGCCTGGCCGTTCTGACGATGCCGATCATGGCGCCGCTTGCCGATTTCGCTAACGTCAACCGCGACCTGGTGGTTACGGCTTACCAGTCGGCGTCCGGCATCGTTAACCTTGTTACTCCCACCTCTGCCGTTGTGATGGGCGGGCTGGCTATCGCCCGCGTGCCCTACGTGCGTTATCTGAAATGGGTGGCGCCGCTGCTGGGGATATTAACGGTGGTGATTATGGTGGCGTTAAGCCTGGGCGCCGTGTTGTGATTTGCCGGATGGCGCTGCGCTTATCCGGCCTACGGATCGGTGCAGTGCCACCGGTTATTTCGGGAACTGATATGGGAACTATGATGGATTACGAAGAGTACTCTCCCAAAGAGCAACTACAGCTAACGGTCTGCCAGCGTCTGATCGCGGAAAAGAGCTATCTCTCTCAGGAGGAGATCCGCCGCGACCTGCAGGAGCGGGGTTTTGAGACCATCAGCCAGTCCACCGTTTCACGTCTGCTCAAGCTGCTCGGTGTCATAAAAATTCGAAATGCCAAAGGGCTAAAGATTTATTCGCTGAATCCCCAGCTGCGCCCTGCCCCCGACGCCGCGCGCACCGTCTCCGAAATGGTGGTGAGCGTGGAGCATAATAGCGAATTTATCCTTATCCATACCGTCGCCGGATATGGCCGCGCGGTGGCGCGTATTCTGGATTATCACCAGTTACCGGAAATTTTAGGCGTGGTGGCCGGAAGCAGTATTGTCTGGGTCGCCCCTCGGGTCGTAAAGCGCACCGCCCTGGTGCATAAGCAAATTAATTATTTACTCAGAACGCATTAATATTCATAAAGAACCGTTTGCATTGAGTAAAGCGTGCATTAAATCGCTTGATCCGCAAAGCGAGCTGCGTATAATGCCCGACAATTTGCCGGGAGGAAGCATGGTCAAGCGTGTACGACATAACGTCTTACCGCGTCTGAAATCAGACGCTGGCCTGCCGTTTTTCTTCCCGTTGCTAAACCTATTCCCAGAGCCCCTCATTTGAGGGGCTTTTTTTTGCCCGGCGTCAGGAGATAAACATGAATCCGCTTTATCAAAAACACATCATTTCCATAAACGACCTCAGCCGCGAAGAGCTGGAACTGGTTCTGGAAACCGCGGCAAAACTGAAGGCCAATCCGCAACCGGAGCTGCTGAAGCACAAGGTGATTGCGAGCTGCTTCTTTGAGGCCTCGACCCGCACGCGCCTCTCCTTTGAAACCTCCATGCACCGCCTGGGCGCGAGCGTGGTAGGCTTCTCGGACAGCAGCAACACGTCGCTGGGCAAAAAAGGCGAGACCCTGGCGGATACCATTTCAGTGATCGGCACCTACGTGGACGCGATTGTGATGCGCCACCCGCAGGAGGGCGCGGCGCGTCTGGCGACCGAGTTTTCCGGCGGCGTTCCGGTGCTGAACGCCGGGGACGGTGCTAACCAGCATCCGACGCAGACCCTGCTGGATCTGTTCACCATTCAGGAGACCCAGGGCACGCTTGAGAACCTGAACATCGCCATGGTCGGCGACCTGAAGTACGGCCGCACCGTCCACTCCCTGACCCAGGCGCTGGCGAAGTTTAACGGCAACCGCTTCTTCTTCATCGCCCCGGACGCGCTGGCGATGCCGCAGTACATTCTCGACATGCTGGATGAGAAAGGCATTCAGTGGAGCCTGCACGCCAGCATCGAAGAGGTGGTGGGCAACGTGGATATTCTCTACATGACCCGCGTGCAGAAGGAGCGTCTGGACCCGTCCGAGTACGCCAACGTGAAGGCGCAGTTTGTCCTGCGCGCCAGCGACCTCGAGGGCGCGCGCGACAACATGAAGGTCCTGCACCCGCTGCCGCGCATCGATGAGATCGCAACCGACGTGGACAAAACGCCGCACGCCTGGTACTTCCAGCAGGCCGGAAACGGCATCTTCGCCCGCCAGGCGTTACTGGCACTGGTTCTGAATCGCGAATTGGCACTGTAAGGGGAAACGACAATGACACACGATAACAAACTCCAGGTTGAAGCCATCAAGCGTGGCACCGTGATTGACCACATCCCTGCGCAGGTCGGCTTTAAGCTGCTGACGCTGTTCAAATTGACCGAAACCGACCAGCGCATCACCATCGGCCTGAACCTGCCGTCGGGCGAAATGGGACGCAAAGATCTGATCAAGATCGAGAATACCTTCCTGACCGACGAGCAGGTCAACCAGCTGTCGCTGTACGCGCCGGAGGCCACCGTTAACCGCATCGACGATTACGACGTGGTGGGTAAATCTCGCCCGAGCCTGCCGGATCGCATCGAAAGCGTGCTGGTCTGCCCGAACAGCAACTGCATCAGTCATGCTGAGCCGGTTTCCTCCAGTTTTGCAGTGAAAAAACGCGCCGATGACATCGCGCTCAAATGCAAATACTGCGAAAAAGAGTTTTCTCATTATGTGGTGCTGGCCAACTAATTGAGGTTGGTAAAGGATCCCGGCCTCCCTATAATGGCCGGGAACATTTAATCAGCTGTTATTCTGGAGAAATCATGACCAAAGTACTCGCGACGGAAAGTGCACCAGCGGCTATCGGCCCTTACGTTCAGGGCGTCGATCTGGGCAGCATGATCATCACCTCTGGCCAGATCCCGGTGAACCCAAAAACCGGTGAAGTGCCAGCCGACGTAGCGGCGCAGGCGCGCCAGTCGCTGGAAAACGTGCAGGCGATCGTTGAATCTGCCGGTCTGAAAGTGGGCGATATCGTGAAAACGACCGTTTTCGTGAAAGATCTGAATGACTTCGCGACCGTTAACGCCACTTACGAAGCCTTCTTCACCGAGCACAATGCCTCCTTCCCGGCGCGCTCCTGTGTTGAAGTGGCTCGTCTGCCAAAAGACGTGAAAATTGAAATTGAAGCGATTGCCGTACGTCGTTAATTCATTTCAATTTACAGAGGGCAGCTGAGGCTGCCTTTTTTATTTCGACCATTTTTACTCTCTTCAGGAAATGACGCTTCCCCCACTCCATTAATAGACTGACGCTGCCTTGTTATATTCTAATTAATGGACGAAGAATGAAACTCTCTAAAATTGCGCTGGCCGTTGCCACATTAACGGCTGCGTCTTCAGCGTTTGCACACGGATATATTGAATCACCCGCCAGCCGCGCTTATATGTGTAAGCTCGGCCAGAATATTGACTGCGGCTCCGTTCAGTACGAACCGCAGAGCGTAGAAAAAGCTTCCGGATTCCCGACCGGCGCAATGCCCCCTGACGGCCAGCTTGCCAGCGCCGGCATTGCCAACTACTCCCAGCTTGATAAGCAGAGCCTGAACGCCTGGTCCAAAAGCCCCATGACGGCAGGCCCGCATGAATTTGTCTGGCACCATACCGCGCCGCATAAAACCACCAACTGGCGTTATTACATCACAAAACAAAACTGGGACCCAAATAAGCCCCTGACCCGCGACCAGTTTGAATTAACCCCGTTCTGTACCATTAACGGGAACGGTCAGGCACCGGCGATGACAAAATCCATGACCTGTAACGTGCCCGAGCGTACGGGCTACCAGGTAATTTATGGCGTGTGGGAAATTGCGGATACCGCAAACAGTTTCTATCAGGCCATTGACGTTGATTTCGGTAACGGCGGCAACGTAACCCCGGACGACACGCCTGCGGTGGTGTCCGAGTGGAGCAAAACGCTGAGCGGGCAAATTGCCGGGAATAACCTGAACGCAGGCGATAAAGTCATCGCGCGATTCTTCGATGCCAACGGCGAAGTTGCCGCCATGCGCACCGAGATGACCATTAGTTCTGCTGCCCAGGGGGATGCGAACCAGTGGTCATACGATCTGGCGCAGAAGATCAACGCCGCGCACAGCGACGTCCGCGTCGGCGTGAAGGATGAAGCGGGTGAAATCAGCCCGATCCACGGGGCAAACAGCGTCTTCGTCAAAGACGGCAGCGCCCTGCGGTCCGTTGCGATCTCATACGAAGAGCAGAAAGCGGAAGTGCATGAAACTATTGCCGTTTCTAACCTGCAGTACGGCAAAATCGAGAACGGCAAGGCAACCGTCACCTTCCACGTGAACACCAAAGGCGACGTGAACCTTGAAGCGCACGTGATGAACCACAGCGGTGCGGAAAAAGGCTACCTGAAGCAGGACATGAACAACGCCAACCAGGACGTGACCATGACCCTGAATGACGTGACGCCGGGCCACCACATGCTGAAATACTACGCGACCAATAAAGACGGCACGCTGTTCGCCCAGGACGTGCTGAACCTGATGCTGGAAGGCGATGCCGCCGCAGACGGCACCGGTCAGCATGACTATATCTTCCCGGACAGCATCGCGTCGTACAAAGCGGGCACCGTGGTGCTACAGCCCAAAGACGGTAAGACCTACGAGTGTAAGCCTTTCCCGTACAGCGGCTACTGCGTGCAGTGGAGCCAGTTTGCAACCCAGTTTGAGCCGGGCGTTGGCGCACACTGGAAAGAGGCGTGGGTGTTGAAGAACTAGTCCCCTCACCCCACCCCCTCTCCCCATAGGGGCGAGGGGCTCGATCGGTTCCCTCTCCCCTTTGGGGAAAGGGTTAAGGTGAGGGGCTACTGATTCCGCGTCGCCCTCAGCAGCGTCTCCAGCGGATACACCGCCGCAATCACCACCTCGTCCTGCACCTTCGCCGCGTTATCCAGCTCGCTCTGGATCGAGGCGATCTCTTTGTCATCCAGCGTGCCCTGACGCGCCACCAGGTCGGTGAGCCGCAGGCCAATCGACGAAAGCTTGTCGACTTCCTGAATCACCGGTTTAATGGCCTTCAGCTGATAGCTGTTTCCGCTTAGCGCCAGCGCGTCGCTGGTGTTGCTCTGCCAGCGGTTAAAGACGTGGCGCAGGGCGTCGGCGCTTTCCGTGTCTTCCGCGTCGCTCACCAGACGATCGGCCCATTTTTGCATCTGGCGCACGGATGCGCTTTCGGCGTTCAGCGCATCCGCAAGGCGGTTAAGCGGCTCAAACTGATGGTAGTTTCCGGCCTGGAACTTCAGGTGCTGGCGGGTGTAATACTGGGCCGGCTCAAGCGCCTGGGCGAGAATTTGCAGCGGCAGGGTGTCGGCGCTGTTCGCGAGGCGCGTGAACTGCACCTGCTGCTGGGTATGCTGCTGTAGCCCAACGGACACCGTCGACCAGCTGTCCATCGCCTGCAGGCGGGTATACATGTTATCGACATCGTTAACGTCCTGCGCGGACCACAGCCGCTCCGCCACCGCAAAGGCGCGCGGCCACAGGCGGATATCCAGCACCGGCGCGAACACGTTTTCCGCCCACAGCGCGGCTTCGCCGCCGAGCAGGTTGGCCTGATTCGCCACGTCCGGCACGACCGGAGGGGTGCCTTTCGGCACGTCGTCCAGAGGCGCGCCGCTAATCGGATAGCGGGTGTTCCCCACCAGGAAATAGCCGGTGAGTTTGTCGTTATCAACGTTGACCACCGGGCGCGTTTCGCCCATCCAGGTGTCGACGGTGAAGGTGACCTGGTTGTCGTCGCGCCACTGTATATTTTCCACCGCGCGGCGGGATTTCCCGGCAAAATCAATAAATCCGCGCCAGCCGGCATCCCCTTTTACCAGCGTAAAGCTCCCCTCTACCGGCTTGCCCTTCAGGCGCGGCATGGAGAAGGTCCAGCTCTGGGCGCTGTCGGTGTCCGCTATTACATCCACGCCGTTTAAGCCCTGCGGCACGATTTCATTGCGGTAGTGATAGGCGGTGGACTGAGGCTGGTCGAGATAGAAGCCCGTCGAGAGAATGCCTTTGTAGCCGTTCTGCGCCACCTGCCCCAGCGCGTCCTGCCCCTGCCAGGACTGGATCAGGATGCTTTTCGGCAGGTCGGGATGGTAGATCTCGTCCCAGCCGACCATCTGCCGGTGGTGCTTCTCAAGGATCGTCTCCAGCTTGCGGTTGAAATACGCCTGCAGCGCGTGGCTGTCCGCCAGCCTGTTGTCGCGCATGAAGTTCTGGATCGCCGGGTTCGCTTTCCACTGGCTGTCGTCCACCTCATCGCCGCCGATATGCAGATACGGATCCGGGAAGATCGCCGCCAGTTCGCTGACCATCGCGTCAGCAAAGGCGTAGGTTGCCTCTTTTGTCGGATCAAGCACCGGCTTCAGCACGCCCCAGCTGCGCTCCATGCCGTACGGCCCCGGCGCGCTCATCAGCTCCGGGTAGGCCACGGCAATTGCCGAGGCGTGGCCCGGCATGTCGATCTCCGGCACCACGCGAATACCGCGCTCGGTGGCGTAACGCACCACCTCGCGCATCTGTTCAGGCGTGTAGAACAGCCCGTCGCTGGCGAGCTGCGTCAGCTTAGGGTAGCGCTTCGAGCTGAAGCGCCAGCCCTGATCGTCGGTCAGGTGCCAGTGCAGGACGTTGAGCTTTGCCGCGGCCATGCCGTCGATCTGACGTTTGATATCCGGCAACGGGATAAAGTGGCGCGCCGAGTCGAGCAGCAGCCCGCGCCACGGGAAGCGCGGGGAATCTTCAATGGTGACCCACGGCAGCGAGGTGTTTTCCGCGCCGTTCTGCATCAGCTGGAGCAGGGTTTCCATGCCGCGCAGCGCGCCAAAGCGGGTGTTGGCGGAGATATTTACGCCGTTGGCATCCACCGTGAGCTTGTAGCTTTCATCGCTGTCCGGCAGCGGCTGCGGCTTCACCTTTTTAGCGATGGCGATGCGGATGGTCGGCTTTTCAGGCTTGTCGGCCTGCGGCTGAAGCGTCCAGCCAGTTTGCAGGGCGATGCGCTGGCGCAGGCGGTTGACGGCCTCACCGAGATCGTCCCCGCTGACGCTAATGGATACGTTGTTGCTGAGCACCAGCGCGCCCTGGGTTGTCGGTCGTTCAACCTTCGCGGGCCAGGGCATTAAGGGGAGATCGCCTGCCGGGGCGGCAAAGGCAGAAGCGCCGAGCATCAGCCCGGCGGTTAAGAGACTGTACCGTAACATGAATGTTCCTTATCTGACGGGCAAAATATACCCGTCATACTTCAAGTTGCCTGTGCGTTGGCTGCACTCGTTCACCCCGGTCACTTACTTATGTAAGCTCCCGGGGATTCACTCCCTTGCCGCCTTCATGCAACTCGAATTATTTAGGGTATAAAGGCAAAACATTCTGTTAACATGCGCTCAAATTGTCGTCAAGCGAATGCGCCGACGGAGATCACAGGTTGTTGAATTTGAGAGGAAAGCCAGGCCCCCTCCCCCCACCCTCTCCCCAAAGGAGAGAGGGTGAAAAACTCACTGCCAACCATACCGACGCGCATAAATGCCTTTTACCATCTGCGTCAGCACCATGTAGCCCGCGAGGATCGCCACCAGCCACGGGAAGTAGCTCAGCGGCAGCGCCTGCAGCTGCAGATAACCTGCCAGCGGTGAGAACGGCAGCGCGATGCCCAGCGCCATCACAATGCCCGTCATCACAATCAGCGGCCAGGCGGCGCGGCTCTGGATGAACGGAATGCGGCGCGTGCGGATCATATGCACAATCAGCGTCTGCGACAGCAGGCCTACCACGAACCAGCCGGACTGGAACAGCGTCTGGTGTTCCGGGGTGTTGGCGTGGAACACAAACCACATCAGGCAGAAGGTCAGGATGTCGAAGATAGAGCTGATCGGCCCAAAGAACAGCATGAAGCGCCCCAGATCGGCGGGGTTCCAGCGCTGCGGCTTCTGGATCTGCTCGTCGTCCACGTTATCAAACGGAATCGCCACCTGAGACACGTCGTACATCAGGTTCTGGATCAGCAGATGCAGCGGCAGCATCGGCAGGAACGGCAGGAAGGCGCTCGCCACCAGCACGCTGAAGACGTTACCGAAGTTGGAGCTGGCGGTCATTTTGATGTACTTAAGCATGTTGGCGAAGGTGCGGCGCCCTTCGATGACGCCCTCCTCCAGCACCATCAGGCTCTTTTCCAGCAGGATGATATCCGCCGCTTCACGGGCGATATCCACCGCGCCGTCCACTGAGATTCCGATATCTGCCGCACGCAGCGCGGGCGCGTCGTTGATGCCGTCCCCCATAAAGCCGACCACGTGCCCTTCGCGACGCAGCAGGGTGACGATGCGCTCTTTGTGCATCGGCGTCAGGCGGGCAAACAGCGTCGTGCGCTGGGCAAGCTGCGCCAGTTCGTCGTCGGTGAGGTGCTCAATGTCGCTCCCCACCACCACGTCGCCCGCGTCCAGCCCCACTTCGTGACACACTTTGGCGGCCACCAGCTCGCTGTCGCCGGTGAGAATTTTGACGGTAATACCGCTCGCCTTCAGCGCCTTCAGCGCCGGCGCGGTGGTCTCTTTCGGCGGATCGAGGAATGCGATGTAACCCTCAAGGATCAGATCGGATTCGTCGATACGCTGATAGTCCCCCTCGCGCGCGGGCAGAAACTTGCTCGCCACCGCCACCACGCGCAGCCCCTGACGGTTCAGGTTGTCGGTGACGCGCTTGATGCGGCGCAGCATGGTCCCATCCAGCGGGACGATCTCACCGTTATAGCGCACCTGCGTGGAGACGTTCAGGATCTCCTGCAGCGCGCCTTTGCAGATCAGCTGGTGCACGTCCGGCTGCTCGCTCACCACCACCGACATGCGGCGGCGCTCAAAGTCGAACGGGATTTCGTCCACCTTCTGCCAGCGGTCGGAGAGCGTGCGGGCGGCCTCCTCGTCCACGCCTTCCAGCACCGCCACGTCGAGCAGGTTTTTCAGCCCGGTCTGGTAGTGGCTGTTCAGCCACGCGCTGTAGAGCACGCGCTCGCTGGTTTTACCGGCGATGTCGGTGTGGTTCTCCAGCACGATTTTATCCTGCGTCAGGGTGCCGGTTTTGTCGGTGCAGAGGATGTCCATCGCGCCAAAGTTCTGGATGGCGTCGAGGTGCTTGACGATCACTTTCTGTTTAGAGAGCTTCACCGCCCCGCGCGCCAGCGTGGAGGTGACAATCATCGGCAGCATTTCCGGCGTCAGGCCGACAGCGACGGAGAGCGCAAACAGCGCCGCCTCCCACCAGTCGCCCTTGGTGTAGCCGTTGATCAGCAGCACGATTGGCGTCATCACCATCATAAAGCGGATCAGCAGCATGCTGACGCGGCCAATCCCTTTCTGGAAGGCGTTCGGCTCGCTCTCCTGCTCGCTGACGCGCCCGGCAAGCTGTCCAAACCAGGTGTTGCCCCCGGTGGCGGTAACAATCGCCTGCGCGGTGCCGCTGACGACCGTGGTGCCCATAAAGCACAGGGTGTCGCACTCGAGCGGGTTCATCTGCTGCGGGTCGCGGCTGCGCGATACCTTCTCGACGGGCAGGGATTCCCCGGTCAGGGAGGCCTGCGCCACGAACAGATCCCGCGCCTGGATAATGCGTAAATCCGCCGGGATCATGTCTCCCGCCGCCAGCTTCACCAGGTCGCCCGGTACCAGCTGGTCAATAGGCAGCTCTACCCAGGCGTTTTCGCCGAGATCGTTAATCACGCGCGAGACGGTCGCGGTGTTGCTGACCATTGCCTTCAGGGCGTCCGCCGCTTTGGTGGAGCGGGCTTCCTGAATGAAGTTCAGCAGCGTGGAGATGCCCACCATCAGGGCAATCACGCCCGCGGCGAACTGATCTTCCGTCGCGTAAGAGATAATGCCGAGCACGGTCAGCAGCAGGTTGAACGGGTTGCGGTAGCAGAGCCACAGGTGCACCCACCACGGAGAGGGCTTCTGCGCCGGGATCTGGTTATCGCCGTGCACGGCGCGGATTTTTTCCACTTCAGACGCGTTCAGCCCTTCCGGGTGACCGCCAAAGGCGCGCCAGACTTCGTTTTCATCCATCGCCGCCACGTTCAGGCAGCGTTCGGTCAGTGACGCGGGGATCGCCGCCCCCGCCATGTTTTTGGCATTGGGCAGCGGGTCGCGCTGAACAAGACGGTGTGGCAGGTGGCGGCTCAGCAGCGCCTGCAGTTGCCGGGTGATATTTTTAAACATAGACATTCCTCCGCATCCGCCAGGCGGACGCAGCATTCCCTTCAGGCGTGGCAAGGCCGTACCTGTCAGGCACTCAATTTTTCAAGCAGGAACGTTTAGGACGTTGCTGCCTCACATACCGGTGAGACAGCAAAAAGCTGGCTTACCGGAAAGAACGTGTTCTCCCGTTCAGGAGAGGTGTGGGATCGGGATCCATAAAGCCTCCGGTAAGTAAAAAAACAGGGTGTTGCCGCGCAGTATAAGGATTTAAGCGTACCCTTTGTGGCGATTCGGGCGGTATTATACGCGCCTGCAAATAAACAGTACGTAAACCAGACTTTGCCCATAGCGAAATCGCGCTATAGCATTAGGCTCAATTGACCATTTTGTCGTTGTTACAGGGAAAACAGCATGCAGAACCGCCTTACGATTAAAGACATCGCGCGTTTAAGCGGCGTGGGGAAATCCACCGTGTCGCGCGTGCTGAACAACGAAAGCGGCGTCAGCGAACGCACCCGCGAACGCGTTGAGGCGGTCATGAATCAGCACGGTTTTTCCCCTTCCCGCTCCGCGCGCGCCATGCGCGGGCAGAGCGATAAAGTGGTTGCGATCATTGTTTCGCGTCTGGATTCACTCTCAGAGAACCTTGCCGTACAGACCATGCTGCCTGCCTTCTACGAGCAGGGCTATGACCCGATCATGATGGAGAGCCAGTTCTCGCCACAGCTGGTGGAAGAACATCTCGGCATGCTCCAGCGGCGCAACATTGACGGCGTGGTGCTGTTTGGTTTTACCGGCATTGACGAGGAGATGCTGAAACACTGGCAGCCGTCTCTGGTGCTGCTGGCGCGCGATGCTCACGGTTTTGCCTCCGTCTGTTATGACGATGAGGGGGCGATTATCACCCTGATGCAGCGCCTGTACGAAGAAGGCCACCGCCACATCAGCTATCTGGGCGTGCCGCACGCGGACGTGACCACCGGCAAGCGCCGCCACGAGGCCTATCTGGCCTTTTGCAAAAAGCACAATCTCCCTGCCGTGGCCTCCCTGCCGGGGCTGGGCATGAAGCAGGGCTACGAGCAGGTCGCCAGCGTCCTGACGCCGCAGACCACCGCGCTGGTGTGCGCCACGGATACCCTTGCGCTGGGTGCCAGCAAATATCTGCAGGAGCAACGCGTCGATAGCCTGCAGGTGGCGAGCGTCGGCAGCACGCCGCTAATGAAGTTCCTGCACCCGGAGATCATCACCGTTGACCCGGGCTACGCCGAGTCCGGCAGACAGGCCGCCGCGCAGCTGATCGAGCAGATCAACGGGCGGAGCGAGCCGCGCCAGATCGTGATTCCAGCCCGCCTCTCATAACCCCTCTGAATTGTTTATTGTGATCTTCGCCCGATTTCGGGAACGTTCCCATTTTCGCCGTCACGCTGAAGGAGTAGGCTTGCGCTCAGGTCATTACCCCCCTCAACATCTGTCATGAGGTTTCATGATGAGTAAAGTCAAACAAGCAGATATCGATCGGCTGATCGTCCTGGTCGGCGGCCGCGGAAACATCGCCACCGTCAGTCATTGCATTACCCGCCTGCGCTTCGTGCTGAACGATCCGGCCAAAGCCGATCCGAAGGCGATTGAAGAGCTTTCCATGGTTAAAGGCTGCTTCACCAACGCCGGGCAGTTCCAGGTGGTTATTGGTACCGAAGTGGGCGATTACTATCAGGCTCTGCTGGCGACAACCGGGCACTCTTCCGCCGATAAAGAGCAGGCGAAGAAGGCCGCGCGCCAGAATATGAAGTGGCACGAGCAGCTGATCTCCCACTTCGCGGAGATCTTCTTCCCGCTGCTGCCGGCGCTGATCAGCGGGGGCTTAATTTTAGGCTTCCGTAACGTCATCGGCGACGTGCCGATGAGCGACGGTAAAACCCTGGCGCAGATGTATCCGGCGCTGAAAACCATCTATGACTTCCTGTGGCTGATAGGCGAAGCGATCTTCTTCTATCTGCCGGTGGGGATTTGCTGGTCCGCGGTGCGCAAGATGGGCGGTACGCCGATTCTCGGTATCGTGCTGGGCGTCACGCTGGTCTCTCCGCAGTTAATGAACGCTTACTTACTTGGGCAGCAGGTGCCGGAAGTGTGGAACTTCGGCCTGTTTACCATCGCCAAAGTGGGCTATCAGGCGCAGGTCATTCCGGCCCTGCTGGCGGGTCTGGCGCTGGGCTTTATTGAAACGCGCCTGAAGCGCATCGTGCCGGATTACCTCTACCTGGTGGTGGTGCCGGTCTGCTCGCTGATCCTTGCCGTCTTCCTGGCGCACGCCTTTATCGGTCCGTTTGGCCGCATGATCGGCGACGGCGTGGCCTTCGCGGTGCGTCACCTGATGACCGGCAGCTTCGCCCCGATTGGTGCCGCGCTGTTTGGCTTCCTGTATGCCCCGCTGGTGATCACCGGCGTGCACCAGACCACGCTGGCCATCGATATGCAGATGATCCAGAGCCTCGGCGGTACCCCGGTCTGGCCGATTATAGCCCTGTCTAACATTGCGCAGGCCTCTGCGGTGACCGGCATCATCATCGTCAGCCGTAAGCACAACGAGCGTGAGATCTCCGTTCCGGCGGCCATCTCCGCCTACCTCGGCGTGACCGAACCGGCGATGTACGGTATTAACCTGAAATACCGCTTCCCGATGCTCTGCGCGATGATCGGCTCCGGCCTGGCGGGCCTGCTGTGCGGCCTGAACGGCGTGATGGCGAACGGAATTGGCGTCGGCGGCCTGCCGGGCATCCTCTCCATCCAGCCCGCATTCTGGCAGGTGTTTGCCCTGGCGATGGCGGTGGCGATTATCGTCCCCATGGCGCTCACTACCGTGGTTTACCAGCGTAAGTTCCGTCAGGGCACGCTGCAGATTGTTTAACTTCATCTTTCGGGGCGCAGTTGCGCCCCTTCGCATTTGCAGGAACGCACTATGAATACCCTTCCTCACTGGTGGCAGAACGGCGTCATCTATCAGATTTACCCAAAGAGTTTCCAGGATACCACCGGCAGCGGCACCGGCGATCTGCGCGGCGTGACCCAGCGCCTGGACTACCTGAAAACCCTCGGCATCGACGCCATCTGGCTGACGCCGTTTTATATCTCCCCGCAGGTGGATAACGGCTACGACGTGGCGAATTACACCGCCATCGACCCATCTTTTGGCACGCTGGATGACTTTGATGAGCTGGTTGCCAGGGCGCACGAACGCGGCATTCGCATCGTGCTGGATATGGTGTTTAACCACACCTCCACGCAGCACGCCTGGTTCCGCGAGTCGCTGAACAAAGCGAGCCCGTACCGCCAGTTCTACATCTGGCGCGACGGCACGCCGGAGCAGCTCCCCAACAACTGGCGCTCCAAGTTTGGCGGCAACGCCTGGCGCTGGCACGCCGAGAGCGAGCAGTATTATCTGCACCTCTTCGCCCCGGAGCAGGCGGACCTCAACTGGGAAAACCCGGCGGTGCGCGAAGAGCTGAAAAAGGTGTGCGAGTTCTGGGCCGATCGCGGCGTGGACGGCTTGCGTCTGGACGTAATTAACCTCATCTCTAAAGATCAGGATTTCCCGGACGACACCCTTGGCGACGGTCGCCGCTTCTACACCGACGGGCCGCGCATCCACGAATATCTTCAGGAGATGAGCCGGGACGTCTTTACCCCGCGCAACCTGATGACGGTGGGCGAGATGTCGTCAACCTCGCTGGAAAACTGCCAGCAGTACGCGTCGCTCGACGGGCGCGAGCTGTCGATGACCTTTAACTTCCACCATCTCAAGGTGGACTACCCCGGCGGCGAAAAGTGGACGAAGGCAAAGCCGGACTTCGTGGCGCTGAAAACTCTTTTCCGCCACTGGCAGCAGGGGATGCACAACAAAGCCTGGAACGCGCTGTTCTGGTGTAACCACGACCAGCCGCGCATCGTGTCGCGCTTTGGCGACGAAGGAGAACACCGCGTTCACGCTGCAAAGATGCTCGGCATGGTGCTGCACGGCATGCAGGGCACGCCGTATATCTATCAGGGCGAGGAGCTGGGGATGACCAACCCGCACTTCAGCCGCATCACCGACTACCGCGACGTGGAAAGCCTGAACATGTTCGCCGAACTGCGCGCCAGCGGCCGCGAGCCGGATGAATTACTGGCGATTCTGGCGAGTAAATCTCGCGACAATGGCCGCACGCCGATGCAGTGGGACGCGACGCACAATGCGGGCTTTACCGAGGGCGAGCCGTGGATTGGCGTCTGCGATAACTACGAAACCGTGAATGCCCGTACGGCGCTGGACGACCCGGATTCAGTGTTCTACACCTATCGGTCGTTGATTAGCCTGCGTAAAACCCTGCCGGTGCTGACGTGGGGGGATTACGACGATCTGCTCCCTGAACACCCTTCCCTGTGGTGCTATCGCCGCCGGTGGCAGGGCCAGACGCTGATGGTGGTGGCGAGCCTGAGCCGCGAGCGCCAGCAGTGGCAGCCGGACCCGGTACAGGGCGAATGGCAGGTCGCACTCAGCAACTATGAGGACGTCCCCTCCCGTCCCGATACGCTGCTCTTGCGCCCGTTTGAAGCCATCTGGTGGGTGCAGGAATAAACGTCAGGAGATACAGCATGCTGTATCTCCTTTTTTATGTTTAGCGATACGCTAAATGTACGACGATAACTTTTACATCACGGCGTACCCAAAATAAAAATAGCCCTGCCAATTAAATAACCTCGGCAGGATATTATGAAAAAGACAATTATTAAAGCAACGTGTATTAGCGCATTATTATTAAGCACGCAGGGATGGTGCGGAAATACGTCCGTCGACCTTCGCTTTGGTCATAATACGCGCTCAGACGTAAATGATTCTCGTATTAAGGTCATGCATCAGGCGAATAACGGTTTTTACTTCTCCGTTGAAGCCGCACAAAACCACAACGACACCTTTTTTGGTGATACCGACCGATATAACTCCGACGACAAAGGGTTAACGGAGGCGGCGCAGGAGATCGAAACGCGCTGGCGCTTCGATCTGGGCAATGGCTTCGCCGTAGCGCCTGGCATGGTGACGGTTTTCACCGCCAGCAATACCCATTACCGCCCCTTCATTCAGGGGTGGAAAGCGTTTGATAACGGTCTGAACCTCTCCGCCCGTTACCGTTATAACACCGTCAATGACGCGCACAGCGACAAAGAACTCGACGGCAGCGGCTACACCCGCCGCCAGTCACACCAGTTCGATATTTGGTTCGCGTACAACATTGGAAAATTCGGTATGTCCTACAACCCGCGCTTCCGCTGGCAGGATAATGTCGATCAGGGAACCGGGGATGATACCTACTGGGAGCATACCGTCGCGTTCAACTACAAGCTCGACGATGGCTGGACGCCTTACGTCGAGCTGGTATCGCTGGATAAAACCTATATCAACGATGACGGCAACCATGAAAATGATTATGCCGTGCGTCTGGGGATAGTGAAGCAGCTCTGACGGCCTGACTACACCGTATCGTGCTGCAGCAGCCGGCAGCCGATACGGTCCACGGCGCTTAACAGTTCAAGCTGCCCCTCCCGCTGATACAGCGATACTGCGCTAATGTCGATCGGTAACGGCCAGCATAGCGTTGAGATTGACGCCAGCGTCGACCCCTGGCGGGTAATCGCAATAATCTTTAAGCCTTTGCGCAGCGCGTTTCGCGCCATTTCTATCAGCGACTGCGTCTCCCCGGATTTACTGATCAGCACCAGCGTCCCCTTCGATACCCGTGTCAGCTGGTGCATGTCATTCAAAATAAGATGCGGCAGGCTCGCCAGCGATAAAAAACGCGACAGGTAGTTGAGGCTGGTAAGCGAGGCGCCCCGTGCGTACAGATAGATATGGCTGGAATGGGTGAGCAGCCTGGACACTTCCGCCACAATGTCGTCCGCCTGCGGACCCGCGTCGGGCACTACAGGCGCAGGGGTAAAGTGATCGCGTAAAAAACGATACCGAAGCTCGGTATAGCTTTTATACCCCATTTTTTTACACACACGATTCACGGACGTTGTTGTCGTAAAGGTATCACGGGCAATCTCTTTTGCCGATATATTAGAAATATTACACGCGTGATGCTGAATGTATTCAAATATCAAGCGCTCACTTCCCTGGAATGAATTCATATATTACACCCTGTTTAATCCCGGCATGATATTAACATACCAGGAAAATAGTCACTGGAAGGCGCTTCACAATTGCATTTACGCGTATCACGATACGTAATTAGTATTAGCAAACGTTAAAAACTGTTTTAGGTTCTCTTTATACTTTCCCTGTTTTCACATCCAGGGAATTATGACAATGACGAAACAAAAAGTTGTCGCGGTAACGGCCTGCCCGACGGGCATTGCACATACCTTTATGGCGGCGAATAAAATTATTGCATGGGCTAAAGCGCACAACATCGAGGTAAAGGTTGAAACGCAGGGCAGCGACGGCGTTAAAAACCGCTTAACGAAGCAGGATATCGCCTCCGCCACGGCCATTATTCTGGCAACCGACGTCCCCATTCAGGATGCCGAACGCTTTGAAAACATTCCCCACCTTCAGACCCGTACGCAAGAGCTGATCAAGCATACCGATCGCTATCTGCGTCAGGCGCTGGCGATGGAAAAAAACGTCACCACGGTCGTACATGAAGACGAACTCCAGCGTTCGGCTTACCAGATTTTTATCGGCCATATCATGGCGGCCATCAGCTATATGCTGCCGGTGGTGGTCATGGGCGGGCTGATGATGGCAACGGCTAAAATTACCGGCCAGTTTATTAACATTGAACATTCGCCGTTCAGCGTGCTGGATAAAGTGGGCTTTATGACCATTAAGTTCATGTATCCGGTTTTCGCCATGTATCTGGCGTTTTCCATTGCCGGCAAACCGGCGCTGATCCCCGGGCTTATCGGCGGCATTATGTCCGATGAAGTCTACAAGCGCTTCTTTGATATCGAAGGCTTTATGCCGTCCGGCTTTTTCGGCGCGATCGGCATTGGCTTTTTTGTGGGCTACCTGGTGCGCTGGCTCAATGATTCGATTCACGTCCGCCAACAGCTGACCACCATTAAGACCATGCTGATCGTCCCGCTGATCACCGCCATTACGCTGGTGATGGTCATGGAATATTTAATCAACCCGATTTTTGGCTCGCTTAACCAGCTAATGGTGGTCTTTTTTACCTCGGCGGGTGACACCGGACGCGGGTTCTATTCCGCGATGATTGCCGCGGGCACCGCGTTCGACCTGGGCGGCCCGGTCAACAAGGCGGCAGGCTCGGTCGCGCTCGGCCTGAATGGCATAAGCGAGACGTTTGATTTAACCGCCCGCGAACTCTCGATCGTCATCCCCTCTATTGGCGTCGGCTTTGCCGCGTTCCTCAATGGCCGCTTTGGCCTGCCGGATGTCTTCAGCCGGGAAGAGAAAACCGTTGGCAGCACCTCGCTATTGCTGGGCGTTATCGGCATCTCGGAAGGCGCTATCCCGTTCATCCTGAAAAACCCACGCCTGATCCCGGTGTTTATGGCCGGTGCCGTCGCCGGCGCGCTGGTCGCCATTGCACTCGGCGTGAAGCAGACGCTGCCGCTGCCGGCCATCTGGGGCTGGCCGCTGGCAACCAACGTGGCGGGCTACCTGGCGAGCGTCTTTATTGGCGCACTGATTTGCGCCCTGGGCGTGCTTTACGTCAGCCCAAAGAACGCCAGATAAGGGGAGCGTCATGAATCAGATCCACGTCATTGCCCACACGCACTGGGATCAGGAGTGGTATTTCACCCGTCAGGACAGCATGGTGCTGGCGTCATATAACTTTGCGGACGTCATCGACACGCTGGAGCAGGACCCGGCTTACAGCTGCTATCACCTTGACGGACAGATGGCGGTGGTGGAGGACTTTCTCGCCATCAATCCCGATTATCGCACCAGGCTGGAAACGCTGGTCAGAGAGAAAAGGATTTTCGTGGGGCCGTGGTATACCCAGACGGACACCTACAACGTGCATGGCGAATCCATCATCCGCAACCTCAAGTACGGCATCTTCTCTGCCCGTAAGCTGGGGCACGCCATGCAGGTTGGGTATCTTCCGGATACCTTCGGCCACAATGCGCAGATGCCCACCATTTTGCAGGGCTGCAATCTCGACAACATCGTCTTCTGGCGCGGTATCGATCACGACAGGCACGCTAAAAGCAGCCAGTTCCTCTGGCGCGCGCCGTCAGGGGCGACCGTTATCGCCTGCGCCATGGCGCTCGGCTATGGCGCGGCTAAAAACATGCGTTCGGAGCCCTGCCATCTGCAGGGTAAAATCTACCCGATGGTCAATCTCCTGCGCTCGCGGGCCGGAATAAACGACCTGCTGCTGCCCTGCGGCGGCGATCAGGTCAGCATCGACCCGGCGTTGCCGAAAATCCTTGAGGTCGCCAGCGCACAGTCCCCGAACGAGGACCGTTACGTCATCAGTTCCCTGGAGCGCTACGTCGACATTCTTCGCGCGCAGCGTGAGCAGTTTGAACGCTGGGAAGGAGAGCTGAAATCGCCGCGCTACACCCGCATCCATAAAACGATCGGCTCCGTGCGATACGACATCAAAAAGAAAAATGATGACGTTGAGCAGTTCATCCTGCGGCAGCTTGAGCCGACAATCGCCATGGCGCGCCATCTGGGGATCCCGGTCAACCTGTCAGTGGTCGATACCCTCTGGAAGAAGCTGTTGCGAAACCATGCCCATGACTCCATCGGCGGCTGTAACAGCGATGCCACCAACCGCGACATTCTGCATCGGCTGGAGCAAACCGAACAGCTGTGCCACAGCCTGTGGAATCTGGTGGTGAAAACCCTGGCCGCCGCCTGCGCTCGGGAAGGCGACGTGATGATTTTCAACCCGCTGGCCACGCAAACGCAGCGCGTGGTGAAAGCCACGCTTTATAGCCGCGCTGACAATATCGCGCTGACGTATCAGGGGCAGCCCCTCCCCTTCGACGTCCTGAAAAGAGACGTGTTGCCCGGCGGAACGGCGATCTCCCTTACCGCCGAAGGCGAGTGTGAGACGCCCCTTCCCCCTTACTTCCGCTGGCACGTTGCGGTGCAGACCCCGGTTCTGCCGTCGGTCGGCTATCTCACCGTTAACGTGGAAGATAACCCTGCACCGTTCCGCCAGCCTGAACAGGTAAAGGGCAGCGAGATAGAGAATACGCATTATCGGCTGTCGCTGGACGCCGGAACGCTTACCCTGAAAGACAAGCGCAGCGGCAGGCGCATCCCCTCTTTCTTTACCCTCGAAGACTGCGCGGACGCGGGCGATAGCTACGATTTCTCGCCGCTTGCGGGCGACGCGCCGACGCGCTGTTCCCATTTTACGCTCGTCGACTGCCTGAAAACGCCGCTTGTCGAAAAGCTGGTCGTCGAAGCCACGATGCATCTTCCGCAGGATCTCGCAGGCCGTCAGGATACCGCCCGAACGCCGCTATCCCTTCTTCTGACGTGCGAATTACGCCATGACGATCCGAACCTGTATGTCGAGAGTACGCTTGAAAACAGCCACTGCGATCACCGGCTACGTTTACTGATCGGCAGCGATATTCACACCCGTCACGCTATCGCCTCCCAGCCCTTCGCGATAATCGAGCGCGAAACGGGGTATGAGAGTGAAAACTGGCAGGAGCGCTATCGCGAGATGCCCGTGGATATCGAAACCACCGAAGGCATTATTGCCGTTGCGGAAGCGGGCAAAGCGCTGGTAGTAAATAGCCGCGGCATGAAGGAGTTTCAGGTCATTGGTAGCGAACCGGCGGCGATTGCCCTGACGATGTTTAAAGCGACGGGCGTGCTCGGGCGCAACGATCTCGACTGGCGGCCGGGCCGGGCGTCGGGCATTAATAATACGGTGGTTGAGACCCCCGATGCCCAGTTGCTGAAACCGCTGCACTTTTCATTTACCGTCGCACTGGCCGACAGCGCCGACCACCTCACGCTTCGCCAGCTGGAAAATCAGGCGGCCGGGCAGCCCTTCTCCTACCAGCGGCAATCATTACACTCGCTCGATCACCGCCTTGAGCGCTTTGCGTTGCGCCTGCCCGACCGCCAGCTTCCGGCTGAATTCTCATTATTGAGCCTGCCAGAGCCGCTAGTCCTGTCTGCCCTGCCCCATGCGCAACGGTCGAATGGCACGGTCGTCCGGGTGTTTAACGCCGGGACGCAGCCGGCTCCCGTCCCGGCAGCGCTGGCAGGGCTTCGTCAGATCAACTATCTGGAAGAGCCCGTGCAGCCAGTAACCGCAATCCCCCCTTCCGCAACCTGCGATTTTTTGATGGAGGCTTAATATGAACTTGCTTGCATTGACGCACCCCGATCTGGTTTTTATCAACCCGCCGCACCGTACGCCTGAAGCGCTGATCCGCTGGCTCGCCGAACCGCTCGCCGGGCGAAATATCATCAGCGACGAAGAAACGTTTATCCAGAGCGTTTTACAACGTGAAAGCGAAGGTCCTACCGCGCTGGGTGAAGCGCTCGCCGTTCCGCACGGTAAAAGCGAGGCGGTGCAGCAGGCGGCGTTTTGTCTGGCGCTTTTTGACGACCCGATACGCTGGCCGGGTCTGGACGGTGATGAAGAGGTGAGAATGGTTTTTCTGCTCGCCATTCCGCCCGCAGAAGCAGGCAGTACCCATATGCAGCTGCTGACGACGCTGACCAGCTTATTGACGGAAGATCGAGTGCGCGAGCGGCTTCTGGCGGCGCGCACCCGGGAAGAGGCGATGTCCGCCCTCAGTGCTGAAGAACCTCAAAAACAGGATGCGCCCCCCGACCGATCCCTTCTCATTCCGGTGATACTGGGCAGTATCGCTACCGCAGCCTTTTTACAGGCAGGATTGAGCTGGGCCTGCGCGGTGGGTTAACCGAACGGCGCTCAGCACGTGCCGTGCTGAGCGCTTGTTTTTGTTGAATAATTAATCAGATTTTTCCTCCACGTCTTTACAAAGGCTGAAGCGCCCGCCGTTTGTACTCTCGTGTTTTTACTTTGTTCTGCATCAAATAAATCGCAAACTTGTTTGATGCAAATCACTATATGTAGAATTTAAAATGCACGCCGACCCAACATCTTGTATTAATCGTCTACTATTCCAACAACAAGACGGCGCTTACGCTGGCCGGAATTGTGGATAACACGAGCTGGGAACGCGGGAAGTCTTTGGCCTGGCGGGGAATACGTCCGGTGAATACTTCTCCACCTCTGTGGATAACCTGTTTTTAAAAATGGAGTGATCATGACACCGCATGTGATGAAACGTGATGGCTGTAAAGTGCCGTTTAAATCAGAGCGCATCCAGGAAGCCATTCTGCGTGCAGCTAAAGCAGCGGGAGTCGATGACGCAGATTACTGCGCCACCGTCGCAGAAGTCGTTAGCAGCCAGATGACTGAACGCAGCCAGGTCGATATCAACGAGATCCAGACCGCGGTTGAAAACCAGCTGATGGCGGGCCCCTACAAACAGTTAGCCCGCGCCTACATTGAGTATCGCCACGATCGCGACGTGCAGCGCGAGAAGCGCGGACGCCTGAACCAGGAGATCCGTGGCCTGGTGGAGCAAACCAACTCTGCCCTGCTCAATGAAAACGCCAACAAAGACAGCAAAGTGATCCCGACCCAGCGCGACCTGCTGGCCGGTATCGTCGCCAAACACTATGCCCGCCAGCATCTGCTGCCGCGCGACGTGGTCTCGGCGCACGAGCGCGGCGAGATCCACTATCACGATCTCGACTATTCGCCGTTCTTCCCGATGTTCAACTGCATGCTGATCGACCTGAAAGGCATGCTGACCCAGGGCTTTAAAATGGGTAACGCCGAGATTGAACCGCCTAAGTCGATATCCACGGCGACAGCGGTAACGGCGCAAATCATCGCTCAGGTGGCGAGCCACATTTACGGCGGGACCACCATTAACCGCATTGACGAAGTGCTGGCCCCGTTCGTGACGGCGAGCTTCAACAAGCATCGTAAAACGGCGGAAGAGTGGCAGATCCCGGACGTTGACGGCTACGCGCACTCCCGCACCGAGAAAGAGTGCTACGACGCGTTCCAGTCGCTGGAATATGAAGTGAACACGCTGCACACCGCCAACGGGCAGACGCCGTTTGTGACCTTCGGTTTTGGCCTGGGCACCAGCTGGGAATCACGCCTGATCCAGCAGTCCATTCTGCGCAACCGTATTTCCGGCCTCGGCAAGAACCGCAAAACCGCGGTGTTCCCGAAACTGGTGTTCGCCATCCGCGACGGCCTGAACCACAAGTTTGGCGATCCAAACTACGATATCAAACAGCTGGCGCTGGAGTGCGCGAGCAAGCGCATGTACCCGGACATCCTTAACTACGATCAGGTCGTCAAAGTGACCGGCTCGTTTAAAACGCCAATGGGCTGCCGCAGCTTCCTCGGCGTGTACGAAGATGAAAACGGCGAGCAGATCCACGACGGGCGTAACAACCTGGGCGTGATCAGCCTGAACCTGCCGCGCATCGCGCTGGAGGCCAAAGGCAATGAAGCTGAATTCTGGACACTGCTGGATGAACGCCTGCAGCTGGCGCGCAAGGCGCTGATGACCCGTATCGCACGCCTTGAAGGGGTGAAAGCCCGCGTGGCGCCGATCCTTTACATGGAAGGGGCCTGCGGCGTGCGCCTGAAGGCGGACGATGACGTGTCTGAGATCTTCAAAAACGGCCGCGCGTCGATTTCGCTGGGCTATATCGGCATTCACGAGACCATCAACGCCCTGGCTGGCGACACGCACATGTACGACAGCGAGGCCCTGCGCGAAAAAGGCATTGCGATTGTCCAGCGCCTGCGCGATGCGGTTGACCAGTGGAAAGAGGAAACTGGCTACGGGTTTAGCCTCTACAGTACGCCGAGCGAGAACCTGTGCGACCGCTTCTGCCGTCTGGACACCGCCGAGTTCGGGGTTGTGGAAGGCGTGACCGACAAAGGGTACTACACCAACAGCTTCCACCTCGACGTGGAGAAAAAGGTGAACCCGTACGACAAGATCGACTTCGAAGAGGCGTATCCGCCTATCGCCAGCGGCGGCTTCATCTGCTACGGCGAGTACCCAAACATCCAGCACAACCTGAAGGCGCTGGAAGACGTGTGGGATTATAGCTATCAGCACGTGCCGTATTACGGGACCAACACGCCGATCGACGAGTGCTACGAGTGCGGCTTTACCGGTGAGTTCGAATGTACGAGCAAAGGCTTCACCTGCCCGAAATGCGGCAACCACGACGCGGCCCGCGTCTCCGTGACCCGTCGCGTGTGCGGCTATCTCGGCAGCCCGGACGCGCGTCCGTTTAACGCCGGCAAGCAGGAAGAGGTGAAGCGCCGCGTGAAGCATTTGGGGAATGGGCAGATAGGGTAAGTTCTGCGCAGGGTTCTCCCCCTCACCCTACCCCTCTCCCTCAAGGGAGAGGGAACTCTTCCCCCTCTCCCTGTGGGAGAGGGCCGGGGTGAGGGCATCAGCGCGCACACATTCTCTGGACATTTTCTATGCGATACCATCAATACTACCCCGTCGACATCGTCAACGGCCCCGGCACCCGCTGCACCCTGTTCGTCTCAGGCTGCGTCCACGAATGCCCCGGCTGCTACAACAAAAGCACCTGGCGCGTAAATTCCGGCATGCCGTTTACCGCCGAGATGGAAGACCGAATCATCAACGACCTGAACGACACGCGCATCAAACGCCAGGGAATTTCCCTCTCCGGCGGCGACCCGCTGCACCCGCAAAACGTGCCGGAGATCCTGAAGCTGGTGAAGCGCATTCGCCGCGAGTGTGTGGGAAAAGATATCTGGGTCTGGACGGGATATAAGCTGGAAGAACTGAATGCAGCTCAGAAGGAAGTCGTGGATTTGATTAACGTCATGGTCGACGGCAAGTTCGTGCAGGATTTAAAAGACCCTATGCTGATCTGGCGCGGCAGCAGTAACCAGGTAGTGCATCATCTGAGATGATCGTTAGAGCCGTTTGTTTGCATCATGATAAACGGCTGATTTCTCTCTTTTTCCGATAGCGATAACAAATACCGTTACTACGTTATCCTGAACCTGATAAACCAAACGATAACCCTGGGATCTGAGTTTTATTTTGTAGCAATCCGGCAGGCCGTGCAGGCGGGCCGATTCGATCCTGGGGTTCACTAATACGTCAGCAAGTTTCTTTTTAAACTGGCATTTCACCGTATCGCCCAGCTTATGCCACTCCTTTAAAGCCCTCGGGTCGAATTCCAGTTCATAAATCATCCAGACTAACCTTAATTCCCTTTTGCGGATTCGCCAGCCGCTCCCGGACTGTCTGTATCAATTCATCTTCACTGTCACTGATGGTGACAGTTTTCACCGGCATACGCCCCGTTTCCGCGACGTACTGAAACAGTAACCGCACGGCTTCCGTTGGGGTGATATTGAGTTTTTCCAGCACGGCATAAGCCTCGTTTTTGAGTTTGTCATCCAGACGGACGTTCAGCGTGGCCATTATGCCTCCAGTAAAATCGAATGTGTAATGCAGTTTAGCATTACATTCGCATTACATCGAATTCTGGATAATGCCTCTCAAAACCGGCTCAAACTCTCCATCGCCACCGCCTTAAACCCGGCAAAATCTCCGCACTGGCACAGGCGTGCCATCGCGCGTTCTCGCAGGAAGGTGACGAAGATGTCGTAAATCGCCATCGCCTCTTCGTACTCGCTTTTGCTGATGGCGAGCAGGAAGATGACGTGCGCCGTTTCATCTCCCCACTGAATACCCTGCGGAGCCAGCACCGTGTAGACCACCGTTTTCTGCGCCAGCAGGCCGAGGGAGTGCGGCAGCGCGATGCCGTCGCCGAGCATGGTGCTGACGATAGCTTCACGCTCAACGACCGAATCCAGAAACTCCGCGCCAACAAAGCCTTCGCGTTCAAGCTGGTCACACAGCTCGCGGAACAGCGTTTGCTGGTCAACAGGCTTGTCGAGAATGCGGAAATGGGCCGCATCGAAGTATTTCTCCAGCATCCACGGGCGGGTGCGGTCCACCAGCACCAGCTTGCCGATCTGCTCTAACTGATAATCGGTCGGGAACGGGGCGATCGTCACCACTGGTTTGGATTTTTCACTCACGCGAGCGGTGGAGATAACAAAGTCTTCGCCGATGGCATCCGCCAGCTCGTACTCGCGCAGGGTGAGCGTGCGCGTCACCTCGATCTGCGGGTATTTGCGCTGGAGCACCGCCTCAATCATGCGGACCATCGCGTTACCGGCATCGCATACCAGCAGCACGCGCGGCTGGCGCTGGTAGCCGATGTTGTAGTGGCGCTCCAGCCCGACGCCGATATGCAGCACCAGAAAGCCAATCTCGTTTTCGCTGATCACGTACGGCGTGTATTTGCCCCAGCTCGACACCGCAGCAAGGGTCATATCCCATGCCATCGGGTAGTGCTGCTTGATGTTATCCAGCAGCGGATTGGGGATCATGATTTGATACCGCACGCGGGTGATCATGGTTTTAATGTGCGTGAGCAGATCCGCGTGCAGCTGCGCGTCGCTGAGCAGGTTGTAGTTATAGTGGGTGTTGATGTAGCGCAGGATGTAGTTGACCAGCGCTTCGTCGTCGTCGGCGTTAATCGCGCTGGGGGCGATCTCCTGGATCTGCCGCGCCGCAATGTGCACGCACAGCCAGCTCTCTTCGGACGGCGACAGCGCTTTGCCCGCCAGCTCCTGAATGGCCACCGCAATATCCTTCGCCGCTTCCCGCACGTTCTCTTCCACGTCTTCGGCGTGGAATTCCGGCAGCGGAAAACCTTCGCTGATACGACGCACCGACACCGCGCAGTACAGGCGCAGGAACAGCTCACCTTCGTCGGTCAGGCGAATGTGGTGCCGGGTGAGCGCGTCGTGCAGCACGACCACCATCTGCTCCGGTACCCCGGCGTTGAGCGCGACTTCCGTCACCAGCGGGTTGAGGCTGTCCTGCTGCGCCAGCTCCCACAGGAGATCGGTCAGGCAGGCGCGGACCGACATCTCGCTGCCAAACAGCTTCATGCCGTGGCGCGGGCGGGTTTCCAGCGTCAGGTTATAGCGCTGGAACCACTCGCGCACTTCCACCATGTCGCTCTGCAAGGTGGCGCGGCTGACAAACCACTCGTCGGCCAGATCTTCAAGCTTAAGTGAAAACGCCGACGTCAGGAAACGCACCACCAGATAGTGCACGCGCTCCGGTCCCGTTCGGGGAATACGCAGCGCGCGCGGATGCGATGCCTGCAGCTGCTGATAGCGCTCGGCATCGTCAATTTTAAGCTGGTAGCCGTTGCCCCGGCTCAGAATAAACTGCGCGCCGTGGCTCGCCAGCAGCGCGTTCAGGGCGGTGATATCTGCGCGGACGGTTCGCGTGGAGACCGACAGCCGCTGCGCCAGCTCGTCCTGCGGCAGCGTCTCGTTTTGCAACAGATCGAAAAGTTGCGCTAAACGTTGGTTCGGAAATCGCACGTCGTTGTCCTCTTACTGCTCAGGGTGAAATGACCATCTGGGATGGGCTGCCGACCGGGGTATAGTCAGGCTCGAAGCTCAGCTTGCCGTCCTGCGCCACGCGGAAACGGGTAATGTTGTCGCTGCGCTGGTTCATGACGTACAGCCAGCGTCCCTGTTTATCGAGCGTCAGGGTGCGCGGGTAGTCGCCGCGGGTCCAGACATCCTCCTGATGCGTCAGCGTGCCCTCCGCTGTTACGGTAAAGTGCCCGATGCTGTTATGCAAACGGTTCGCCACATACAGCTGCTTACCGTCGGCGCTTAATGCGAGCCCGGCTGCAAAGCTGGTGCCTTTATAGCCGTCCGGCAGGGCAGAGACCGTTTTGCCCTCTTTCAGCCTGCCGCTGCTGTCCAGCGCATAATGGGTGAGCGTAGACGCCTCTTCGTTAATCAGCCACAGGGCATCCCCCTTTGGCGTAAAGACAAAGTGGCGCGAACCGGCGCCTTTTGAGGAGGCGCTGATAAACGGCGGATCGTTCGGCGTAAGCTTTCCTGTTCGATCGTCAAAGCGGTACTGATAGATGCGATCCAGCCCCAGATCGGTAGAAAAAACGTATTTCCCGCTCGGATCGGCGGCGATCATGTGCGCATGGGGGCCGTTGTGATCGCTGATGGCAAAGCTACCCTCAACAGCCGCTTCCGGCTTCGCCGCGCCCGGTTCTCCCTGGTCCTGATGTTTGTCCGTAGCGTCACCCAGGCTGCCGTCCGCGTTGACGGGCAAAACGGCAATCGATCCGCTGACGTAATTCGCCACCAGCAGATGCTTGCCGTTTGGCGTCAGCGAAAGATACACCGGCCCCGCGCCGCCGGAGGCCACCTGATTCAGCTCGCTCAGCGCGCCGTTATCGCCCACCCGCAGCGCCTGCACCACGCCCTGCTCCACTTCGCTTGCCAGATACAGCGTTTTACCGTCTTGCGAGACGGCCAGCTGCGCGGCGTTCGGCAGCGTGCTCACCAGCGTTTTACTCGCCAGCGCGCCGCTTTGCGGGTCAACGGTAAAGCGGTACAGCCCTTCCCCATTGGGATTATAGGTACCCACCCAGGCGTATTGCGTCTGGGCGACAGCGGCGGTGGCAAGCAAAGAGAGTGAAGCGACAAGCAGGGTACGAGTGTGCATGATGGCTCCTTCAGGTGTGTGCGGTGTTTTATCCCCCTCACCCTAACCCTCTCCCCAAAGGGGAGAGCGGACGATTACACCCTCTCCCCTTTGGGGAGAGGGCCGGGGTGAGGGGTGTTGTTTTTTTTGTTACTTCACCAGCTTTTTCGTCATTTCCAGCAGCGTACGCACGTCTTCCGGACGCGTGTCGCCGCTGGCTTTGTCGATAATTGAACTGTAGATATGCGGGATGATCTTGCTTACGCCCGCGTCGAGGGCGATCTGCAGGATCTCCTCATAGTTTTCCAGATCGATACCCCCCGTCGGCTCCAGCCAGAAGTCGTGACGGGCGCAGGCTTCCGCCACCGCCTGATATTCGTCGCGGCACTTCAGGCCGCCCATCGGGAAGTACTTGATTGAGCTGCCGCCGAAATCTTTCAGCAGGGCAATCGCGGTTTCAACCGGCACGATGCCGTCCGGCGCGCTGCTGCTCAGCGGTCCGGTGGAGATTTTGACCATGCCCACGGTGCCGGTTGGGGAGACCAGACCGTTAACCACCGATTCATTCTGCCCCAGCAGCGCGCGGCTGGTGGCCACGCCGGTGAAGACCTGGTTGACGTGCTGCGGCTGCACCTGGCGGGAGATCTCACTCACCATTGCCGACTGGTTCGGGTCACCCGCGCCCAGCCCTACGGAGAGCGCGTTATCAATCAGCGCGGCGTATTCGCGCATATCGGCAACAGCGCTCGCCACGTCTGGGTAGTTTTTGGAGAGCACGCCCACCAGCACGTGACCTTCCGCCGCCTCGTAAATGGCGCTGGCGTTGGCTTTCGAGCCTGCCAGCACGTTCAGGCAGACGCGGTCACGGTAAAAATTGGGGGTCAGTTTCATGCGTTTTTCTCCTGTCCTAATACTTCGCTAATGCGGCGGTAGACGATGTTCAGCTGGTCAGCGCTCACGCTGCGCACGTCTGCTTCGATAATCCCTTCGTTGGCCTTGTAGCCACGGAAATAGATGGCGTATTCGCCCTGCTTCAGCTTCGCCACCAGGTCACCGGTGCCGACGCCGGTCGTAGCTTCGTCGAACTTAATTTCGGTGCGGGCGATATCACGACCCGCGCTGTCCCAGACCACGCGCGCGGTGACGCCGTTCAGGGTGTTGAGCGCGTCGATAAACGGCGTCATCTTCGCCACCATCTCGGCGCCGCTCTCTTTGGTGGCCGTCAGGTAGTGTTCGATGGCGCAGGTCAGGCCGAGGATCCCCTCTTTGCCGACCTTCATCGCGCGGCCAATGCCCGCCGTCTGGCGCTTCACCCACTCAACGTACTGGGTTTTGCCGATCACCAGCCCGCTGGTTGGCCCTTCAATTGCCTTCGCGCCGCTGTAGATCACCAGATCCGCGCCGGAGCGGTAGTACACGTGCAGATCTTCTTCCGCCGCGGCATCGACGATCAGCGGCAGGGAGTGTTTACGCGCTACCACCGCCGCCTGCTCGACGCTGAGCATGCTTTTCTGCACGCAGTGGTGCGATTTGATGTAGAGGATCGCCGCCGTGCGCGGGGTGATTGCCGCCGCCAACTGATCGGCGGAACATTCGTTGGCGTAGCCCGCCTCCACCAGCTTACCGCCGCCCAGCGCCACCATGGTGCCGACCGGCGCGCCAAAGTTAACGTTGTGGCCTTTCGGCAGCACGATTTCGTTGTTCTCGATTGGGGTGACGTGCAGGTTTTCCAGCAGCCAGTCGCTGTCTTTCACCAGCACCGCCGCCACGGACTGGGCAATGCCCGCCGACGCGCAGGAGACCACCGTCGCGCCTTCCACATCCAGCAGCTTCGCAATGTATTCCCCGGTTTTGTTGACCAGATCCTTCATTTCGAAATAGTGATTCATGCCGTCCATCGCCGCCTGCACCACTTCCGGGCGCGGCGTGGAGACGCCCAGCGCCGTCATGCGGCCTGAGGTGTTAATCACCTGCTTTAAGTTGTACTTCTCATAAATCGAAGGCATGTTCCGTGCTCCCTTGTTCGGTCATGTAGCCCTTGCCCGCGCGGATCGCGGCAAGCGGCACCAGAATGTGTTCAGCCTGCAGGCTGTCGTTTTCGGCATCCGTCAGCACCGTTGGCTGGCGCTTAATTGTGAACAGCGTTAAATCCGCGTCGAGACCCGGCTGGATGCGGCCCTTCCGCGCCAGGCGCAGGCCGTCCGCGGCGTTCGCGGTGACGCAGTCAATCACCTGCGGCAATGACATGCCGATGGCGAGAAACTTCGACATCACGCTCGAAAGCGAGCCAACCGGGCCGTTAATGCGGTTGCGGCAGTAGATATCCGAGCTGATGGTGTGCGGCAGAATGCCCATCGCGATAGCGCGTTTCGCCACCTCAAAGCTGAAGCTCGCCGTGCCGTGGCCGACGTCCAGACGCACGCCGCGCTTCAGGGCGGAGGTGATGGAGGCGCGCAGCTCGCCGGAAGGCGTCAGAATGCGGTTGGGCTTGCCGTTGTAGCAGTGGGTAATGATGTCGCCGGAGCTCAGCAGTTCAGCAATTTCGTCGAGGTTTGGCGGGTTGTTGCCAATGTGCACCATCAGCGGCAGGTCGCCGTTCTCTTTCTGGATGGCTTTCGCGCGCTCCAGCGGCGTAATGCCGTTTTCACCGACCACGCTGCTGCTCATGCGCGCCTTCAGGCCGACGATAAAATCCGGGTGGCGCTTCACCGCCTGCTTCACCGCATCGGCGTCAATGTTTGCCATGTTGGCCAGCTCGTTCTGGGCAATCAGCCCCACGCGGGAGATGTTCAGCAGGGCAAACACCTCTGTTGAGGCTTTGCGGGTGATGTCGTAAAAATCGTCCACGTCGTCGGCCCCGGTACTGCCCGCGTCCACCACGGTGGTGACGCCGGTGGCAATGCCCACGCTGTCCGGCTCGTCGTGGTAAATAGGTGAGTTCGGGTAGCAGTGAACGTGGGAATCAATCCAGCCTGCGCTGACGTACACGTCACCGTGAAGCTCAACCGTCTTGCGGGAGGGAGCGTCAATTTCGCCCGTCGCGGCGATCTTCCCGTCCTGAATGGCGATATCGGTCAGGGTATCGTCGGCGAGGCGCGCACGGCGCAGGAGTAAATCAAACATGAGGATCTCCTGATAAGGCGGGCGCCGGAGCGCCCGCGGGTATTAAAGGGCGACCGGGAACAGCCAGCCCAAAATCATTGCGCCGAGGATGGCGCCACCGGTAATCGGCTTCTGCCAGATGTAGAACAGCAGCGCACCGACCAGAGAGCCAACGCCGATTGGAATGGAGGCGGTCATGGCGCTGAGGATAATCAACGGCCCGAGGAAGCGGCCGGAGGCGTTGCCCGCGCCCATCATCACGTCTGCACCGTAGGTGGAGTTGCTCTGGTTGATGGTGAACTTACGCGCCAGGATGATGACGTAGCCGATCGCCAGGCCAATCACCAGGCCGGTAATCAGCGAGGCGATGAAGTTAGTCACCGGGAACATGATCCCCGCGCCCAGCAGCAGCGCCGGTATGCCGAGGCCCACGCCGGTCTGGATCGCCCCGCCGATGTCGAGAATACCCACCAGCGACCCTTCGATAATGCGGGCGAACAGGAAGCTTGCGCCGAACGCCGCTACCGCGCCATAGACGCCGGTGTCGATTCCCGCTTTCAGCATCGCCACGAAGGCCACTTCGTTAAACGCGCCGATGCCGTAGAGGTAGTACATGTGCGTCCCGGCGAAGACGCCGGAGGAGAGCAGGCCAACAAAGATCGGGAACGACCAGTCGGCATACCAAAAACCTTTATTCTGTTCCATTTAGAGGCTCCTGTTATTTACCGCTGAGCGAGTTGTGGATCATGTCGAGCCAGTTCGGCACGGTCAGATGGAAGGATTCGATCATCTTCATGTCGAAGCCGCGGAAGAAGCCGCTCAGCACGAAGAGCAGGACGATCGCCGCCATCATCACTTTGGTGACGTGGTTCCAGCCGCTCTCTTCCACGCCTTTCCCAATCAGGATCCCCAGCACCAGGCCCGGTACGGCGTTGCCCATGATCAGCTGCGCCGCGCCGCCAAAGATGGTGGCCCAGAAGCCCGATTTTTTACCCGCGTCGATGGCCGCCAGCCAGAAGATCACCGGCATCACGGTGTTAACCAGCAGGTTCGCGGCAGGCACCAGCACCTTCACGGCGGTGACCTGAAGCGCTGCCGGCACGGAGGAGGCGGTCAGGTTCAGGAAGGTGACGACGAGCATGCCAATCACGCCGCAGGCAATCGCCATTTTGCGCGGGTCGTGCAGCGTTTCGCCGACGTTACGGTTTTTGATCATCAGTGCAGCAGCACCCCAGTTCGGGATGATGCGGTGGTCTACGTCCTGTGTGAAGGCACCCGCAGCCACGGAAGAGGCCCAGGCGTTAAAGAAGAAACCTAACCCAAAGGAGAAGTGGGACGCCGGATCCCCTTCACAGGAGTTCAGTTCCCCCAACGTACGAAACGCGCCCATACCCTGAGTGGTAGGCGCATGAAACATGCGTGCAGCCCCGGCTCCGACACCGACGCCAACCAGGCCGCCAATGATGAGCGATTTTATTAATATAATTAAGAACATCAGTCTGCCCTTTTTATGAATAATCAGCGTTGCGTGACGAAATCCACCTGGTCGAGATTGATGGCGGTCACGTTGACGGTCACATCCAGCTCCACGCTGTAGGTGCGTCTTTCCCGGCGCAAAAAGAAGAACAGAAACGCTTCTTTACGCACCGCTTCTTGCGCCTGAACAACCTGCACATCCTGTGGCTCAATACGCAGTAAGATATGCGGTGAGGCTTTCATCACCGCGGCCTGAACGTGGTTGAGCGCGTCGGCAAAGGCGCGCGCTTTGGCGTCGCCCTTCCCCTTCACTCTCACCGTGGTTGTGAACTGTTCTTTCATGCTTATGCGCCGTATTTTTTCTGCCACGCCTGCACAAGACGCTCGCCCAGCTCTTCTTTATCCATAAAGCCGAAGCCCAGCACGTTGCAGCCTTCGTTGATGGCGGTCACGCCCTCTTCAACCGAACGCATGCCGTATTTGGCCTTGTAGCCATATTTGGTTTGCGCGGTGATAGCGCCCGCGCCGCCGCTGCCGCAGAAGGAGATGCCGAAGGTGGCGTTTTCCGCTTTCATCACGTCGCCGAGCTTCATATCCGCCGCCATGCCCGGCACGACAACCGCGCGTCCGCCGGCTTTTTCCACGCCAGCAGCCACTTTCTGACCTTTGCCCAGGCGATCGCCAATCACGACTGTAATCTGTTCCATGTGTTGCTCCTTAAAGGTTGTCTTTCGCGACTTCAAAGTGAACGGAGAGCAGCCAGGCTTCTTCATCAGGAAGGTTGCCAAACTGCGCCACCACTTCACGGGCAAGCTGCATTGAATCTGGTGAAATTTCGTCGAACAGCTCTGCTTCTACCTCCGGCAGCGGCTCGCCGGTTACTGACCGGTGCGCCATTGCGCGCACGTGGGAGGTGAGCATCTGCTCCTGTACCGCATTGGGGATGATGTTGTGCCGGGCCAGCAGGGCATAAACCTGCTGCAGCATGGTGGTCGCGAGCTGTTCTGTTTGCACCGCCTGTTCCCCAACGTCGTTCATTACCGCTCCGTTAATCACTCGTCTTACCCCGTTAATGGCTCTGGAATAAAACTAACGTTGGGGGGGAATTGTTTGTAGCGAGTTGTTTTCCACTTCAAAGTGGAAAGGCGAGCCGCAGCAGTGATCTGTGCCACATAAATATGGTGAATATGGTTAAACCGCTGTATTTACGTGATGAATATCACGCTATTAAGCGGTACTAAACAGGTAAGCAGAGTGGAAAAGTTTACGAGCAGGCTCGTAGAAATGTGACGTGGATAAGGTTTTCTTATGAGGATTCGCTAGAGTGGCTGCGGGTGCTTGAGACTGACCGTCTCAGGCATGGGACGGAAAGTGGAAAGCCCCGCCTGATAGAAAATCAGGGCGGGGGCTCGAAACGACACGTCACGACCGTGGAGTTCGCTACCTCGCCCGCTTTAAAGCAAGGAGGCACCCATGAAACGCCAATCCCCAATTATCCGGGTTTCGATGATTGTTGCTTTGACAATAATCATTTTAACGCTGGTGACGAGGAAAACACTGTGCGAGATCCGTTTTCGAAACGGCTCGCTTGAAGTGACAGCGCGGATGGATTGTCGCTCCGGCCAGTAGGGAGCAAGGATGCGGGGGCGCTTAGTGCGCCTCCGCATACGGGGAAAGGACGTACAGCTCAGGCACCCAATTAACGATATTTTTTGTGATACGTGTTGCGCGTCGCCACAAACTGGTCAGCCGCAGCCTGGGCTTCCTTCACTTTGCCTTCGTTAGCCAGCTTCAGCGCACCGTCGATCTGGCCGACCAGCACGTCAAAGCCGTGGCGATAGTCCTTCATCTCTGCGCTGTCTGCCGCTTTGCTTTCCAGCTTTGGCGGCGTCGCTTTTTGCGCGTCCAGCGCCGCTTCACGCATTTTGGTCAGTGCGCCTTTCATTTCCGCCGCATTGTCCGTTTTCTGCACGACCTTCAGGTTTTGACTGAGGATGTCCATGTTGTCTTCGAGATCGGCAGCAAACGCAGAAGAGCCAAGAACCAGCGTTGAAGCCGCGACGATCGCTAACAGGTGTTTACGCATTGCTCACTTCCTTTTTTATTATTAAAACGCTTTTCGGGTATTACTGGCCGGCGATTTTCATTTCCGGCAGTAATACAGAACCACACTGTATATTGCTACGTGTTTCAATATCGTTACCGACCGTAACGATGTTGCGCCACATGTCCTTCAGGTTGCCGGCGATGGTAATTTCGCTCACCGGATACTGAATTTCGCCGTTTTCGACCCAGAAGCCCGCCGCACCGCGCGAGTAGTCGCCGGTGATGCCGCTTACGCCCTGGCCCATCAGCTCGGTGACGACCAGGCCGGTGCCCATCTCTTTCAGCATCTGCTCAAAGCTCAGGCCCTGACCGGCAATGCGCCAGTTGTGGATCCCGCCCGCATGTCCGGTGCTTTTCAGCCCCAGCTTGCGCGCGGAGTAGTTGGTCAGCAGCCACTGGGTCAGAATGCCGTCTTTAACGATATCGCGGCGTTCCGTGCGCACGCCTTCGCTGTCGAACGGCGTGGAGGCCAGCCCTTTCAGCAGGTGCGGATGTTCTTCGATAGTCAGCCAGTCCGGCAGGATCTGCTTGCCCAGCGAGTCGAGCAGAAAGGTCGATTTACGATAAACCGAACCGCCCGCGATAGCGCCCACCAGATGGCCAAACAGGCCGGTCGCCACTTCATTGGCAAAAATGACCGGGGCTTTCATGGTGGAGAGCTTACGCGGCGACAGGCGAGACAGCGTGCGTTCGGCACACTCTTTACCCACCCACTCAGGGGACTGTAAATCCCCCAGCGCGCGGCCAATGGTGTAGGCGTAGTCGCGCTCCATGTCGCCGTTCTCTTCGGCGATGACGCAGCTTGAGAGCGAGTGACGGGTTGAGCAGTAGCCCTGCAGCATGCCGTGGCTGTTGCCGAAGACTTTGATGCCGTAGTGGCTGTTGAAGCTGCCGCCTTCAGTATTCGTGATGCGCTTGTCGGCCTGCAAAGACGCCTGCTCGGCGCGCGCGGCCAGTTCAATGGCTTCATCCGGCGTCACTTCCGCCGGGTGGAAAAGATCGAGATCCGGCGCGTCAAACGCCAGCAGCTCTTTATCCGCCACGCCTGCGTAAGGATCCGGCGAGGTGTAACGGGCGATATCCAGCGCCGCCTGCACCGTACGGGCAATGGCATCCGGGCTGAGATCGGTAGACGACGCGCTGCCTTTGCGGTTCTGGTGATACACCGTGATCCCAAGCGCGCCATCGCTGTTAAATTCTACATTCTCCACTTCGCCATAGCGGGTGCTAACGCTAATGCCGGTGGTTTTGCTGACCGCCACTTCGGCGCCATCTGATTTACCTGAAGCGAGCGTCAGCGCGGTGGAGACGGCTTCTTCCAAAATCTTACGCTGCGCTTCAACTTGTGAGGTTACTTTCATCGCAAATGCCATACTGTAAGAGAGAGTTAAGTGAAGTCTAACAGAGAACCGTTTTTCAGTGCGCGTCTTAACTGGTAACATTAGCCTCTTTTTTTAAGGAGCCTGACATGACTAAGCAGCCCGAAGACTGGCTCGACGACGTTCCCGGTGATGACATCGAAGACGAAGATGATGAGATCATCTGGGTCAGTAAAAGTGAAATTAAACGTGACGCCGAAGAGTTAAAACAGCTTGGCGCGGAAATGGTAGAACTGGGTAAAAACGCGCTGGATAAGATCCCGCTCGACCAGGATCTGCGTGATGCCATTGAACTGGCACAGAAAATCAAAAAAGAAGGCCGTCGTCGCCAGCTTCAGCTTATCGGTAAAATGCTGCGTCAGCGCGACGTGGATCCGATCCGTCAGGCGCTGGACAAGCTGAAAAACCGCCACAACCAGCAGGTTGCGCTGTTCCATAAGCTGGAGCAGATCCGCGATCGTCTGATTGAACAGGGTGATGATGCGGTACCGGAAGTGCTGAACCTGTGGCCGGATGCCGACCGCCAGCAGCTGCGTTCTTTGATCCGCAACGCGAAGAAAGAGAAAGAAGGGAATAAGCCGCCGAAGTCCGCGCGCCTGATTTTCCAGTATCTGCGCGAGCTGTCTGAGAACGCAGAGTAATATCGAACCGCCTGTTTCCCCCTCACCCCAGCCCTCTCCCCATAGGGGAGAGGGAGAAGAGTAATGTAGGCCCGGTAAGCGCTAGCGCCACCGGGCTTTATTTTACTCTGCGGCCTCGGCTTTCTTCGCCAGACCGTCCAGCAGCTTCTGATGGATCCCACCGAACCCGCCGTTGCTCATCACCAGAATGTGGTCGCCAGGCTGTGCGGCTTTCACCACCATATCCGCTAAGGCATCCACGTCCGCGCTCCAGTGCGCAGGCTGAATGCAGGCATCGGCCACTTCAGCCACCTGCCACGGAATATGCTGCGGCTGTAAGAGGAAGACTTCATCGGCGCGTCCCAGGGACGGCGCGAGATCGTCTTTGCAGATGCCCATTTTCATGGTGTTCGAGCGCGGTTCCAGCACCGCCAGAATTCGCGCGGTACCGCCAACCTTGCCGCGTAACGCCGCAAGCGTCGCCAGAATGGCGGTTGGGTGGTGCGCGAAATCGTCATACACCGTCACGCCGTTCGCTTCACCGCGCAGCTCCAGACGGCGGCGGGCGTTGATAAACGTCCCCAGCGCATTGGCCGCATCTGCAGGCAGCACGCCCACGTGGCGCGCCGCAGCGATCGCCATCAGGCCGTTGTGCATGTTGTGCTCGCCCACCAGGCCCCACTTCACCTCGCCCACTTTCTCACCGTCGAGCAGCACTTCCCACTCCGAGGCATCCGCGTTGAGCTTTTTCGCCTGCCAGTGACCCTGCTCGCCCACCAGCTCCTGCTCGCTCCAGCAGCCCATCGCCATGGTCTGCTTCAGGTTGATGTCGTTCTCCGGCAGGATAATGCGGCCCTGGCCCGGAACAATGCGCACCAGGTGGTGGAACTGTTTCTGAATCGCTTTCAGGTCGTCAAAGATGTCCGCGTGGTCAAACTCAAGGTTGTTGAGGATCAGCGTGCGCGGGCAGTAATGCACGAACTTGGAGCGCTTGTCGAAGAATGCGCAGTCATATTCATCCGCTTCAATCACGAAGAACGGGCTGTCGCCGAGACGCGCAGAGACGTCGAAGTTACCCGGCACGCCGCCAATCACGAAGCCCGGCTTGTAGCCGCAGGCTTCGAGGATCCAGGTCGCCATGCCGGCGGTGGTGGTTTTGCCGTGGGTACCGGCAACGGCAACCACCCAGCGGTCGCGCAGGACGAAGTCATGCAGCCACTGTGGGCCGGACATGAACGGAATATTGCGTTCCAGCACCGCTTCAACGCACGGGTTGCCGCGGGTCATGGCGTTGCCAATGATGACCAGATCCGGCTGCGGATCCAGCTGGCTGGCATCGTAGCCCTGAATCAGCGAGATGCCCTGTTTCTCCAGAAGCGTGCTCATCGGCGGATACACATTGGCGTCCGAACCTGTCACTTCATGGCCCAGCGAGCGCGCCAGCATTGCCAGTCCGCCCATGAAAGTGCCACAAATCCCCAATATATGAATGCGCATACGTCACTATCCTTCTTCAATGTGGCGCACATTTTACTCACATGTTAGCGGCTGTGAAACGCATTTCAGGTAAATCCGTATATTGCTGGCGCGATTCACCTCTGCGCTACTATTTGAATATTTGTTAAGATTGTTGGGCTTTAGTCGTTTTAGTGAACATACAATCGCTCTACTCACAAAGATGCAGGGAAAGTGTTATGAAAACGTTAGGTGAATTTATTGTCGAAAAGCAGCACGAGTTCTCTCATGCTACGGGTGAACTCACTGCTTTGCTGTCGGCAATAAAGCTGGGCGCTAAGATCATCCACCGTGATATCAACAAGGCCGGTCTGGTCGATATCCTGGGTGCCAGCGGTGCCGAGAACGTTCAGGGCGAGGTTCAGCAGAAACTCGATCTGTTCGCAAATGAAAAACTGAAAGCTGCACTGCGCGCGCGCGACATCGTTGCGGGTATCGCCTCCGAAGAAGAAGATGAAATTGTTGTTTTCGAAGGGTGTGAACACGCGAAATACGTCGTACTGATGGATCCGCTCGACGGCTCCTCCAACATCGACGTTAACGTTTCTGTCGGTACCATTTTCTCCATCTACCGCCGCGTTACGCCTGTCGGCACGCCGGTAACCGAGGAAGATTTCCTGCAGCCGGGCAGTAACCAGGTTGCGGCCGGTTACGTTGTCTATGGCTCCTCCACCATGCTGGTCTACACCACCGGCTGCGGCGTTCACGCCTTTACCTACGATCCATCGCTGGGCGTGTTCTGCCTGAGCCAGGAACGTATGCGCTTCCCGGAGAAGGGCAACACCTACTCCATCAACGAAGGCAACTACATCCGATTCCCGAGCGGCGTGAAGAAGTACATCAAATTCTGTCAGGAAGAAGATAAAGCGACCCAGCGCCCGTACACGTCCCGCTACATTGGCTCACTGGTCGCGGATTTCCACCGTAACCTGCTGAAAGGCGGTATCTACCTCTACCCAAGCACCGCAAGCCACCCGGACGGGAAGCTGCGCCTGCTGTACGAATGCAACCCGATGGCGTTCCTGGCCGAACAGGCGGGCGGCAAGGCGAGCGACGGTAAAGAGCGTATTCTGGACATCGTGCCGGAAAGCCTTCACCAGCGTCGTTCGTTCTTCGTCGGCAACAACCATATGGTTGAAGACGTTGAACGTTTTATCCGTGAGTACCCGGACGTGTAACGCCACTCTCCCGGGGAGCCAGTCTGGCTCCCCAACACATTTATATATTTTACCGTATAAGTGTTTATAAAAAACACGCTTTAATATTCACCCCTGCTCCTGCATTATTTCCATAACAGTTTGACAATTATTTCCTGGAGCAGCGTCACAATGAAAAATTATTCCCGGGCTAATACCGGCATTGATTTAAATCTTATTCCTGTATTTATTGAAGTCGTCCGCTGCGGCAGTATGGCAAAAGCCTCTTTGCGCCTGGAGATGTCCCGTCCCGCGGTGAGCCTGGCGTTGAAGCGCTTTAATCAACTGTTTGATGAGCCGTTATTTTTCCGCAAAGGTTTATATCTTGAGCCGACTGAAAAAGCGTTAGCGTTAACCAGCTCGCTGGAAATATTAATGGGTGATATTCACGATAATATTGCGGCGATAAATTCTGCGAGAAATAAAACCCCGGCACAGAACGCCCCGGGGCTGGGGAATATTATGCCGCAGTCTGAGCCGTCACTTTAAATGATGACATGGCCTCCATCAGCTGACGCGACTGCTCCTCAAGGGAGCGGGTCGCGGCGGAGGATTGCTGCACCAGCGCCGCATTCTGCTGCGCGGTTTCATCCATCTGGTTCACCGCAATATTCACCTGCTCGATGCCGCGGCTCTGCTCCTGAGACGCGGTGGCAATTTCACGCATCAGTTTGGTCATGCGCAGCACTTCGGTAGCAATCTCGTCCATCGTTTCACCCGCCTGCTGGGCCAGCTCGCTGCCCTCGTTAACGTGGGTCTGCGAATCGCTGATAAGAGAACGGATCTCTTTCGCCGCGTCGGCGCTGCGGCTGGCAAGGTTGCGGACTTCACCCGCGACAACGGCAAACCCGCGCCCCTGCTCGCCCGCGCGCGCCGCTTCCACGGAGGCGTTAAGCGCCAGAATGTTGGTCTGGAAGGCAATACCGTCGATCACGCTCAGGATGTCGGCGATGCGCGCCGAGCTGCCGGAGATATCGCGCATTTTTTCAATCACGTAGCAGACCATTTCGCTGCCGTGATCGGCGGTGTCGGAAACGGACTTCGCCAGCTGGTGCGCCTGCTCGGCGTTGTCGGCGTTGAGCTTCACCGTGGCGGTGATCTGCTCCATGCTGGCGGCGGTCTGCTCCAGCGACGTGGCGGTGGATTCGGTGCGCTCGGCAAGATCCCGGTTCCCCGCCGTCAGCTCGCGGCTGCCGGTGTCAATTTGCGAGCTTGCGTCACGTACCCGCAGAACCGAGCTCATCAGCGACTGGCGCATCTCCTCTATCGCCGCGTTGAGGCGGTTAAACTCCTGGCTCGCCGGGGCATTCAGCGTATGGGTTAAATCCCCCGCCGCCACGTTCTCCAGCTGCGCAATGGAGGCCGACAGCGGCTTAAGCAGCATATGGCGCAGCACCAGCCAGGCGAGCACGATAATGCCCGCCGTCAGCAGCGCGGCGACGATAATCAGGATCAGCACGCGGGTTTTGCTCGTCTGCACGGCGCTCACTTCCGCCTGGCCTCGCGCTTCGCTCCATTTCTGAAACGCCTGCATATCGTTATCGAACTGCTTCGCCACCGGGATCAGCGTGTTCTCCAGCAGATCGTAATAGCTGTCCGCGCTCTGGTCATTCAGGGTTTTTAGCATCGGGCCAATCCCCTGCTGGTTATACGTCGCCAGGCTGGCCGCGACTTTATCGAGAAGCTGCTGCCCCTGCTCGTCAGCCACGCCGCCGTCAATCACGCCTTTTAACGTTTTCTGGGCCAGGGCGACTTCCTGATTAATGTTTTTTACCGCTTTGGCCGCATCGTCCAGCATGCCGATTTCCATCATGCGGACGGCCTGCCCCGCCTCATTGCGCGCGCGCAGGATCAGCGTATAGCCGGTATTCAGCTGCACCATCTGCTCACCCTGAAGGTGATTAATGCGCTGCAGTGAAGAAGAACTCTGTGTGAGGGCATAAATGCCGATGCCGCTGACAATCAGCAGCAGAAGGGTCATAACGGCCAGTAAAGAGAGCAAGCCGGTACGAATCGATAGCGTTTTAAGCATGATGTTATTTCCGGTAGCGAGATATTTCTGGGCATAAAAAAAGAGTATCGGCCGCTACCGGAAAATGTTTAGAGTTTAAGCAATTTCAGCATGTTATGGCTCTGTTACCGATGTGTTCACGCGGGTAACAGGCGAGCTTTGTCGGTTCTCCCAGAGCACCGTCAGGCCGCGCTGCAGGGCGATAAAAATAAACAGCAGAATGCCGATGGCGATTTTGGTCCACCATGAGCTGAGCGTGCCGTCGAAGTTGATATAGGTCTGTATCAGCCCCTGGATCGCTACGCCGAACAGCGTGCCGAGCACCGTCCCTACCCCGCCGCTGAGCAGCGTGCCGCCGATAACCACCGAGGCAATCGCATCCAGCTCCACGCCGACGCCTGCAAGGGCATAGCCCGCCTGGGTATACACCGAGAAGACAATACCTGCCAGCGTCGCCAGGCCGGTCGAGAGCATATAGATGCGGATGGTGGTGCTGCGGGTTGAGATCCCCATCAGGTTTGCCGACGTAGCGTTGCCGCCGATGGCGTACACCTGATTGCCGAACCGGGTGCGGTGGGCGAGGAAAATGCCGATCACCACCACGCCCAGCATCAGCAGCCCCATCGCGCTTAAACGACCGCCGCCGGGGATTTTCCACGCCAGGCTGGAGAGCGTGTCGTACACCGGGTGGTTAATCGGAATCGACTCTTCCGATACCAGATAGCTCACCCCGCGCAGGAAGAACATTCCCGCCAGGGTAATGATAAACGCCGGGATTTTCAGCGCGTCAATCAGCAGCCCCATAAAAGCGCCAAACGCGCAGCCCATCACCAGCACCAGCGGAAACGCCACCAGCGGCGAGATGCCCCAGAAACCGATCGCTTTGGCAAGAAACACGCCGGTAAAGGCGATCACCGATCCGACGGAGAGATCAATCCCCCCGGAGAGGATCACAAAGGTCATACCGACCGCGATAATGCCTAAAAAGGCATTATCTGTCAGTATGTTACAAATCACACGCGTCGAGGCGAACCCCGGGAACTGGGTCAGGCAGTAGAGATACCCCAGCACAAACACGCCCAGCGTGATCATTAACGGTAAATTACGTTTTATCATGGCCACGGATCCCCTTAATGATGCTGACAAAGCGCGGCGACTGGACGATCAGCACGCAGAGTACAACTACCGCTTTTACCACCTGGTTGAGTTCCGGCTGGAACCCCGACAGCAGGATCCCGGTGTTCATGCCCTGAATGATCAGCGCGCCGATCACCGAGAGTAGCAGGTTAAAACGCCCGCCCATCAGCGATCCACCGCCAATAACCACCGCGAGGATCGCATCCAGCTCCAGCCAGAGTCCGGCGTTGTTGGCATCTGCCCCGCGAATATCGGCGGCGACGATGACACCGGCAATGGCGGCGCAGACGCCGCTCAGCACGTAGGTCAGCATGACCATCAATCGGGTGTTAACTCCGGCGTTGCGCGCGGCGCGGATGTTGATCCCCACCGCCTCAATAAACATGCCGAGCGCCGTTTTGCGGGTGAAGAGCCAAAAGACAACGAGCGTGACCAGAGCAATAATCACCGGCGTCGGGAAAAACAGAAGGTTGCCGCTACCGAGCCACGCCAGGCTCGGGGAGTTGAAGGTGACAATCTGTCCGGAGGTAATCAGCTGCGCCACCCCGCGCCCGGCCACCATCAAAATGAGGGTGGCGACGAAGGGCTGAATTTTCAGTACCGCCACCAGAATACCGTTCCATAGTCCGGCCAGTACGCCGGCGCCTAAGGCCGCCAGCAGCACCACCGGCAGGCTGTGACCGGCCACGGTCATGGAGGCTGCCGTGGCGCCGGCGATAGCCATCACCGCGCCGACGGAGAGATCAATCCCGCCGGTGGCGATCACCAGCGTCATCCCAATCGCCAGCAGCGCCACGGGCGCGGCGCGGTTTAAAATATCGATCGGGCTGCCAAACAGGCGGCCATCCTGAACAATAATCTGGAAGAAATGCGGTGCGACAAGGCTGTCTACCAGCAGCACCACCAGCAGCGCCGCAATTTGCGGCGTGCCGGTTGGCCAGCTAAAGCGGCGCTTTGACTCACCGGTTTGCGAAAGCGAACGGGACATCACGATTCACTCCTTACGCCGCGATGGCATTCATGATTGCCGGAACGGACAGTTTATCCAGCGGGATCTCTGCCACCTGTTTGCGATCGCGCATGATGATGACGCGATCGGCATAGCCCACCAGCTCCTCCAGCTCGGATGAGATAACCAGCAGGGCCAGCCCGTCCGCACAGAGAGTTTCGATAAGCCGGATAATTTCGGCGTGCGCGCCCACGTCGATACCGCGCGTCGGCTCGTCGAGGATCAGGAACTGGGGTTTGGTCAGCAGCCAGCGGGAGAGCAGCACCTTCTGCTGGTTACCGCCGGAGAGAAATTCAATCGGCTGTTCCGCGCTCGGGGTGCGGATGCCGAGCTGGCGGATAAAGCGCTCGGCGATAGCGTTTTGCTCTTTACGGGGGATCGGGCGCAGCCAGCCGCGCTGGGCCTGAAGCGCCAGAATGATGTTTTCGCGCACCGAGGCGGCGGCAATGATGCCGTCCGTTTTCCGGTCTTCCGGACAGAAGCCGACCCCCAGGCAGGAGGCCTGATGCGGCGATCGCAGCGTTTGCGGTTTGCCCTTGATCAGCGCGGTGCCGCTGTCGGCAGGCTTGATCCCGAAGATCACCTCGGCGGTTTCGGTACGGCCCGAGCCCAGCAGGCCCGCCAGCCCGACTATTTCGCCGGGACGCACTTCCAGGTTAAACGGCGCGATAGTGCCTTTTTTGCCGTAATCGCTGAACGCGGCGACCGGTTTCTCGCTCAGCAGCGTGCGGCCCGCGCGCTGGAGCGCGTTGGTTTCCAGCTCGCGGCCCAGCATCATTTTCACCAGCTCGATCTGTGGCAGCTCACGGGTTTCGCGGCAGCCGACAAAGCTGCCGTTGCGCAGCACCGTAATGCGATCGCTCACCTCATACACCTGATCGAGGAAGTGCGTAACGAAGATCAGGCTCACGCCCTGATCGCGCAGCTGGCGCATCAGGGTGAAGAGCATCTCCACTTCCTGGGTATCGAGGCTGGCGGTGGGTTCATCGAGGATCAGCACCTTCGCAGAGAGATCGATCGCACGACAGATGGCGACGATCTGCTGCATCGCCACGGAGAAGCGGTTCAGCGGCTCGCGGACGTCGAGGGAAAAGCCGTAGGACTCCATCAGCTTCGTGGCGCGCGCCTCCATCTCTTTGCGGCGGAGCAGGCCAAAGCGGCGTGGCTCGCGGCCAATAAACAGGTTATCCGCCACCGACATATTCGGCAGCAGGTTCACTTCCTGGTAAACCGTTCCGATCCCCAGCTGCTGGGCATGGGCGGTGTTTTTTGGCGAAATGGCGTTGCCTTCCAGCCAGATGGTGCCGCGATCGGCGTGATAAACGCCGGTCAGCGATTTAATCAGCGTCGATTTTCCCGCGCCGTTCTCGCCCAGCAGCGCCATGATCTCACCGCGCCGCAGGCTGAAATCAACGCTATCCAGCGCCTTTACGCCGGGGAAGAATTTGCTTAAGCCCTCTGTGCGGAGGATTTCCTGGTGTTGTTCAGTGGTCATGGTTTTCCCCCTCACCCTGACCCTCTCCCCGGAGGGGAGAGGGGACTATTCGTGCCAGTCTTTCATTTTCTGCCCAAACCGCCCTTTTCCCTCTCCCCTCCGGGGAGAGGGCTAGGGTGAGGGAGACTGGGGCTTAGTAGCCCATATTTTTCTTCTTCTCTAACTCTTCTTTCGCCGTATCCGGCAGGTAGAGCGTGGATTTGGTGACGGTCACCTTCTCAGGCATCGTGCCGTCTTTCTTGAATTTCTCCAGCGCGTCGAATGCCGGGCCCGCCATGTTCGGCGTCAGCTCCACGCTGGCGTTGGCTTCACCGTCGATCATCGCTTTGTAAATGTCCGGCACGCCGTCGATAGAGCCGGTGAGGATATCTTTGCCCGGCTTCAGGCCCGCTTCTTTAATCGCCTGAATCGCCCCGATCGCCATGTCATCGTTGTGGGCGTAAACCATGCAGATGTTCTTGCCGTTTTTTTCAGCCTTGATAAAGCTCTCCATCACCTCTTTACCCTTACTGCGGGTAAAATCGCCGGACTGAGAGCGGATAATCTTGATGTTTGGCGCTTTGGCAATGGCCTCAGCAAAGCCTTTCTTACGGTCGATGGCCACGCTCGCGCCGACGGTGCCCTGCAGTTCAACGACGTTGCACGGCTTGCCGTCGACCTGTTTAATCAGCCAGTCGCCAATTAACTGCCCTTCAAGCACGTTGTTAGCGGTGACGGTGGTCATATAGAGAGATTTGTCTTTTACGTCGATGGAACGGTCGAGCAGGAAGACCGGAATTTCAGCATCTTTCGCTTCCTTCAGAACCGGTTCCCAGCCGGTCGCCACCACTGGCGCAATAAAGATGGCATCCACGCCCTGGGCGATAAACGAGCGCACGGCTTTGATCTGGTTTTCCTGCTTTTGCTGACCATCGGCGATTTTCAGGGTGATGCCGCGTTTCTGAGCCTCGCTTTTCGCAACGTTGGTTTCTGCCGCACGCCAGCCGGATTCAGAGCCAACTTGCGAAAAACCTACGGTTAAGGGAGCGGCCATCGCCATAGACGACATGGCTGCCGAAACTGCTGTGACAAGAAGTAAGCGCTTCCACATATGAGCGTCCTCGTAGGGGTGTTTATTGTTGGTTAAAAGATGTTCTGCGAAATGACTATAGCCAATGAAATATGTAACGAATTGCGTTACATCACACTTCAGAAAAGTGAATAAAACGTTAATCACAAGTTTGTAATCGCTTTCATTTCACCATTAAAAATGCGGCTGAGTTTATGGATTTTCCTGTCATGGAAACGGTCTGAAAAGTGGGGCTAGCGGGGAGAGAAAGCGAAAACAGGCGGAGACATTCAGCGTGAGTTGGCTATAATACCTGCCACTTGTTTACCATCCATTTTAAAGGACACCGACATGAGCTTACTCAACGTCCCAGCGGGTAAAGAACTGCCAGAAGACATCTACGTTGTTATCGAAATCCCGGCCAACGCAGATCCAATCAAATACGAAATCGACAAAGACACCGGTGCGCTGTTCGTTGACCGTTTCATGTCTACCGCCATGTTCTATCCGTGCAACTACGGCTACATCAACCACACCCTGTCTCTGGACGGTGACCCGGTTGACGTGCTGGTCCCAACGCCATACCCACTGCAGCCAGGCTCCGTCATTCGCTGCCGTCCTGTCGGCGTGCTGAAGATGACTGACGAAGCGGGTGAAGATGCGAAGCTGGTTGCGGTACCGCACACCAAGCTGAGCAAAGAGTACGATCACATTAAAGATGTGAACGACCTGCCAGAGCTGCTGAAAGCGCAGATCGCCCACTTCTTCGAGCACTACAAAGATCTCGAAAAAGGCAAATGGGTTAAGGTTGACGGCTGGGACAACGCAGAAGCGGCGAAAGCAGAAATCATCGCCTCCTTCGAACGCGCTGCTAAGAAGTAATTCTTACTGCCGATCAATAAAGCCCCGCGAGTCGGGGCTTTTTTGTGTCTGAAAAAACCTAACGTCTGACCGTCGCGATCGTGAGCGTTACACATGCTAAGTTTCTTTCTTCAAAGCATAAAAATGGGCTACATAAAGGCGTTTGACTGTTACGGCAAAGACAGCAAATGGCAGTATCTCTGCATCATGACATTCCAGCTTGCCTGGTTTTTGTTTTACTTATGGATCCCGTATAGAAGCGATTATGCGATTCTGCTGTTTTTACTGTTTTTCCTGCCCGTCATTTCAAGCAATACGCGGTGCATAAACTACTATGGACGTTCACGCGCGCTGTGCTTGTTATGGCTTATTGCACCATACATCATGCTGTTCGTTCCTCTGTTTTTAACCCGGCGCCGGGATGCAGAAGAGAGCTGAAAGCACAAAAAACAACGCCACCTCACGGTGGCGTTGTCGTTTTTCAGTACTGGTCTCTGTCTAACCAGTTACCGCTTACAATCCGCGTTAACCCGTCGACCGGACGCTGGTAGACATACATCCACGCGCTTCCGTACGGTGTCTGGATCAACTGGCGAGCGTATTCACCGCCCCTGGTGCGCAAGGCATCAAGTTCGGCAAGTGTCGCATTATCAATACGATAAACTTCACCCTGTACTGTTCCTTCGCCGGGAACCGCGCCTGGATAGTGGCCCAGGCTGTACAACTGGTAGTTCTCGATATTGTAATTCCCCAGTAGCTGGGCATTGGTCATCCAGTGACTGTTGCCTTGCCTGGTTCGTAAACTGCCGTAGACAAATATTCGCATTGCTAAAACTCAAACTGATAGAGCAGATCAAGTGCCTGGTCTACGCCGGACACTGCTTCCAGATATAGCTTAGGCATCAGGCGATAGCGTAACGTGAGTGTTGCCAGTGAGTCAAAGATCCCCACACCATATTTTACCTGCAGACCCGGCAGTACATAGCCGCTGACCACCACCTGCGAGGAGTCACCCACGCCCTGGGTGTCCAGCGCCAGATTGCTTACGCCGAACGTCTCGCCGATTTTACCCACAACCTGCCCACTTTGTGCAACCCCCAGACCGACCAACATCGAGGTCATCGCCGCGCTGTCGCTTTGCCCGCTGTCCAGACCTTGTCCGCGCAGCAGATAAGAGAGGGCTTCCTGCTGCGACATCGCCGGGTCAGAGAAGATCTCCGCCTTCGGTTCATCGGCAGAGCCGGTGACGCGTACGCCAGCAATGACGTCGTTTTCCGTCGCTTCCGGGTTACGAATTGCTTCGATGTTCAACAGCGGCTGATCCGGTGGGCCGGAGAACAGCAGCTCGCCTTTACGGACAATCAGATCCTGACCATAGGCATGGAAACGCCCTTCAGGAATATTGATCTGCCCGTTGAGGCCAAGCCCTTGTTTATCCTGCGCCACTTTCAGGTCGCCCGTGAGCCTCGCCTTCAGCCCAAACGCATCCAACCGCACGTTATTTCCCACGTGCACGATAAGGTTACTATTAATCGGTATGCCAGCGCTCTTCTCTTCGGCAGGTTTCAGATTTTCATTGAGCATAACTTCATCACTGGAGACGCCGACCGCGCTTTCCGGCACCTCGTGAACCACGATGCGCGCCCACGGCACGTCCACGCGGCCATCCAGGGTGAAGAGGCTTGGCGTCGCCTCAAAGACGACGTCTGGCGAGACGTCCAGGCGCACCATTGGCGGTACGGTGATGCGCACCTTACTGCCTTTCGCGGCAATGCGGGCGCGCCAGTTGTCGAGCTGGCTCCAGTCCGCGTCGCCGCTCAGGTTGATTTGCCCCTGCTGAGTTAATACCGAGCCGTTCAGCGTTGAGCTCATGCCGTTGAAGTTCATCGCGATCTGGCTGGGCTGCATATCAAACGGCATGAAGTTACCGTCGATATCCACGCCGCTAAGCCGCAACTGGCCGAACAGCTGCGGGCTTTGCGCGTCGCCGGCCAGGCGCAGATTGGCATTCACCATGCCCTCGGCTTTTTCCCCGCGGGCGAAAATCGGGTTGACCATCGCCAGGTTGAAGTTGCGGATATTGACGTTACCGCCCAGATTGCGCCGCCCCTGCGGATCGGTAATCTGTATCTGCCCGTCCATCTGGCCGTTGTTGGTCAGACGGATAAGCCACCCCAGCTCCGCACGGTTGTTATGCAGGTCTGCACTCAGGTTCAGGGTGTCGAAGGCCACCGGCAGCGGCGCGTCGTTCACCTCCTGCGTCACCTTCACGTTGCGGCCGGAAAGCGTGACGCTGCCCTGCGGCAGCCCCTCTTTGGTGGTGTCCCAGGCGACATCGGCTTTCCCGCTGAAGACGCCGCTTGCCTGCGTGGTATCCGGCATAAACGGTTTTAGCATCGCCAGATCGAAGCGGTTGAGGTTGATCTGCGCGCGCCCTTCCGCGCCCGCATCAATGGTCTGCGGCACGCAGAGTTCCGCGTTCGGGTTGGTCCAGCAGTGCGGCCCAATGCTGATCTTCTGCTCGGCGTTGCGGTAGTCCAGCGCAATGGAGCGCGACAGCACCAGCGGACCCACTGGGGTGTTGAAGCGAGTGTTGTCCAGCGTCCCTTTCCAGCGCGTTTCTTTGCGGTCGAAGCTGCCGGTCAGGTGAAGCTGGCCGGAGACGGGCTCGCCCTGCACGCGCAGCTGGAGATCGTGCTGCTTCTCGTTCCCTTTGGCGTCCAGAGTGACCAGGCTAATGTTCACGTCCGGCTGGGAAATGCGCTCCACGCGCAGGTTCAGGTTGCCGCCGATCTGATCGGTGGATTTCACATCCCCTTCCACGCGGACGCGGGCGACGCTCAGCTCCTGCCAGCGCAGATTATTGGCGGTGATATCCGCCAGCAGCTGCGGCGCCTCCACGGTGCCGCGCACTTTCACGAGCCCTTTCGCCGTGCCGCCCAGACCCGGCAGGGCGTTATCCAGTTTCGGCGCGTCGATGGTGGCGTCAAGATTGAGATCTTTCACCCCCAGCTCGCCTTTGATATCCGCCGTGTTGCGGCCCAGCGCCACGTGCAGCCCCGGAATTACCCACTGCAGATAGCTGTTGCCTTTCACCGAGCCTTCAACGTTCACCTTGTTCTGCTTCACGTTCCCGGTGAGCTTGATTTCCGGCACTTCCATCTGCCACGTGCCGCCGTAGAGGCTGCCGCGGGTTTTGATTAGCCCGTCCAGCTTAGACGGCCAGTCCGGCACCTCTTTGGCGGTGTTAATCCCCGTCAGCTTCAGCTCGCCGCGCCAGCTGATTGCCTGCTGCCAGTCGAGCAGCGCGGTCAGTTCCGTTTTCCCTTCCAGCGCCGCGACGGTCAGCTTGTCGAGGTTAACCTGCTGTTCGTTACCTTTTGCATCCAGCGTGATGGTGGCGGGCGGCACGCCCTGCCCCTTCACCGCGGTGCGGAACGAGAGCGTGTAGTCGGTCATTTTGCCGCTCAGCTTCAGCTTCAGATCGTCGGCCTGGTACTGTTTTTCGCCGGTAAACGGCCAGTAAAGCTGCTTGCTGACAACTTCAAGATTGAGCGGCAGTCCGGCTTCCGCCAGCTGGGTTTGCGCACGCAGGGCCATGTCTACCGGGCCGGAGAGATTGACTCCGATATCCAGCTTCTCGCGCAGCGCCCCGCCCACTTTGACCTTCACTTTTTCGCCTTTGAGCGGGTCGATGTTCAGGGCGCTATTGAGGGTGATATCCACCGGCCAGCTGTCGCGCAGCAGGGCGTTGCCTGACGCGTTAACCGAGCCCTGGTTGGTGTCGATGTCCAGCGCGTCGAGCTTCATGTTGCCGTCAATGCTGCTGACTTTCAGCAGCATGTTAAAGACCGTCAGATCCGTATCGCCGGTCAGGCGCAGCTGTTCGCCTTTAAACTCCTCAATGTTGAGGTTCAGCGGCAGATGAACGTCGGTCATTTCAGGCAGGACAGGCTTCGAGAAGAGGTCTTTCAGCGTTTCGCCCAGCGGCTTCTCTTCCGGCTGCGGGTTCTGGATTTTTGGCTCGACGATCTCTTCCTGCGCCACGTCCGCCACTTTTGGCAGCGCGATCAGCAACCCCTGCAGCGAGGTTGGCGTCAGGGTGAGGTTTTTCTCCTGCCAGCGCAGGCCGGACGTGAAATCCATCACGGAAACGGTGGTGTCATCAATTTTGATATTGACGTTATCCAGCGCCACCCGATAGAGAGCAATCGGGTACGGCGTGGAGAGATTCAGCGGGCCGCTGTCCTCTTCCTCGACCGGCGCAGACGGCGGCATTTTTTTCGAATCTATCGCGACGTTAACGTCTTTTAGCGACAGATCGTTTACGCAGAGCTTGCTGTCCCGCAGGCAGCCCAGCTTCACCGCGAGGTGGAATTCCCCGGCGTTGACCGCCACGCCCGGCTGCTCGTAGCGGATGTTCTTCAGACGCAGGTCGCGCCAGCCGCCCGTCACCTGGCCAATCTCCAGCCCCGGCACCCAGCGGTTCGCGGCGTTAAACAGCAGATGCAGCCCGGTCGTCGTTCCCACCAGAAACGCCACCGTACCGAGCAGCAGCACGATAAAAATCAGCACCCCGAGGCTTATTTTCTTCCATAAACTCATAATTCAGGCCCCAGACCGATGTAAAACTGTAATCCGTGTTCGTCTTTGTCGCCGACCGGCACGGCGAAGTCGAGCTTGATGGGCCCGACGGGTGACTGCCAGCGTACGCCAACGCCTGCACCGGTTTTGAAATCGCTGCGGCGGATATCGTTCACCGCTTCACCGCCGTCAACAAACATGGCGCCCCACCACTTGCCGCTGACGTTGTACTGATACTCCAGCGAGCCGGTCGCCAGTTTGGATGCCCCGGTCAGCTGGCCCTTTTCGTTTTCGGGTGAAATTGATTTGTACTTATACCCGCGGATGCTGCGGTCGCCCCCGGCGAAGAAGCGCAGGTCCGGCGGAACGCGCTCGAAATCACCCGTCTCAATCCAGCCGAGATTGCCGCGCATCACAAAGCGGTGTTTGTCATACAGCGTGCGGATCCAGACGTTTTGCGCCTGAAAGACGGAGAAGTCCACGTCGGAGCCCCAGGCGGTGTTGGAATAATCGATGGAGTAGCGCTGGGAGTCGCCCCAGGTTGGCATCAAACCTCCACGCGAGCGGGTACGGCTGATCATCACCCCCGGATAAAGCAGCATGGTGGTGTTGGTGACGTTGGCCTGGGTAAAGTGATCGAGGCTCCAGCGCAGGTTAATGGCGCGCTGCCAGCCGCTGGAGAGATCCCAGAAGCGGGAGACCGCAAGCGTCGTCGAATCCTGCTCGGTGTCGTTCAAATCGGTGCGCTTAAAGCCACCCTGCACAAGGTAATACTGCTCAAGCGGATTTTTCAGCAGCGGCATTTTGTAGCTGAAATCCAGCTGCTGCTCGGGCGCAGAGAGGCTCAGGCTGGTGGTCAGGCTGTGACCGTACGAGTTCATCCACGGTTTTTTCCACGAGGTTTTCACCCGTGGTCCAACGTCCGTCGAGTAGCCAACACCGGTCTCAATGGTGTTCTCGGTGCGCGGCGAGACAACGCCATGCAGCGGCAACACCTTGGTTTTGCGAGACTTATCAAATTCCGGTGCGACAACCACGGAGTTAAACCAGCCGGTAGCGGAGAGACGACGGTTCAGCTCCGCCAGATCGCTCGACTGGTAGTAATCGCCTTTTTTAAACGGCACGAGGTTTTGCAGATACTCTTCACGAATTTGCGAACCTTCAAACGTTACATCGCCAAAGCGGTAGCGCTCACCGCTGTCGTAATCGATATCCCAGAAGGCCTGACGTCGCGCCAGCGCGATGCCCAGCTGGCTTTTGTTGAACTGGCTGTCAAAGTAGCCCTTGCGCAGGGAGACGCTCGTCAGCTCTTTTTTGAAGCGATCGTAGTCGCCGTGGTTGAGCACGGTGCCGATTTTTGGCCGCGTGCTGAGCAGATCAAGATAATCCCGGTCGGTACGCGCGCCGCCGCGCAGGATGACGTTCGTGCCGCCAATCAGCACCGGCTCGCCCGGCGAGACGCGGGCAATAAGCACCTGACGCCCCTTCTTTGGCGGCGGGCGGAGATCGAAATCAATGGTGGGTTCGTAATACCCCAGCGCTTTTAGCCCTTCACGGATCGCGTCATCCACGCGCGCGCGAAAACGCCGGTCCGGCGTCACCTCATCGCTCTGGATGGTCGACAGCTGCGCACGCACGTTTTTTTCCAGCGTCCCGGATAACCCCTCAACCTGCAAACGGACATTCGCCGCGCTGGCAACCCCGCTTGTCAGCAATACACTGACTAAACATAACTGGCGGATTTTTGTCACGTTTTCTCCTGAATATCCCTTTTCCACCCTGGAAGCAAATGAAGTGCCGCGGTGCGGCAAAATACGGCCTGGAAGCCAAAAACCCAAATCGTGGGTTGAAAACGGGTGTAACACCCAAATATTTCTTATGATTAAATCTAGTCTCATTCAGCGCATTTATTGTGTTCAATTAAACGCTTCGTGACAACCTTAACCGAAACATCGCACCCCGGGAGGCCCCACCGTGAGTTTATTCGACAAAAAGCATCTGGTTTCACAAGCTGATGCATTACCGGGACGCAACACCCCTATGCCTGTGGCAACCTTACACGCCGTCAATAACCATTCAATGACCAACGTTCCTGATGGAATGGAAATCGCCCTGTTTGCCATGGGCTGCTTCTGGGGCGTTGAGCGCCTCTTCTGGCAGCTGCCCGGCGTTTACAGCACCGCGGCCGGCTACACGGGCGGTTACACGCCGAATCCAACCTACCGCGAAGTCTGCTCCGGCGAAACCGGTCATGCAGAAGCGGTCCGCGTGGTGTACGACCCTGCGGTCATTAGCTACGAACAGCTCCTGCAGGTCTTCTGGGAAAACCACGACCCGGCGCAGGGCATGCGTCAGGGCAACGACCACGGCACGCAGTACCGCTCGGCGATTTATCCGCTCACGCCTGAGCAGGATGCCGCCGCCCGCGCCAGCCTTGAGCGTTTCCAGCAGGCCATGCGTGAGGCGGGCGACACGCGCGACGTGACGACTGAAATCACTACCGCAAAACCGTTCTACTACGCCGAGGACGATCACCAGCAGTACCTGCACAAAAACCCGTACGGCTACTGCGGTATCGGGGGCATCGGCGTCTGCCTGCCGCCACAGCTGGCCTGATCAGCGCTCCAGCGCCACGCGAGCCGCGTGGCGCGTCGCGTTGCTGACCGAACCGTAATCCATCACCTTTCCCTGTAGCAGCAGGTTAAAGACCGGCGCCTGCGGTCGGTTGAGCCGCGTTTGCAGCAGGTGTACGGCTTCAATCCCCAGCTCGCGACAGGGCACCGTCACGCCCGTGACCGGTTTTTCCAGACGGTGCGCCAGGTTCCATGCAAAATCGGTCGTAATGAGCGAAATGTCTTCCGGAATGCGCAGGCCGTGGCGGGTTAACGCCCTGATCACCCCTTCCACCATGCTGGTACTGTTCGGGAAAATGACCTCCGGCCACTGGGATCTGTCATGACTCATCAGCCACGCGTCCAGCGCCCGCTCGGCCTCCTCTGCGGTAAACCACTCCGTCACCAGCAAATCGCGCTGGGGATCAAAAGCCACGTGAAAATGGCGGTACGCCTCTTTGATGCCGTCCAGACGTGCATACAGCGTTTCTCGCCGCAGGCAGGTGAGGGTTAATACTCGCCGGTGTCCCTGCTCAAAAAGATACTGCATGGCGGTGAAGCCAATCGCCCGGTGGTCGGGTGAGACGGCATCCAGCTCCCGATCCCGGTCAACGGAATTAATTAATACGCAGGGCTTATTCAGCGTGCTGGCGAGTTTAAATATGGTGGAATCATCAGTCCCAATAATAATTATCGCGTTAATATTCTTCTGACTGGCCTTTTCCATAAATAATTTCACATCGGCGTGCTGCTCTTCTAATCCACAGCAGCTGACCCACACGTTGTGCCGCGCGCAGGCTTCCGCAATCCCTTTCGTCACCTCCAGATAAAAAATATCCCCGCGTCCCTGAAAGGTTCTTTCTGGCGCAAAAACAGCGATTCCGTTAATTAATAGTCTGCCGCTCGCCATGGACTCCAGAACGCCTAATTCTCTGGCGGTGCGAACGATCGCCTCCCGGGCTTTATCGCTGGTATACGATTTGCCGCTTAATACCCGCGACACAGTACTGACGGAATAGCCCGTCAGAGCCGCAATTTCCTCCATTTTTAACCTGCCGGGCATAGTGTGACCTCGCTCTCATTCAGTTTTTGCAAATATTTGCAGAAACAGCCTTTTGATTTTAAAACTAAATTTCAGAAAGCCTGGAGATTACTTAATCACCTTGCGAGTATTCTCACAAAAACACATTGTCGCTGCGGCTCGCCTTTCCTATTTTCCGGTCATCACTTCTTTTCAACAGAAATTAAGGTGTGACATGGAGAAGGTACGTTTTGGCATTATTGGAATAGGTAATATCGGTACGGTCCACGCACGCTATTTGCTGGCGGGTACGGTCAACGACGCCTGCCTGGCGGCGGTTTGCGATAATGCCGTCGAAAAGCACCCGGCGATTCGCCAGCTGGTCGGCACCCTCCCGTTATTCAGCGACGCGCAGGAGATGCTCCAGAGCGGGCTTATCGACGCGGTAATTGTCGCCACGCCGCACTACGAGCATCCGCGCCTGTCGATGCTGGCGATGCGCAACGGCATCCACACCCTGTGTGAAAAACCGGCGGGCGTATACACGGCGCAGGTGCAGGAGATGAACGCCTGCGCACGTGAGTGCGACGTGGTGTTTGGCATCATGTACAACCAGCGCCCCAACCCGCTTTACCAGAAGGTGAAAGATCTTATCGACAGCGGCGAGCTGGGTGAGATCCGCCGCTCCAACTGGATCATCACCAACTGGTATCGCTCGCAAAGCTACTACAACTCCGGCGGCTGGCGCGCCACCTGGAAAGGGGAAGGCGGCGGCGTGCTGCTCAACCAGGACCCGCATCAGCTCGATCTCTGGCAGTGGCTGGTGGGGATGCCGGTCCGCCTGCGGGCGTTCTGCCAGTTCGGCAAGCATCGCGATATCGAAGTGGAAGACGAGGTCACCGCCTACGCGGAGTATGCCAACGGCGCGACCGGCGTGTTTATCACCACCGTGGCGGAAACGCCCGGAACCAACCGGCTGGAAATCGTCGGCGACCGCGGCAAGGTGGTCGTCGAAGAGGGCAAGCTGCGCTACTGGCGGCTGCGCGAATCCGAAACCGCCTTCAACGCCCGCTGGCAAAACGGCTTTGGTGAACCCGAATGCTGGGAGGTGACGCTCCCCGTCGCCCCGGAATGCAGCGAACACCACGTCATTACCGCCAACTTTGCTGCCGCCATCCTGCGCGGTGAAACGCTGATTGCGCCGGGTCTGGAAGGGATCCGCGGGCTGACGCTCTCCAACGCCATGCACCTCTCCACCTGGACAGACGACTGGGTCGACCTGCCGCTCAACGAGAAACAGTATCTGCGCCTGCTTCAACAGCGTATCAGCACCTCAGTGGCTAAAGAGACCGCCAGCATCACGCTGGACGCCTCTGGCACCTGGTAACTTCGGAGATAAACGATGTTAAATGTCGCCATCGTGGGAACAGGGAATATCTCGCATAACCATATTCAGGGCTATTTGCAGTTTGGCCAGCGCTGCCGGATCGTCGCGCTGGTCGATATCTACCCGGAAAAAGCCCACGAGAAAAAAGCGCGCTACGGCCTGACGGACGCCCGCGTGTATGCAAGCCACCAGCAGATGCTGGCGTCAGAGACGGATATCGACATTGTCGACGTCTGCACCCCACCCTACGTCCATGCAGAGATCGGCATTGATGCCCTGAACGCGGGGTGCCACGTGCTGTGCGAAAAACCGATGGCCGCCTCGCTGGAGGAGTGCGACGCGATGATCGCCGCACAGCAGGCCAGCGGCAAGACCCTCTCCATCATTGCCCAGAACCGCTTTACCGATGCCTTCTGGCGCTTAAAAGCCGCGCTGGACTCGGGGCTCGCAGGTAAGGTTTGCTACGCGCAGGTGGATTCGCTCTGGTGGCGCGGGCACTGCTACTACGACCTGTGGTGGCGCGGCACCTGGGAAAAAGAGGGCGGCGGCTGCACGCTTAACCACGCGGTACACCATATCGACGCTATGCAGTGGATGCTCGGCTTCCCGTCCGAGGTGGTGGCGATGATGACCAACGTGGCGCACGACAACGCCGAAGTGGAAGACCTCAGCGCGGCAATTTTCAAATATCCCGGCGGCGCGCTCGCGCAGCTTACCGCCTCGGTCGTGCACCACGGCGAAGATCAGAAAATTATTATTCAGGGCGATAAGGCGCGCATCTCCGCGCCGTGGCAGGCCTTTGCCAGCGTCAGCGCCGATAACGGCTTCCCGCAGGAAACTAACGACCAGCAGCGAGAAGCGCAGCTCAACGCCGTTTTTCAGGACACGCCGAAGCTCGAGTGGACGCTGCACGCCGGGCAGATTAACGACCTGCTTTATGCCATCGAGCACGACACGGCGCCGCTAGTGGATGGGCTACAGGGCAAACGCTCGCTGGAGCTGATCGCCGCGATTTATAAATCCGCCATTACGCGCAGCTTCGTCACGCTGCCGATTCAGCGCGACGACCCGTTTTACCGTACCGGCGGAATCAACGCCGTCGCCCCCCGTTTTTATGAGAAATCCGCAAGCGTCGCCAACTTCAGCGAAGTGGGCGCTATCCCTCTGGGCAAAGATCTGGATCGAGGAGTGTCAGCATGAACAAGAATGACGGAATGAACTATGCGCCTGTCGGCAAACCCCAGCCGGTGGTTCGCGAGGGGGAATTTGTGTTTGCCGCCGCCGCGCTCGACCACGGCCATATCTACGGGATGTGTAACGGCCTGATTGAAGCCGGGGCCACGCTGAAGTGGGTGTACGACCCCGACCCGGCGAAAGTGGATAAATTCCTTCAGCAGTATCCGCAGGCCAAAGCGGCGGACTCGCTGGACGCGATCCTTAACGACGATGAGGTGCGTCTGGTGGCGGGAGCCGCCATCCCGTCCGAGCGCTGCGCGCTGGGGCTGAAAGCGATGGCGGCGGGCAAGGACTACTTCACGGATAAAGCGCCGCTCACCACCCTTGACCAGCTGGCCGACGCCAAAGCGATGGTGGAGAAAACCGGGAAGAAATACGCGGTGTACTACAGCGAACGCCTGCACGTCGAGAGCGCGGTGTTTGCCGGACAGCTGGTGCAGCAGGGCGCGATTGGCCGCGTGGTGCAAACCCTCGGAACCGGCCCGCACCGGGAAGGCACCGGTCGCCCGGACTGGTTCTACGATCGTCGTTACTTCGGCGGCATTCTGTGCGATATCGGCAGCCACCAGATTGAGCAGTTCCTGTTTTACACCGGAAACAGCGAGGCCTCCGTGGTGGCAAGCCAGGTTCGCAACGTTAAACACCCGCAGTACCCGGCATTTGAAGATTTTGGCGATGCCATGCTGAAAGGGGAAAACGGCGCCAGCGGCTATTTCCGCTGCGACTGGTTTACACCGGACGGGCTTTCTACCTGGGGCGACGGTCGCCTGACGCTGCTCGGCACCGAAGGCTATATCGAAATCCGTAAATATGTCGATCTCACCCGCGGCGAGCAGGATGTGGTTTACCTCGTCAATAAAGAGGGGGAATTCCGTTATCCGGTGGCCGGGCAGGTCGGCTTCCCGTTCTTTGGCGAGCTGATCCTCGACTGCCTGCACCGAACCGAAAACGCCATGACGCAGGCGCACGCCTTCAAGGCGGCGGAGCTCTGCGTGAAGGCACAGATGCTGGCCAACGCGACGGCATAACGGGAGGTAACGATGACGATCCTGAATACGGCGGTTATCGGCGCCGGCGCGATCCACGGCTGCCATGTGAACGCCTTACGCCAGATCCCCAACGTCGCGCTGCGCGCGCTGGTAGACATCGACAGCGTCAAAGGACTAAAGCTGGCGATGGATTACCAGTGCCGCTTTTATCAGGATTACCGGGAAATGCTGCTGGACGATGCCATCGACGTGGTCCATATCTGCACGCCGCATTTCGAACATAAGCGCATGATCCTGGACGCGCTCTCTGCCGGGAAGCATGTGTTCTGCGAAAAACCGGTAGGGATGAACAGCAGCGAGCTCGACGATATCGCCCGCGCCGTTGAGCAGGCTCCGGGCCTGCTTGGCGTTTGCTATCAGAACCGGCTCAACCCCAGCAGCCTGCGCATCCGGCAGGCGCTGAGCGATGGCGAACTTGGGAAGATGCTCAGTATGAAAGCGGTGCTGACGTGGTCACGCTCGGGGGCGTACTACACCGAAAGCCCGTGGCGCGGGCGGCTGGCAACGGAAGGCGGCAGCCTGCTGATCAACCAGGCGATCCATACCCTTGACCTGATGCAGTGGTTCGCCGGCGGCGTGACGCGCCTGAAAGGCGTGGTGGATAGCGGTGAGCTGGCGGACGTCACCGAAGGAGAAGACAGCGCGATGGCAACGCTGCACTTTACCAACGGCGCGCGCGGCCTGTTTTATGCCAGCAACTGCAATACCGTGGATTCCCCTCTCTGGCTGGAAATCCACTGCGAACGGGGCTCGCTGTTATTGAATAACAACGTGCTCTGGCGCATTACCCCCGGCGATCGTCGCAGGCTGGTGAGCGATGACTCCCCTGACGGCTCGGTCAAAAGCTACTGGGGGCTGGGACATCAGCAGGCAATCCGCCGGTTTTATCACGCCATTAATCACTCGGGAGAAACGGACTACACCGATATCCATTCTGCCGGAAAATCACTCACGATTGTGGAGGCTCTCTATCGCTCATCTCAATTAAGACAATGGATAGATATCAATAACTAGAACGTAATGTGTCGTCCAGCAGTAAATAAAAATACGACCTGAAAAACAGGTTAATCATTACCCTACACTGGATATTATTATGGTCAAACCAACTGAACGTAGAGTTGGTTATGGCGTAGCGCTTGGCTACGGCATAACCGATCTGTTTGGCGGAGGCGCTTTCGCCATTATCGGCACCTGGCTGCTATTTTTTTACACCACCTATTGCGGGCTCTCGGTTATTGAAGCGGGTTCGATATTCGCGATTGCCCGCGTCATTGATGCACTCTTAAGCCCGATTATGGGCTATATCACCGATAATTTCGGCAATACGTGGCTCGGCCGTAAATTTGGCCGTCGCCGCTTCTTTTTATTACTCAGCTCCCCATTAATGTTTTTGTATGCCCTGCTGTGGCTAACGGATATGGGCTACTGGTATTACCTGGGAACCTATCTCTCGATTGAACTGCTGTCGGCGATGGTGCTGGTGCCCTGGGAGACGCTGGCGGCGGAAATGACCAACCGCTATGAAGAGCGTAGCCGCCTCTCCGGCGTGCGTATGATCTGCTCCCAGCTGGGCGGTTTCCTTGCGGTTTCCGTCCCCGGCGTGATCATGCAGTTCACGGGGAAAGATAATCCGTTTACCTATACCCTTACCGGGCTGATATTTTCCTGCGTATTTTGCATCGCGGTATTTATTACCTGGTACACCACCTGGGAAGCCAAAGATGTGCAGCAGGAGTCCGATTTTAAAGTGGATAACCAGCGCAGCAGCGGGATGCTTAATCATCTGAAATATCTGGTACTGGATCTCTTTTCCTCATTCCGCATTCGCGCGTTCCGCCTGCACATTATTATTTATATCTTTTCGTTTACGGCGATGGACGTATTCGGGTCGGTGTTTACCTATTATGTCGTGTACTGTCTGAGCCAGGATGCGGCTGCGGTATCCGGCTGGTTGAGCATTGCGGCCTTCGCCTCGGTACCCGGCACGTACGGGTTTATGCTGCTGCTGAACCGGCTGAATGTTACCCCTTCGGCCGCTCTGCGCCTCTCCTACGGCTGTATTTTCTGCGTGCTGGTATTCCTGTTTACGGTCTACCTGACCAAAACGCAGGTGCCGACGCTGCTGTTCTCGGCGGTCTTTATTCTGCTGGGGGCCGCCCGTTCCGGGCTCTACTATATTCCGTGGAATATTTATAGCTTCATTCCGGATATCGACGAGATGGTGACGCAGCAGCGCCGCGAAGGCATTTTTGCCGGCGTGATGGTCCTGACCCGCAAAAGCACCGTGGCGATTGCCATCATGATTATTGGCCTGGTGCTGCAGGAGTCCGGCTTCGTGAAGGGCAGCGGCGCACAGCCAGAAAGCGCGCTGGGGGCAATTATCGGCCTGATGATCTTCGCGACGGCAGCCCTTCTGGCGGTGAGCTTCTTTACCACCTACAAATTTAAGCTCACCCGCGAAACGCATAAGCTGCTGCTCAAGGAGATCGCTCGCCGGAAATTGGGCGGAGATTACCGCGACTGCGATGCCAATACCCGGCTGATAATCAAGCAGTTAACGGGTTATGAGTATGATCAGGTGTGGGGAGGCGATGCCACGCGAAGGACGGTTGGGAGTGCCCACTTGTCTCCCGTGAAATAGCCTCGCGTACCGGGCAGCGCCCCGCTGTCCGGTCTGTTTTTATGCCAAAAACGTGACCTCTGGCAGATTTACACGCCTTTACGCTATACTACCCGCTGAAATAATCGGCTCAACGCTACGAGCTGACGTTCTACGTGTTTTCACACAAATGGTATCAACTCCCCTTCTGAGGATCTGGCGAGAAGCCGGATAAACTATGTTAAACAGTATTTTAGTAATACTTTGTCTTATTGCCGTCAGTGCATTTTTCTCGATATCTGAGATCTCGCTGGCCGCGTCCCGCAAAATCAAACTTAAGCTGCTTGCCGACGAGGGCAACATCAATGCCACCCGCATCCTGAAAATGCAGGAAAACCCCGGCATGTTCTTCACCGTGGTGCAGATTGGCCTTAACGCGGTCGCCATTCTCGGCGGTATCGTGGGCGATGCGGCCTTTTCTCCGGCGTTTTATAGCCTCTTTGTGAAGTACATGTCCGCTGAGCTTGCCGAACAGCTGAGCTTTATTCTCTCCTTCTCGCTGGTAACCGGCCTGTTCATCCTCTTTGCAGACCTGACCCCGAAACGCATCGGTATGATTGCGCCAGAAGCTGTGGCTTTGCGTATCATCAACCCGATGCGCTTCTGTCTGTACGTGTTTCGTCCGCTGGTGTGGTTCTTCAACGGCCTGGCGAACGTGATTTTCCGCATCTTTAAGCTGCCAATGGTGCGTAAAGACGACATCACCTCTGACGATATCTATGCGGTGGTGGAAGCCGGCGCGCTGGCCGGGGTGCTGCGCAAGCAGGAACACGAGCTGATTGAGAACGTATTTGAACTGGAATCCCGTACCGTGCCCTCTTCCATGACGGGCCGAGAAAACATTATCTGGTTCGATTTACATGAAGATGAGCAGAGCCTGAAGAACAAAGTGGCGCAGCATCCGCACTCCAAGTTCCTGGTCTGTAATGAAGATATCGACCACATCATCGGCTACGTCGACTCCAAAGACCTGCTGAACCGCGTGCTGGCAAACCAGAGCCTGGCGCTCAACAGCGGCGTGCAGATCCGCAATACCCTGATTGTGCCGGACACCCTGACGCTCTCCGAAGCGCTGGAAAGTTTCAAAACCGCCGGGGAAGACTTCGCGGTGATCATGAACGAATACGCGCTGGTGGTGGGCATCATCACCCTGAACGACGTCATGACCACGCTGATGGGCGACCTGGTAGGCCAGGGGCTGGAAGAGCAGATAGTTCAGCGTGACGATAATTCATGGCTGATCGACGGCGGTACGCCGATTGAAGACGTCATGCGCGTGCTGGATATCGACGAGTTCCCGCAGTCCGGTAACTATGAAACCATCGGCGGCTTTATGATGTTTATGCTGCGTAAAATCCCGAAACGCACCGACTCGGTGAAGTTCTCCGGCTACAAGTTTGAGGTGGTGGATATTGATAACTACCGCATCGACCAGCTGCTGGTGACGCGTATCGACAACAAGCCGACCGTGCTGGTGCCGAAGCTGCCGGACGCGGAAGAGAAGGTGTCAGCGTAACGTTCCTGCCCCCACAAACATCAACGGCTCCCATCGGGAGCCGTCTTTTTAACTACTTACTGCATAGCACGTTGGTTAAGCCATCTCAGTTTGCAGACGCATAACCTGACGGTTGACTTCGGACATCACAGACAGGTGCTGTTTGTCCTTCACTTTTGGGACAAGGATCTTGCCCTTATCAAACTCAAAAGCGCCAACATCCTTGATGTACAACCGTCCACGGAACAGGATCTTCACGTACTTCGCCACCTGAAGCGGGTTGTAGCGTTGGAAAATTTTCATTCTTGTATCTCCTGCGAATCATACGCTCTTGCGGTGCCACAATCGGCCCGACTGTCCTGAGCGCAAATTTTGATGCCCAATGACTATAGACCAGAACTACGGTGTTACCCAGTGTGCATAAGTTTATTTACCGTTTGATTACAATTATTCAGAATAATCTTTGCAAAGCGTGACAGGGAGCAGTATAAGCCGTCGTTTTTTCATGGATATGTGCGTTCACCCGCAAACTGGCACTGGGATTGCGGGAAAACCATATTGATCGCACTTATGATTAAAAGCGTATGACCAAGTGGTCGGATCACCTGCAAACAATAAGGAAACGCCATGACCCTACGTAACATCCTTGCGGCAGCTTGCCTGCTGCTGCCCCTGTGGGCTTCCGCTCACAGCATTGAAAAAGGACAACGTGTACCGCCAGTCGGCATTGCTGACCGGGGAGAATTGATTCTCGACAATGATAAGTTTAGCTATAAAGCCTGGAATAGCGCGCAGCTCGCGGGCAAAGTGAGAGTTGTACAACATATTGCCGGTCGTACATCCGCAAAAGAGAAGAATGCCAACCTCGTGGAGGCGATCAAGGCCGCAAAATTCCCCCATGACCGCTACCAGACCACTACGATTGTGAACACCGATGACGCCATTCCAGGCTCCGGAATGTTTGTGCGCTCAAGCCTTGAGAGCAACAAAAAGCTCTACCCGTGGTCGCAGTTTATCGTCGACAGCAACGGCGTGACGCGTAAGGCCTGGCAGCTTGAGGAAGAGAGTTCCGCGATTGTCGTGCTGGATAAGGACGGCCGCGTGCAGTGGGTGAAAGACGGGGCGTTAACGCAGGAAGAGGTGCAGCAGGTTGTCGCCCTGCTGCACAAGCTGCTGGCTCAGTAAAGAGAGACGCGGAAGCCGGGGTTGAGGAATGATTCGCGCGGGGTATAGTCCAGCGGCTTGCCCTGCCAGTCATGCACGTGCGCCCCGGCGGCCGCAGCCACGGCGTGACCTGCCGCGGTATCCCAGACGTTGGTTGGCCCAAAGCGCGGATACAGCTGCGCCTGACCTTCCGCCACCAGGCAAAATTTCAGCGACGAGCCAATCGAGGTGGTCTGGTGTTCACCCAGCTGTTGCAGGTATTCCTCCAGCTCGCTGTCGCTGTGCGAGCGGCTAATCACCACCAGCGGCGGACGCGCATCGCGCACCTGGATCTGCTTGCGTACGCCGCACTCCTCTTTCCAGGCCTTGCCTTCTGCGGCGCTGTACATCACGTTCATTACCGGCGCGTAGACTACGCCGAGCACCGCTTTACCGTTCTCAATCAGGGCGATATTGACGGTGAATTCACCGTTGCGCTTGATGAACTCTTTTGTCCCGTCCAGCGGGTCGACCAGCCAGTAACGCTGCCAGTGCTGGCGTTCATCCCAGCTTTGCGGCGCTTCTTCTGACAGTACGGGGATCTCCGGCGTTAAGGCCTGCAGACCCTGCAGGATCACCTTATGCGCGGCGATATCGGCCGCCGTGACCGGGGAGTCGTCCGCCTTGCTGACGACCTCCATCGGTTTTACACCGTCATACACCTGCATGATGGCATCTCCCGCATCCCGTGCGAGCTGACAAATCTTATCTAGCATTTTCCACCTCTTTGTTAACGCAGTGAGGTTAACTCTTTGTTTTAGTTATATCGTAATGTGAACAATTCCGCTATCTGTGAAGCAATTCCGGTTTCAGTGCGCTTTTTTCTGTCAGGATTCACATTTCTGTAAGCAACAAGCGATAGATACATACTCTTTTGTGGAACGGATCGAAAAAAGGACTCCTCTGATGATTAAGTTTAGTGCAACGCTTCTGGCGACGCTGATTGCAGCGAGCGTGCAGGCGGCGACGGTAGATCTGCGTATTCTGGAAACGACCGATCTGCACAGCAATATGATGGACTTCGATTACTACAAAGATACCCCTACGGAAAAATTCGGACTGGTACGCACAGCAAGTTTGATTAACGCCGCGCGCGGTGAAGTCAAAAATAGCGTGCTGGTGGACAACGGCGATCTCATTCAGGGCAGCCCGCTCGGCGATTACATGGCGGCGAAAGGCCTGAAGAAAGGCGAGATCCATCCGGTTTATAAAGCGATGAACACGCTGGATTATGCCGTCGGTAACCTTGGAAACCATGAATTTAACTACGGCCTGAAATACCTGCATGATGCGCTGGACGGCGCGAAATTCCCGTACGTTAACGCCAATATCATCGACGTTAAGACGCAAAAGCCGCTATTTACCCCGTACCTGATTAAAGAGACTGAGGTTGGCGATCGGGACGGTAAAAAGCAGACGCTGAAAATCGGCTATATCGGCTTCGTACCGCCGCAGATCATGACCTGGGATAAAGCCAACCTCGACGGCAAAGTGACCGTTAACGACATTACCGAAACCGCGCGCAAATATGTGCCGGAAATGCGTGCGAAAGGTGCGGATGTCGTTGTCGTGGTGGCTCACTCAGGACTGTCAGCCGACCCGTACCAGGCCATGGCTGAAAACTCCGTTTATTACCTGAGTGAAGTCCCGGGCGTTGACGCGATCCTGTTCGGCCACGCTCACGCCGTTTTCCCGGGCAAAGATTTCGCCGGCATCAAAGGGGCGGATATCGAGAAAGGGACGCTCAACGGCGTGCCGTCCGTGATGCCGGGCATGTGGGGCGACCATCTCGGCGTGGTGGATCTAGTGCTGAATAACGACGGCGGCAGCTGGAAGGTGACGCAGTCAAAAGCCGAAGCGCGCCCGATTTACGACGCGGCGGCTAAAAAATCCCTGGCTGGTGAAGATAAAAAGCTGGTCGACGTGCTGAAGCACGACCATGACGCCACCCGCGAATTCGTCAGCAAGCCGATCGGCAAATCCGCCGACAATATGTACAGCTTCCTGGCGCTGGTTCAGGACGATCCGACCGTCCAGGTGGTCAATATGGCGCAGAAAGCCTATGCCGAACACTTTGTTCAGGGCGATCCGGATCTGGCCAAACTGCCGGTGCTGTCTGCCGCGGCGCCATTCAAAGTGGGCGGACGCAAGAATGACCCGGCAAGCTACGTTGAGGTCGAAAAAGGCCAGCTGACCTTCCGTAACGCCGCCGATCTCTACCTCTACCCGAATACCCTGGTGGTGGTTAAAGCCACGGGGAAAGAGGTGAAGGAGTGGCTGGAGTGCTCCGCCGGGCAGTTTAACCAGATCGATCCGAAGAGCAGTAAACCGCAGTCGCTGATTAACTGGGACGGCTTCCGCACCTACAACTTCGACGTGATCGACGGCGTGAATTACCAGATTGACGTCACCCAGCCGGCGAAATATGACGGCGAGTGCCAGGCCATTAACCCGCAGGCGGAGCGCATTAAAAACCTGACCTTCAACGGCAAAGCGATCGATCCGAATGCCAATTTCCTGGTGGTGACCAATAACTATCGCGCCTACGGCGGTAAGTTCGCCGGTACGGGCGATAGCCACATCGCTTTTGCGTCACCGGACGAAAACCGCTCCGTACTGGCGGCGTGGATCGGCGCGGAGTCGAAGAAGGCGGGCGAAATTCACCCGGCGGTGGACAACAACTGGCGTCTTGCGCCAATTCACAGCGAGACGAAACTGGATATCCGCTTTGAAACGTCACCGTCCGCTAAGGCAGCCGCGTTTATTAAGGATAAGGCGCAGTACCCGATGAAGAAGGTTGCGACGGATGATATTGGGTTCGCGATTTATCAGGTGGATTTAAGCAGGTAGCGATGATTGTGCCGGGTAAGGCGAAACCGCCACCCGGCTTTTACGCCGCCCGCTCTTCCCGATTCGCCATCACCTTCGGCGTATTGACCTCAATCCAGTCCGCCAGCTCGGCGACTTTCTCACTCACCTCAACACCCATCGGCGTCAGGCTATACTCGACGTGCGGCGGTACGACCGGATACGACACGCGGTCGACAAACCCGTCCTGCTCCAGCGCCTGAAGCGACTGGGACAGCATCTTTTCGCTTACCCCACCCATTTTACGGCGCAGATCGCTGAAGCGGTGCGTTCCCTCCCGCAGGGCCAGCAGAATCAGTACCCCCCAGCGGCTGGTCACGTGCTTGAGCACCTCCCGTGAGGGGCACTGTTCCGCGAAAAGATTGCCATCGCGCATTTGTTCGCTGAGCGTCGGTATCGTTGTTTTCATACTTACCTTTTTGTACGTACTTACTAAAAGTTAGCTATGGTGATAGTGTGCCACAACACCAGACAAACACGAAGGAGATTCATCATGATCGCGATTACCGGCGCTACCGGCCAGCTTGGCCATTTCGTTATCGAGCAGCTGTTAAAAACCGTACCGGCCAGCCAGATTGTGGCCATCGTGCGTAACCCGGCGAAAGCTGAAGCGTTGAGCCAGCAGGGCATTATGGTTCGTCAGGCGGACTACACCGACCAGGCGGCGTTCACTGCCGCGCTGAACGGCGTGGATAAACTGCTGCTGATCTCCTCCAGCGAAGTGGGCCAGCGCGCAACCCAGCACCAGAACGTCATTAACGCCGCCAGGGCGGCAGGCGTGAAATTTATCGCCTACACCAGCCTGCTCCATGCGGACAAATCACCGCTGGGTCTGCACGTTGAACACGTTGCCACTGAAAAAGCGCTGGCGGCGTCCGGCATTCCTTATGCCCTGCTGCGCAACGGCTGGTATACCGAAAACTACCTGGCGAGCACGCCGCCCGCGCTGGAGCACGGCGTATTCATTGGTGCCGCAGGCGAAGGCAAAATTGCCTCTGCGACCCGTGCAGACTATGCCGCGGCGGCCGCCAAAGTTATCGCTGAAGAGGGACATGCGGGCAAGGTATACGAGCTGGCGGGGGATCACGGCTGGACATTGAGTGAACTGGCGGCGGAGCTCAGCAAGCAGAGCGGGAAGCCGGTAACCTATCAGAATCTCAGCGAGGCGGATTTCGCCGCCGCGCTGAAGGGCGTTGGCCTTCCTGCAGGGCTGGCGGATATGCTGGCGGACTCCGACGTGGGCGCGTCCAAAGGCGGCCTGTTTGACGACAGCCGCACCCTGAGCAAGCTGATCGGCCGGCCAACCACGCCGCTGGCGGAGAGCGTCAAAGCCATTCTGTAATTGTTACGGATTGGTTATTTTTTGTGGCATCCCCTCGGGTCATCTCTGATAATGAAGCGATGACCCATGAGGAGGCTCAACGTGCAAGGCGTACCGGAACAGTTCATTGATGAGAGAGACAGCGCGCGCTTTCGCCATCTGGCGCAGCTGCCGGGTCTTGAACTCTATCACGCGCATATCTCTGACTACGCCTTTGAGCCTCACACCCATGAAGCCTTCGGCATAGGCACGATTGAAACCGGCGCCGAACGCTTTCGCTATCGCGGCACCCAGCATCTCGCACCTGAAAAATCCGTTGTGACCATGAACCCGGACGAGATCCATACCGGGGAGTCCGCGACCGAAGACGGCTGGCGCTACCGGATGGTTTACATCGAACCTGACCTGCTGGAAGAGGTAACCGGCCTGCGCCACTGGTGGTTCAGCGACGTAACCCGCTATGACCCGCTGCGCTCGCAGCAGATCGGCCAGCTGATTTACGGCCTGTGGCATACGGACGATCCGCTGGCGCAAAAAGGCTTATTGTTGGATCTGATTGAGACCTTTCAGCCGCTAGCCCATCACGCGCCGGTGGTTCAGGAAGGCGCACACCGGTTCGAACGCGTGCGCGAGTATCTGCACGACAACTATATGCGCGCCCTGACGCTGGACGAGCTGGCGAACGTTGCCTCCCTCAGCCCGTACCATTTCCAGCGCCAGTTCAAAGCCCATTTCCACGTTACGCCGCACCAGATGCTGATGGCCATCCGCCTGTGGCGCGCCAAAGCGTTCCTCACCCACGGCATGCCCGCCGCCGAAGTCGCCGCCGCAACGGGGCTGACCGACCAGTCTCATTTAACCCGCGCGTTTACCCGCCGCTACGGCATTACTCCCGTTCGCTACCAGAAGCAGGTCACCCGGCGCTAATGAGCAATCTCATACAATACGCGCCTGTTTGCCCCTCCTACACTGACTGCAACGTGAATCACTCTGGATGGAAAAATGATTAGCGGCGTGTTGTATGCCCTGCTTGCGGGTTTAATGTGGGGGCTGATCTTTGTCGGCCCTCTGATCGTGCCGGAATACCCGGCGATATTGCAGTCGACCGGACGTTATCTGGCGCTGGGGCTGATTGCCCTTCCTCTGGCATGGCTGGGCCGCACGCGCTTGCGCCAGCTCAGCCGTCAGGACTGGGGCACCGCGCTGGCGCTGACCATGATGGGCAATCTCATCTATTACGTTTGTCTGGCAAGCGCCATTCAGCGTACCGGCGCGCCGGTCTCTACCATGATTATCGGCACGCTGCCGGTGGTCATCCCCATCTTCGCGAATCTGCTCTATAGCCACCGGGACGGCAAGCTGGCGTGGTCAAAAATGGTGCCCGCCCTGGCCTGCACCGCAGTGGGGCTGGTGTGCGTCAATATCGCCGAGCTGCGCCACGGGCTGGGCGATTTCAGCTTATGGCATTACGGTTCGGGGATCGTTTTAGCGTTCATCTCGGTGGCGTGCTGGGCCTGGTACGCCCTGCGCAATGCGCGCTGGCTGCGGGAAAACCCGGACAAGCACCCGATGATGTGGGCGACGGCGCAGGCGCTGGTCACCTTGCCCGTTTCACTGGTGGGGTATATCGGCGCGTGCGTCTGGTTAGGCCATCAACAGCCAGACTTCGCCCAGCCCTTCGGGCCAAGACCGTGGATATTTATTGGCTTAATGGTTGCGATTGCGGTGCTGTGTTCCTGGGTGGGTGCGCTGTGCTGGAACATTGCCAGCCAGAAGCTGCCGACGGTGATTTTAGGGCCGCTGATTGTCTTCGAAACCCTGGCCGGGCTGCTGTATACCTTCCTGATGCGCCAGAGCGTGCCGCCTTTGCTAACGGCCTGTGGGATTGCGCTGCTGGTCATTGGGGTGGTGATGGCGGTGAGGGCGAAGCCGGAAAAACCGAGGGTCGTTCCGGCGTCGGAGATGTGATTTTTGCCGGGTGGCGGCTACGCCTTACCCGGCATGTTGTTAAAACGTTTCCCAGTTCGCTTCAGCTACGGTCGCAGCAGGCTGCGCTTTTGGCACATAGGTTTTCACCGGCGCCGCTTTAACCGCCTGGCTGCGGGCGATTTTAAACACCGCCACCGCTTCGTTCAGGCGTGCCGCCTGATCTTCCAGCGCCGCCGCCGCGGCCGCAGACTCCTCCACCAGCGAGGCGTTCTGCTGGGTCACGCGGTCCATCTCGGCCACCGCCTGACCTACCTGGTCGATACCGCGGCTCTGCTCGTCAGAGGCAGAGGCAATTTCGCCCATGATGTCGGTCACGCGGGTAACCGCGTTAACGATTTCCGCCATCGTCGCGCCCGCTTCGTTCACCAGCTGCGAGCCGGCGTTCACGCGCTCGCCGGAATCATCGATCAGCGCTTTGATCTCTTTCGCCGCCTGGGCGCTGCGCTGGGCAAGCGTTCGTACTTCCCCTGCGACTACCGCAAAGCCACGACCCTGTTCGCCCGCGCGCGCCGCTTCCACCGCCGCGTTCAGCGCCAGAATGTTGGTCTGGAAGGCAATGCCGTCGATCACGTTGGTAATTTGCGCGATTTTGCTGGAACTCGTCGCGATTTCATCCATCGTACGCACCACGCCTTCCACCACGTTGCCGCCCTTCTTCGCGGTTGAGGAGGCATCCAGCGCCAGACGAGACGCCTGACGCGCGTTATCGGCGTTCTGCTTCACGGTTGCCGTCAGCTGTTCCATGCTGGCTGCCGTTTCTTCCAGAGACGCGGCCTGCTGCTCGGTACGGGAAGAGAGGTCGTTACTCCCGGCAGAAATTTCACCGGCACCGGTGTAGATGGTGTCCGCGCCTTCACGCACTACGCCCACGGTGTTCGCCAGCGAGGTCTGCATCTCCTGAACGTTGCGCGCCAGGATCGCCATTTCGTTCTTACCTTCAGCCTGAATCGGCTGGGTTAAATCCCCCGCCGCGATGGCGCGAATGTGGTTGATCACCTCTTCCAGCGGCAGGAGCAGCACGCGGCGCATGGCGACCCAGCTGGAGATAATCACCACAATCACCAGCAGCATCACCGCAGAGAGGATCCACAGGATGCGCTTGTAGTCGCTTTCGTTATCCTGAATGCCTTTATCGGTAAGCGTCGCCTGCGCTTCGCGCCACTCGCGGTAAACCGCCTGCATCGCGGTCTGTTTCTGCTCCGCGTTCTGCTTGAACATGTCTTCCAGATTGCCCTGGCTCAGCAGGACGTTCATTTGCGTCAGCGTGGAGGAGTAAATGCGGTACTGCTCTTCCAGACGCTTGGCCAGGTTCTCGTCCAGACCCGGCGTATTCGGCAGGGCGTAGTATTTATCGTAATGGACCTGCGCATCGACCAGCAGATTTTTCGCGGTGTTAACCAGCTCGTTCAGCTGCCCACCGTTAATCTGGGAGGCCATGCTGCTTTGCAGGCGCAGCATGCCGCGGTTTAGCGTCACCCGCGCCTGGTTGAGGCTGATCCACGCATCGGTAAACTCCGCCACGTTTTTGCTGGAGAGCTGGGATACGGTGAAGTTGTCTTTATCGTTATTCAGCGCGTTGATAAAGATACCCGCGGAAATCACTTGCATGATGCCGAGCACAAGCAGCACCGAAATAAGAAGAGTAATGACTTTTATACGTTTAAACATACGTTGCCTTTGTTATATGCAGGTTTCTCTGACGAGTATCTATCGGCACGCGCGGCGGGTTGTTTACTGTTTCTCCACCTTTAAAAAGTTTCTAAACCACTTTCCTAAGTCCATTCAGGGAGTTAAACGGGACATTTTTTTGTGATCGGTGTCGCATTTTTCCCCTTCCCTCTAAAGGGTTATAGCGCCACCTTAAAGATGCATTTAATATGCAAGTTATATTCTTAATGACGAGGTAACTGCTATGGCCTTTCGCGACCAACCCCTCGGCGAGCTGGCGCTCTCCATCCCTCGCGCTTCCGCGCTGTTCCGCAAATACGATATGGATTACTGCTGCGGCGGGAAGCAAACCCTGGCGCGAGCGGCCTCTCGCAAGGAACTGGACGTTGAGGCTATCGAAGCGGAGCTGGCACTTCTGGCCGAACAGCCTGTCGACAAAGACTGGCGCACCGCCCCGCTCGCGGAAATCATCGACCATATCATCGTGCGTTACCACGACCGCCACCGTGAACAGCTGCCTGAGCTGATCCTGCAGGCAACGAAAGTTGAGCGCGTACATGCCGACAAGCCTTCCGTACCGCGCGGTCTGGCAAAATACCTGACCATGCTGCACGAAGAGCTTTCCAGCCACATGATGAAAGAAGAGCAGATCCTCTTCCCGATGATTAAACAGGGAATGGGAAGCCAGGCGATGGGGCCTATCAGCGTAATGGAAAGCGAGCACGATGACGCGGGCGAACTGCTGGAGGTGATCAAACATACCACCAACAACGTCACGCCGCCGCCGGAAGCGTGCACCACCTGGAAAGCGATGTACAACGGCATTAACGAGATGATCGACGACCTGATGGAACACATCAGTCTTGAGAATAACGTGCTGTTCCCGCGGGCATTGGCGGGGGCATAAAAAAGGCCGCTGCGGCCTGCAGATGCCCTCACCCTCTGGGAGAGGGTGCAAAAACCAGAAACGGCAACCGAAGTTGCCGTTTTGCTTTTATCTTACGCCAGCCATACGCTTCTTGCCGATAAACAGCCAGCCCAGCCCCAGCGCGATAAACCACAGCGGCGTGACGATCAGCGCCTGACGGGTGTCATCTTCGAGCGTCAGCAGCACCAGCACAAACACGAAGAACGCCATGCACACCCAGCACATCAGCTTACCCAGCGGCATCTTGTAGATCGATTTCTCGTGCAGGTGTGGACGCTGTTTGCGGTACACCAGGTACGAGCACAGGATAATGGTCCAGACGAACATGAACAGGATCGCAGAGACCGTGGTGATCATGGTGAACGCGCCAATCACGCTTGGGTTCACGTAGAGCATCACCACGCCACCCAGCAGGCACATGCAGGAGAAGGTCAGCCCTTTCGCCGGCACCGCACGTTTAGAGAGCTTAGCGAACGCGCTCGGCGCCACGCCCTCCTGCGCCAGACCAAACAGCATACGGCTGGTTGAGAACACGCCGCTGTTCGCAGACGATGCCGCAGAGGTCAGCACTACGAAGTTAATCAGGCTCGCGGCAGCAGGCAGCCCTACCAGCACGAACAGCTCAACGAACGGGCTCTTGCTGGGCACCACGGAGCTCCACGGCGTCACGGACATGATGATGATCAGCGCGAAGACGTAGAACATGATGATGCGCAGCGGAATGGAGTTGATGGCGCGCGGCAAGGATTTCTCCGGATCTTTGGTTTCCGCAGCCGTGGTTCCCACCAGCTCAATCCCCACAAACGCAAACACCGCAATCTGGAAACCGGCAAAGAACCCGCTGATGCCTTTCGGGAACCAGCCGCCGTCGTTCCACAGATGGGTGAAGGACGCCTGAACGCCCGTTGGCGACTGGAAGTGCGTCAGGACCATCACCAGGCCCACCACAATCAGCCCCACGATGGCGACAATCTTGATCATCGCGAACCAGAACTCCATCTCACCGAACATTTTCACGGTGGCGAGGTTGAGGCTCAGCAGCAGAATAATTACCGCCAGCGAGGCGACCCAGTCCGACAGCCCCGGGAACCAGAACTGCGCGTAGGCGGTAATCGCCACGACGTCCGCCATGCCGGTGACCACCCAGCAGAACCAGTAGGTCCAGCCGGTAAAGTAGCCCGCCCACGGGCCGAGCAGGTCAGACGCGAAGTCGCTGAAGGATTTGTATTCGAGGTTCGAGAGCAGCAATTCACCCATTGCGCGCATCACGAAGAAGAGCATAAAACCGATGATCATATAGACGAAAATGATCGACGGCCCGGCAAGACTGATGGTTTTGCCCGACCCCATAAACAGCCCGGTGCCGATGGCACCGCCGATGGCGATAAGCTGTATATGACGGTTTGTGAGATTGCGCCGTAGCGACTGTTCAGACGTCGCCTCTTCTGCAGCGGCGACTTTGACCTGATCTACCATGTAATTTTCCTGTTTATGCCTGTCTGTGTTGTTAAGGCTCTTCTGGCCTTTAAAAACGTCAAATAAATGACGGTCCCTTTGTAAGGGTTTATCGATATTAGGTAAGAATCGGCGGGATGAATACTATGATTTAGATATTATGTTAATAATATGTTGGAAGTGAGTGTCATATCACTCATACAGCGCGAAACAGCTCACAAAAATACACGCAACAGTTTCGTTTGCAAGATAAAATGTTGATTCTGTCGTAACTATAGGTTTTATCACTACTTTCCTCTCCCCGGACGGAGAGAGGAAATAAGAAAAGTCGATTACAGGATTTCCAGCAGCTCGACTTCAAATACCAGAGTGCTGAATGGCGGAATGGACGCGCCGGCGCCACGCTCGCCGTAAGCCAGGTTATGTGGGATGGTCAGTTCCCATTTGGAACCCACTGGCATCAGGGTCAGGGCTTCGATCCAGCCCGCGATAACGCCGTTGACCGGGAATTCAGCCGGTTCGCCGCGCGCCACGGAGCTGTCGAACACGGTTCCGTCGATCAGTTTACCGGTGTAGTGCACGCGAACGTGGTCGGTACGCGCCGGGATAGCGCCGTCGCCCTGGTTGATCACGCGGAACTGAAGGCCAGACTCGGTGCTGTTCACACCTTCGCGCTCGCGGTTCTCTTCCAGATATTTCACGCCTTCGGCGGCCATCTCTTCGAAACGCGCGCGACGCACGGCGTCAGCACGTTCGTGGATTTCACGCAGCGCACGGTGCACAACGTCAACCGGAACGGCAGGCTGTTTACCTTCCAGCGCATCAGCGATACCCGCCACCAGCGCTTCAGGTAACAGACCTTCCAGGCCGGATTCGCTCAGCTGCTGTCCTACCTGCAAGCCGATACCGTAACTTGCCTGCGCTTCGATAGTGTCAAAAGTCGGGGTGGTCATGGGTTTTCCTTCCATCACATTTAAAGTAGCGGGCAGCATATCAGCCATGCCCTTATGGGTAAAACTTTGTCTTAAGTTAAGGTGACAAACCGCGACGAAACAGAAACAATAGAGACAACCAGGATTAATCCCGAACTGATGTCACGGATGTCGGGTTTGCTACGTCGTTCAGGCAGTTAGCGAACTATACTTCGAAGCACAGGATATAAAAGACGCGGAGCAGGAGGAGAGCCATGCCCGGGCGATTTGAACTGAAACCTACCCTGGCGAAAATCTGGCAGGCGCCGGACAATTTTCGCATTATGGACCCGCTGCCTCCTCTGCACCGCAGGGGGATCATCATTGGTGCGCTGATGGTCATCGTGGGCTTCCTGCTTCCATCCGGCGGTGATGATGTCGATACCGCGCCTGTCACCCGCAATGCGCAGCTGGATATTCAGTCGCAAACGCGGCCACAGCCTGACGCGCAGCCTATGCAGACACAGCTGGTAACTCCGTCTAACGATCCTGGCCAGGTCGCGCCGGTTGAACCTGAACCCGTTCAGGATGAACAGCCGCAGGAGCAGGCCGCAGCCCCGTCTGAGCCGCAAACCCAGCAGCCGACCGGCATTGAGCAGCAGTGGCGTTCCTATCGCGTGGAGCCGGGCAAAACCCTGGCACAGCTTTTCCGCGACCATAACCTGCCGCCGACCGACGTGTATGCCATGGCAAAAGTGGAAGGTGCAGGTAAACCGCTGAGCAACTTACAGAACGGCCAGATGGTGCAGATTCGCCAGAACGCCAGCGGGGTGGTCACCGGGCTAACGATTGATACCGGAAATGGGCAGCAGGTGCTGTTTACCCGCCAGCCGGACGGCAGTTTCATCAGAGCACGTTAATGGCACAGGCCGGGTATGGCGAAGCCGCCACCCGGCACTTTTGTTCTCAGGCACTCCGTTTATTCACCCACCAGCTCCCCGAGCAGACCAGCACCAGCGCAATCGCGTATTTGATATCCAGAATGTTTTCGCCGAGGAAAATGGCGGAAAGCACCGTCCCTGCCACAGGAATGACAAAGTTGAACGGGGCAATCATGCTTACCCGGTTCACTTTCAGCAGCGCGCTCCACAGGGCGAACGCCACGGATGAGAGCAGCGTCAGATACCCCAGCACCGCAACGGCCTTCATGCTGTGCACTTCCAGCGTCCCGCCCGTGGCATAACCTCCCGCAACCAGCGCAGCCCCGCCTATCGCCAGCTGCCAGCCTGTCATCACCGTTGGGTCAACGGTCTGGGAAATACGTTTCCCGTAAAGCGTGGCGGCAGAGAGAATAAAGGCAGCCAGCACCACAAAGCCGTCGCCTTTCCAGATAAACTGGAAATCGCTTAACCCGCTGTGGAAGTTCACCAGCATCACCCCGGCAAACCCGAGAATACAGCCCAGCGTTTTGTTATAGCTGAGTTTGTCGTTGTGGTAGATAAAGTGCGCCAGCAGCACGCTGAAGAAAGTCCCGGTGGCATTCATGATTGAGCCGTTTACCCCCGTCGTGTAGGCCAGCCCTATATAGAAGAAAGTGTACTGAATGGTGGTCTGGGTCAGCCCGAGGATCGTGAGCTGTCCAAACTGCGCGGACGTGAGCCTGCCAATCGGCTTGCGCTGGGCCAGCGCAAACAGCAGCAGCAACACACCGGCAAACAGAAAACGGTATCCGGCAAAAACAACTTTGGACGGGATGTCATCGGTCGCTATCTGAAAGAGTTCGTAGCCATTTTTAATGGCCGGGTACGAGCTACCCCAAAGCAGGCAGCAGAGCGTAGCGCAGGCGTAGGCCACATGTCGACGGGCAAAGACGGGCGTGGGCAGAGCGGTATCCATGACAAATCTCATAAATAAAATTGCGTTTCATTTTATTATCAGAGAATGCGTCAGGAATAGCGACCTTACAATAGCAAAACATGACGTAGGGTCACGCTAAAAAGCAAAACGCCGGCACAAGGCCGGCGCTTCGACGCGAGCAGAGTAAAAAATTACTCAGCTACAACGTTAACAACCAGTTTAGCGAACACTTCGCTGTGAACCTGGAAGTCAACTTCGTGCTCACCAGTGGTACGCAGAACGCCGTTCGGCATGCGAACTTCGCTCTTAGCCACTTTAACGCCTGCTGCAGTAACTGCATCAGCGATATCGCGGGTACCGATGGAACCGAACAGTTTACCTTCGTCGCCAGCTTTGGAAGCGATGGTAACAGTGCCCAGTGCGTTGATTGCTTCAGCGCGAGCGTTAGCAGCCGCCAGAACGTCAGCCAGTTTGGCTTCCAGTTCAGCGCGACGTGCTTCGAAAAACTCTACGTTTTTCTTAGTAGCTGGAACAGCTTTACCCTGTGGAACCAGGAAGTTACGAGCGTAGCCCGCTTTAACGTTTACCTGATCACCCAGGCTGCCCAGGTTTGCTACTTTATCAAGCAGAATAACTTGCATTACCTTATCCTCTTAAAGTCGTATTAATGGACCGTGCCCGATTACTGATGACGATCAGTGTACGGCAGCAGGGACAGGTAGCGAGCGCGTTTGATAGCGCGAGCCAGCTGACGCTGATATTTTGCACGAGTACCGGTGATACGGCTTGGGACAATCTTACCGCTTTCGGTGATGTAGTTTTTCAGCGTTGCGATATCTTTATAGTCGATCTCTTGAACGCCTTCCGCGGTGAAACGGCAGAACTTGCGACGACGGAAATAACGTGCCATATGGCTAGTCTCCAGAATCTATCAAATCAATCTGCTCGGCATGCAGAACCATTTTGCTCAGGCCGTTCTTTGCCTTGTGGCAAGAGATGAACCCCTGAACGATTACTGCGCTACCGACCGTTAAACTGTGAGTAATGGCCTGGTTTTCGTGTCCGCTAATAATAACGGGCATTTGGCACCACGCCTGCCGGTGAAACCCGGCTTCCTCTTGCACAGAACGATGCTCAAGCACGAACTGGCAATGCGGAATTCCTGATGGACTGACCTTTCGAAGGGGAGCCCTGCATACGATGCCGGACAACGCCAGACGGTTGGTCATCAGAAATTACTCTTCAGAATCCCCAGCATCAGAATCATCTGCGGTTTCGTTTGCGAAATCATCGCGACGCTCACGGCGCTCGTCTTTCGCTTTAACCATCGGAGATGCTTCGGTAACTGCGTTTTTGGTACGCATAACCATGCTGCGGATAACGGCATCGTTGAAGCGGAAGGTAGTTTCCAGCTCATCGATCACTTCCTGCGGCGCTTCAACGTTCATCAGAACGTAGTGTGCTTTGTGCAGTTTGTTGATCGGGTAAGCCAGCTGACGGCGGCCCCAGTCTTCCAGACGGTGGATCGTACCTTCTGCACCAGTGATGGCAGCAGAGTAACGCTCGATCATACCCGGAACCTGTTCGCTCTGGTCAGGATGGACCATAAAAACGATTTCGTAATGACGCATCGAATTGCTCCTTACGGATTATTCAGCCTCCTGTCTGGGTCAGCCGAGGCCCGGGGAGGCAAGGAACGTGTTAAAGGTCGGCTGAAAAATTGACGCGTCATAATACTTGCGCGCCCCCGGAAACTCAAGCTGATTGCACAAATAATTCGCACAAAGCGTAAAGCTGGTCTAAGTGGGTGATTTAAAATTAATCGCATCAGGAAGCGTTGTTTTTTTGAACAACTGCATCAGAAATGGTCACGCATCCCCGCCGGATGAGTGATTACACTTTAATTAGAGACCCACTGAATTAAAGAAGAAGCATTCCCCTCACACAGCACGCAGTCGTGGAGCGCATATCATGAAAAAAATCGCAGTAGCCATAATGGCGGCGCTTTTGCTCAGTGCAAACGCGATGGCAGCCATCAAAATAGACGGCCAGCAGGCCAGAAACATGGATGATGTGCACAGCTTGGGCGTAATCTATATCAATCATAATTTCGCCACTGAAAGCGAAGCAGATCAGGCACTAAATGAAGAGACCGATGCCCAGGGCGCAACCTATTACCACGTGATATTAACCCGTGAGCCCGGCAGCAACGGCAACATGCACGCCAGTGCAGATATCTACCGGTAACGCTTAACGCTAGCACCAGGAAAGCCAACAACGAGAACATAGCCATAGTTGACGTTGCCCCCTGTCCGGGGGCTTTTTTTGTGAATGGCTCCGGAATACCACCGGTTACAACTGTTTTCGGTATTCCAGAGCACTTATTCACTTCTGCCCGTAGTAGGCATTCGGGCCGTGCTTGCGCATGAAATGCTTGTTCATCAGGTAATCGTCAATGCCCTGAAGCTGTGGATTAATGTCGCGGGCAATCCACGCCATTTTAGCCACCTCCTCCATCACGACAGCATTGTGTACCGCGTCGTGAGCCTCTTTACCCCAGGAGAACGGACCGTGCTGGTACACCACAATCCCCGGCGTATGCAGCGGTTCCGTTTCACCCAGCGTTTCGATAATCACCTTGCCGGTGTTGCGTTCGTACTCCCCTTCTACTTCAGCCTGCGTTAATGCCCGCGTGCAGGGAATGTCGCCGAAGAAGTAGTCCGCATGCGTCGTGCCCAGCGCCGGGACAGGCAGCCCCGCCTGTGCCCAGGCGGTGGCGTGCGTGGAGTGGGTGTGGACAACACCACCCAGCGACGGATAACGCTGGTACAGCGCCAGATGGGTCGCCGTATCTGAGGAAGGCCGCCATTTGCCCTCAACGACGTTTCCTTCGAGATCGACCACCACCATATCGTCCGCTTTCATGGAGTCATACGCCACGCCACTCGGCTTGATCACAACCAGACCTTGTTCGCGGTCGATGGCGCTCGCGTTGCCCCAGGTGAACGTTACCAGGCCATAGCGCGGCAGATCCATATTGGCCTCAAAGACCTGCTGTTTCAGCTTAAGCATGTTCAACCTCCAGCAAACCCGCCCGCGCCATCCGCTCGCGCACCCAGTCCCGCGCTTTTGCCACTTCCGCAGCCGGGTCGTCTGACGTTTCGCTCCACATCTCAATCAGGTAAGGCCCGCAATACCCTGTCTGCTTGAGCGTCTCGAAGCACCGTTCGAACTCCACCACCCCGGTGCCGAACGGCACGTTTTTAAACACGCCAGGACGGGTATCTTTAACGTGCACCGCCACGATATGCCCGATGCCCGCCTGCAGCTCCATCTGCACGTCGTTATCCCAGGCCGACAGGTTGCCGATATCCGGGTAAAGCTGGAACCAGGGGTTATTCAGATAGTGCGCATAGCCCAGCGCCTTGCTGATGGAGTTCATCAACGGGTAGTCCATGATCTCCATCGCCAGCGTGACCTGCGCGCGGCTTGCCATCTCAACGCTCTCTTTCAGGCCGTCACGGAAACGACGGCGCGTTTCGTCGTTGGCTTCCTGATAGTAAACGTCGTAACCCGCCAGCTGAATCACGCGGATGCCGACATCCTGCGCAAAACGAATGGCTTTGCGCATGATCTCCAACCCTTCAGCGCGCACGGCATCATCTTCACTTCCCAGCGGGAAACGACGATGAGCGCTCAGGCACATGGACGGGACGCGCACGCCGGTCTCGGCAATGGCGCTCACCAGCGCAAGACGCTGCTCGCGGCTCCAGTCCAGGCGAGAGAGTCGCTCGTTTGTTTCATCCACGGACATTTCGACAAAATCGAAACCCAGCTGTTTTGCCAGCCGTAACCGCTCCAGCCAGCACTCCCCCGCAGGGAGTGCCTTTTCATAGATGCCAAGCGGGACCTGTTTTGACAACATACCCGCTCCTTAGCCCCAAAGCTGAGCGATTGAGCGTTTGAACTGACGCGCCGCTTCCACCGGAGAGGCCGCGTCGCGAATGCTGCGGCCAGCGATAAAGACGTGAATCGGGATGCCCTGGAACAGCGGCAGATCTTCCAGCGCCAGGCCACCGGTGACGGTGACTTTAAAGCCCATATCCGCCAGACGCTTAATTGCGCTGATATCCGCGTCGCCCCACGCCACGCCTGCGGCCTGCGCATCACGGCTGCGGTGATACACCACCTGCTGGATGCCCGCTTCGCGCCACTCCTGCGCCTGCTCCCAGGTCCAGAAACCGGTCAGTTCAATCTGCACGTCGCCGTTAAACTCTTTTGCCACGTCCAGCGCGCCTTTGGCGGTGTTGATATCCGCACAGCAGATCACGGTGACCCAGTCGGCGTTAGCTTCAAAGCACATGCGGGAAAGGATTTTGCCTGCGTCGGCAATTTTGGCATCCGCCAGCACGATTTTGTGCGGATAGAGCGCCTTCAGGTCACGAACGGCGCGCACGCCTTCGCCCACGCACAGAATGGTGCCCACTTCGATGATATCCACCTCTTCCGCAATCAGGCGGGTGGTTTCGTAAGCGTGAGACAGCGTCTGGTTATCCAGCGCAACTTGCAACATTGGTAATGACATGTTCAATTCCTCTTAAACGGCCGCCGCAGTGGCGTTATCAATTAAATCCAGCACGTCCTGCGCGGTGCGGCAGGCGCGTAAACGATCAAAATTGGCTTCGTCATCAAACAGGTTGACGATCTGCATGATGCCCACCTCCTGATGGGTGTTGGCATCAACGGCCGCCATGGTGATGAGAATGTCGACCGGGTCGTTATCTTCGTGGTTGAACACCAGCGGCGTTTTCAGGGTCACCAGCGCAAAACCGGTTTTCTTGACGCCCTCTTCCGGGCGGCCGTGCGGCATCGCCAGGCCCGGCGCAATCACGAAATAGGGGCCGTGCTGCGCCACGCCATCCAGAATGGCCTGGTAATAGCGCGGCTCGACAACGTCCGCCTTAACCAGCAGATCCACACTCAGCTTCACCGCTTCCTGCCAGGTGCTGGCGTCGGCCTGTAAAAGGATGGAGTTATTCTCTGCCAGCGAATCACGTAGTTTCATGTGGCGTCCTTACTTCACGTCTTGTGGGAAGTGTTCTTTGATCACTTCCAGCAGTTTTGGCCCGAAATCCGCAGGCGACAGCATGTTGCGTACGCCTACCACATATTTGTTGCCCGACACGCTAATCTCACCGGCAATGTGAGTTGAAGCGATGATGATGTCCGCGCCGTTCAGTTCACTTTTGTATTCACCCACTGCGCAGCTGTTCACCGTGTGGTCGATGTTTGACTGGGTTAAAAACTGGTCCACTTTCATCTTCATGATCATGGAGCTACCTTGCCCATTGCCACACACAGCCAGGATACGTACGGTCATAATCGAAACTCCTTAGTGAGCAGAAACTTCTGCTGTTTGTTTTTCTGCATCTTCTTCTGCTCGCAGCGAACGGCCAGCGAAGAACATATAAGCCAGAGCAATCAGGATGATGACGGCCATAAAGACCAGCCCGACGGAGGCAAAGCCCTGCATCATCGGCGGGGCCAGAATTGACCAGTCCGCCATGCCCATCCAGGCGCTCATACCGGTGAGCTTGACCGCCCACACGCACCCGAAGATTTCCACCATGCCCATCACCAGGCAGATCTTGAGCGCCGCGCGCCAGCCGCCGAAGTGGTTCGCAAATACGCCGATAGTGGCGTTGGAGAAGAACATCGGGATAAAGCCAGGAATAATCAGGATTGAGGAGCCGCAGCCCACCAGGATGCCCACCGCAATCAGCTGGCCGATGGTGCCCCACATAAAGCCCCAGACGACGGCGTTTGGCGCAAAGCTATAGATAGCCGCACAGTCAATCGCTAGTACCGCACCAGGGATCAGGCGCTGGGAGATGCCGTTGAAGGCTTCCGACAGCTCGGCGACGAACATACGCACGCCCTGAGTGATGATGAAAATCGCTACCGCGAAGGAGAAACCGGTCTGCAGGATATAGACCGTCCAGTGGGTTTTACCCGCCATCGCCTGCACGACGTTAATACCGAAGGAGAGCAGAATGGCGCCAAAGAAGAGGGTCATCACAATCGCGGTTGAGACGATATTGTCGTGGAAAATATTGAGCCAGCCAGGCAGCTTAAGGTCTTCAACGCTCTCTTCTTTTTTACCCAGGTACGGCGCGACTTTATAAGCAAGCCAGGCGGCAAACTGCTGCTGGTGACCGATGGAGAAGCCGCAGCCGTCGGTTACTATCTGCGTTGGCTTGTACATCATGTTGGACGTGATACCCCAGTAGAGCGAGACCAGCACGGCGGTGCAGATAATCGTGGTCCACATCGGGTAACCGAAGATATAGAGAGAAACCGCGATCAGTCCCGCCTGCTGGAACATGATGTGCCCGGTGAGCATGATGGTGCGAATACCGGTAATGCGGCGCAGCAGAACATAGATAATGTTGAGCGCCAGCGCGAGCAGCACCGCATACCCCACCCAGCTATAGGCATCGCCCATGCGATCGATGGTCGCCATCATTGAGGCGTAGGTATCAGAGATAGCCCCGTTAATGCCATACACTTCCGACATTTTGGCGACAACTGGCTTAAACGTGCTGGTCAGAATGCCTGACCCCGCCTGCAACAGCATGAAACCGATAATGGTTTTGATGGTGCCTTTAATAATCACGCTGACGCTTTTGCGCAGCAGGATATACCCCAGGCACGTCACGATACCCAGCAACAGCGGGGCGTTGGTCATTACCTGATTAAAGAAAACGGTAAAGACGTTGTAGAGGATCTCCATAACTCTCTCCAGAAATGAGAACACGAGGGGCAATCCCTGTGCGGTTGGTGCCATCACTCTATTAATCACAAATAATCACCACAAGATTGCATTTGATTATTTGTGACGCATCACGCAATTTATTTCCACGCTGTTAGTAATGATTTTCACTACCGCACCACGAAAATAAATTAATCCTTATAATTCATCAAATTAATGTTTAATACAGGATAATCTAACAAGTAAATAGCGGAGAGTCCGTGAAGTCGCGCAGATAAAATTCCTCATTTTTACCATTGCAAAGCGCGTCAAATGGTGCCAGCATTAATCATAACAAATCACCATGTGATTACTTTTGATTAAAACCAGGAGTCAAAACGATGAGTAAAGTGAAAACCATCACCCGTGAATCATGGATTCTGAGCACATTCCCTGAGTGGGGTAGCTGGCTGAACGAAGAGATCGAGCAGGAACAGGTTGCTCCTGGCACGTTTGCTATGTGGTGGCTGGGCTGCACCGGTATCTGGCTGAAATCAGAAGGCGGCGCCAATATCTGCGTCGATTTCTGGTGCGGCACCGGCAAACAGAGTCACGGTAACCCGCTGATGAAAAAAGGCCACCAGATGCAGCGTATGGCCGGCGTGGAAAAACTGCAGCCGAACCTGCGCACCACGCCGTTTGTGCTTGATCCTTTTGCCATTCGTCAGATCGACGCCGTTCTCTCTACCCACGATCACAACGACCATATTGACGTGAACGTGGCGGCAGCGGTGATGCAAAACTGCGCGGACGACGTGCCGTTTATTGGGCCGCAAACCTGCGTAGATCTCTGGATTGGCTGGGGCGTGCCGAAAGAGCGCTGCATCGTGATGAAGCCTGGCGACGTGGTTAAAATTAAAGACATTGAAATCCACGCGCTGGATGCCTTTGACCGTACCGCGCTGATTACCCTGCCGGCCGATCAGAAAGCCGCGGGCGTACTGCCGGATGGCATGGACGAGCGCGCGGTGAACTACCTGTTCAAAACGCCGGGCGGCTCCCTGTATCACAGCGGTGATTCCCACTACTCCAACTATTACGCGAAGCACGGCAACGAACATCAGATTGACGTGGCGCTGGGCTCGTACGGCGAAAACCCGCGCGGTATTACGGACAAAATGACCAGCGCCGATATGCTGCGCATGGCGGAAGCGTTGAACACCAAAGTGGTGATCCCGTTCCACCACGATATCTGGTCAAACTTCCAGGCCGATCCGCAGGAAATCCGCGTGCTGTGGGAGATGAAAAAAGACCGCCTGAAGTACGGCTTCAAGCCCTTTATCTGGCAGGTTGGCGGCAAGTTCACCTGGCCTCTGGACAAAGACAATCTCGAGTATCACTACCCACGCGGCTTCGATGATTGCTTCACCATTGAGCCAGATCTGCCGTTCAAGTCCTTCCTCTGATTGTGAGGCCACATCGCCAGACCCTGTGTCTGGCGATTTCATATTTATTTTAGTAATTTCACGCTATTTCAAATATCATCTTTTCAAATCAATTCTTATCGGAATAGCTCATGACGGAAGCGCAACGGCATCAAATTTTACTGGAACTCCTGGCGCAAACAGGGTTTATCACCGTCGAGAAAGTGATCGAACGTTTAGGGATCTCACCAGCCACCGCGCGGCGAGACATCAACAAGCTGGATGAGAGCGGCAAGCTGAAAAAAGTCCGCAACGGCGCGGAAGCCATCAGCCAGCAGCGTCCACGCTGGTCGCCGATGAATATTCATCAGGCCCAGAATCACGATGAAAAGGTACGGATTGCCAGAGCGGCCTCGCAGCTGGTGAACCCCGGTGAGAGCGTCGTCATCAACTGCGGCTCCACGGCGTTTTTGCTGGGTCGCGAGATGTGCGGCAAGCCGGTGCAAATCATCACCAACTATTTGCCGCTGGCTAACTACCTGATCGATCAGGAACATGAGAGCGTCGTGATCATGGGCGGCCAGTACAACAAAAGCCAGTCCATCACGCTCAGCCCTCAGGACAGCGAAAACAGTCTCTACGCCGGGCACTGGATGTTTACCAGCGGCAAAGGCCTGACCGCTGACGGCCTGTATAAAACCGATATGCTGACCGCGATGGCGGAACAAAACATGCTCAACGTCGTGGGCAAGCTCGTTGTGCTGGTCGACAGCAGCAAAGTCGGTGAACGCGCAGGCATGCTGTTCAGCCGCGCAGAACAGATCGACATGGTGATCACCGGCAAAGGGGCGAACCCCGAGATCCTACAGAAGCTGGAAGATCAGGGCGTCAAAGTTCTCCGCGTTTAAAGGTGCTGGCGGAAAAACGCCACCGTGGCGTCCAGCGCCGCTGGCGTGATGCGGTGGCGGACGCCGGATTCCCACAAACAGGTCAGGTTACCGTCCAGCCCTTCATTCTTTAACGCCTGCTGCAGGCGGAAGGTTCCATCGGGCGGGACCACATCGTCCGCATCACCGTGCCACAGCAGCAGCGGGCGATCGGCCAGGCGCGGCAATGCCCGGGTCACTTCCCACTCTGCCAGCATCGCCGTAATTCCCGTTAAATCCTGAGGGGGGAAAAGCGTCTTCGCCAGCGAGGTAAAATAGCCAGAGCCCATCAGACAGGCGACAGACCTCACCTCAGGATGATGCGTCATAATCCCCAGCGCCGTCATACCGCCCATCGACGCCCCGGCCACCGCCAGCCGATTGTCGGCCACCAGCCCTGCCTCATAGAGCGCATCGCGCAACCCGGCAAACTCGGTCAGGCTGCCGTGCAGAATGTGCCAAAACTGCCCAAGCCGCGCATGTTCATCGCCCGTGAAGCGCGCGCCGTGGTCGGGCGCATCCGGCATCACCACGCGAAAACCCGCCTGCGCCAGCGCCACCGCAAAATAACTGTAAACCAGCTTCGATGAGGTAAACCCATGATAAAAAACCACAACAGGTAGCGGTTTATCACGTTTCCCTGCCGGCACAGCGTGTAAAATTTCATGTTCACCGAGATGGCGTATTTCAATTTCAATCATTGTCGACCCTGTACGAATGAATGATTCATAATGTTGAGAACTGGATTACGGTTTGACGCTATTTTCATTCGAAAATTACGTCCCAGATAACACTTCGGGAACATACCCCCAAAACTAAATTCGCAGACAACTACACTATGGCTAACAGGAAACGAGATATGGTTATGCACAGGTTTGCTGCTTTATTGCTGGTGTTTCTGCTCAGCGGCTGTAGCGCACTGCAGGGTACACCGCAACCCGCTCCCCCGGTTGCCGATCATCCGCAGGAGATTCGTCGTAATCAGACGGAAGGATTACAGCGAATGGGCACCGTCTCCGCGCTGGTTCGCGGTTCGCCGGATGACGCAGAAGATGCAATAAAGGCACAAGCCGTCGCCGCCAAAGCAGATTATTACGTCATTATTATGATCGACGAAACCATCATAACGGGACAGTGGTATTCACAAGCCATTTTGTACCGGAAATAATGGTTTACCTTTGAACGACATTTACACTGCTTTGCGTCCATAGACATTTTCCTGTCCACAATAAACTCCATGCCAGCGACAAGGAATGGGAGTTTATTCGCGAAGGATTGCCCGGCGGATACCGGAAATATGTGAAATGGAGCTGACGATGAAACGAACTCTTGCTTTGACCTCTCTGTTGCTCTCAGCAGGCCTTGTGAGCACCACCGCGCAGTCAGCAGAATTCGCCAGTGCGGATTGCGTAACAGGTCTGAATGAAATAGGCCAAATCTCCGTCAATAACATTCCGGGGAGCCCGCAAGACGTTGAACGTATCGTGGCATTAAAGGCCGATGAACAGGGCGCGTCATGGTATCGCATCATTCAGATGCAGGAAGATAACCATATCGACCAGTGGCGGGTACAGGCCATTCTCTACGTATAAATCCTTCCTGATAAAAGCCACTTATTTTTAGTGGCTTTTCGTTTTTGCAAATTTTTTATCTATTTTAAAACCACTCTAAAACAATAAAATAACATTTTGTTACATTAATTCAGTAAACGTAATCTCCGCTCTGCCGTTGAAGAACCATACCTTTTCAATGATGAGCAATTTATGATCAATTTTTTCCGCCGTGCGGGCCTTGGAACAAAGCTGTCGCTGCTGACGGGCGTCAGCGTCGCCACGCTGTTTCTGCTTTTCACTTTCCTGCTCAGCCAAAAAGCCAGCCAGCAGCTTGAAGCCCTCGCGGTCGAAGATCTGCATAATCAGTCCACCGGTATGGTCGACATGGTACAGATGTTTAATACCAGCCTGAGCGAAGAAGTCGAAAGCTACACCAGGTTGTTTACGACATTTCTGCCCCAGCCGTTTAGCGTCGATACTCAGCAGACCCGGACTATTTACGGGCTCACGGTTCCCCTCCTGAAAGGCGGCGACGCTGAACTCCATGAAAATACAACCTTTTCTGATGACTTTCTGAATCGTACGGGAGCAATCTCCACGCTGTTTGTTCGCAGCGGTAACGACTTCATCCGCGTTGCCACTTCCCTGCGCAAAGAGAATGGCGATCGCGCCATGGGAACCGTTCTGGACGCGAGCAGCCCGGCGTTTGCCTCCGTTACTAAAGGCGAGGTGTACCGCGGCCTGGCGCTCCTGTTTGGCAAACGCTACATCACCCAGTATCAGCCCGTGAAGGATAGTGAAGGCCAGGTCATTGGGATCATCTTCGTGGGGGTGGATATCACTCACTCCTGGAACGTCATGCGCGAGAAAATCCTCAACCGCCGCCTGGGCGAGAGCGGGCACTTCTTTGTGCTGGACCGCAGCAACGGCAAAACGCGCGGTCAGTATCTGTTCCACCCCAGCGAAGAGGGAAAACAGCCGAAGTGGGATAGCGCCACCCAACAGCAATTGCTGAGCGATTCCTCAGGCACGCTGGAACGCATAAGCGACGACGGCCGCACGCTTAAAATGGCCTATACGCCGCTGCCCGGCTGGAACTGGACCATCGTCGGTGAAGTGGATAAATCAGTCCTCCTCTCGAGCGTTAACGCCATGCGCGACCGTTTCCTGCTGGCCGGCGTAGCGTTGTCTGTCCTTTTCGCGGGCCTCTTTGTAGTGCTCATTCGTCGGATGCTGACCCGTCCGCTGCGTAACGTGATTGATCTTGCCCGCCAGTATGCCGCGGGCGATTTACGCTCCAGCCTGCCCGTCACCCGTCAGGATGAGGTTGGCCAACTGGTTGAAGCCATTAACGGTATCGGCGATGGGCTACAAAAAATTGTCCTGCAGGTCCGCGAGGCCGCGGGCGAGATCCATCTGGGCACCAATGCGCTGGCCTCCGATACCGGAGACATCTCCGAACAGATCAACAAGCAGGCCAGCAGCGTTGAAGAGACCTCCGCCAGCATGGAGCAGCTGGCCGCGACCGTGCAGCAAAATGCCGCCAACATGGAGCAAACGCAGCAGCTGGTAGGTGAAACATCGCGCGCGGTTCATCAGGGTGGTGAAACGGTAACCCATGCGGTTGCCACGATGGACGACATTCGCGAAGCGTCAAAACGTATCGAAGACATCACCCGCGTGATCGAGTCCATCGCGTTCCAGACCAATATTCTGGCGCTGAATGCGGCGGTAGAAGCGGCACGCGCTGGCGAGCATGGAAAAGGGTTTGCGGTGGTCGCGCAGGAAGTTCGCGCCCTGGCAGGTCGAAGCGCCAACGCGGTGAAGGAGATTGAACAGCTGATTGGCGATACGCTGCGAAAAGTGGGCGAAGGCCACGCGCTGTCTGAACAGACGCGTCTGGCGATGGATTCCATCATCGTTCATATCGACAATATCAGCCAGCTGGTCACGGAGATTAACCACGCGTCACGCGAGCAGTCCGCTGGGATCGGCCAGGTCAATCTCGCCATGACCCACATTGGCGAAGCGTCGCATATCAATGCCGACCGTATCTCACGCAGCGAGCAAACCGCACGCACGCTGCGCGAAAAAGGATCACACCTTACCCAACTGGTGAGCCTGTTCCAGCTTAAACGCTAGCCAACCCTGCCCGTGGCGCGCAGCAGCAGATCGCTTTGCACCTGCTCATTCATGAGCGTACCGCCACGGGTATCCAGCATCATGCGGCACCACGCCTGCGCCACGGGCGGCGATGCGTGCCGCAGCATCTGGCTTCCGGCCCCCAGCAAAAAGAGCTGCTGCGCGATCTCCCTCCCCTGCGCCTCCTGCGGTTTACGCAGCTTTTGCTGAAGCTGCCGCCAGCTGCGGTCAAAGTGTCTGTCCTGCCCTTTGACCTGGGCAAACTCGTCGGCGAGCAGATCGTGGATCCCTGGCTGCTTTGCCAGCACGCGCAGCACGTCCAGGCACATGATATTGCCCGATCCTTCCCAGATGCTGTTCACCGGCATCTCGCGATACAGGCGTGGAAGTTCATTCTCCTCGCAGTACCCGACGCCGCCGAGTGCCTCCATCGCCTCCGCCACAAACGGAATGCCCGCTTTGCACACGCTGAATTTTGCAGCCGGGGTAAAAAGCCGCGCCCAGGCGGCCTCCTGCGGGTCGGTGCGGTTGTCCCACGCCCGGGCCAGGCGGAACAGCAGCGCCGTGTGCCCTTCCAGCACCAGCGCCATACGGCTCAGCACTTCACGCATTAGCGGCTGGTCGATAAGATTTTTGCCGAAGGTCTGACGCTGATGGGCGTGGTACAGCGCCACGGAGAGCGCTCGGCGCATTAGCCCGTGGCTGCCCAGCGCGCAGTCGAAGCGCGTCAACCCGCCCATCTTCAGGATTTGCCGCACGCCTTCTCCCTCTTCACCCAGCAGCCAGCCGGAGGCATCGAGGAACTCCGCCTCGCTGCTGGCGTTGGAGCGGTTGCCGAGCTTGTCTTTCAGACGTTCCAGCCGTACGGCGTTGCGCTGTCCGTCGGGTAAGAAACGCGGAACAAAGAAGCAGGACAAACCGCCTTTCGCCTGCGCCAGCACCAGATGCGCATCGCTCTGCGGCACGGAGAAAAACCACTTGTGGCCCACCAGCCGGTAGCTGCCGTCGCTGCATTTTTCCGCTCTGGTGGTGTTGCTGAGCACGTCCGAGCCGCCCTGCTTTTCCGTCATTCCCATGCCGATCAGCAGGCCGCGCTTTTGCCCACCCGGCGCGAGATGGGGATCGTAACGGTCGCTCATCAGCGGCGTTAACCATTCATGAAACGGTTTGGGCAGCGACTGCTGCAACAGCGGCGTGGCGGCAAAGGTCATGGTCACCGGGCATAACGTCCCCGCTTCTACCTGAGCATGGAGCACGAAGCGCGCGGCCCTGGCGACGAAAGACCCTTTTCGTGCCTCTTCCTCCCAAGCCAGATTATGTACCCGGTTGGCGCAGAGCCCCTGCATCAGCAGGTGCCATGCCGGATGAAAGCGGACGTCATCCAGCCGCTCTCCCGTGGGGTCGTAGCGTAATAGCTCCGGCGGATTGACGTTCGCCAGCCTGCCCAGCTCCAGCGACTCCGCAGTGCCTAACTGCTGTCCGATGCTGGCAAGAAGATCCATATCCCACTCGGCACCCTCGCGCGCAACCGCGTCGCGCAGGGCGCAGTCAGAGAGAAAGAGGTTGCTGTTAGAGAGTGGGGCTGGTTGATTAAAAACGGTATGGGTCTGCCAGTGCATGCTGTCTCCCTCCTTCAGTAGCAATGAAGGTAAGTATGGACAGACTGCATGAACGCTGCATGGGAGTGAAGTCACACGATGGCGATCCCGCTGATATCATTCGTGAAATAGCTCACAGAACATAAGAATAAACTATTTCATTACTCCGCTTATGCTGAATAATTTATTCTTAACCCGTCTTTGTGAGGATCGTTATGCAACAGGATGCGCACAAGCGAGCATTAATTGCAGGCTCAATTGGTAATTTTATCGAGTGGTATGAGTTTGCGGTCTACGGTTTTCTGGCGACCGTGATTGCGAAGAACTTCTTCCAGCTTGAGGGAGAGGCGGGGCTGACCAGTCTGATCCTCACCTGGGCCTCGTTTGCCATCGCCTTCTTCTTCCGTCCGCTGGGTGCGGTGGTATTTGGCCGCATGGGCGACAGGATTGGCCGAAAACCGACGCTGATTATTGTGCTGGTGCTGATGACGCTCGCCACCACGGCCATCGGCATCGTGCCCGTCTACGCCAGCATCGGCATTGCTGCGCCGCTGATCGTTACGCTGCTGCGCATCCTGCAGGGCCTGTTCGCGGGCGGCGAGTACGGCGGTGCGGTCTCGCTGATGACGGAGTTCGCCCCGCGCGGCAAGCGCGGCCTGTACGGCGCTTGGCAGTCCTTTACCGTGGCGCTCGGGCTTTTAGCGGGCGCGGGTATTGTCGCGCTGCTCTCTGCCCTCCTCACGCCTGAAGCCCTGCACGACTGGGGCTGGCGCATTCCGTTCTTCCTTGCCCTGCCGATGGGCGCGGTCGCGCTATGGCTGCGGGTGAGTATGGAAGAGACGCCGAGCTTTGTGCAGCAGCAGGAAAAACCGGCTGTCGCTCGGGCCAGCACCTCCGCCACGTTCAAAATCATCCTGATGGGCATTGGCCGCGTGATGGTCTGGTCCGCAGCGGGGTATACCTATCTGGTGATTATGCCAACCTATCTTCAGTCAGCTCTACACACCGGCTTTAACCAGGCGCTGCTGATCGCGGTGATTTCGAACATCGGTTTTGCGCTGACGATTATCCCGGCCGGGATCCTGAGCGACAGGATTGGCCGCCGCACGGTGATGATTATCGCCACCGCGCTGCTGCTGGCCCTCGCCCTGCCGCTGCTGAAAATTTTGCAGGCGGAGTCCGGCACGCTGGCCGTCAAAGCGATTGTGGTGTTGATTGCGGGCGGTCTGGTGGGGATGCTGGCAGGGCCAGGGCCAGCGATGCTGTCTGAAATGTTTCCGACGCGCGTACGTTATACCGGGCTGGGGCTGGCCTATTCCCTGTCGAACGCGATCTTCTCGGGCTGTGCGGGATTGATTATTACCGGGCTGATAAAAGAGACGGGCAACCTGGATATTCCGGCGTACTACGTGATGGCAACGGCGGTGGTGAGTATTTTCGCGCTGATGACGCTGAGGAAGGATGACCATTTGCGGTCGTTAGAGGAGTGAGGTTGTCACCGTCTGGTGGCCTCACCTCGGCCCTCTCCCACGGGGAGAGGGAGGAAACACAAAAGGCCGTCCTTTGGACGGCCTTACTGTTTATTCTCCGCGCTGACGCACCGCTTCAAACAGGCAGATACCCGTCGCAACGGAAACGTTCAGAGACGACACGCTGCCCGCCATCGGGATGCTAATCAGCTCGTCGCAGTGCTCGCGCGTCAGACGACGCATGCCTTCACCTTCCGCACCCATCACCAGCGCCAGGCGGCCGGTCATTTTGCTCTGGTACAGGGTATGATCCGCTTCGCCCGCGGTACCGACGATCCAGATATTCTCTTCCTGCAGCAGACGCATGTTGCGCGCCAGGTTGGTCACGCGGATCAGCGGGACGTTTTCCGCCGCGCCGCAGGCCACTTTCTTCGCCGTCGCGTTCAGTTGGGCAGAACGATCTTTCGGGACGATCACTGCGTGCACGCCCGCCGCATCCGCGCTGCGCAGGCACGCGCCGAGGTTATGCGGATCGGTTACGCCATCGAGGATCAGGAAGAACGGGTTATCCAGCGCGGCAATCAGATCCGGCAGATCGTTTTCCTGATACTGACGGCCCGGCTTCACGCGGGCAATGATCCCCTGGTGCACCGCACCTTCGCTTTTCTCATCCAGGAACTGGCGGTTCGCCAGCTGGATCACCACGCCCTGCGCTTCCAGCGCGTGGATCAGCGGCATCAGACGTTTGTCTTCACGCCCTTTCAGAATAAACACTTCCTGAAAGCGCTCCGGTGCGCGCTCGAGAAGGGCCTGCACCGCGTGGATGCCGTAAATCATTTCACTCATTGATGGTTCTCGTAATAAGTATTTCCCCTCTCCCGGTTGGGGAGAGGGTCAGGGTGAGGGGAGAATTACTCCGCCTGCTTTTTCTTGGCTGCGCGCTTCGCTTTGGTGGCGGCAGCAATTTTCTGCGTCTTCGCGGAAGGCTTTTTCGCTGAGCGAGCCTCTTTCTTCGCCGCCTTTGGCTTCTGCTTCTTCTCGCCGCGGAACGCGCTGTCCGGCTCGAAGTTTACCTTTTTGCCCGCCTGGCGACGTTTACCGCTCGCTTTGCCATTTCCGCCTTTTTTCGCCCTTTCACGCTCGGTTTTACCCACGTTACGCGGCGCGCGCTCGCTGGAGATCAGGCTGAAGTCGATTTTACGGTCGTCCATGTTCACGGCTTCAACCTTCACTTCCACGCGATCGCCCAGACGGTAGGTCTGGCCGCCAGATTCGCCAATCAGACGCTGGCCGACCTGGTCGAAGCGGTAGTAGTCGTTATCCAGGCTGGAGACGTGCACCAGGCCGTCGATAAACAGCTCGTCCAGACGAACGAAGAAACCAAAGCCGGTGACGCTGGCAATCACGCCTTTAAAGACGTTGCCCACCTGGTCCAGCATAAAGTCACACTTCAGCCAGTCCGCCACGTCGCGCGTGGCTTCATCAGCACGGCGTTCGGTCATGGAGCAGTGCTGGCCCAGCTGCAGCATCTCTTCCATCGAGTAGTGGTAACCGCCGGTTTCGGTAGTGTTCCCTTTATGGCCCTGCTCCTGCGCCAGCAGATACTTGATCGCGCGGTGCAGGGACAGGTCAGGATAGCGACGGATCGGCGAGGTAAAGTGCGCATAAGACTGCAGCGCCAGGCCGAAGTGGCCCCGGTTTTCCGGATCGTAAATCGCCTGCTTCATGGAACGCAGCAGCATCGTCTGCAGCATTTCTGCGTCAGGACGGTCGCTAATGGATTCCAGCAGTTCGGCGTAATCGCGCGGCTCAGGCTTGTTACCGCCCGGCAGCTCCAGACCGAGTTCAGCGAGCACGGAGCGGAACGCAGTAATGGCTTCCGTCGACGGCTTATCGTGAATGCGGAACAGCGCAGGCTCTTTCGCTTTCTCAACGAAACGCGCCGCCGAGATGTTCGCCAGGATCATACACTCTTCGATCAGCTTGTGCGCATCGTTACGCTGGGTCTGTTCGATACGCTCAATACGACGTTCTGCGTTGAAGATGAACTTCGCTTCTTCGCTCTCAAACGAGATCCCGCCGCGCTCTTCGCGCGCCTGATCCAGCGTTTTGTAGAGGTTATGCAGCTCTTCAATATGCTTAACCAGCGGCGCGTACTGCTCGCGAAGGTCCTGGTCGCCCTGCAGCATATGCCAGACCTTGGTATAGGTCAGACGCGCGTGCGAGCTCATTACCGCTTCGTAGAATTTGTAGCCCGTTAAGCGCCCTTTGTTGGAGATGGTCATCTCACAAACCATACAGAGACGGTCAACCTGCGGATTCAGGGAGCACAGGCCGTTGGAGAGCACTTCCGGCAGCATCGGTACAACCTGAGACGGGAAGTAGACCGACGTACCGCGGCTGCGCGCTTCGTTATCCAGCGGCGTGTGCGGACGAACGTAGTAGCTTACGTCAGCGATAGCCACCCACAGACGCCAGCCGCCGCCGCGCTTTTTCTCGCAGTAGACGGCATCATCGAAGTCGCGGGCGTCTTCACCATCAATGGTGACCAGCGGCAGGGAGCGCAGATCCACACGGCCCGCTTTAGACTCTTCCGGCACTTCTTCACGCAGGTTTTCGATCTGCTCTTCGACCGCTTTCGGCCAGACGTACGGGATCTCATGCGTGCGCAGCGCCATATCAACGGCCATCCCGGTGCCCATATTATCGCCCAGCACTTCGACGATTTTCCCAACCGCTTTGGTGCGGCGGGTCGGACGCTGGGTGAGTTCTACCACCACCACAAAGCCCATGCGCGCGCCCATCACCTCTTCAGGTGGGATCAGAATGTCGAAGCTCAGACGGCTGTCGTCCGGCACCACAAAGCCCACGCCTGCATCGGTAAAGTAGCGGCCCACAATCTGGCTGGTTTTCGGCACCAGCACGCGAACCACGCGCGCTTCGCGGCGGCCTTTACGGTCAGCGCCCAGCGGCTGCGCCAGGATCTGGTCGCCGTGGATGCACATTTTCATCTGTTCAGATGAGAGGTACAGGTCGTCTTTACGGCCTTCCACGCGCAGGAAGCCAAAGCCGTCACGGTGACCGATCACGGTGCCTTTCAGCAGGTCGAGGCGTTCTGGCAGCGCGTAGCACTGGCGGCGGGTAAAGACCAGTTGCCCGTCACGCTCCATCGCGCGCAGGCGGCGGCGAAGGGCTTCAATTTGCTCTTCACCTTCAATATTTAATTCAACGGCAAGTTCTTCACGATTGGCGGGTTTTTCGCGTTTTGTTAAGTGTTCAATGATGAACTCGCGGCTGGGGATAGGATTCGCGTATTTTTCGGCTTCGCGTTCCTGGAAAGGATCTTGTGACATGTCGGTTCCTCCGTTGTCAGCTCCGGTGGAAATTTTCTTCATTCCACCAGCAATAATTTATAAAGCGGTTGATTCTCTTCAACCAAATCGGCCAGCGTGTAGTTATCCAGTTCCTTGAGAAAACTTTGCACGGCCTTAGAAAGCGCCTGTTTCAGGCGGCAAGCGGGCGTAATGTGGCAGAACTCGCTGCTGCAGTTCACCAGAGACAAAGGCTCCAGCTCGCGTACCACATCCCCGATACGAATGCTCTGTGCCGGTTTACCAAGACGGATCCCTCCATTCTTCCCGCGGACGGCAGCAACGTATCCGGCACGGCTAAGTTGATTGATTATTTTGACCATATGATTACGGGATACACCGTATACCTCTGTCACTTCAGAGATACTGGTCATCTTCCCTTCGGGTAACGACGCCATGTAAATCAGCGCGCGTAAGCCGTAATCGGTGAAACTTGTTAACTGCACATCAACCTCAGGAAAAAGGGAAAACGCGGTTAAACCGCAGAGATATTCATTAATGATGATAAACCAGCCAGATAGTTAGGGGCTAATTTATTTGACAGACGGGGCGAAAAAGCGGAGATCCAGGAGCGGTCGCCGGTTGGCGCTACGCTTATCCGGCCTGCGGGTCTCCCCGCAGGCCAGCAGTCACGAAGATTATGCGTCGAACGGGTCGCGCAGGATCATCGTTTCAGTACGATCCGGGCCGGTAGAAATAATATCGATCGGCACTTCGGTCAGTTCTTCAATGCGCTTGATGTAATCCAGCGCCGCCTGCGGCAGGCCGCTACGCTCTTTCACACCGAAGGTGGTCTCAGACCAGCCCGGCATGGTTTCGTAGATTGGCTCAATGCCTTCCCAGTCGTCAGCGGCCAGCGGAGTGGTGGTCACTTCGCGGCCATCCGGCATGCGGTAGCCTACGCAGATTTTCACTTCTTTCAGGCCGTCCAGCACGTCCAGCTTGGTCAGGCAGAAGCCAGACAGGGAGTTGATCTGCACTGCGCGACGCACTGCAACCGCGTCCAGCCAGCCGGTACGACGACGACGACCGGTGGTCGCGCCAAACTCGTTACCCTGCTTGCACAGGAACTCGCCGGTTTCATCAAACAGCTCGGTCGGGAATGGACCCGCACCCACGCGAGTGGAGTACGCCTTGATGATACCCAGAACGTAATCCACATAACGTGGACCCAGGCCGGAGCCGGTCGCCACGCCACCTGCGGTGGTGTTCGAGGAGGTTACGTACGGATAGGTACCGTGGTCGATGTCCAGCAGCGTACCCTGCGCACCTTCGAACATGACGAAATCGCCACGCTTGCGCGCCTGGTCCAGCAGATCGGACACATCAACAACCATACCGGTCAGAATGTCTGCAATCGCCATGACGTCATCCAGCACTTTCTGGTAGTCAACAGCGTCAGCTTTGTAGAAGTTCACCAGCTGGAAGTTGTGATATTCCATCACTTCTTTCAGTTTTTCAGCGAAGGTCGCTTTGTCGAAGAGGTCACCGACGCGCAGACCGCGACGTGCAACTTTATCTTCATATGCCGGGCCGATGCCACGACCGGTGGTGCCGATCGCTTTCGCGCCACGCGCTTTTTCACGCGCCACGTCCAGCGCCACGTGATAGTCCAGGATCAGCGGGCAGGCTTCGGAGAGCAGCAGACGCTCACGAACAGGGATACCACGGTCTTCCAGACCTTTCATCTCTTTCATCAGCGCAGCAGGAGACAGCACAACGCCGTTACCGATGATGCTGGTGACGTTATCGCGAAGAATGCCTGATGGAATAAGATGGAGGACGGTTTTTTCACCGTTGATTACGAGAGTATGGCCTGCGTTGTGACCGCCCTGGTAGCGTACAACATATTTAGCCCGTTCAGTCAGAAGATCAACAATCTTCCCTTTACCTTCGTCACCCCATTGGGTGCCCAGTACGACGACGTTGTTACCCATTTTTTTCAAAATCACCGTTTGCTTAAAAATGGATTCTACCATCGCTTTTTCAGATATACAGCACTTTTTGACCCTAAAATATGCCAATTGCGGCTAGTTTTTGATCAGCCAATCGTTTTCCTCAACATGTAGTAGATAACGATACCGGCAACCACAAGACCACCACCGAAACGACGCAAAATATTGTCCGGCAGCTGGCTCATCGTTGCGATCATACGACGCCATGCTCGCGGATAGAGCATCGGGCCGAGGCCTTCCAGCACCAGAACCAGGGCCAGCGCGAGCCAGATCGTTGAATTCATTTTTCATCCTTATAAAAGAAAACCACCGCTCCGTTGGGAGCGGTGGTTTGAATACTCAAACGAGCCTGAGTTTATCGCGTTGCGTTGGTCGGCGTCTTCATATAACGGAAGAAATCGCTGTCCGGGCTGAGCACCATCACGTCCTGGTTGCTCTTAAAGCTGTTCTCGTAAGCGCGCAGGCTACGGATAAAGGCGTAGAAGTCTGGATCCTGGCTGAAGGCATCGGCGAACAGCTTCGCGGCTTCCGCATCGCCTTCACCGCGCAGGATACGGCCCTGACGCTCTGATTCCGCCAGCGTCTTGGTCACTTCATAGTCCGCTGCCGCACGCAGTTTTTCAGCTTCTTCCTGACCCTGTGAACGGTGACGACGGGCTACCGCTTCACGCTCGGCGCGCATACGGTTGTAGATCGCCTCGGACACTTCAGCTGGCAGGTTGATCTGCTTGATACGCACGTCAACCACTTCGATACCCAGCGCTGCCATACTGTTCGGGTTGATCACCGGTACTTTGCCGTTGGTTTCAGCCTGAACGCGTTCAGCGGCTTTAGCAATCGCGTCATCCGCTGCTGGCGTTTCCACTTCGTCTTCGGTGCCCGCTGTACCGGAGTTCAGCGCATCGCGCACTTCCAGGGTCAGACGACCGCGGGAATCGGTCACGATGTCTTTCACATCCAGACGACCAATCTCGGAGCGCAGACGGTCAGAGAACTTACGTTTCAGCAGCACTTCCGCCTGAGAAACGTCACCGCCGCCCGTTGCCAGGAAGTAGCGGCTGAAATCGCTGATGCGCCATTTGATATAAGAATCAACGATCAGGTCTTTCTTCTCTTTGGTCACGAAACGGTCAGCCTGGTTATCCATGGTCTGGATACGCGCATCCAGGGTTTTCACTGACTGAATAAACGGCACCTTGAAGTGCAGGCCCGGCTCATAAATGACCGGACGTTTGTCACTGTCACGCACGACGCTGCTGAACTGGAATTTGATCCCACGCTCGCCCTCTTTCACCACAAAGATCGAGGTATACAGCACGACCAGTACGATGACGACGATCGCAATAACTGACTTACGCATCCTTATTCCCCCTGACGCTGGTAGTCGTTACGCTGCGCGTTAGCACGGCGTTGGTCCATAATGTCACCATCGTTCGAAGAAGGCGTTGTGTTCGCGCTGGAGCTGCCTGATGAGGCTGGCGGCAGACGCAGCAGGTTGTTCGCTCCGCTGGTGTCTTTCGCTGCCGGTGCAGAACCGCCTTTCAGCATCTGATCCAGCGGCAGAACCATCAGGTTTCCACCTTTGCTGTCGTTAACCAACACTTTGCGGGTGTGGCTCAGCACTTTTTCCATGGTCTCGATATACAGACGCTCGCGGGTAATTTCCGGTGCGGCTTTGTATTCCGGCAGGATGCGCGCGAAGCGAGCCACTTCACCCTGAGCTTCCAGGATGGTCTGGGTCTTATACGCACGCGCCTCTTCAAGAATACGCTGCGCCTGACCGTTAGCACGCGGCTGCACTTCGTTGGTGTACGCTTCTGCTTCACGGATGTACTGCTGTTCGTTTTCACGGGCAGCAATCGCATCATCAAACGCGGCTTTTACCTCTTCCGGCGGACGCGCAGCCTGGAAGTTGACGTCCAGCAGGGTGATACCCATGTTGTACGGACGAATGGTCTCTTCCAGCTCGCGCTGGGTATCGCTACGAATAACGGTACGACCCTCGGTCAGAATGCGGTCCATAGTGTATTTGCCGATCACACCACGCAGGGCGCTGTCGGTCGCCTGACGCAGGCTGTCATCCGCGCTGGTCACGCTAAACAGATAACGTTCTGGATCGGTCACGCGGTACTGCACGTTCATTTCAACGCGCACCACGTTCTCGTCAGACGTCAGCATCACGCCGGAAGCCGCCAGTTCACGGACGGACTCCACGTTGACCGCAGTGACGTCGTCAATGAAGGTCGGTTTCCAGTTCAGGCCCGGCTCAACCAGATGGCTGAACTTACCGAAACGGGTGACCACGCCGCGTTCTGCTTCTTTAATGGTGTAGAACCCGCTGGCTGCCCAGACGATCACCAGCCCGGCAGCAACGATGCCCACCAGGCGGCCACCTAATTGCGGGCGCGGTCCCTGGCTGGAACTGCCACCCGAGCCAGAACCTTTTCCTCCGCCAAGGCCACCAAGCTTTTTGCTCAGCTTGCGGAAGATATCATCCAGATCCGGCGGCCCCTGCTCGCGACCACCTTTGTTGCCATTTCCCCCAGAGTTGCCGCCTTGATTGTTGCTGCTTCCCCACGGGTCGCGGTCTTGTCCGTTATTACCGGGCTGATTCCACGCCATGTATATGCTCCATATTTGTTATGCAAGGGCGAATTTTTCAGGCTTCCCCTTTCTGATCAGACGATATAGTCCGCCAGCGCAGGTTCTTGTTTACAGAGGCGACGCCAGTCAACGATCGGCATACGCACCTGCATCCCCACGCTGCCGTCATCCTCCATCCACTCTTTTTCTATCGCCTGAAGCTGATAAAACCGGCTGCGCAGCCTGCCTTCCTGTGGCGGCAGTCGCAGCGTGTGCTGAGCTACCTCACCGGAAAGACGTTCTGTCAAAGCCTGGAAAAGCAGTGGCACACCAACACCGGCCTGAGCAGAAAGCCAGACCCGTATCGGTTTGTTCTCTTCATCACGGTCGATACGCGGTTCGAAATCTTCCAGCATATCGATCTTATTCATCACCAACAGCGTGGGAATTTCGTGGGCGTCAATTTCTTCCAGCACCACGTTCACCGCGTCGATGTTCTCCTGCACGCGTACGTCAGCCGCATCAATCACGTGCAGCAGCAGGGTCGCCTGACGCGTCTCCTGCAACGTCGCCTTAAACGCCGCTACCAGATCGTGCGGCAGATGGCGGATAAACCCTACGGTATCCGCCAGCACTGTTTCACCCACGTCTGCAACGTCAATACGGCGCAGCGTCGGGTCCAGGGTCGCAAACAGCTGGTCTGCGGCATACACCTGGGCCTCGGTTATCTGGTTAAACAGGGTGGATTTACCGGCGTTGGTATAGCCCACCAGCGACACCGTTGGGATGTCGGCTTTGGTTCGCGCCCGACGCCCCTGTTCACGCTGTTTCTCTACACGTTCCAGACGTGAGAGGATCTGGGTAATACGGCCACGCAGCAAACGGCGGTCGGTTTCGAGCTGGGTTTCACCCGGACCGCGCAAACCAATCCCGCCTTTTTGTCTTTCAAGGTGGGTCCAGCCACGCACCAGACGCGTCGCCAGGTGGCGCAACTGCGCCAGCTCAACCTGCAGTTTCCCCTCGTGGGTACGGGCACGCTGAGCAAAAATATCTAAAATCAATCCCGTGCGATCGATAACACGGCATTCGCAGAGAGCTTCCAGGTTGCGCTCCTGGGCTGGAGACAGCGCATGATCAAACAACACGACTGACGCGCCGGTTGCTTTTACGGCATCCGCAATTTCTACTGCTTTACCTTCACCAACAAAATACTTTGGGTGCGGCGCTTTACGGCTACCGGTAATCACCTGCATTGCTTCGACACCGGCGGAAGAGACCAGAGATTCAAACTCCTGGAGGTCTTCCATATCTTTGTCTTGCGAAAAATAGATGTGTACCAGCACCGCCTGCTCACCGGCATCATAACGGTCAAACAAGCGTAAACCTCTCTAAAAAGATCAGCGGGGAACGCAGGATCCCTGGCTCCCCGTGTGGATAACAGCTAAAACCTTATTCGGTCTCGTCGCTGTCCTGCGCTGGCGTTGAAGAACCCTGCGCGTTGCTGCCATGATGGTAGTTACTGCCTGTGCCGCCGCCAGCGTTATTGCTGTGATGAGAGACCGGACGGGACGGAACAACAGTAGAGATAGCGTGCTTGTAGACCATCTGGCTGACCGTGTTTTTCAACAGGATCACGAACTGATCGAAAGACTCAATCTGACCTTGCAGCTTAATACCATTCACCAAATAAATAGAAACTGGAACACGTTCCCGACGCAATGCGTTCAGGAACGGATCTTGTAAAGATTGCCCCTTAGCCATTCTATCTTTTCCTTATATGCTTGTTTTGTACTTAGAACCTTGCGATTCTGAAAAATTGCGCACGATACGTCTCAATTGTACACATTCAGTGGGCGATATCACCAACAACCTCAATCACCTCGTTTAACGCCTGTTGCGGTTTTTCACTGTCTAACCAGTGAACTCCCTCCCAACCGCGCAGCCAGGTGATCTGGCGCTTCGCTAACTGTCTCGTGGCGCAAACACCTCGATAAACCATTTCATCGTATGAAATCTCACCTTCAAGATACGACCACATCTGGCGGTATCCCACACAACGAACGGAAGGCATATCCGTATGCAAATCTCCACGGGCAAATAGCGCCCGCACTTCTGCTTCAAAATCTGAAGCCAACATCTGATGAAAACGCTGCTCAATTCGTTGATGGAGCAGTTCACGGCTCGCCGGGGCGATGGCGAACTGATGCACCTGATACGGCAGAGCGTCTCCTGACGTTTGCGTCAGTTCCGTTAAAGTTTTACCCGAAATGAAAAAAACTTCCAGTGCCCGGGAAAGCCTTTGCGGATCATTTGGATGGATCCGCGCTGCCGCAACCGGGTCAACCTCCGCCAGCTGCTTGTGCAATACGTCCCACCCCTGCTCTGCCGCCTGCTGCTCAATCTTTGCTCTCACTTCAGGGTCCGCGGAAGGTAATGGTGACAATCCTTCCAGCAGCGCCTTGAAGTAGAGCATGGTTCCGCCAACCAACAGCGGTATACGCCCCGCGGCGGTGATCTCGGCCATCTCAGCTAAGGCATCCCGGCGGAAATCCGCTGCGGAGTAAGCCTCTGCCGGGTCGAGAATATCCAGCAAACGGTGCGGTGCCGCACGCAGTTCGTCTGCGCCGGGCTTCGCCGTGCCGATGTCCATCTCTCGGTAGATGAGGGCGGAGTCGACGCTAATCAACTCTACAGGCAAAACTTTACGTAGCTCAATGGCTAACGCCGTTTTACCGGAGGCCGTTGGGCCCATTAAAAAAATTGCCTTTGGCAGGCTCGCCTTACTTACGTCAGTCATGTTTCAGGGCGGTCATCGCCGTTTTTAAATCAACAGGTTGTAATAACCCACCCGGCGGCGCTTTCACCAGCTGTGGGCAGAGGCGTTCCACCTCCGCCAGCACGCTAATCGCCTGCGCCATACTCCACGGTGAATGTTCGCTGGCCAGATGGCGGGCGATCCACTGCGCGGTGTTGGCAGCCTCAAACGATGTTTGCTGCGCCAGGTAGCCTATCAGTTCAGAAATCAAGTTTTGTAAATTTTGTTGGCGTAAGGGTAAAGGCACTGCGCGAATTGTCACATGTTGTGGTTCGAGCACAATTTCAATGCCCATTTGCGCCAGCTGGGCCTCTGCACGCTGCAATACCCTTGTTTCTTCAGCGGATATTTTCAGGCGCACCGGGATCAATAGCGGCTGCGCACAGGCCGCATTTTCCCCCGGTGTCAGCTGCGCCTGCTTGAGCCAGCGTTCGGCAACCGGCAGCGCCAGAAGCAGCAGTTTGCCGTCGCGCTCAAGCAGGGCCATATCCGGTGCGATAATCGTCAGCACCCGGCCAAAACTCTGGCTATGGCCTTCAAGAGAAGGTGTCTCCACCGAAACGTGCTCTTTGCGCTCGACTGCGGGCGTTTCCAGCAGTTTACGGTACAGCGCTCCCTGCTGCTTTTGATAGCCGGGCTGAGCGTTCGGGTAGTTCGCGCCCGTCGGACGCGGCGCAGCTCCTCCAGAGGAGAAACGCGGGGCGTCCGGTTCACGCACGACGGCTGGCTCCGCAAAATGGTTGCGGCCCGCAGCGACACGGTTTTCCGGAATGGGGCGCGGTGCGGAGTCTTCTTTTTCCAGCGGCAGCGTGGGTTCAAGCTGCTGTTGCAGCACGCTCAGCACGCCCTGGTAGATAAAATCATGCACCAGACGCGACTGGTGGAAACGCACCTCATGCTTGGCAGGATGGACGTTGACATCCACCTGATGCGGGTCGATCTCCAGATAAAGCACAAAGGCCGGTTGCTGATCGGCCCCGAGCTTGTCTTCACAGGCCTGGCGAATGGCGTGGTTAATGAGGCGGTCGCGCATCATGCGGCCGTTCACGTAGCAATACTGAATTTCAGAGAACGCCGCGCTGCTGGCGTTTGGATCGGCCACCCAGCCACGTAAAGCCAGATCGCCGTGCTGCCACTCGATAGCCAGCGCCTGCTCCAGGAACGGCGTCCCGCAGATAGCCCCTAAACGTCGCTCTTTCTGCCCACCTTCAGCCACCGCGCGGTACTGGCGCATCACCTTGCCGTTATGGCTGAGGTTGATGGTGACGTCAAAACGGGCGAGCGCAATTCGGCGGATGATCTCGTCGATATGGCCGAACTCGGTTTTTTCGGTACGCATAAACTTGCGGCGGGCGGGAGTATTGTAGAACAGGTCCAGAACTTCCAGCGTGGTACCGACAGGGTGCGCCGCGGGCTTGACCGTCACGTCCATATCCCGCCCTTCAGCGTAGGCCTGCCAGGCTTCCTGCTGTTCAGCGGTGCGGGAGGTCAGCGTTAAGCGGGAAACCGAGCTGATACTGGCCAGCGCTTCGCCGCGAAAACCGAGGCTGATAATCGCTTCCAGGTCATCCAGAGAGGCGATTTTACTGGTGGCATGACGCGCCAGCGCCAGCGCCAGCTCCTCTTTTTTGATGCCGCAGCCGTTGTCGCGAATGCGGATGAGCTTTGCGCCGCCGCGTTCGATATCAATATCAATGCGGGTGGCGCCCGCATCGAGGCTGTTTTCAACCAGCTCCTTCACCACCGACGCAGGGCGTTCCACCACCTCACCGGCGGCGATTTGGTTCGCGAGCTGCGGCGGCAGAACCTGAATCGGCATGAATTCTCCTTAATTTGTGGCGGTCAGCTCGCCCGGCTGCGCGGCGCTGGCCGTCTGGGCTGCTCCGCCCTGCGGCGCGGACTGCAGAGGATGCGCCTCAAAATAGTTACGTAAACCGTTATAAATCGCTTCGGCAATTTGCTGCTGGTAGCTGTCGCTGCCCAGCAGGCGCTCTTCACTGGTATTGCTGATAAAGCCGGTCTCTACCAGAATTGACGGAATATCCGGCGAACGCAGAACGCCCAGGCTCGCATGTTCCGGGCGACGCTTGTGCAATGCCCCGATGCCCTGCAGCTGATTCAAAACGTTAGTGGCGACATCATACCCGACGCGCTGAGAATGGCCGAACTGTAAATCCAGCACCGCCTGGCTGAGATACGGGTCAGACTGGCTGTTTGCCAGCACGTCACCCGCGCCGCCTAACAGTTCAGACTGTTTCTCATGCTCTTCCAGCCAGTTGGCCATTTCGCTGTTCGCCCGGCGGTTCGACAGAACCCATACCGAGGCCCCCGTCGCGTTACGGTTCGGTGCGGCATCCGCGTGAATGGAGACCAGGAAATTGGCGTTTTGCTTACGCGCCACGTCTGAGCGGCCCATCACGGAGATAAAATAGTCGCCGTCGCGGGTCAGTACGCCTTTAAACATCGGGTCATCGTTTAACAGCGTCCGCAGCTTGCGGGCCACCGCAATAGTGACATTTTTCTCTCGCGTGCCGCCCGGGCCAATCGCACCAGGATCCTGTCCACCGTGTCCGGCATCAATGGCGATAATCACTTTGTCACCGCTGACCGCGCGCCGTGCGCTGGCCGCCGGACGCGTTACCGTGTTGCTGCTGGTTGCCGCGGTGATGCGATCGTTCTGCGATTTAAACGGATTACGCGCAGGTTCCGATGGGCGCGGCGTATACACAGGCTCTTCCACGCGTTTCGCGACAACCGGTGGAGGCGGCGGCGGAACGTCGGCATTGATGGTGAAGACCACCGTATAGTTCGCCCCGTTTTGCTGCTTCACCGCCTTCGTTTTGCCCTTTTCGGTCAGATCGACCACCAGGCGCAATGACTGGCTGTCCTGAGGGGTACCCGAGTGGATACTTTTCACCAGATTATTACCGCTAAACCGCAGCGGTAACCCCTGGATCACGCCAGTCTGTTTAATATCCAGCGCCACGCTGTGGCTGTCTGGCTGTGAAAACGCGTATTCAGGGTCCCCCATAAAGCTGAAGGTGATCCGAGCCTGGCTTTCGCCGTTTGACACCTGAATATCCGAAAGGCTTGCCGCCCCGGCCTGCGCGCACAGCAGCACCGTCGCAGCCAACACCCAACCTTTAACGCGACTAATCATCCCGTCATCCCTACTCTTAACCGGCGAGACGCGCCAGTAAGGAACACCCTGATGAGGAAACCGCACTGATGCGAGCCTCACGCCCTTGAGCCTGGTAATCTAAGTGAATTTCGACATCCGGGTCAGGCAGCACACCCGCACCTTGTTGCGGCCACTCCACCAGGCAGATGGCGTCGTTGGCAAAATAATCACGGATCCCCATAAATTCCAGCTCCTCAGGATCCGCAAGGCGGTATAAATCAAAGTGGTACACCATTAGATTGTCGAGGGTGTACGGCTCAACCAGCGTATAGGTGGGGCTTTTCACGTTCCCGTTGTGTCCTAACGCCTGCAAAAAACCCCGGCTGAAGGTGGTTTTACCCGCACCTAAATCACCATACAGATAAATGACGGTTGCCCCCTGACAGGCCTGCGCCACGCGCTTGCCGAGATCTAAAGTGGCTTGTTCATCAGGTAAAGGAATCGCTCGATTAGTCATTTTCTACGTCAATCACATCCGGGTTAACAACACGCCGCAGCGTGCAAAAAAGATCGGTGGCCAGCATACCGCGCGTACCCTCTCGTGCAGCAAGCCTGTCAGCCGCCGCGCCGTGGGCCACGCAGCCCGCACAGGCTGCATCATAAAGGGGAAGTTTCTGTCCAAGCAATGCGCCGATGATGCCTGAAAGCACATCGCCCATACCGCCGCTCGCCATGCCCGCATTTCCGGCATCAATAATGCCCTGCGTCTCGTCACTGGCGACAACGGTTCCTGCCCCTTTCAAAACGGCAACACCTCCGTAACGTTTTACCAGACGCTGAGCAGAAAGTAAGCGATCGCTTTCAATTTCTGCCACGCTGCAGTTAAGCAGGCGCGCGGCTTCGCCGGGGTGTGGCGTCAGAATGCGATTGTGACGCTTATCCGGATTTATTGCCAGAAGGTTAAGCGCGTCGGCATCCCACAGCATCGGTTTACGAAAATTCTCGACCTTTTGCAGGGCCTGTTTACCCCATGCCTGTTGCCCAAGCCCGGGACCAATGACCACCACATCCGCCCATTCGAGGCTTTCTTCCAGCGCCTGGGGCGTAAGCTCATGAACCATCAGTTCCGGCCGGGCCGTGATGATTGGCGCAATATTTTCAATGCGAGTGAGTAGTCGCACTAATCCGGCACCGCTGCGCAGTGCCGCCTCACCGGTCATGCGAACCGCTCCTGCCGTACCGCGATCGCCACCAATAATTACCAGCCTGCCGTGGTCGCCCTTATGGGAGGTTGGGCGGCGCGGCGGAAGCCACTCTTTTAGCTGCGAGGAATCAAAGCGCGACAGGCGCGTTTCCTGCCCAACGAGCCAGCTCTCCAGCCCCAGCGCGTTATGGTGCAATACGCCGACCACATCCCGCGCTTTTCCGGTTAACAAGCCCGGCTTCAGGGCGATAAAGGTCACGGTGTGCGCAGCCTGAATAACGGCGCCAGGCGTCGCGCCGGTCTGCGCGATCAGGCCAGACGGAATATCCAGCGCGACTACCGGCGCGGAGTGCCCGTTAGCGTGTTTAATAAGCGCGGCGATGTTCTCGCGAGGCGCGCTGCGTAGCCCGGTCCCCAGCAGACCATCAACAATCAGATCAACATCTTCCGGCCAGACGATATCAGGGGCATGAATCACGCCGCCTGCGTTTAGCCATGCCTTCCGCGCCGCGCAGGCTTCCTCCGGCAGAGGCTTATCGCTCTCCAGCGCCAGCAGGGTAACGCGCAGACCGGCCGCAACCGCGAGACGCGCAACAACGTAGCCGTCGCCGCCGTTATTGCCGTGCCCGCACAAAATCAGCCAGTGAGTGGATTGGGGGTACGCGCTGCGGGCAACGTTAAACGCCGCCTCTCCCGCGCGCTGCATCAGTTCATAAAGGGTAATGCCGAGGCTGTCTGCGGCCTCTTTTTCGGCGCGCCGGAGGTCATCCGCATGCCAGATGGAATGTGGTATACTTGCGGGGTTTTTCTTCACCGTATGGTCCGTCATGTCACAGCCCCTCGATCTCAATGAATTAGCGCAAAAAATAAAACAGTGGGGTGCTGAGCTTGGCTTCCAGAAGGTAGGCATTACCGATACCGACCTCTCTGCCAGCGAGCCAAAGCTGCAGGCCTGGCTGGACAAACAATACCACGGCGAAATGGAGTGGATGGCGCGTCACGGCATGATGCGCGCCCGTCCACATGAGCTTTTACCGGGTACACTACGCGTCATCAGCGTGCGCATGAACTACCTGCCTGCCAACGCGGCCTTTGCGCGCACGCTAAAAAATCCCTCCCTGGGTTACGTCAGCCGGTACGCCCTGGGACGTGATTACCATAAGCTTCTGCGTAACCGCCTAAAAAAACTTGGAGAAACTATTCAGCAGCACTGTGTTTCGCTGAATTTTAGACCCTTTGTCGATTCCGCGCCTATTCTTGAGCGCCCTATCGCCGAAAAAGCCGGGCTTGGCTGGACAGGTAAGCACTCACTTATCCTTAGCCGCGACGCCGGATCGTTCTTCTTCCTCGGTGAACTGCTGATTGATTTACCCCTGCCAGTAGATGGCCCGGTGGAGGAAGGCTGTGGGCGCTGCGTGGCCTGCATGACCATCTGCCCGACTGGCGCCATCGTTGAGCCGTACACCGTCGATGCGCGCCGCTGTATTTCCTATCTCACCATCGAGCTCGAAGGGGCGATCCCGGAAGAGTTTCGACCGCTTATCGGCAACCGCATCTACGGCTGCGACGACTGCCAGCTGATCTGCCCGTGGAACCGCTACTCACAGCTGACGGATGAAGAAGACTTCAGTCCGCGCAGGGCGCTACATGCCCCGCCGCTGATCGAGCTGTTCGCCTGGACCGAAGCCTGGTTCCTGAAGGTGACGGAGGGTTCCGCCATTCGGCGTATCGGCCACCTGCGCTGGCTGCGAAACGTGGCCGTCGCGCTGGGCAATGCCCCGTGGGATGAAGCGAATATTCAGGCGCTCGAAAACCGTAGAGGTGAGCACCCACTTCTTGATGAACACATAGAATGGGCGATTGCGCAGCAAATCGAGAAGCGAAATGCCTGTGTGGTCGAGGTGCAGCTTCCAAAGAAACAGCGGCTGGTTAGGGTGATCGAAAAAGGGCTTACGCGGGATGCGTGATATATTCACAGCCTGTGAATAAAAATAAAAACTCAAGCGCCATCTGGGCTTGATAAGAGGTCAAGTGATCTCGATAACATTTTGAAATGAAAATTTATCCCAATAATACAGTAACTTGAGAAGATATTATTCACCCTGCTAACTTTCTGTACAGTTTGGGCAAAGCGCGAATTCTGTGGATAACTCTGTTTACAACAGTATTTCAGATGCAATAGAAAACGTCCCCAGCGCGTCTTTTCGCTGTGGATATTTTAGAGATGAAGAAGAATTTGGAGCGGGAAACGAGACTCGAACTCGCGACCCCGACCTTGGCAAGGTCGTGCTCTACCAACTGAGCTATTCCCGCTTAATCTGTGTCTTTCAAGCTGCCACTGCGTTGGCTGCCTTCACTCACCTCAGTCACTTACTTAAGTAAGCTCCTAAGGATTCGTTCAGTTGCCGCCTTGTTGCAACTCGAAATCCCACGATTTGGTGGTCCGTGCTTTAGAAGCACTTTCAAATTTTGGAGCGGGAAACGAGACTCGAACTCGCGACCCCGACCTTGGCAAGGTCGTGCTCTACCAACTGAGCTATTCCCGCAAATCTGTACTGCTTTTGTTGCTGTCGTAACGTGTAATTCTCTGTCGTTACGGGAGGCGCATTATACGAGAAATCCTTTTAGCTGCAACCCCCCTTAAAGTGATTTTTTCGAAATTCAGTTCAAATGCTTATTTAATCGGCAAGCTGAACAATTTAACGACAAAAACCCGGCCACGCAAGGCGCCGGATCTCAAAATCACAGCTTAATAAAGTTTTCGCGGTAGTACGCGAGTTCCGACACGGACTCGCGGATATCGTCCATCGCCTGGTGCGTACCCTGTTTTTTAAAGCCGTCCAGAATTTCAGGTTTCCAGCGACGCGCCAGCTCTTTCAGGGTGCTCACATCCAGATAGCGGTAATGGAAGTAAGACTCCAGCTCCGGCATGTACTTAAACAGAAAACGGCGATCCTGACCGATGCTGTTCCCGCAGATCGGCGATTTGCCCGCCGGTACCCACTGCTTCAGAAATTCGAGCGTCGCCAGTTCCGCCTCACGGTCACCGAAGTTACTGGCCTTCACGCGCTCGACGAGGCCGCTGCCGGTATGGGTACGCACGTTCCACTCATCCATCAGCGCTAGCTGGTCGTCTGACTGATGCACCGCAATCGTTGGCCCTTCGGCCAGGATATTCAGGTTGGCATCGGTCACCAGGGTTGCAATCTCAATAATGCGATCGCGCTCGGGATCCAGCCCGGTCATTTCGAGATCGATCCAAATCAGGTTGTTTTCATCCGCGCTCATGTTATTTTCCACCCTTCTCGCATAACCGGCAGTAGCTGGTTAACTAGTATTAATTAGAGTGTATCATAGAGGTTTTGCCCCCTACGGGCGACCAGGAGCCAGTGCGATTGAGTAAAAATAAACTCTCCAAAGGGCAGCAGCGCCGCGTGAATGCCAATCACCAGCGCCGTCTTAAAACCACTTCGGAGAAGGTCGATTACGACGACAACCTGTTTGGCGAACCAACGGAAGGCGTAGTCATCAGCCGTTTCGGTATGCACGCCGACGTGGAATCCGCCGATGGCGAAATCCACCGCTGCAACATTCGCCGGACCATTCGTTCCCTGGTGACCGGCGACCGCGTCGTCTGGCGACCGGGTAAAGAGGCGGCAGAGGGCGTTACGGTTAAAGGTATCGTTGAAGCGGTCCATGAGCGTACGTCCGTATTAACCCGTCCCGATTTTTACGACGGGGTGAAGCCGATTGCCGCCAACATTAACCAGATTGTTATCGTATCGGCGATTTTGCCCGAACTTTCGCTCAATATTATCGACCGATATCTCGTCGCCTGCGAAACGCTGCAGGTTGAACCGATTATCGTGCTGAACAAAATCGATCTGCTGGATGACGAAGGCATGGCTTTCGTTAATGAGCAGATGGATATCTATCGCAAGATTGGCTATCGCGTCCTGATGGTCTCCAGCCATACCAAAGATGGCCTGAAACCGCTTGAAGAGGCGCTTACCGATCGCATCAGCATCTTTGCAGGCCAGTCCGGCGTGGGCAAATCGAGCCTGCTGAACAATCTGCTCGGCCTCCAGCAGGAGATCCTCACCAACGATGTGTCTGACGTCTCGGGTCTGGGCCAGCACACCACCACCGCATCACGCCTGTATCACTTCCCGCACGGCGGCGATGTCATCGACTCCCCGGGCGTGCGTGAATTCGGTTTATGGCACCTTGAGCCGGAACAAATCTTTAATGGATTTGTCGAATTCCATGATTATTTAGGCGCTTGCAAATATCGCGACTGTAAACACGATAACGATCCAGGCTGCGCTATCCGCGAAGCGGTTGAGAAAGGTGAGATTGCGGAAACCCGCTTCGAGAATTACCACCGCATTCTTGAGAGCATGGATCAGGTAAAAACGCGTAAAAACTTTTCTGATTCTGATAACTGACAACTAAGCTAAGCATCGCTAAAATCGTCCCCTTTTTTCAGGTTCCGGCGGCTTACCGCCGGATCAGGAACGGCAAAACAATGGCCTGGAGGCTACCTTGTTAAACGCATTTAAACTTTCGCTTCAATACATTCTGCCAAAACTGTGGCTCACTCGCCTGGCGGGCTGGGGCGCAAGCAAACGCGCGGGCTGGCTGACCAAACTGGTCATCGACCTTTTCGTGAAGTATTACAAGGTCGACATGAAAGAAGCGCAGAAGCCGGACACCGCCAGCTACCGCACGTTCAACGAGTTTTTCGTGCGCCCGCTGCGCGACGAAGTGCGCCCGCTGAACACCGACCCTAACGTCCTGGTAATGCCAGCAGACGGCGTGATCAGCCAGTTGGGTAACATCGAAGACGACAAAATCCTGCAGGCGAAAGGCCACAACTACAGCCTGGAAGCGCTGCTGGCAGGCAACTACCTGATGGCGGACCTGTTCCGCAACGGCACCTTTGCCACCACCTATCTGTCACCGCGCGACTACCACCGCGTGCACATGCCGTGTAACGGTATTCTGCGTGAGATGATCTACGTGCCGGGCGATCTGTTCTCCGTGAACCACCTGACCGCGCAAAACGTACCGAACCTGTTTGCCCGTAACGAACGCGTCATCTGCCTGTTCGATACTGAATTCGGCCCTATGGCGCAGATTCTGGTAGGCGCGACCATTGTCGGCAGCATCGAAACCGTCTGGGCTGGCACCATCACCCCGCCGCGTGAAGGGGTGATCAAGCGCTGGACGTGGCCTGCCGGTGAAGAGGAAGGCTCTGTCGCCCTGCTGAAAGGCCAGGAGATGGGTCGCTTTAAGCTGGGCTCTACCGTCATCAACCTGTTTGCGCCGGGCAAAGTTAAGCTGGCTGAACAGCTCGAAAGCCTGTCAGTCACCAAGCTTGGCCAGCCGCTGGCGGTCTCTACCGAAACCTTCGTGACGCCGGACGCAGAGCCTGCTCCGCTGCCGCAAGAAGAGATTGAGGCCGAGCACGACGCCAGCCCGCTGGTTGACGACAAAAAAGACGAAGGCTAACAACAGAGGTAACGCTGACGTGCGCCCGATTATCGTTTTACTGATGGCCTGGTGCCTCAGCATGGGGGCGTACGCAGCGACAGCCCCCGACGCCAAACAGATAACCCAGGAGCTGGAGCAGGCGAAAGCGGCTAAACCCGCTCAGCCAGAGACCGTTGAGTCGCTCCAGTCCGCACTGAACGCGCTTGAGGAGCGGAAAGGCTCTCTTGAGCGCGCTCAGCAGTATCAGCAGGTTATCGACAACTTCCCTAAACTCTCGCAAACGCTGCGCGCGCAGCTCGCTAATCTGCGCGATGAGCCGCGCGAAGTGCCGGAAGGCATGACCACCGACGCCCTGAATCAGGAAATCCTGCAGGTCAGCAGCCAGCTTCTGGAAAAGAGCCGCCTGGCTCAGCAGGAGCAGGAGCGGGCGCGTGAAATTGCCGACTCCCTCAGCCAGCTTCCGCAGCAGCAAACCGACGCCCGCCGCCAGCTTAACGAAGTGGAACGCCGCGTGGGTACGCAAAGCGGCAACACGCCGCAGGCTCAGGCGCAAAATGTGGGTCTGCAGGCCGAATCTGCTCGTCTGAAAGCCCTTGTGGATGAGCTGGAGCTGGCGCAACTTTCCGCCAACAACCGCCAGGAGCTGGCGCGGATGCGCTCTGAACTCGCTCAGAAGCAGAGCGAGCAGCTGGATGCGTACCTTCAGGCCCTGCGTAATTTGCTTAACAGCCAGCGCCAGCGCGAAGCCGAGCGAGCGCTTGAAAGCACCGAGCTGCTGGCGGAAAACAGCGCCAATCTGCCAGAAGGTATCGTCGATCAGTTCAAGGTCAACCGTGAGCTTTCAGCCGCCCTGAATCAGCAGGCGCAGCGTATGGATCTGGTTGCCTCCCAGCAGCGCCAGGCGACGAATCAAACCCTGCAGGTGCGCCAGGCGCTCAACACCCTGCGCGAGCAGTCCCAGTGGCTCGGGTCATCAAACCTGCTGGGCGAAGCGTTACGCGCCCAGGTCGCGCGCCTGCCGGAAATGCCGAAGCCGCAGCAGCTGGATACCGAGATGGCCCAGCTGCGCGTGCAGCGACTGCACTTTGAAGATCTTCTCAATAAGCAGCCGCAAATTCGCCAGATCCGTCAGGCTGACGGGCAACCTCTGACCAGCGAGCAAAACCGTATTCTGGAAGCCCAGCTGCGCACCCAGCGCGAACTGTTGAACTCCCTGCTGCAGGGCGGGGATACGCTGATTCTGGAACTGACTAAGCTCAAGGTCTCTAACAGCCAGCTGGAGGACGCGCTGAAAGAGGTGAACGAGGCTACGCACCGTTATCTCTTCTGGACGTCAGACGTGCGTCCAATGACCTTCTCGTGGCCAATTGAGATCGTTCAGGATCTGCGCCGCCTGATTTCGCTCGACACCTTCAGCCAGCTCGGACAGGCCAGCGTGATGATGCTGACCAGTAAAGAGACGATTTTCCCGCTGCTGGGCGCGTTGATCCTGGTAGGCTTCAGCATTTACTCGCGCAGACATTTCACCCGCTTCCTGGAGCGTTCCAGCGCGCGGGTGGGGAAAGTCACTCAGGATCACTTCTGGCTGACGTTGCGCACCGTGTTCTGGTCGATTCTCGTCGCGTCTCCGCTACCGGTGCTGTGGATGACGCTTGGCTACGGCCTGCGGGAAGCCTGGCCCTATCCGCTCGCGGTCGCCATTGGCGATGGCGTCACCGCCACGGTGCCGCTCCTGTGGGTGGTGATGATTTGCGCGACGTTTGCGCGTCCCAACGGTCTGTTCATTGCCCACTTTGGCTGGCCGCGTAACCGCGTGGCGCGCGCCATGCGCTACTACCTGATGAGCATCGGGCTGATTGTGCCGCTGATTATGGCGCTGATTATGTTTGATAATCTCAACGATCGGGAATTCTCAGGCTCGCTGGGCCGCCTCTGCTTTATGCTGATCTGCGGCGCGCTGGCCATCGTCACCCTCAGCCTGAAACGCGCGGGGATACCGCTCTATCTGGATAAATCCGGCAGCGGCGACAACATGTTCAACCGGCTGCTCTGGAACCTGTTGCTGAGCGCTCCTCTGATTGCGATGCTGGCCGCGGCGGTAGGTTACCTGGCAACCTCGCAGGCGCTGCTGGCACGACTGGAAACGTCGGTGGCGATCTGGTTCCTGCTGCTGGTGGTGTATCACGTGATCCGTCGCGGGATGCTGATCCAGCGCCGCCGTCTGGCCTTTGACCGCGCCAAGCATCGCCGGGCGGAGATCCTCGCTCAGCGTGCCCGTGGCGAGGAAGAGCCAACCCATGTTAACAGCACGGAAGGGACGATGGATTCGGACGAGGTCGAACTGGATCTGGATGCCATCAGTACCCAGTCTCTGCGCCTGGTGCGCTCCCTCCTGATGCTGATTGCCCTTCTGTCGGTGATCTTCCTGTGGTCGGAAATTCATTCCGCGTTTGGCTTCCTGGAAAACATCTCTCTGTGGGACGTGACGTCCACGGTGCAGGGCGTTGAAAGCCTGGAGCCGATCACCTTAGGCGCGGTGCTGATTGCCATTCTGGTGCTGATCATCACCACCCAGCTGGTACGTAACTTCCCAGCACTGCTGGAGCTGGCGCTGCTGCAGCATCTGGATTTAACCCCCGGCACCGGATACGCCATTACGACCATTACGAAATACCTGATACTGCTGTTTGGCGGGATGGTCGGGTTCTCAATGATGGGTATTGAGTGGTCTAAACTGCAGTGGCTGGTGGCCGCGCTGACGTTTGGCCTTGGCTTTGGCATGCAGGAGATTTTCGCCAACTTTGTATCCGGCCTGATCATCCTGTTTGAAAAGCCGATTCGTATTGGCGATACGGTGACGATCCGCGATCTGACCGGGAGCGTAACGAAGATCAACACCCGCGCCACCACGATCAGCGACTGGGACCGTAAAGAGATCATCGTGCCGAACAAGGCATTTATTACCGAGCAGTTTATCAACTGGTCCCTGTCGGACTCCGTTACGCGTGTGGTGCTGACGGTACCAGCGCCGTCGGATGCCAACAGTGAAGAAGTCACCCAGATCCTCTACACCGCTGCCGAACGCTGTACGCTGGTGCTCGATAACCCCGTACCGGAAGTGTTCCTGGTCGATTTACAGCAGGGGATCCAGATTTTCGAACTGCGTATTTACGCTGCCGAAATGGGGCACCGCATGCCGCTGCGCCATGAGATCCACCAGCTGATTCTGGCGGGCTTCCGCGAGCATGGTATTGATATGCCGTTCCCACCGTTCCAGATGCGTCTGGAGAGCATGGACGGACGTAAGATGGGTAAAACGCTCACGTCGGCGGCAAGATCGCGCCCGGCGGGAAGTCTGTAATCTTTCGCCCCTCCCTTTCGGGAGGGGCATTTTACCGCTACGCCACTTCCGCGACGTACGCTATTGAGCGCCGACGGTAATTCTCATAAATCCCCATCGCCAGCAGCGAGAAGAAGACAGGCCCACCGACCATCCACAGCGCGCTGTTCCAGTCGTTCGCCTCAACCACGGGCTGAATAACGGTAAAGATGTTGGCAAACGCTACCACCAGCACCACCACCGTGGTCGCCAGCAGCGTTGCAGCGGGGGTTTTGAAGATCACAAACGGACGCTCAAGATCCCGCTTCGCCTTAAAGAACGGGAACGCCAGGGTCAGGAACAGGTACGGCAGCGTCATCGACACGTTCGCCATCAGGGTCAGCTTGTTATAGAACGCAGACGCAGTATCACCGCCAAATGACACCAGCAGAATGAACACGCACACCATCAGACACTGCATCCACATGGCGTTGGCAGGCATGCCTGCGGTGTTGAGCTGCGTCATGCGCGCTGGCCACAGCGCTTTAGGCGTACCCTGAATGATGGCTTTCAGCGGCGAGTAGATCAGCGTGAAGAACGCGCCGGTATAGGCAAGGAACATCGACAGACCGGTAATGCGCGCGAACCAGATCCCCATGGTGGCCGATGCTTCCGGCGTCAGGTGCATGGCGTTACCCAGCGTCATCCCCAGGCTTTTCATCAGCACGTAGGTGATGTTCCCGAGGTTGGTGGTGTCATTACTCAACACCTGCTGCCAGCTGGTGCTGACGCCCCAGAGGAAAATCGCCAGCGAATAGCCGATGGAGATGACGATGGCGGCAAAAATAATCCCTTTGGCAAAGTTCTTTTCCGGGTTCTCGGTCTTATCGACCAGCCCACCGACCGCTTCAATACCGCCGTAGGCAAAAATGGCAAACACCACGAAGGAGAGCATAGCCAGCCCGGACTGATAGCCCGGATTAGGCGATGAAACGAAGTCCACCTCCTGAGCAAAGTGTCCGCCGTTCAGGCACAGAATGGCGATACTCACCAGCAGCAGCACCAGGTTCAGGCACATCACGGAAATACCGCCAACGGCGGTGATACGGGCAATCTTGTTGATGCCTTTTGACGCCACCAGCGTGACCACCACCATCCAGCACACCGCCAGAATACCGACCACCTGCGTGGAGCTCAGCCCCGTCAGAGACCATATCTGCGTTTTATCCGCCCCGAAAAGAAACGTGGAGAACGGCACCCAGACTTTGGCCGCCGTGCTGACCATCCAGACGACGTAGGAGGAGAACCACATAAACGTGCCGATAAACGCATAGCGCGGGCCGATGCTGTTGTTCATCCATGAATAGATACCGCCCTCTTCTTTCCGGTAAGCCGAGCCCATCTCCGCCATCATCAGCGCAAACGGGATAAAGAAGAACAGAGCGGACACGATATAAAACGGCGTCGCGCTGTAGCCCATCAGATAGAAGGCCGACGGGCTATTGGCAAAACCAAAGACTGACGTAAAAATCATCAGGATGAGCCCGGTGAGGGTCATCTTTTTAAGTGAGTGGGACATATCGCCATCCGAAGAGGAATTAAACTGCGCGGATGGTAGCAGATGACCAGACTAATATTGTGTCTATACGAGGCAATTTAAGAAAAAGATCCGTGTACAGAGAAAATGGCAGTTTTTAATGTTGCCGATAAGAAATGGAAAGGAATATTGCCACAGGTAATCTATGCCGGGTGAGCGACAGCGCCACCCGGCAATTCTTTAGGCGCGATCGACCGTAAACGCAATCACGTCGCCCAGCTGCTCGGCGTCCAGCGCCAGCATGACCAGACGATCAACGCCCAGCGCCACGCCGGAGCAATCCGGCAGACCGGCTTTTAATGCTTCAAGCAGGTTAACATCAATCGGCTGCTGCGGCAGACCCCGCGCGGCGCGCTTGCGGTTATCCTGCTCGAAACGCTGCTGCTGTTCGCGCGCGTCGGTCAGCTCGTGGAAGCCGTTCGCCAGCTCGATGCCTTTGTAGTAGACCTCAAAACGCTCTGCCACGCGGTGATCTTCGGTGCTGATCTGCGCCAGAGACGCCTGGCTTGCCGGGAAGTGATAGACAAACGTTGGGCGATCTTTGCCGATCTGCGGTTCCACGCCGAAGGTGAACAGCAGCTGCAGCAGCGTGTCGCGATCCTCTTCGGTATCCGCCACGTTGCTCAGATCCAGTTTTGCCGCCACTTCACGCAGCTGGGCTTTGTCCGCCGACAGCGGATCGATTTCCAGATGGCGCTGGAAGGCCTGCTGATAGGAGAGCGTTTCGGCTTCTGAGCAGTCCAGTACCTGCTGCAGCAGATCGTCCACCTCATTCATCAGGCGGTACATATCATAGTGCGGGCGGTACCACTCCAGCATGGTGAATTCCGGGTTGTGGTGACGCCCCATCTCTTCATTACGGAAGCTGCGGCACAGCTGATACACCGGACCACACCCCGCCGCCAGCAGGCGCTTCATGTGATATTCCGGGCTGGTCATCAGATACAGATTCATGCCCTGAGAGTGGCCAGGACCAACAAAACGGGTTTCAAACGGGACCAGATGAATATCCGTTACCGTTGCCTGACTCATGCACGGGGTTTCCACCTCCAGGACGCCGCGGTCGGCAAAGAAACGGCGGATCTCCGTCATAATTGCGGCGCGTTTTAACAGATTTGGGATGGATGCGCTCGGCTGCCAGGTGGCCGTTTCGCTCATGAGTTTTTCTCCGATTTCAGACAAGGGCACGAAGTCTACTCGTTAGCAGGGGCAGAGACAAATTTTGCGCAGTAAAAATGCGCATTTCATTTAGGTGGATTATTCCGTGATGCAATTCATCAATCACGATGATAAATCACCGCACAGAACAGCAAAAAAATCGAACACGTCAAATTTCCCTGACATCTACACGGTTATACTCTTTTACCCATAAAGGAGCAGTGGAAACGCTTTCGCAATCGTCCCGTTGGGCGGGTGAACTACCTTTAGTTTGTCGCGTTGCGAAATAACAAAAATCTGGAGGAATGTCGTGCAAACTTTTCAAGCCGATCTTGCCGTAATAGGCGCTGGCGGGGCGGGATTACGTGCTGCGATTGCTGCAGCACAAGCTAATCCTGACGCTAAAATCGCATTGATTTCAAAAGTCTATCCAATGCGCAGCCACACGGTGGCAGCAGAAGGAGGGTCCGCTGCCGTTGCGCAGGATCATGACAGCTTTGAATACCATTTCCACGACACGGTTGCAGGGGGCGACTGGCTTTGCGAACAGGATGTCGTTGACTACTTCGTGCACCATTGCCCAACGGAGATGACCCAGCTTGAGCAGTGGGGATGTCCGTGGAGCCGCCGGCCGGACGGGAGCGTTAACGTCCGCCGCTTCGGTGGGATGAAAATCGAACGCACCTGGTTCGCCGCCGATAAGACCGGCTTCCACATGCTGCATACCCTGTTCCAGACCTCCCTTCAGTTCCCACAAATCCAGCGCTTTGATGAACATTTCGTCCTCGACATTCTGGTCGACGACGGTCATGCACGTGGCCTGGTGGCGATGAACATGATGGAAGGCACGCTCGTCCAGATCCGCGCCAATGCGGTGGTGATGGCAACGGGCGGTGCGGGACGCGTCTATCGCTACAACACCAACGGCGGCATCGTCACCGGCGACGGGATGGGCATGGCGCTGAGCCACGGCGTGCCGCTGCGCGATATGGAGTTTGTGCAGTATCACCCAACCGGCCTGCCGGGCTCCGGCATTTTAATGACGGAAGGCTGCCGCGGTGAAGGCGGTATTCTGGTCAACAAAAACGGCTACCGCTATCTGCAGGATTACGGCATGGGCCCGGAAACCCCGCTCGGCGAGCCGAAGAACAAATACATGGAACTCGGCCCGCGCGACAAAGTTTCTCAGGCCTTCTGGCACGAGTGGCGCAAGGGCAACACCATCTCAACGCCGCGCGGCGACGTGGTCTATCTCGACCTGCGTCACCTGGGCGAGAAGAAACTGCTGGAGCGTCTGCCGTTTATCTGCGAACTGGCAAAAGCTTACGTCGGCGTCGATCCGGTGAAAGAGCCGATTCCGGTACGCCCAACCGCGCACTACACCATGGGCGGGATTGAAACCGACCAGCAGTGTGAAACCCGCATTAAAGGGCTGTTTGCCGTGGGCGAGTGTTCCTCCGTCGGCCTGCACGGCGCCAACCGTCTGGGCTCTAACTCGCTGGCAGAGCTGGTCGTCTTTGGCCGCATGGCGGGCGAGCGCGCGATGGAGCGTGCGGCGACCGCAGGCGAAGCAAACGGCGCGGCGCTGGATGCGCAGGTCACAGACGTTGAAAAACGCCTGAAGGATCTGGTGAACCAGGAAGGCAACGAGAACTGGTCGAAGATCCGCGACGAGATGGGCCTGTCGATGGAAGAAGGCTGCGGTATCTACCGTACGCCGGAGCTGATGCAGAAAACCGTCGACAAGCTGGCGGAGCTTCAGGAGCGATTCAAGCGCGTGCGCATCACCGACACCTCCAGCGTCTTCAATACCGACCTGCTCTATACCATTGAGCTGGGCCACGGCCTGAACGTCGCGGAATGTATGGCGCACTCTGCGCTGGCGCGTAAAGAGTCTCGCGGCGCCCACCAGCGTCTGGACGAAGGCTGTACCGAACGTGACGACGTCAATTTCCTGAAACACACTCTCGCCTGGCGCGATGCGGATGGCACCACGCGTCTGGACTACAGCGACGTGAAAATCACCACGCTGCCACCGGCTAAACGCGTGTACGGCGCAGAAGCAGAAGCCGCCGAGAAGAAGGAGAAGGCGAATGGCTGAGATGCAAAAACTGAAAGTTGAAGTGGTGCGCTACAACCCGGAAGTGGATACCGCCCCCCACAGCGCTTTCTACGAAGTGCCTTATGACGAGCAAACCTCCCTGCTGGATGCGCTCGGCTATATCAAAGACAACCTGGCGCCGGACCTGAGCTACCGCTGGTCCTGCCGCATGGCGATCTGCGGCTCCTGCGGCATGATGGTCAACAAGGTTCCGAAGCTGGCATGTAAAACCTTCCTGCGCGATTACACCAAAGGCATCAAGGTTGAAGCGCTGGGTAACTTCCCGATCGAGCGCGATTTAGTGGTCGATATGACCCACTTTATTGAAAGCCTGGAAGCGATTAAGCCGTACATCATCGGCAACCCGCGCACGCCGGACCAGGGTCCGAACACCCAGACGCCGGCGCAGATGGCGAAATACCATCAGTTCTCCGGCTGCATTAACTGCGGCCTTTGCTACGCCGCCTGTCCACAGTTTGGCCTGAACCCGGAGTTCATCGGCCCGGCCGCCATTACCCTGGCGCACCGCTATAACGAAGACAGCCGCGACCACGGCAAAAAAGAACGTATGGCGCAGCTTAACGGCCAGAACGGCGTCTGGACCTGTACCTTTGTGGGCTACTGCTCCGAAGTCTGTCCGAAGCACGTCGACCCGGCCGCCGCCATTCAGCAGGGTAAAGTGGAAAGCTCGAAAGACTTTCTTATCGCTACCCTGAAACCACGCTAAGGAGTGCATGATGACGACTAAACGCAAAGCCTACGTGCGGCCAGTGCCGTCCACCTGGTGGAAAAACCTGCCGTTTTATCGCTTCTATATGCTGCGTGAAGGCACGGCGGTACCGGCGGTGTGGTTCAGCCTTGAGTTAATGTATGGCGTTTTTGCCCTTAAACACGGGCCGGAAACCTGGGCGAACTTTGTCGGTTTCCTGCAAAACCCAATCATCGTGGTTCTGAACCTGATCGCGCTCGCGGCGGCGCTGCTTCATACCAAAACCTGGTTTGAACTGGCGCCAAAAGCGGCGAACATCATCATTAAAGACGAAAAAATGGGGCCGGAGCCAGTCATTAAAGGGCTGTGGGCAGTGACGATTCTGGTCACTGTGGTCATTCTGTTTGTCGCACTGTTCTGGTAAGGAGACTACTGTGATCAATCCAAATCCAAAACGTTCAGACGAGCCGGTCTTCTGGGGCCTGTTTGGCGCAGGCGGCATGTGGAGTGCCATCATCGCCCCGGTTATTATCCTGCTGGTCGGCATTATGCTGCCGCTGGGGCTGTTCCCGGGCGATGCGCTGAGGTACGAGCGCGTGCTGGCGTTTGCGAGCAGCTTTATTGGCCGCGTGTTCATCTTCCTGACGATCGTCCTGCCGCTGTGGTGCGGCCTGCACCGCATTCATCATGCGATGCACGATCTGAAAATCCATGTGCCGAGCGGTAAATGGGTGTTCTACGGGCTGGCAACCATCCTGACCGTGGTGACGCTAATTGCCGTGGTCACTATCTGACGCTTCAGGCCCGCCATCCGGCGGGCCTTTTATTTCTGCATTTTTCCCACCAGCCACTGGGCAAATTCACGCATTGCGGAGGTTTCAGCCCGCGACTTCAGTCTCGTTAACCAGTAGCTGCCCAGATCAATCTGCGTGGTAAACGGCTGCACAATGCGCTCGCTGTTCAGCAAATGGGTAAACATATCGACAGGCGCAATGGCAATGCCCATACCTGCCTGCGCGGCTTCCAGCATGGTGACAGACGAATCAAACACCATCACCCGGTGCGTTGGCGACGGAGGATGCTCGCCTGCCGCCTGCATCCACGCCGACCATTCGTCGCGTCGGTAAGAGCGTAGCAGGGTAAACTTCAGGATATCGGCCGGAGACTGGAGCACGGCGGCGATGTCAGGCGAGCAAAGCGGCGCCAGCGGCGCGGGGCACAGGAACTGCGCCTCGGTGCCGTGCCATGCCCCACCGCCGTAGCGGATCGTATAATCAAGCCCTTCAGCCGCCGGATCGACGCGGTTGTTATGGGTGGAAAGGTGAAGATCGATATGCGGATAACAGCGGCGAAAGTCCGCGAGCTGAGAGAACAGGATACCCGTGGCGAAAGTCCCTACTACGCCGATTTTTAGCTTCTCCTGAGCGCGCTGGCTGGCAAAGCGATCCAGCATTCCGGCGATACGATCGAATGAATCATTCAGCACCGGCAGCAGATTTTCCCCCTCCGTGGTCAACATCAGGCCGCGCGAGACGCGGACAAACAGCTGACAGTTCAGATGCTGCTCCAGCGCCTTAACGTGCTGGCTGATGGCAGAATGGGTGACGTTCAGCTCTATCGCAGCATGCGTAAAACTGAGGTGCCGGGCGGCCGCTTCGAAGGCGCGAAGCGAATTAAGCGGAAGATAGCTGCGGGTCATTGTTCCATCCGTTAGAAAAATTAACAGCTCATGCTAAATTTAACCGTTTGTCAGCCATAGTCAAATCCCACAGACTACAGCGGTCTGCCGGGCCCGGACACTCCCTTGACCTGCTATTATGGAAGATAATTGATGATGAAAAAATTCCTTTGCTGCGCCCTGCTGCTCAGCACATCCTGCTCTGTACTCGCCGCGCCGATGTCGGAAAAACAGCTGGCTGACGTGGTAGAACGCCACGTTACGCCCCTGATGAAAGCGCAGGGTATTCCAGGCATGGCGGTGGCCGTGATTTATCAGGGCCAGCCACACTACTTTACCTTCGGAAAGGCCGATATCGCGGCGAACAAACCCGTCACCCCGCAAACCCTGTTCGAGCTGGGCTCTATAAGTAAAACCTTCACCGGCGTGCTGGGGGGCGATGCTATTGCCCGCGGCGAAATTTCGCTGGGCGATCCGGTGACTAAATACTGGCCTGAGCTGACCGGCAAGCAGTGGCAGGGAATTCGCATGCTCGATCTGGCGACCTATACCGCCGGTGGCCTGCCGCTCCAGGTGCCGGACGAGGTGACTGATAATGCCTCCCTGCTGCGCTTCTATCAAAACTGGCAGCCCCAGTGGAAGCCGGGCACCACGCGTCTTTACGCCAACTCCAGCATCGGTCTTTTTGGCGCGCTGGCGGTCAAACCTTCCGGCATGAGCTATGAGCAGGCCATGACGACGCGGGTCTTTAAGCCGCTCAGGCTGGACCATACCTGGATTAACGTTCCGAAAGCGGAGGAGACGCATTACGCCTGGGGATATCGTGACGGTAAAGCGGTCCACGTTTCACCGGGCATGCTGGACGCAGAGGCGTATGGCGTGAAAACCAACGTGCAGGATATGGCGAGCTGGGTGATGGCCAATATGGCACCTGACGCGCTGCAGGATACGCCCCTGAAGCAAGGCATTACGCTGGCGCAGTCTCGCTACTGGCGCGTGGGTGCCATGTATCAGGGGTTAGGCTGGGAGATGCTCAACTGGCCGGTCGATGCCAAAACCGTGGTCGGAGGCAGCGATAACAAGGTGGCGCTGGCACCGTTGCCTGCAAGAGAAGTGAGTCCACCCGTTCCCCCGGTTAAGGCCTCATGGGTGCACAAAACGGGCTCAACCGGCGGGTTTGGCAGCTACGTGGCCTTTATTCCTGAAAAGCAGCTCGGCATTGTGATGCTGGCGAATAAAAGCTATCCGAACCCGGCGCGAGTTGAGGCGGCATACCGTATCCTCGACGCGCTGCAGTAAAACATTGCCGGGTGGCGCTGCGCTTACCCGGCGAAATACACCGCACAAAAAACCCATTTTCCTTGCCGTCATCTACACTTAACAAAAAAACAGTAAGGAAACTCCTATGCGCATTCTGCCTGTTATCGCCGCGGTGACAGCCGCGTTTTTAGTGGTTGCCTGCAGTTCCCCTACTCCACCGCCCGGCGTCACCGTCGTCACGCCTTTTGATGCGCAACGCTTCCTCGGAACATGGTACGAAATCGCACGACTCGATCATCGGTTTGAGCAGGGCCTGGAGAAGGTCACGGCACATTACAGCCCGATGGATGATGGCGGTATTCAGGTGATCAACCGGGGCTATAATCCCGACCGGGAGATGTGGCAGCAGTCGGTGGGGAAAGCCTACTTCACTGGCGACCCGCGACGGGCCGCGCTCAAAGTCTCTTTCTTCGGCCCGTTTTATGGCGGCTATAACGTGATAGCGCTCGACAGAGAGTACCGTCACGCGCTGGTCTGCGGGCCGGATCGCGACTATCTTTGGATACTTTCCCGCACGCCAACTATTTCGTCAGAGATGAAACAGCAGATGCTGGACGTCGCGACCCGACAGGGGTTTGATGTGTCGAAACTCATCTGGGTAAAACAGCCCCGTTAATGGGTGCTGAGCTTCAGTCCAATGATACCGGCCACAATCAGAGCGAGGCTGGCAATGCGCGCCAGGCTCGCTGACTCACCCAGCAGCAGAATGCCGGTAATCGCCGCGCCTACGGCACCGATCCCCGTCCAGACGGCATAGGCCGTTCCCACCGGCAGGGAACGCATCGCCCACGAGAGCAGAACAATACTCACGATCATCGCAGTAACGGTAATGACGCTGGGCGTCAGGCGGGTAAATCCGTGGGTGTACTTGAGGCCAATCGCCCATACCACTTCGAGCAGGCCAGCAATTAAAAGAATAATCCAGGACATCTCGGGCTCCTTAACTTAAAAAGTTGGGGCCGTCCCCGATGAAAGAAGCGCTTACGGGTCGTCCCGCAAGGCAGATAACACCCCATATTTTGGTTAGCGTGCGATTTTTTTTCAATCATTTTTTGATGAACGCGTTAAGCCCAGAAATAGCCGCAGTATGGCGCGGAGTTCAGGCATTTATAGCTCATCGGACTTCTCTATGATGATGTGCTTTCTGATGGCAGGAAGCCAAACCACTAGCCGACTGCGAATAAAATATGTTCAAAATTCTTTTGATTGACCGTTGTCACTTCACCCGCACCGGGTTTGAAGCCTGGCTCAATCATTCCGGTTTGTTCCCGGGGCACTATGTTGTGACCGGGCTGAACAATCTTTTCCTCGCCAGAGAACACATTCTGCAATGGAAACCTGCGCTGGTTATCGCTGATCTGCACGGTTTCAGGCAGGATATTCACCATTTCCAGCAATTCTCTTCCTTGCTGAACGCCAGCGAAAAATTACCTTTTATAATGCTGCAATCAGGAGAGGACAGGGACATGACGGCCTGGCTGGAGAACTTCCCGGTCTGGTCTACGTTAATGAAAAACGCCCCTCTTGAGGAACTCGCGGAGGTTATTAATGACGCGTTAATCTCGGGCGCAAGCACGCACAGACCAACCGTAGCCGCTCCCTTGCTAACCCGACAGGAAGAGAAAGTGCTGACGTTGTGGATGGACGGCGCGAGCAATCAAAAAATTGCCGCTCACCTGAGTATCAATGGCAAAACGGTTTATACCTATAAACGCAATATCCGCATGAAGCTGCATATGGATACGCGCTTTTCACCGTTTTTATCCCTGCAGGAGTCAGAAAGCTGACGGTACGAAACCCATTCGGTCCCGTACCGTTTGTTAATTACTGCTGAGCTTTCGTCGCCGCACCAGAGATCGCGCTACCACCTTCAGAAATATCCTGACCGACGCCGCGCGTGGTATTACAGGCCGTTAACACTGAAGAAAGTACCAGGACTGAAAAGATCGCTGCAATTGTTTTCTTAACCATAATATCTTCCTTTTATAGCCAAAGTTGTTTTGTGTATAGCAACTTAAGAATAGACAAGATCCCGCCGATTGACGGAAAAGGAAGCATTTTTAGGAAAATTAGACGAGCTTAGCTGGCTGCGTGAGAAATGATATGACCGAGGTCCTGGATATCTTCCCCCATGCCACGGGCGGTGTTACAGCCGGAAAGCAGTACGCTGGAGAGCGCTAACAGAAGCAGAATTTTAACGGTACGTTTCATCATCCCTGCCTGCAAAAATCAGGCGCAGCGGGCGCTGCGCCTCGAATCATGACGTAAATTACTTCACGCGGGATACGTATTCGCCGGAACGAGTATCCACTTTAATCACTTCACCGATCTGAACGAACAGTGGCACTTTCACCACAGCGCCGGTGGAGAGCGTTGCTGGCTTGCCGCCAGTACCCGCGGTGTCACCTTTCAGACCTGGATCGGTTTCAACGATTTCCAGCTCAACAAAGTTTGGCGGGGTAACAGCGATAGGCTGGCCGTTCCACAGGGTCACGATGCACTCGGCCTGATCCAGCAGCCACTTCGCGTTATCGCCAATCGCTTTCGCGTCAGCAGACAGCTGCTCGAACGTTTCGTTGTTCATGAAGTGCCAGAACTCACCGTCATTGTACAGGTAAGTCAGGTTCATATCGACAACATCAGCGCCTTCAGCGGAGTCAGTAGATTTGAAGGTTTTCTCAACACGGGTACCGGTCAGCAGGCGGCGCAGCTTAACGCGTGCGAATGCCTGGCCTTTACCTGGTTTAACGAATTCGCTGGCTTCAACCGCGTACGGTTCGCCGTCCATCATGATTTTAAGACCAGCACGAAAATCGTTGCTATAGTACGTTGCCATAAGGCCCTCTAAATTTGTTAACTGGTAGCTAAGCCACAAAATGGCGCATATTGTAACCCTAAACACCCCATCCAGAGAAGATTGGTTATCGCAACTTGCCGATGTAATCACCAGTCCTGATGAATTGCTGCGTCTTTTAGACCTCGATCAGCACCCGGCGTTGCTTGCCGGCCGTGAGGCAAAGCGGCTTTTCGCCCTGCGCGTTCCCCGCGCGTTTGTTGCGCGCATGGAAAAAGGTAACCCTGACGATCCTTTATTAAAACAAACCCTTACGTCGCAGGATGAGTTTATTACCGCGCCGGGCTACAGCACCGATCCGCTGGAAGAGCAAAACAGCGTGGTGCCGGGTTTACTGCACAAATATCACAATCGCGCCCTGCTGCTGGTAAAAGGCGGCTGCGCGGTAAATTGTCGTTATTGCTTCCGTCGGCACTTCCCGTATGCCGAAAACCAGGGAAATAAGCGTAACTGGCAGGTTGCGCTGGACTATATCGCCGCCCATCCAGAGCTGGATGAGATTATTTTTTCCGGCGGAGACCCGCTGATGGCAAAAGATCATGAACTGGACTGGCTTTTGACGCAGCTTGAAGCCATCCCGCACATCAAACGTCTGCGCATTCACAGCCGTTTACCGATTGTCATTCCGGCACGTATCACTGACGGCCTGGCTGCACGCCTGGAGCAGTCCCGCCTGCAGGTGCTGCTGGTAAACCATATCAACCACGCGAACGAAATCGACGATGAATTTCGCGCGGCGATGGCGCGTCTGCGTAAGGCGGGCGTCACGCTGCTCAACCAAAGCGTCCTGCTGCGCGGCGTGAACGATAATGCCCGCGTGCTGGCCGATCTCAGCAACGCCTTGTTTGACGCAGGCGTGATGCCCTATTACCTGCACGTGCTGGATCGCGTGCAGGGAGCGGCGCACTTTATGGTGACGGATGACGAAGCCCGACAGATTATGCGCGAACTGTTAACGCTGGTTTCGGGTTATATGGTGCCGAAGCTGGCACGAGAGATTGGCGGAGAGCCTAGTAAGACGCCGCTGGATTTGCAGCTGCGGCAGCACTAAAAGGCAGGTGGCGCTACGCTTACCTGCCCTACGAGGTGGGGCGCAGCGCCATCAGCAAGTTAACTCAGTTCGGGCACTTATAGACCTGGCCGCTCATCTGGCTGGCCGTTGGCACGAAGCTGGAGAGCATTCCCTGCGTCGGGCTGCTCACGCCGTAAATCACGTTACCACCCATTGCAGCAGCCTGGTTACGCAGGGCATTCGCCGCGCCGCGCATAGAACCGCCTTCTTCACCATGCTGACCCGACATCCAGTTGCTTTGTTCACCGGTGGCTGTACCCAACAGTTGGCATTCGCTGCCTGGCTTATCTTCCACAAAGCGAACGCCCTGGCCCGCTGCCGACAGTTCATTGCTGGAGCTACAACCCGCCAGCAGCAACGCTGCTCCTACGATCCCTGCACAGACTTTTACGCGCATGTTATTCCTCGTTTTCAATAAGCTGGACAGTAATTGTCCGTGTGTAAATCTTATACCTAAAAGATGACTAAAAGAAAAATCCCCGCGCATTTCTGCGAGCCAGATTCCGTACGTCACTCCTCCGATATCTTAAATGAATTCTGATAATGCCCTTTGGGATATCGTGTTTTAGCCCCCGATCGTTTTTAGTGTTGCGACGTACCACTTTTGTACGCGATTAAAACAGGGGGTTTCATGAGTGCATCATCCTCAGGAGAGGAAAAGGTAACATGGGTGGGCTATCTGGCGTTTGTGCTCACCATCGTATTTTTCTCAGGCTTTTTCGCCAAAAGTACCGAATGGTGGCGCGTGCTGGATTTTACCGTCCTAAACGGCAGCTTTGGTTCGGTGAACGGCGCGCTAACGTTTCGCGGCGAGGGTGGCACGGGGGCGAAAGACGGTTTCTTATTTGCCCTTGAGCTGGCGCCTTCGGTCATTTTATCGCTCGGGATCATTGCCGTCACCGAGGGGCTGGGCGGGCTGCGTGCCGCGCAACAGCTGATGACGCCCATTTTGCGCCCGCTGCTTGGCGTACCGGGCATCTGCTCTCTGGCCCTCATCGCCAACCTGCAAAATACCGATGCCGCAGCAGGGATGACCAAAGAGTTGACCGACGAAGGGGCTATTACCGATCGCGAGCGCGCCATTTTCGCCACCTTCCAGACCAGCGGTAGCGCCATCATTACCAACTATTTTTCTTCCGGTGCCGCACTCTTCACGTTTATTACCGTCCCGGTAATCACGCCGCTGGCCGTCATACTGGTGTTTAAATTTGTTGGCGCGAACTTCCTGCGTCTGTGGATCGCTCACATGGAAGATCGTTGTATTCAGGAGGAAAAAAATGATCGCCCAGCCGCGTAAAAATATCATGGACATGTTTATTGATGGCGCCCGCCGAGGCTTTACCATCGCCACCACCAGCCTGCTGCCGAACGTGGTTATGGCGTTTGTCATCATTCAGGCGCTCAAGGTGACCGGCCTGCTGGATATTGTTGGCAATATTTGCGAGCCGATCATGGCGCTGTGGGGGCTTCCGGGCGCGGCGGCAACGGTCCTTCTGGCCTCGGTGATGAGTATGGGCGGGGGCGTGGGGGTTTGCGCCAGCCTGGTGGCTGCCGGCACGCTCAACGGCCACGATGCCACCGTCCTGCTTCCCGCCATCTATCTGATGGGCAATCCTGTGCAAAACACGGGACGCTGCCTGGGTACCGCAGGGGTTAACCCCAAATATTACCCGCACATCATTACGATCTGCGTCATTAACGCCCTGCTCTCAATGTGGGTAATGCAGCTACTCTTCTGAGGAGATAAAAATGGATTTTTCAGTGCTGGAACCCCATCTTTTCCGCAATGTGCATCTTTACGCGCCGGAGAATCGGGGATATTGCGACCTGCTGATCGCCGGGGGAAAAATCGTCGCGATTGAAAAAACGGATCGCGCAACAGCGCGGCTTAACTGTCCTGAAAGCGATCTCGCCGGGGCGGTGGTTTGCCCGGGCTTTATCGATCAGCATGTGCATCTGATAGGAGGCGGCGGTGAAGCCGGTCCGCACACCCGGACGCCTGAGGTACGGTTATCCGCGCTGGTGGCGGCGGGCATCACCTCCGTTGTTGGCCTGCTGGGTACCGACGGCGTGACCCGCCATCCCGAATCCCTGCTGGCAAAAACGCGGGCGCTTGAGCATGAAGGGATCAGCGCGTGGATGCTGACAGGCGCGTACGGACTGCCTTCTCCGACGATTACCGGCAGCGTCGAAAAGGATGTGGCGCTGATAGATAAAATCATCGGCGTGAAATGCGCGATTTCCGACCATCGCTCTTCCGCACCGACGGATGACCAGCTCGCGAATATGGCCGCCCAGTCGCGCGTCGGCGGGCTGCTGGGTGCCAAAGCGGGCATATCCGTGTTTCACCTCGGCAACAGCCCGAAGCTGCTGGAGCCGTTGTTTAACATCCTCGATAACGCCGACGTTCCCCGTACGAAGCTGCTGCCAACCCACGTTAACCGCGACCAGGCGCTGTTCCTCGCCGCGCTTAACTATGCCCGCGAAGGGGGTTATATCGATATTACCACCAGCATTCGAGAGCCCATTGATGCCGCCACCGCCATCGTGACGGCCCGTGAAGCGCAGGTGCCGTTGAACCGGCTTACGCTCAGCTCGGACGGTAACGGCAGCCAGCCGATTTTTGATGCGAACGGTAATCTGGTGGGCATTGGCGTAGCGGGCTTCGAGTCCCTGCCCGAAACCCTACAGCAGCTGGTCAACCGGTATCATCTGCCGCTGGAGGAGGCGCTTCTGCCGTTTACGCGTAACGTGGCGGAGTTCCTCGGGCTGGAGCATAAGGGGCGGCTCGCGCCCGGATGCGATGCCGATTTCCTGGTGCTGACGGATGACCTGAAGATCCGCGAGGTCTGGGCGAAAGGCCGCCAGATGGTGCGCGAAGGCGTAGCATGCGTGAAGGGAACATTTGAGTAGCGGCAATAAAAAACCCCGGACATTTCTGTCCGGGGTTCGTTCTGAGAGGTTCAGAACAGCATGATTACATCATGCCGCCCATTCCACCCATGCCGCCCATACCAGCAGCACCTAAGTCAGGCGCGTCGCCTTTTGGCAGGTCGGTCACCATGCACTCGGTAGTGATCATCAGGCCAGCTACAGATGCCGCGTACTGCAGAGCAGAACGGGTCACTTTAGTTGGGTCCAGGATACCGAAGTCGATCATGTTGCCGTATTCTTCAGTTGCAGCGTTGTAACCGTAGTTACCTTCGCCCGCTTTCACGTTGTTCGCAACGACAGATGGCTCTTCACCGGCGTTGGACACGATCTGACGAAGAGGAGCTTCCATTGCGCGCAGCGCAACTTTGATACCCACGTTCTGGTCTTCGTTCTGAGCGGTCAGGCCAGCCAGTTTAGCGGCTACACGCACCAGCGCGACACCACCACCAGCAACGACGCCTTCTTCTACCGCAGCACGGGTCGCGTGCAGGGCATCGTCAACGCGTGCTTTCTTCTCTTTCATTTCAACTTCGGTCGCAGCACCAACTTTGATTACCGCAACGCCGCCAGCCAGTTTCGCTACGCGCTCCTGCAGTTTTTCACGGTCGTAATCGGAAGTGGCTTCTTCGATCTGCTTACGGATCTGACCAACACGGCCCTGAATAGCGGCTTCTTCACCCACACCGTCGATGATGGTGGTGGTGTCTTTGTTGATCACAACGCGTTTTGCCTGGCCCAGGTCTTCCAGAGTCGCTTTTTCCAGCTCCATACCGATCTCTTCAGAGATCACGGTACCGCCGGTCAGGGTAGCGATATCCTGCAGCATTGCTTTACGGCGATCGCCGAAGCCAGGTGCTTTAACCGCAGCCACTTTCACGATGCCGCGCATGGTGTTAACCACCAGGGTCGCCAGCGCTTCGCCTTCAACGTCTTCAGCGATAATAACCAGCGGCTTGCCTGCTTTCGCAACGGCTTCCAGCACTGGCAGCATTTCGCGGATGTTGGAGATTTTCTTGTCAGCCAGCAGGATGAACGGGCTTTCCAGCTCAACAGCGCCAGTTTCTGGCTTATTGATGAAGTATGGGGACAGGTAACCGCGGTCGAACTGCATACCTTCAACCACGTCCAGTTCGTCTTCCAGACCGGTACCGTCTTCAACGGTGATCACGCCTTCTTTACCGACTTTATCCATCGCTTCAGCGATCAGTTTACCTACGGTTTCGTCGGAGTTAGCGGAGATGGTACCAACCTGAGCAATGGCTTTAGAGTCAGAGCACGGTACGGACAGCGCTTTCAGTTCTTCAACAGCGGAGGCGACAGCTTTGTCGATACCACGTTTCAGATCCATTGGGTTCATGCCCGCAGCAACGGCTTTCAGACCTTCGGTGATGATTGCCTGCGCCAGTACGGTCGCGGTGGTGGTACCGTCACCCGCAGCGTCGTTCGCTTTAGAGGCAACTTCTTTCACCATCTGCGCGCCCATGTTTTCGAACTTGTCTTCCAGCTCAATTTCACGTGCTACAGAAACACCATCTTTAGTGATGGTTGGCGCGCCGAAGGATTTATCCAGCACTACGTTACGGCCTTTCGGGCCCAGGGTCACTTTAACTGCATCTGCCAGTACGTTTACGCCGCGGAGCATTTTTACACGAGCGTCGTTACCGAATTTTACGTCTTTAGCTGCCATGTTCTTATTTCCTCAAATTCTCGTGCGTAAATTACGCTTCAACAATTGCCAGAATGTCGCTCTCGGACATGATCAACACTTCTTCATTGTCGATCTTCTCGGATTTCACGCCGTAGCCATCGTTGAAAATTACGATGTCACCAACTTTAACGTCCAGCGGCTGCACAGTTCCGTTTTCCAGGATGCGGCCCTTACCGACAGCGATGATTTCGCCACGCGTTGATTTGGCTGCTGCAGAACCGGTCAGAACGATGCCGCCAGCAGACTTGGTTTCAACTTCTTTACGTTTGACGATCACACGATCATGTAACGGACGAATACTCATTGATAGCTCTCCTTTGAGAAAGTCATTATCAGTTATGGATGACGCCGGCCCGCATGCGGTTTTCCGACTAGTGCCCTGAGAGATGGGGATAGCTTTTTACCCCTTCAAGGGGGAATCGAAAAAAAATTTGCGAAAGTGTTACCATCCACTCTCTTTTGATGGTGGCGGGACAGGTAAATGAGCGGACTCAGGCAGGAGCTGGGGCTGGCGCAGGGCGTTGGCCTGCTTTCAACCTCCTTGTTAGGTACGGGCGTGTTTGCCGTACCGGCACTGGCGGCGCTGGTCGCCGGAAATAACAGCCTTTGGGCATGGCCGGTGCTGATCCTGCTGGTGTTCCCGGTGGCGATTGTGTTTGCCATCCTCGGACGACATTTCCCCAGCGCGGGCGGCGTGGCGCATTTTGTCGGCATGGCGTTTGGTCCGCGCATGGAGCGCGTGACCGGCTGGCTGTTTTTGTCGGTAATACCCGTTGGCCTTCCGGCAGCCCTGCATATCGCCACCGGCTTTGGACAGGCGTTGTTTGGCTGGCACGACGAGCAGCTACTGATGGCTGAACTGGGTACGCTGGCGATTGTCTGGTGGGTGGGCTCGCGCGGGGCCAGCTCAAGCGCGAATCTGCAAACGCTGGTTGCAGCGTTGATCGTCGTGCTGATCGTCGCCATCTGGTTTGCGGGTAACATTACCGTGGCGGATATCCCCTTCCCTGCGATAAACGATATTGACCATTCACAGCTTTTCGCTGCGTTATCCGTCATGTTCTGGTGTTTCGTTGGTCTTGAAGCGTTCGCTCACCTGGCATCCGAGTTTAAACAGCCCGAGCGTGATTTTCCCCGCGCGCTGATGATTGGTCTGCTGCTGGCAGGCACCGTATATTGGGCCTGTACCGTGCTGGTGCTGCACTTCAACGCGTTCGGCGAAGATAAAGCCGCCGCCGCATCGCTACCGGGTATTGTGGTTGAACTTTTCGGCGTGAAGGCGCTATGGGTGGCCTGCGTGATTGGCTATCTCGCCTGCTTTGCCAGCCTCAACATTTATATCCAGAGCTTCGCCCGTCTCGTGTGGTCACAGGCGCGCGACAAACCCGAGAGCCGCCTCGCGCGGTTGTCTAAACGTCAACTTCCGATGAATGCGCTGAATGCCGTGCTGGGCTGCTGCGTCCTGAGCTCGCTGGGCATTTATATTCTCGACATCAACCTTGATGCGCTAATTATTTACGCCAACGGCATTTTCATCATGATCTACCTGCTGTGCATGCTGGCGGGTTGTCGTCTGCTGAAAGGTCGCTATAAAGCACTGGCGGTCGTCGGGGGCGTGCTTTGCCTGCTGCTGCTGGCGATGGTGGGATGGAAGAGTGTGTACGCCATCGTCATGCTGGCGGGACTGTGGGCGTTTTTACCGAAGCGGAAAAATCCGCAGGCCCGGTAAGCGAAGCCACCGGGCAATAAAATTATCGATCGTCTTTATGGTCTAAACGGTCGCGCTGTTCATCCTTGCGCTCATACTCCCCTTCGAAGGTATCGCCTGGCCCTGTGCTGAACCCGCCGCCCGGCATGCGGCTAAAGCGCAGATGCGGCAGCAGCTTCATGGTCAGGTGCTTCTGTACCGGCGGCAGCAGCAACAGCAGGCCGAGGAAGTCGGTGAAGAACCCCGGCAGGATCAGCAGCAGGCCCGCAATAATCAGCGACACGCTTTTGATCATCTCTTCTGCCGGGCTTTCGCCTGCGGCCATCTTCTGCTGCATTATCAGGAAATTTTTGAAACCCTGATTACGCACCAGTGACATACCGATGACGGAGGTGAAGATCACCAGAATCAGCGTCAGCAGGACGCCCAGCACGTGGGCAACCTGGATAAAAATGGAAATCTCAATGTAAACATAGAGAAAGAAAGCAATAAACGGTATCCAGCGCACTGGTATCTCCTGTAGGGCAGGTGCCGTCGGGCCCCTGTCTGAATGTGTTCGCGACGCGCGTTTGTATGAGATGGTGACGGTTAGCGAAAATTCAATCGGTTTGCACGGATATTTTTTTTGGAAATATTAAAGCGGTGACCCATTTCACAGATTAATAATTATCATGGAATCGGCTCGATAATAAGTGATCCAGCTTACGGCAATTCGCTATCATCAGCATATGATCTCGAACATCTGGCTGATTGAGGGAATAATCGTCGGTCAGAAAATATTCAAAACCACATAAATACTGTGTGTTTAGTACAATCCATCGGCAGCTTGAAAAGAAGGTTCACATGTTAAACAACATTCGTATCGAAGAAGACTTGTTGGGTACCAGGGAAGTTCCAGCGGATGCCTACTATGGTGTTCACACTCTGAGAGCGATTGAAAACTTCTACATCAGCAACAGCAAAATCAGCGACATCCCTGAGTTTGTCCGTGGCATGGTGATGGTGAAGAAAGCCGCAGCGCTGGCGAACAAAGAGCTGCAAACCATTCCTAAAAGCGCGGCAAATGCGATTATCGCTGCCTGCGATGAAGTGCTGAACAACGGCAAATGTATGGACCAATTCCCGGTTGACGTCTATCAGGGCGGCGCGGGTACCTCCGTCAACATGAATACCAACGAAGTACTGGCAAACATTGGCCTGGAGCTGATGGGTCACCAGAAAGGTGAGTACCAGTACCTGAACCCGAACGATCACGTTAACAAATGCCAGTCCACCAACGACGCCTACCCAACCGGCTTCCGCATCGCGGTGTATGCCTCCGTGGTCAAACTGGTGGACGCGATCAACCAGCTGGGCGATGGCTTCCAGCGTAAAGCGGTTGAGTTCCAGGACATTCTGAAAATGGGTCGTACCCAGCTGCAGGACGCAGTGCCAATGACGCTGGGTCAGGAATTCCACGCGTTTAACGTGCTGCTGAACGAAGAGACTAAAAACCTGCTGCGCACTTCCGAGCTGCTGCTGGAAGTGAACCTGGGCGCAACCGCCATCGGTACGCGTCTGAACACCCCGGATGGCTATCAGCAGCTGGCGGTTCAGAAGCTGGCGGAAGTGTCTAACCTGCCGGTGGTACCTGCGGAAGACCTGATTGAAGCCACCTCCGACTGCGGCGCGTACGTGATGGTACACAGCGCCCTGAAACGTCTGGCGGTGAAACTGTCCAAAATCTGTAACGACCTGCGCCTGCTCTCCTCCGGCCCGCGCGCTGGCCTGAACGAAATCAACCTGCCAGAACTGCAGGCCGGTTCGTCCATCATGCCAGCCAAGGTAAACCCGGTTGTGCCGGAAGTGGTGAACCAGGTGTGCTTCAAAGTCATCGGTAACGACACCACCGTGACGATGGCCTCCGAAGCGGGTCAGCTGCAGCTGAACGTGATGGAGCCGGTGATTGGCCAGGCGATGTTTGAATCCATTCACATCCTGACAAACGCCTGCTACAACCTGCTGGAAAAATGCATTAACGGCATCACCGCGAATAAAGAAGTCTGTGAAGGCTATGTTTATAACTCTATCGGGATCGTTACTTACCTCAACCCGTTCATCGGCCACCACAACGGTGACATCGTTGGTAAGATTTGTGCCGAAACCGGTAAGAGCGTGCGTGAAGTCGTGCTGGAGCGCGGACTGTTGACCGAAGCTGAGCTGGACGATATCTTCTCGGCCCAGAACCTGATGCACCCGGCATATAAAGCGAAACGATATACTGATGAAAGCGAACAGTAACAGTTCAGGCTAGGCTTCCGAAAGGCACGTCACTTGTGACGTGCCTTTTTTCTTTTTAGGCGTTACCTAAATACAACAATTCAATATCAACTTGTTAATAAGCAAGGCAGGTCTTTATGTTTGGAGCAGAACTCGTCATCGTCCTGTTGGCGATTTATTTGGGCGCGCGGCTCGGGGGTATCGGCATTGGTTTTGCCGGTGGTCTCGGGGTGCTCGTACTTACCCTTATCTTTCAGATTAAACCCGGCGCAATCCCTTTTGACGTTATCGAAATCATCATGGCGGTTATTGCCGCTATTGCGGCCATGCAGGTGGCAGGCGGTATGGACTACCTGGTGAGCCTGGCGGAGCGCATGCTGCGCCGCCATCCGAAATATATAACCTTCCTTGCCCCGCTGGTGACCTGGTTTATGACCATTCTCGCGGGAACCGGCCACACGGCGTTCTCCACGCTGCCGGTGATCACTGAAGTGGCAAAAGAACAGGGTATTCGCCCGTCTCGTCCGCTCTCTATTGCCGTGGTGGCATCGCAGATTGCGATCACCGCGTCGCCAATCTCAGCCGCCGTAGTCTTTTTCGCGGGTATCCTTGAGCCGATGGGCGTGAGCTACCTGACGCTGCTGGCGATCTGTATTCCAGTTACGCTGATTGCGGTGATGATTACCGCCGTGCTGTGTAACTTCCTCGGCGCCGAGCTGAAAGACGATCCGGTTTACCAGGAGCGTCTGGCAAAAGGTGAAGTAAGCCTGCGCGGTAGCCAGGTCTTCGAACTGAAGCCGCACGCGAAGCGCTCCGTGCTGCTGTTCCTGATCGGTATCGTCGCCGTGATGTTCTACGCGACCGCCATCAGCGACACCGTGGGGCTGATTCAGAACCCGGTGCTGCCGCGTAACGAAGCGATCGTGGTGTTCATGTTGACCATCGCAACGCTGATTAGCATCACCTGTAAAATCGACACCAGCGAAGTGCTGAACGCCAGCACCTTCAAATCCGGTATGAGCGCCTGCGTGTGCGTACTGGGCGTGGCGTGGCTCGGTGACACCTTCGTGAAAGCGCACATCAGCGACATCCAGACCGTTGCCGGCGACCTGCTGCACAACTACCCGTGGCTGCTGGCGGTGGTACTGTTCTTTGCCGCGACGCTGCTTTACTCCCAGGCTGCCACCACCAAAGCGCTGATGCCTGCGGCACTGATGCTGGGCGTGACGCCGCTGACGGCGATTGCCTCTTTCGCGGCGGTTTCTGCGCTGTTCGTTCTGCCAACCTACCCAACCCTGCTGGCGGCGGTTGAGATGGACGATACCGGCTCAACCCGCATCGGTAAGTACGTGTTTAACCACGCGTTCCTGATCCCGGGCGTGGTGGCGATTACGCTTTGCGTCGTCCTCGGCTTTATCATCGGCGGCATTGTGCTGTAAACCGTTAGCCGTTGTAAAAATAGTTAAAATCGGGCCGCTCTGCGGCCCGTTTCATTAATGACCAATCGTCTTGCGTGATATAGTGAAGACTTTCGTGATGAGGAGGTCGACTTGTGAACACGCCTGATGCTGTCGTCGTACTGTGTACCGCCCCTGATGAAGCCTCTGCCCAGGATCTCGCCGCCAAGGTGCTGGCCGAAAAACTGGCAGCCTGCGTAACGCTGCTCCCCGGCGCGACCTCCCTCTATTACTGGGAAGGCAAGCTGGAGCAGGAGTATGAAGTCCAGATGTTACTTAAAACCAATCTGGCGAATCAGCAGGCGCTCCTTGACTGCCTCAAGTCTCATCATCCTTACCAAACCCCGGAGCTGCTGGTGCTGCCAGTGGTCCACGGCGATAACGACTATCTCTCATGGCTCAACGCTTCTTTACGCTGATCCTGCTGCTGTGCAGCACGTCAGTATTTGCCGGGTTGTTTGACGCACCCGGCCGTTCAAACTTTATTCCTGCCGATCAGGCGTTTGTTTTCGACTTTCAGCAAAACCAGCACGATCTCAATCTGACCTGGCAGGTGAAAGAGGGCTACTACCTCTACCGCAAGCAGGTCAGCATCACGCCTGCAAAGGCTAGCGTCGGCGCACCGCAGATGCCCGCAGGCGAGTGGCACGAGGACGAGTTCTACGGTAAAAGTGAAATCTATCGCCAGCGCCTGAGCGTGCCCGTCACGGTGAATCAGGCGGATAAAGATGCCACGCTGACGGTGACGTATCAGGGCTGTGCCGACGCGGGCTTCTGCTACCCCCCTGAAACGAAGGTCGTTCCGCTTAGTGAAGTTAAAGCGGCTGCCTCCCCTCTCCCCTCAGGGGAGAGGGCCAGGGTGAGGGGTGAAGGCGAAGCTGCTTCTGAACTGCCTTTCTCAGCGCTTTGGGCCTTACTGATTGGTATCGGCATTGCCTTTACCCCGTGTGTCCTGCCGATGTACCCGCTTATCTCCGGGATTGTACTGGGCGGCAAACAGCGTCTTTCTACCGCCCGGGCGCTGCTGCTGGCGTTTATCTACGTGCAGGGTATGGCGCTCACCTATACCGCGCTCGGGCTCGTGGTCGCCGCGGCCGGGCTGCAGTTCCAGGCGGCGCTTCAGCACCCTTACGTGCTTATCGGCCTGTCCGTCGTATTTATCCTGCTGGCGCTGTCGATGTTTGGCCTGTTCACGCTGCAGCTGCCCTCTTCGCTGCAAACCCGCTTAACGCTGATGAGCAATCGCCAGCAGGGCGGCTCTGCGGGCGGCGTGTTCGCAATGGGTGCCATCGCCGGGCTGATTTGCTCCCCCTGCACCACCGCACCGCTCAGCGCTATCCTGCTGTACATTGCCCAGAGCGGCAACATGTGGCTCGGCGGCGGTACGCTGTATCTCTATGCGCTGGGTATGGGCCTGCCGCTGATTCTGGTGACGGTGTTTGGCAACCGACTGCTGCCGAAGAGCGGCCCGTGGATGGAGACGGTGAAAACCGCGTTTGGCTTTGTCATCCTGGCGCTTCCGGTGTTCCTGCTGGAACGCATTATTGGTGACGCGTGGGGTCTGCGCCTGTGGGCCATGCTTGGCGTGGCGTTCTTCTCCTGGGCGTTTATCGTTAGCCTGGGGGCAAAAAAAGCGTGGATGCGTCTGGTGCAAATTCTCCTGCTCGCCGCCGCGCTGGTGAGCGTGCGTCCGCTTCAGGATTGGGCGTTCGGCTCGCCTGTGGGCCAGACGCAGGCACATTTAAACTTTATACACGTTAAGAACGTCGATGAGCTCGACAGCGCGCTGGCGCAGGCAAAAGGCAAACCGGTGATGCTCGATCTCTATGCCGACTGGTGTGTCGCCTGCAAAGAGTTTGAAAAATACACCTTTAGCGATCCGCAGGTGCAAAATGCCCTGAAAGAGACGGTACTCCTTCAGGCAAACGTCACAGCCAACAATGCGCAGGATAAGGCCCTGCTTAAACACCTTACCGTACTCGGGCTGCCGACTATTCTGTTCTTTAATGAGCAGGGGGAAGAGCAGCCAGAACAGCGTGTAACCGGGTTTATGGATGCAACGGCATTCAGCGCGCATTTGCGCAATCGCCAACCGTAAACAACACTTTAGACGGGACATACCGTTGGGAATAGCGGAGGAGATAACCGTGCAACGCGAAGACGTACTGGGACAAGCCCTGCAACTACTTGAGATTCAAGGGATCGCCAGCACCACGCTTGAGATGGTAGCCGACCGTATCGATTACCCTCTGGATGAGCTAAAGCGCTTCTGGCCGGATAAAGAGGCGCTGCTTTATGATGCCCTACGCTATCTTAGCCAGCAGGTGGATATCTGGCGCAGGCAGCTAATGTTGAATGAAGAGCTGACGGCTGAGCAAAAGCTGTTGGCGCGCTACACCGCCCTGACAGAATGCGTCAGCAACAATCGTTATCCAGGCTGCCTGTTTATTGCTGCCTGTACGTTTTACCCCGATCCTGGCCATCCAATACACCAGCTGGCGGATCAGCAAAAACGTGCGGCGCATGACTTCACCCACGAACTGCTGACAACGCTTGAAGTGGATGACCCGGCAATGGTCGCTAAGCAGATGGAGCTCGTACTGGAAGGTTGCCTGAGCCGCATGCTGGTGAACCGTAGTCAGGCCGATGTGGATACGGCGCACCGCCTGGCGGAAGACATTCTGCGCTTTGCCCAATGTCGTATGGGCGGGGCGCTGACCTAAACCAGCATGCCTGCCCAGGCGGAGACGAGCAGACATAGCGCCATCATGCGCTGAAACCGCACCATCGCCACGGTGGTGCGAAACACCCGGTTTACCGCCTTCCCCAGCCACGCCCAGCACATCAGGCACATCACAGAAATCAGTAAGAACCATAGCGCCATCAGCGCAATATCTCTTAACGGATGAATGCTCGCGGGGGCAAAAAGACTCACTACCGCCAGCGCCATCATCCACGTTTTCGGATTCACCACCTGCAGCAGCGCTGCGGCTTGCGCGGTGAAGCGATGAGGCGCCTTCTCAGAAAGATTCGCCGCAGGCGCGCGATACAGTTTCCAGCTCATCCAGGTGAGCCACACTACGCCCGCCCAGCTCATTGCCTGGCGTATCAGAGGAAACTGACGCAGCACCTCTCCGGCACCTGCGCCCGATATCAGCACAATCAGACTCGCCGTAATACATCCCCCCAAAATGGCGGGGACGGTATTTTTCACGCCAAAGTGCTGGCTGTTAGTGAGAACGAGGATATTCGTCGGGCCGGGCGTTATCGACGCGACAAAGGCAAACAACAGATAAGGCATCAGACTCACAGAGGGCTCCTTTTTTCTTAGAGCCATCACTGTGCCGCTATTTTCTGGAAACGTCTGGAAGGTTTGTGCATAACCGGCGGTAGTGGGCAGGGGAAATGCGGTATGCACGCTGGAACCAGCGTCCCAGATGGCTTTGGTCGGCAAAGCCGAGCGCTGTAGCCACGTTAACAGGCTGCTCGCCGTGCGCCAGCAGCTGTCGCGCCTTTGCCAGACGCAGCTGAATAAGCCAGGCGTGCGGTGCCATGTTGAACTCGCGCTTAAAACAGCGCGTCAGCGTAAAGCGATCCGTGCCCGTCTCGCGCGCAAGGTCAGACAACCCCACGTTCTCGCCGATATGCGCATAAAGATAGTCGCGTGCGCGGTGCGCCACGGCAGCGCTTTGTAGCTGCGACGGGAGTTTCTTACGCCAGTGGCAATGGGAGGTGATCTGAGAGAGCAGCTTATCCATTGTGCTCTGCTGAACAATTTTCATCTCATCGCTATGCAGCGCGTTAAACGTCTCGCCGATAGAACGGACCAGCTGAGGTTCTCGCGTTAGCGTTTGAGCAAAGTGAAGCGAGTAGCGATCCGGCGTGGCTTCATATAATCCCCGGAGGGTGCGCGTCAGCCACTGCTCGTCAAGATAGAAGGTGAGATAGGTAAAGCCCCCTTCCACAGGCGCGTCGCCGTCATGAATTTCACCCGGCTCCAGTAAGAACGCATCACCCGGACGGCTGTGGTGTCGTTCGCGACGACAGTGGAACTGCTGGGTGCCTGAAAGGGTAATCCCGACCAGATAGCTATCGTGCCAGTGGGGATCGAAGGCATGGCCTTCGAAGTGCGCTTTGATCGTTTCAATGCCGGTATCCGCATGCTGACGAAGCTCAAGCCAGTCGTTTGCCATACTGCCCTCCTGTTGTTATCAGCATTGCCGCACGGCCCGGTATTGTCTGGAAGATTTGTGCATTTTCACGGCGAAAACGAACAGATTGCCGCAAACTTAAGCAGTTGAACAGCTTTTCCTGAAATAATGTTGACGATAAGGCGCGATTGCGGTTTAATGCGCTCCGTTGCCCGGATAGCTCAGTCGGTAGAGCAGGGGATTGAAAATCCCCGTGTCCTTGGTTCGATTCCGAGTCCGGGCACCACTATTTAAAGAACCCAGCCTATGGCTGGGTTTTTGCTTTTCTGCGTTTCTAAATCCCTTCTTTATATTCTTGCTTCTCTTTGCCGTGGGATCGTGCGGCCTGTGTTGCCGGATGGCGGCTTTGCCTTATCCGGCCTACTAAGCCCGCAGCGCTACTGGTTTTTTCTACGCACAAAAGCAAAAAACCCCGCACCTTACGGTACGGGGTTCTTCTTAATTAATGCCTGGCAGTTCCCTACTCTCACATGGGGAGACCCCACACTACCATCGGCGCTACGGCGTTTCACTTCTGAGTTCGGCATGGGGTCAGGTGGGACCACCGCGCTAAAGC